>JBBRAG010000071.1:0-1947 GCA_038206945.1 Bacteroidia bacterium | reverse complement strand
AGAAAAGAAGAAAATTGATAATTTACCACCGGTTGCCGGCGTATATTATTTTCATAACCACAATGGCAAAGTTATTTATGTGGGCAAGGCCATCAACATAAAGAAAAGGGTGGTGAGCCATTTTACACACAATGATGCCGGACACCGTAGACAAAACTTTCTAAGATTGGTAGCAGATATCAGTTTTAAAATTTGTGCCAATGAACTGCACGCACTTATTTTGGAAAGTACAGAAATAAGAAAATTATGGCCGCAATATAATTATGCCCAAAAGCAACCTGTGCAAAAGTATGCGCTGTATTCTTTTGAAGATAACCGTGGGTATTTGCGCCTTGCCATTGACAAGAAAAGAAAAAATTTGCCATCTCTTTATTGTTTTAATTTATTGCACGAAGGGCAGGTTTTACTCCGTAAAATGATGGCAGAATTTGAACTGAATGAAAAATTGTGTTATGCAGATAAAACGCCTTTTGCAGAAAGCGATTTGGAATTTACAGAGGAGCCATTATATTACAACGGAAGGGTTAAAAATGCCATATCTAGTTTACATGAGCAACTACCCACGTTTGCGTTGTTGGATGATGGTGTGGAGGCAAATAAAAATCTGTGTTTTTTAATTGAAAAAGGAAACTTTTGGGGTATGGGTTATATTTCTTCTACATTAAAACCCTCGTCAGTTAATGATTTAAAAGAATGTATAGAACCCTTTGCAGACAACGACTTTATAAGAAATAGTATTTACAACTATGCAGAAAGAAACCCCGAAAAGAAAGTTTTGTTAACAGCAAACTAAGGAAAATTATTTTGCATATAATATTTATGCAACTCTTGATTTTCTTGTTATATACTTTAGCTAGGTATAGTGGTTTTTGCAGGAAATAATTTTTATGTAAGTTTCAGTAGCTCTATAAACAAGTCTATGTTCATCATTTATTCTTCTACTCCAATATCCAGATAGGTCGTGTTTTAAAGGTTCGGGTTTTGCAGTTCCTTCGAAAGGATTGCGAGCTATTTCGATAATTAATTTTTGTAACTTTTTATAAATTACTTTGTCTAAAATAAGCCAGTCATTGTATTGCTCAAACGCACTGGTTGTAAATAAAATATCAAGCATTACACCTCAATTTTTACAGTTACTGACTCTCCTTTTTTATCTTGCTCAATAGATTTAAGCAACATTGCTTTATTCGCAGGATTACTCATTAAAAAAGCAGTTTCGTCTTCTTCTATTTCTACAGTGAGTTTAATAGGGTTGGTTTTAAAAGTGGCTTTAATACTTTCTAAAATGTCGCTTGTAATTTCTTGAGCAGATGTGAGATGATAGGTTGTATACATTACTAGTTAAATTTTGAATGTCAAAAATACGTTTTTTTAAATTTAGCATAATTCATTTTAACTTCCATAAGTGTTTTCAAAAACTCGTTTAACAAATTGATATTCTCTGTTGAGCAATTCCTTATTTTCGCACCCCAAAATATAGAATAATTATTAGTCATTAATCCCTTAAGTAGAAAAATGTTCAATAACCTCATAGCACAAAAACTTTCTATAAAATCATCTCAGGTTGAAACTGTATTACAATTGTTAAGTGAGGGAAGTACGATTCCATTTATTGCCCGATACCGCAAAGACAGCACAGGTGCACTGGACGAAGTGCAAATACAGCAGATACAGGATGAAAATAAATCGATGATTGAATTTGCGGAGCGCAAAGAATTTATTGAGAAAACGATTACTGAGCAAGGCAAAATGACTGATGAATTACAAGCAAAAATTAATGCTGCCATTACCATCAGCAATTTGGAAGATATTTATTTACCATATAAACAAAAGCGTAAAACAAAAGCAGTTGTAGCAAGAGAAAATGGCTTACAACCTTTGGCAGATATGCTTTTATTGCAAAAAAATATTGATATAGAAAAAGAAGCCGGTGCATTTATAAATGAT
>JBBRAG010000070.1:0-2240 GCA_038206945.1 Bacteroidia bacterium | reverse complement strand
TAAAGCAGCCCAAATAAATATTAAACAGCAAGAAACAATAGCCGACCTGCAATACACTAAAATAAAAAGCGATGTAAATGCTGCTGCATCAAAATTTTACTATTTAAAACAAGTTAACAATTTAGATCAGTTAGATTTTTCGAGAAAGTATGATGACCTTTTTCAAAATATGCTAAACAGTTATAAAGGAAGACAAATAAACTTATTGGAGTTTATAGATTTTGTAGATGCATACAAGGATACGAAACTGAAGCTGGTAGAGCAGCATAACAATCTTGTAAAATCTATAGAAGATATCAATTATGCTACCAACAGCGACGTTTTAAAAATACAATAATTAACTAGAAACTAAAACAAGATAAAACAATGAAAACTTTGAAGAAATATTTAGCGGTAATATTAATAACCACCACTTTTTTTAGTTGTAAAGAAAAAAAAGTAGAACCACCGGTAGATGATAGAATTTGTATTTCCGACTCTATGGCGAAAATGATCACCATTGATTCTGTAACGATGAGTAATATAGCAGGTGAGTTAAAATTGAGTGGTGAAGTTAGTTTTGACGATAAAAAAGTTTCCAAAGTTTATCCGTTTAGCAGCGGACAGGTTTTGCAGGTAAAGGTTTCGGTAGGCGATAGAGTAAGCAAAGGACAAACACTTGCAGTAATAAAAAGTGCAGACGTATCCGGTAATTACAGCGATTTATCTACTGCAGGAAACGATATGGCTATTGCAAAAAAGCAAATGGAAAACCAGCAATCGTTGTATAAAAACGGAATAGCCAGCGAAAGAGAATTGATAGAAGCGAAAGAGAATTATGCAAAAGCTGCGACAACTGTTACAAAATTAAGAAATCAAATCGCCATCAATGGAGGTGGGCATACAACATCTAATGGCACATACAATATAACTGCCCCAATAAGCGGTTATGTAGTCGAAAAGAAAATAAACCAAGGGGGGTTCATAAGAGCAGATGCAAATGATAATTTATTTACGGTGGGAGACGTCAGCGATGTGTGGGTTGTAGCCAATGTGTATGAAACTGACATTGCAAAAGTTAAACAAGGATATGCCGCACAGGTAACCACACTTGCATATCCCGATAAAGTTTTTACCGGCGTAATAAGCGATATAAGTAATATACTTGACCCTGTTACAAAGGTGATGAAACTACGTGTGAAACTTCCTAATACCGATGGCATGCTAAAGCCCGAAATGTTTGCCAATATTATCATTACAAATAAAGAGGGCGAAAATAATTTAGCCATTTCATCAAAAGCAATTACATCTGAAAACGGAAAAGATTATGTAATTGTTTATAAAGATAGATGTGATTTAAAAGTGCAGGAAGTACAAATTTTAAAAACAATTGGTGAAAGGACTTATATAAAATCCGGGTTACAGCAAGGCGACAAAGTGATTGCAGGAAACCAACTTTTATTATTTAAGGCATTAACAGAAAAATAAATTTACCCTCCACTTTATTTCTCAAAAAATATTCATGAACAAGTTCATTAAAAATATCATTCACTTTTCGCTGCGCCACCGCTACATGGTTTTTTTCTTAACGGGCGTTATTGCTGTTATTGGTGTATTTGCTTATAAAAATACACCTGTAGAAACCTTCCCCGATGTAACCAACACCCAAATAATTATTATAGCACAATGGGCAGGCAGAAGTGCCGAAGAAATGGAAAAATTTGTAACCATTCCTATGGAAACAGTTTTAAATTCTGTACAAAAAAAATCTAACCTGCGGACCACTTCTGCATTTGGATTATCATATATAAGAATAATTTTTGATGATGATGTGGACGATGCATTTGCACGCCAACAAGTACTTAGCAGGCTTGGTGGCGCAGACTTGCCCGATGGTGTAAAGCCCGATGTGCAGCCACCTTACGGACCTACCGGAGAAATTTACCGTTATACATTAAAGAGTGCCACAAGAAGTATAAGAGATTTAACAACGATACAAAATTGGGTTTTAGACAGGCAGTTTAAAAGTGTACCTGGTGTAGCAGATGTAAACAGTTTTGGCGGTGAAGAAAAAACCTATGAGGTAAGTGTGAATCCGGAATTGCTGATAAAATACAATTTAAGTTCGTTGGATGTTTACAATGCCATATCAAAAAGCAATGTAAATGTTGGTGGAGATGTGATTGAAAAAAATGGACAATCATACCTTGTAAGAGGAATTGGTTTACTGAATAATATTGAGGATATAGAAAACATTATTA
>JBBRAG010000069.1:0-2265 GCA_038206945.1 Bacteroidia bacterium | reverse complement strand
AACTAACGTTTCATCTATTTCAACCATTCCGCTTAGCTTTTCTCTATCAGAGATAACCATCAACCTACGGAATTTATGTAGCCAACCCCACGCAGTTTCGTAACTACCTATTCCTAAAATTCTTTGTAAGCCCTGTGCGCTAACTCCATTTTTTTGAGCGATAATCCACCACATAGCTCTATATAAAACACCTAATGGCAATCGACTTTTATGAAATAAAGTATCTGCCGTTATCGAGGTTTCAGCCCTACATTTTTTACAAACTAATTTTTCTCTACTACCAAGCCAGTAAGTTTCGTTCCCACATTTTAAACATTGAAATCCTTTTGGCTGCTTTAGTTTCAGTAAATATTCAAGGCATTCTTTGTCTGTTTTAAATAATTTGTCGAAATCTAATTGGCTACGTGGATATGGCATAATGCCCTAATTTACTAATTAATTCCGTATGCTCTAAGTGGATATGTGCAACAACTTATAGAAGCCGGAAAAAAATGGGTATGACTGAGGCAATGGCATCTTTAATGGTTAAACAAACCATGTTGGGTTCGTTTCATTTAATAAACAATGCTAATAAACCTTTAGATGAATTGATACAAGCTGTTGCTTCAAAAGATGGAACTACATAAGCTGCATTAACTACATTTGCTAAACACAACGTAAGTAATCATTTGCAAGAGGGTTTACTTAACGCCGAAAAACGAGCTAAAGAATTAGCGGCAAGTGCAGCTAAAGTTGCTTAAAATATTATGAGGCAGTTTTTGCTTTATCAAACAACTTAATTTTTAAACCAAAATTTACACCAAGCCCAAAGGTTAAAAACCAAGGACTTACATTTTGTGGCCCGGGCATCATACCAATTTCTGTTTTCATATTAAAGCCAACGGTAGAATTAAAAACGTATTGCCATCCTAAGCGCCAACCAATTGTTCTGCGCAAGTTCTCTTTCAAATTAACATCAATATCTTTAAAGGTAGTGGTCTGGTTATTGGTTGGCGTTAATTTATAAGTTATACCAGGCGTGTATAGTAAATCCATATATACATTACTTAATTTTTTTGTTTTTTTAGTTCCATATTCAGTAGTACTAATTACTAGATCTCTTATAGTTTTAAAATCCAATCCTGCATAAATACCATAACTTCTAACCACGTAACTAACTGTTTCAAACGTTATATTATCATCTACAAAATACAAATTTCCTTGCGCATCTTTTGCCTGAATGGAACTCCCTTTTTGATTATTATGAAAGTATTGCAGGCCTCCTCGTAAAGCAAATATCCTTCTTGCTTCGGCTTGCACTTGTATAGATGATGTTAAGGTGTAACGTCCAACTGTGGATGAACGCAAAATAATTTTATTATTAATTGTTTTTAATTTATTAGTTATATTAAAACATCCGCCGACTTGGAACTGACTGGCTTTAGAAACGCCTTTAGGTGCAAAGATACCAATGCCGGAATCTGTCCAGGCTTTTCTAAAATCTACATCTACCTGAAATCTTTTGTTAAGCAGATAATTTATTTGCGCATCAATACCAATATTAATATCCGGCATATAAGCCTGTACATTAAAAGGATTTAGGTATATCATCAGGTTTCTTCTGTCAGGATTATTTTCTTCGATGTTATAACTCACGCTTTGCGAAAAAGAATTTGAGGCCAAGCAAATTGCGTTTATAAATAGGACTTTTTTTAATGTAGATTTTAGGTTCATCTTGTTTGTTTTATTGTGTGATACAATATTAAAAGTAAGCAGCCATTTTGAAAATACCCAGTTTACGGTAAAAGCATGTACGTGTTATACGGTATATTAAATTTCGGATTACAGATTAAAAAATTATTTTTGTAGAACAAACAACAAATGGTTATGAGCTCTGTTCCTACTAAAAAAATTACAATATACATAGTTGATGACCACCAAATAATGATAGATGGCATTAAAGCGCTATTAACTAATAAACCTCTTTTTGAAATTATAGGAGAAAATACCAACCCGTTAAATGCTTTAGACGAAATAAAAATCAGTACGCCCGATATTTTAATAACTGATATTAATATGAAGGAGATGTCTGGCATTGAACTTACTGGGCAGCTGAAAGAATTATTTCCTGAACTGAAAATACTCGCCTTATCTATGTTTGGTGATAAAGAAACTATTTCTGAAATGCTGGAAGCAGGCATTAATGGATATGTTTTAAAAAACACCGGTACCGATGAATTAGTAACTGCTTTAACTAAATTGGCAGCTAACCAACCTTTTTTTAGT
>JBBRAG010000068.1:0-2310 GCA_038206945.1 Bacteroidia bacterium | reverse complement strand
CAGTTCAAACTGTGGGTCATTTTCCAATTGACCTGCGTAATACACCAATACATTTCGTTACAGGAGCTGCACATAAATTTCACGGTCCAAAAGGTATTGGAATAATTTATATAAATGAAAATGTGCGTATCAAACCTTTTGTACATGGCGGTTCGCAAGAGCGTAATATGCGTGCAGGTACAGAAAATATTTATGGCATTGTAGGCTTTGCAAAAGCTTTTGAACTAGCTATGGCAGGTTACGAAGTAGATAGTGCCTATGTAGGTAGTTTAAAATATTATATGCATGGGCAACTAAAAAAACATATCCCTGGCGTTGGTTTCAATGGAGATGTTTTTGGTAAAAGTCTTTATACAGTATTAAGCGTGAGTTTCCCCAAAACTGAAAAGTCAGAAATGATGTTGTTTAATTTAGACATAAGCAACATTTGCGCAAGCGGTGGTAGTGCTTGTACAAGCGGTGCTGAAGCAGGTAGCCATGTTATAAGAGCTATCAATAACAATCCCAATCAAATTACTGTACGTTTTAGTTTTTGCAAACACAATACAAAGGCCGAAATTGATGAGGTTGTTGAAAAATTAAAAGGAATGATATAATTGTAAGTACAATTATTTAAAAGGCAACAGGTAAAAAAATATTGAAACTTGTACCTATATCGAGTTTGCTCAGTACAGTAATAAAACCGTTGTGGTTCTCTATTACTTTTTGCACAAGAGCAAGCCCAATGCCGGTGCCTTCATATTCATGTTTTGAATGCAAGCGTTGGAATAATTTAAATATCCGTTCTGCATATTCCTGTTCAAAACCAATTCCGTTGTCGGTTATAGTAATTTTATAAAATTTTTCTTCGTTTCTTTCTGAACTTGCAGTTGCTTGTATACATTCCCTTTTTACAATTTCTGAAGTGATCAATACATGCGGTGCTTCATTTTTTTTATGGTATTTTAATGCATTGCTCATTATGTTTTGAAACAATTGCTTAAATTGTGTTGGATCTCCGTAAACCATGGGAAGTTTATTTACTTTGACCTTTGCATCTTTTTCAAAAATGCTTGCTTCCATATCATCTAAAACATCATGCACGATAACATTAAGATCAGTTTCTTCAAACGTTACAGCTCCAAATGTTGTGTTTGAGTAATGTAGTAAATCGTTAATAAGATTTCTCATTCTTGCAGTTGTATTTAATATTCGTTCTGCAGTTTTTTTATTCTCATCGGCTATTGGGCCAATTCCTATTAATAATCTATCTAAAAAGAAACTTATTTTCCTTAATGGCTCCTGAAGATCGTGCGATGCAGCGTAGGTAAATTGTTTTAGCTGCTCATTGGCTTGCATTAATTCAACGGTTCTTTCTTCAATTTTAATTTCTAATAAATCAGCAGCTTTTTTCTCTTCAGTTATATCAAACAGGATTCCTACCAAAGAGGTTGGTTTTGAATCTTTAAATGAAAATTTTCCATTTAATCGTATCCAACTCACGCTACCGACCGGAAGTATGATTCTGGCTTCATAAAATAAGTCTCCTGTTTTCATTGCTAATGTATGAGCAGCTTCTCTAGTTGCTTTATCATCTGGGTGTATAGCATCTATAAAATAACGGTATGGTATTTTCTCATGTTTATCAAAACCAAATATTTCAACCATTCGTGGTGAATAAATAATTGTTTGGTTAATTACGTTTACATCAAATGTTCCCAACCTTGCAGCTTCTACAGCTAAACGGGTGCGGGCCTCACTTTTCTTTAATATCTCTGCTGTTTTTTTCCTTTCCGTAATATCTCTAAAATACCATGCCCATCCATAGTTAGCTCCATCTTTCCCAATAATCGGTGAGCCATTCCGTTCTATTATTCGTCCGTCATTAAAATAAATTTCGTCATAGCTTATTTCTCTTTTTTCTTTGTAAAGTTTTTCTACTCTTTTTATAAATCCCTCGGGGTCTTGCAACAGCGTCATGGCATGTTTTAATGCCGCCTCATCATCCTTATTGTCAATAATTTCTTGAGGCATTTTCCATATTTGTGCAAAACGATTATTGTAAAAAATAATTTTGCCATTTGCATCTACTACATTGACAGCATCAGGTGTCGCTTCTTTTTGAGCCTCAAAAACTGCATTTCTATAGTTTAAACTTTCTGTAATTTCCTGTACTTTTTTACGGTCCTTCACCTGTTCGGTTACATTCTGCGCTAAACAAAATATACTGCTGTCATCTTTGTTGTTTCCGTTTAAGTATGGTTGAAAAACAAGATCGAGATAAAGTGTCTCTCGTACGCCATTAATTAACAACGTTGCAGGAAAAGTAGA
>JBBRAG010000067.1:0-2363 GCA_038206945.1 Bacteroidia bacterium | reverse complement strand
CTAGTATAAAGAATATCATAATAGTATAATATTCGAATCCGCCAAGTTTTTTTCAAATAATGGTAAAGGTGTTGACAAAGGTTTAGAATTTACGTTTTTAAAAGAAAAAGTACGGTTAATCGGTTGGTTGTCCTACGCATTGGCAAAATCAGATCGTCAACGTAATTTACAGGATAAAGTTTACCCTTATTATTTTGATCAGAGGCATACTATTAATGCCTTTGTAATTTAT
Organism: Bacteroidia bacterium; assembly: GCA_038206945.1. Lineage (GTDB taxonomy): Bacteria > Bacteroidota > Bacteroidia > B-17B0 > Aurantibacillaceae > PALSA-968. The sequence goes on along the minus strand of JBBRAG010000067.1, from coordinate 2,131 downwards.
TCTGTTAAAGAGAAAAAAAGAAAATGGTTTGTGCCAAGCTCTTATTCCATACAATTTAGGTTTACAACGGGATCACCCTATACGCCCATAACGGGAGTTGATGCGATTGCCGGAAAATATCAATTAGTAACAGGAGCTATTAACTCAGCTATAAATCCAAATTACAATACCCTAAGCGCAAAAATACAATGGCAAAGAGTATTTGGTAAAAGAAACAGGCACCTATTACAATATTATCTTGACCTTTGGAATATAACGAGTCAGAAAAACATTATTAACAGGGTTTATAATGTTAATTCTACCGGCACTTTTGCCGTGAAGACCGGTTATTCGGTACCTTTTGTGTTTAATATAGGGTTCAAAATGTGTTTTAACACACAACATTAAAAAAATAATTCATTTCAGGTAGGGTATTTTATTTTTTGCACGACATATAGGTATACAAACAAATTAAAACACTTAACGCATGAAAAAATTAATAATTTTTGCCATCGGCTTAATAGCCATGTCGGCAACAGCACAAGAAAATAATGTTTGGCGTTTAGGCGCACAAATAGGTATCAGTGCGAACAAAGCAAAGTATGCCGGTGGAATGGAAAATGCTAATGCCCGTTTTCAGCAAAACAATTTTGGAGCACCCACTCTTAATTTTGTTGCTCGCTACGATTACAATAACCATTGGATGGGAATGACAGGTATTGGTTTTAATTCTATAGGGTTTAATTATGCACTGGCAGAAAATTATTCATTACTCAATTATAAAGACAGGTTCTCAGGTATTAAAAGTAACTTCGGAACGGTAGAAATTCCGGCAATGGTTTTTTATAAATTTAATTTTAATTGTAAAAATACGCGTTGGATAGTGGGTGGAGGTTTTGTTTCAACATTAATTGGTAAACAAAGTGCTACAAAAGATTACAGTAAAACACCTGAGGGTGGTTCTACTAACTATCTTAAAAGCGAATCATCTACTAACGGCGGCGGATATGAATTGCTTCGTTGGAGTATAGGACGTGAAAAAATGTATAAAAACGGCTCTATTTTACAAGCAAGTATAATTATGAATGTAGGCTTTAAAACCATTGCTAATTCAACCGTTAACTATACAGTAGATAACCAAAGCTATCAACACACATTTTCAAATAAGGGAAGTTTTGTCGGTTTTAGATTGGCTTATTTTTTAAAACCGTTTGCTTCCAAAAAACTAAAAAAAGAATCGCAATCTATTAAATAAAAGGGTATGAAAAAAAGAATGCTTGTTTGGATCGTTTTACTCTTTGGATTTAATTGTCCGAAAAGCTTTTCGCAAATTAATTCCGACACTTTATTGGTGGGGCTGGCTTTACAGCAATTTCAAAACTCACCTCCCGGTTTAGGAACTTTCTATCAGGCAATTGATACCTGTGCGCCCATTGGAGTAAATCTTATGGGATGGTTTGATCTTTGGTCTAACCTTGAGCCTACTCCTAATAACTATTCTTTTACAAACAGTCCTATCAATCCTCTCAAATATCTTGACACTACAAATGGAACCAAAATAAAAAGTTTTGCGTATAGTATAAAAATGATCGAGAGCAACCTTAAAACGGTACCTTCCGATTTACAGACCGTTTCATTTGGGGACCCGCAAATGATAAGTCGTTTTTCTAATTTAATAGATACGTTATTAAATTCAGACGCACATATAAGCAGAATAACACATATTCTTATTGGCAATGAAGTGGATGGCTATCTCAACTCCCATCCCTCGGAAATAAATGGATTTGTTAGTTTTTATCAAGCCGCCGTAAATCGTATTCACTTAAAAATGCCCAATATAAAAGTAGGAACGATCATTACTTATAATGGTGCTAAAAACACTAACCCTTCTTTGTTTAATGCCCTTAAAATGTATGGCGATTTTATTTGCTATACGTATTATGCGGAAGATACACAAAACCCTTTACCTTTTGTTATGAAACCACCTTCAACCATAGCTGCCGATATTAACTGGATGGCATCTAATACCGGTAACAAACCTTTTGCATTTACCGAAATCGGTTATACTTCATCTACAAACAATAATTCATCAAACAGTTTACAGGCAGCTTTTGTAGCAGCATTGTTTGATACGCTTAAATACTATAAATGC
>JBBRAG010000066.1:0-2519 GCA_038206945.1 Bacteroidia bacterium | reverse complement strand
ACAATCATTAAAATACCACCCCAAAACAATGATTTTCTGAACCCCAATATCTTATCTGCAAACAATCCCCCAATGAAAGTAAAAGCATAAACAAATGCCTGAGTAGCGCCATATTGAAGATTAGCCTGTACGTCGTTCATCATCAACTGCGTTACCATAAAATAAGTAAGCATACCACGCATACCATAAAAACAAAAGCGTTCCCACATTTCTGAAAAAAATAAATACCAAAGTTGTTTGGGATATTTTCCTTTAAAATTTTGTATCTCGTCTATCGTTAACTGGTTGGTCATAAAAAAAGTTGAATATTAAATATAGAAATAGTTTATTTCACGAGTCGTTAAATTGATTATAACGTGCAGTTGTGCATTCATCAAAAACATAATTAAATATCATTACTAATTACGGATTTAGTAAATAGTAAAAAGAATTACTTATTTTGGGTGTTGAATCTTTTATTTTAAAGAACAAATTAGTAAATATGATAGAGCAAACAATAAAGCCAAAACACCCAAAAGGATTATGGGTATTATTCGGGACCGAAATGTGGGAACGTTTTAACTTCTATGGAATGAGAACGATTCTTACACTATTTATTGTGAATGCCCTTATGATGAGTAAGGAGCAGTCTTCAATAATTTATGGAGGTTTTTTAGGGCTTTGTTATTTAACACCAATGCTTGGTGGCTTTGTTGCTGATAGGTTTTTAGGTAACAGATTATGTATTATGCTGGGAGGACTTATGATGGCTGTGGGGCAAATGCTTTTATTTTTTAGTGCAAGTATATTTAGTGATAACCTTGAACTTGCAAAAACACTTTTATATATAGCGCTCGGTATAATAATATTTGGTAATGGTTTTTTTAAGCCAAATATTTCTAGCATGGTGAGCAGCCTTTATCCTAAAGAAGAAAAAAGTAAATTGGATACTGCTTTTACTATTTTTTATATGGGCATAAATATAGGAGCGTTTTTAGGGCAATTAATTTGCCCTATTATTGGTGACGTTGTAAAAGACGGTGTGAGAGATATACATGCTTTTAAATGGGGTTATTTGGCAGCATCTATTGCAATGCTTATAGGAACTACTACGTTCTTTTTACTAAAAGATAAATATGTAGTAAACCCGGAAGGCAGACCAATTGGAGGGTTACCATCAAAAAACGATGCATCAGATTATGAAGAAGGCGAGGCTCAAAAGGCATCTTTTTCTAATAAAGCTTTAGCTATAGCTTGTGTGGCTTTTATAGGACTGGGTTTAATTTTCCATTATGCATTTGGTCAAAATATAATTTATTCAATTATTTACGGAAGTGGTATTACACTTGCTGGTCTAATTATTTCTGATGGGTCCATAACAAAAATTGAAAGGGATAGAATTCTAGTAATTTATATTGTTTCCTTTTTTATAATTTTCTTTTGGGCAGCTTTTGAACAAGCCGGATCTTCTTTAACTTTTATTGCGGATAATCAAACAGACAGAAATTTTTTCGGTTGGAATATGCCTCCATCTATGGTTCAAATATTTAATGGAATATTTGTAGTTGCATTTGCCATTCCATTTAGCATACTTTGGGATAAATTAAGAGCTAGTGGGAAAGAACCTATTTCGCCGTTTAAGCAAGCAATTGGTTTAGCATTAATTGCTATTAGTTATTTTATTATCGCATACAACGTAAAAGACCTTGGTAACAGTGGTTTACTTGCAGTGAAATGGTTGGTACTATTGTATCTTATTCAAACTTTTGGTGAGTTATGTTTATCGCCTATAGGGCTTTCTCTGGTGGGGAAACTTTCGCCAAAAAGATTTTCATCATTATTGTATGGGGTTTTCTTTTTATCAAACGCATCGGGTTACGCATTAGCAGGTACGTTGGGTTCAATATTGCCGGCAACTGGGGAACAATTTACTGAATCTACCAAGATGGGGATTGATCTTCAAGGGGTTTTAGATAAAAAAATTGTCCCTACAGCTGATCAAATAAAAATGCTTGTTGAAAAGAAAATCAGTCTGGTAAATCCAACTTTTGCAGGTGTGGAAATTCATAATTTGTTTGAATTCTTTATGGTGTTTGTTGTATTGTGTGGTTTAGCTTCCATCATATTATTTGCCCTTACACCAATCTTAAAGAAGATGATGCACGGCGTAAGATAATTTGCTATTCGATAAATAAAGAGGCGATCAATTTGATCGCCTCTTTTCTTTTATAATGTGATTCTTTTTTACACAAAATTCATCTTCTCATAACTGCCTCCCAAAATATCTTTATCGCTTACACCTAGCCAGTTATTTAAAACGGTTGCATACACATTTTTAAAATCTACTGTATGTTTTAAATCGCCGTCATTTAAGTTTGAAAGATCTGGCATTTCGTTTAGTATACCTTTTTGTTTTAATCCACCACTTATTAAAAACATATTATTAGCAGTGCCATGGTCGGTTCCATTGCTGGCATTTTGCGAAACCCTTCTACCAAATTCAGAAAAGGTCATCATCAATACATCATCAAACCTGTTGT
>JBBRAG010000065.1:0-2710 GCA_038206945.1 Bacteroidia bacterium | reverse complement strand
AAAACCTTTAGGATCTGTACCATCGTTGGTACGGCCTACTTGAGTTAAAGTATGTTTTACTTCATCAAACGTTTGTATTACACTATTTACTTTTGCTGATATACTATCTGCAGCATCTAAAGATATACTTCGTGGCAGTTCGGCTGTTATCCAAAGTGAACCTTCATTTAACTGTGGTAAAAATTCTGTTCCTAAAAATTTTGCAGAAATAAAAGTTAACGACATAAATGCTATTGCAATAAGCACACTTTTCTTTTGATTTCGATAAACAATTGCCAGTAATTTGCCAACGCCTTTTTCAAAAAATAATACAATTGGATTGTGTTTTTCTTTTACATTTTTTTTGAGTAAAATACTACTTAGCGCAGGCACCAATGTAAGCGTGAACAATAATGCTCCTATAAGTGCGAAGCCCAACGTATAGGCCAATGGAGAAAACATTTTGCCTTCTACTTTTTGAAAAGCGAATATTGGAATTAAACAAGTGAGTATAATTATTTTTGAAAAGAAAATTGACTTTCCCATTTCAACGCCGGTAGTTTTAAATAACCCCAGCTTTGCGAGTTTATTAAATTTCTCCATCCCTACCTCTCGGGCTTTATGGTCTAACGCAACAAACAATCCTTCTACCATTACCACCGCACCATCTATAATAATTCCAAAATCTATTGCACCCATACTTAATAGATTTGCATTCATCCCTTTTATACGCATACATATAAACGCAAACAACAATGAAAGTGGAATAATGATGCTAACTGTAACAGTTGTTCGCCAATCTGCCATAAACAACAGTACAATGAGTGTAACCAATAATATGCCTTCTATCAAATTATGAATAACTGTTTCTGTTGCATAATCCATTAAGGTAGTTCTGTCATAAAATGGTACAATCTTTACATCTTTTGGTAAAATTTCTTTATTTAATTCTGTGATCTTTTCATGTAATTTTTCTAAAACCTGTGTAGGATTTTCTCCCTTGCGCATTACCACTATGCCTTCTATTTGATTTGGTTTTTCGTCTTTGGCTACAGTACCCATCTGTGGTTTGCTGGCTTCTACAACATTAGCTACATTACCTACCAAGAGCGGTACGCCGTTATTAAGGTTAATAAGAATATTTTTTATTTCATTGATATCGTTTAACACCCCAATACCTCTTACTACATAAGCTTGCCCATTTTTTTTGATAACATCTCCACCTACATTTAGATTGCTTTTTTGCACAGCACTATAAACATCTAACGGTGATAAATTATATTTTACAAGCAAATCCGGATTTACACTTATCTCAAAAACTTTCTCTTCGCCACCAAAACTATTTACATCTGCTATGCCTGGTACACTTTTAAATTGCTTGTCTAACACCCAATCTTGAATGGTGGTTAATTGCCTTATGCTTGAAATTTTACTTTCGAGCGTATATCTGAATATTTCTCCGGTAGGGCCATAGGGAGGCTGTACATCAGGTTTAATACCATCGGGTAAATCTGCGCCAATTATCCTGCTCATTACCTGCTGCCTTGCAAAAGCATCGTCTACATCGTCATCAAAAATTATTGTAATAAACGATAATCCAAATGAAGAGTTAGTCCTTAAGTTAGCTTTCTTTTGTACCGAATTTAAAACTGTTTCAAGCGGGATCGTTACAAATTTTTCTATTTCTTCTGCACTTCTACCCGGCCATTGGGTTATTATTATAATCTGTGTATTGGTAACATCCGGAAAAGTTTCGATTGGCGTATTTTTATAAGCAAATATGCCAATAACAGCAATTACAGCCGTTAAGAAAAAAACCATATAACGGTGGCGAAGCGAAAAATGAATTATATTTTTAATGAACTTATTCATGAATATTTTTTGAGTACTGGAGGAGAGTGTAGAACTATTTTTCTGTCAATGCCTTGAATAATAAAAGTTGATTGCCTGCCATAACTTTATCACCTTGTTTTAAGCCAGATTTTATGAAAGTTTTTTCGCCAACCGTTTTTAAAATTTCCACTTCCTGTACTTTTAAATCGCATTTGTTTTTATAAATAATTACATAATCTTTTCCATTTTCTGATGTTATTGCTTTTGATGAAATAGCTAAATTATTTTCCCCCTCCTTATTTGTGATGATAATATTGGCAAACATTTCGGGCTTTAGCAAGCCATCAGTATTAGGAAGTTTCACACGTAGTTTCATCACCTTCGTAACAGGGTCAAGTATATTACTTATATCGCTTACTACGCCGGTAAAAACTTTATCGGGGTATGCAAGTGTGGTTACCTGTGCGGCATATCCTTGTTTTACTTTTGCAATGTCAGTTTCATACACATTGGCTACAACCCACACATCGCTGACGTCTCCCACCGTAAATAAATTATCATTTGCATCTGCTCTTATGAATCCACCTTGGTTTATTTTTTTCTCTACCACATAACCGCTGATTGGGGCAGTTATATTATATGTTCCGTTGGATGTTGTATGCCCACCGCCGTTTATGGCGATTTGATTTCTTAATTTGGTAACCGATGTTGCAGTTTTAGCATAATTTTCTTGCGCTTCTATCATTTCTCTTTCGCTGGCTATTCCGTTTTTATACAACGATTGCTGGTTTTCCATTTGCTTTTTTGCAATAGCCATATCGTTTCCTGCAGTAGATAAATCGCTGTAATTACCGGATACGTCTGCACTTTTTATCACTGCAAGTATTTGTCCTTTGCT
>JBBRAG010000064.1:0-3302 GCA_038206945.1 Bacteroidia bacterium | reverse complement strand
AGACCTTTCAGCAGATGAACGCAGGGGTAGAAGAAAATCAAACCGCAGCTAAATCGAAAATAAGCGAACTAAACCGTAAAGTAGAGCGGTTGGAAGAACGCTATATTATAGAGGAAATAGCAGGCGACTTGTATCAAAAGTACAAACTGAAATTTGAAACCGAAAGAGATGAAATTGAAGGACAAATCACAAAAAACAGTATTGAGATGTCGAAGTTGGATGAGTATATAAATTTTAGTTTTGACTTATCGCTAAACCTGCATGAAATGTGGCAACACAGCGATTATACACAAAGACAAGAACTGCAAAAGAGTTTCTTTCCATTAGGTATTAGCTATAATCGCAAAGAAGACGCATGTCGAACTGAAAAAATAAATTACTTCCTAACCCACACCGCCGACTTATCAAAGGAATTGGCTAATTTTACCCCCGAGGAATTAAAAAATTATAATGTAACTTCGCTTCAGGCATTTCGAGCGAAGTCGAGAAATCTACTGTGCCGTCGGGCTGCCTGCAGTAAAGCTTTTTATGGGTACATAAAAAGGCTTTCTTGCCGCATCCCTAACGCAAACTCTTCTAAAGTTTAAACAAACTTGTATAAGTTTTAAAATAAAATAATGCCTACCTTCGCTCCTCAAAAAACGCAGCAAAGCCTAGCAACAACAAGTGCAAAAAATATATAACTATAAATAAAACGAATTATGCAATTTAAATCAGATGTTGAGGCTTTAGACGCTTTACATGCTACCAGCAAAAAACTTTCTGCCGAAATAGGCAAAGTAATTGTTGGCCAGCATGATGTTATTGATAATACGCTTATATCTGTGTTTTGCAAAGGACATTGTTTATTGGTTGGTGTGCCGGGTTTGGCAAAAACGTTATTGGTAAATACCATTGCCGATGTGCTTGGTTTAACTTTTAACCGCATACAGTTTACACCCGATTTAATGCCGAGCGACATTACAGGTTCTGAAATATTAGACGAAGCACGTAACTTTAAATTTGTTCAAGGTCCGTTATTTGCCAATATTGTTTTGGCAGATGAAATAAATCGTACGCCACCAAAAACACAAGCCGCTTTGTTAGAAGCTATGCAGGAGCGTATTGTTACCGTTGCCGGAAAAAGATATAAATTACCAGATCCTTTTTTTGTATTAGCAACTCAAAACCCAATTGAGCAGGAGGGAACTTATCCTTTGCCGGAGGCTCAATTAGACAGGTTTATGTTTAACTTATGGTTAGATTATCCAACTTTAGAAGAAGAATATGAAGTGGTTAAGCAAACTACTATTGATAAGAAAATTGAACTGAATAAAATTATTTCTGCCGAAGAAATTACCTACTTCCAAAATTTAGTTCGTAAAATACCGGTAGCCGATAATGTAATTGAATATGCCGTAAAATTGGCCGTTAAAACTCGACCGAATAATACAGTCGATAACAAATTAGCGCAGCAATATTTATCGTGGGGAGCTGGGCCCAGAGCTTCGCAATACTTGGTTTTAGGCGCTAAATGCCACGCAGCACTTAATGGTAAATACTCTCCGGATATAGAAGATGTGAAAGCAATTGCACATCATGTGTTAAGACACCGCGTGGTACGTAATTACAAAGCCGAAGCAGATGGTATGAGTGTAGAAAATATTATTTCAAAATTATTATAAGATGTTTCATTGGTTATTGCGCAACATTCCGCGCCCTATTTTAATACAAGTTAGTTTATTGTTTAGCAAAATTGCACCTATTGTTTATGCGGGCAATAAATACGAAGATCCTATTAGCGGGAAAACCTATCGTAAATTTTTACCTTACGGATACTCGGGCAGAGCGAAAAGAAAAAATGTTTTGTGCCCAGGAAGCTTGTCGTTAGAGCGACACCGACTTTTATGGCTTTATCTTAAAAACAAAACCAATTTTTTTACAGCCAATCATAAAATGCTGCACATTGCGCCCGAACAATGTTTTTACAAATTGTTTAAGGCAATGAAAAACTTGACTTACACCACAGCTGATTTAAATTCGCCCATTGCGGATGTTAAGATGGATTTACACCATGCGCCATTTAAAGACAATAGTTTTGACATAATTTTTTGCAACCACGTTTTAGAACATGTGGAAGATGATAAACAATGTATGCGTGAGTTATATCGTATAATGAGTGTGTGTGGCTGGGGCATTTTTCAAGTGCCGATGGATATTACACGCCAAACAACTTACGAAGACATAACAATTACCACACCCGAAGCGCGCGAAGAACATTTTTGGCAAAAAGACCATGTGCGTTTATTTGGCTTAGATTATAAGACTCGTTTAGAAGAAGCAGGCTTTACCGTTATTGCAGATGATTATGCCAATAGTTTCTCTGCCGAGTTGGTTGATAGATATCGTTTGCCAAAAGGAGAAATGATTTATTTGTGCAAAAAATAATTTCAAGTAATTTGCCTAAAAATAAAGTTAATATAAAAATGAGTAGCAAATGTTTTGACAAGCTCAAGATGATAATGAGCAGTAAGCATGAGCCTGTCGAAGACTTTTCAAGATATATTTTCATAAAAGTTTTTCTTTCTTTTTTTTTCTTAATTTTTATTTCGTTTAAAAGTGTTGCCATAACTTATCCAAATACTATTTTGGTTGGAGATTCAATTGAAAAAATACAAAAAAAAGCCGCTAATAAAATTGCAAACCGAGCGTCTCTATACTCAGCCATCTTGCCCGGTGCAGGTCAGGCATATAATAAAAAAATATGGAAAATACCTATTATCTACGCGGGTTTAGCTGTGTTTGGCGTATTTATTGAGAAGAATTATAAAAACGTACAAGAGTGCCATAAAGAACTTGTGTATCGTTATAGTTCTGCTAGTACATTAAATACCTACTCAAATGAGAAATTTAAGTATAATAGCGTAACCGATGTAAATACAATAAAATTAGAATCTAAAAAATATTTAGATTTTTTTATTATAGGCGCAAGCATTGTATACTTACTAAATGTTATAGATGCCAATGTTGATGGTCATTTTAGAACGTTTGATATAAATGATGATCTTTCTCTTAAAATAAAACCCAAAGCGTCTTATTGTATTCAAAACCCGCAGCATCCGGTAAATTTAGGGGTAAGTTTTTGCTTTACTTTTAAGTAACTTGTTTTAATTTATATGTAACCCGCTCCGCAGCAGTGTGCCGTGAAACATTAACAGTTGTAGGTTAATGTATGTTGTATAAAAGATGGTAGTAGGTCTACCAGTATCGCTGTGCAAGCGGAGGTACTAAACCGCCTCTCGGTGCTAAAGGAGTAATTCGAT
>JBBRAG010000063.1:0-3705 GCA_038206945.1 Bacteroidia bacterium | reverse complement strand
TACACGGCACAACCGATCCAACGGTTTCCTATTCAGGTACAAGCGGTATTGTGGCTTCAACCAATATAGATTCATTAGTAAAATTTTGGGTACACTTTAATAACTGCAATACCACACCAACAACAACCAATGTACCTAATATAAACACAGCAGATAATTGCACGGCTGTTCATTACACATACAATGCGCAAACAACTTGCGGCAGCACGGTAGAGTTCTTTCAAATTATTGGCGGCGGGCATACATGGCCTGGCACCGCTTATATTTTGCCTGCATCAAGCTCGGGTAACACTAATGAAGATTTTAATGCCTGTAAAGAAATATGGAGGTTTTTTTCTAAGTGTGATGCTAACTTAAGCGGTATTTCTACTAATCGTAATGTTAATGATCAAATATCTTTATATCCAAACCCTAACAACGGTACTTTTAAAATTTCTATAAATGAAATATCGACTGAAAGTTTAAAAATAAATATTACCAATATTTTAGGTGAAACTGTTTATACTGCGCAAGAAAACACCAGCGGTAAATTTATTAAAGAAGTTGACCTTAGTAAACTTGCAGCAGGTACGTATTTTGTACAGGTACAAAGCTTGGATATGAACAGCGTTCATAAACTTATAATTTATCGTTAGTTTTTATAAAAAAAATTAAACAAGTATTTTTGTTTAGTATTTTATTAGCATCCTTTCAACTATTTGCTCAGGATACGCTTTACTTTTTAGATAATACAAAAGTAAAGTACATATAAAAATTATAAACGCTTTTAATATTACCTACAGAACTATGGATAGCACCAGTAGGCGTGATTTAATTGCACCTAAAAGTCAGGTAAGATTAATTGCTTATGCCAATGGATCTTTTGAAATATGCTCCTTAAAAAAACTTAATATACACACACTTCAAAATTATCCTATGTTTTAAAGGTATGGAAGATGCTACTAAACAATACAAACATCATGGTGGAGAAGAGGGTACTTTTTTTACTACTTTTTTTACCGGCGGCATTTTTGGTTTGATACCCGCAGTAGCCCTGCGCCGTATCTAATTGATGTACTTTGTTAGAACCTACCGAATAATCATTATTTATACTTAAAGTATTTTTGTAGGGGTGATATGCACTTGACGTACATTATCCATACATAATTAGGTATTTCTACAAATATTAAGTGCTTGAAGGTGTCTACATTATTGAATTGATACCCACCGTTGGCATCCGCGGTAGTTCTGGCCGCACCACCACCCACCACCGGGATTCTTACCCAGTTTAACATTAATACCTAACTGTTTTGCTACTTTTAAAAGATTTATTTTTTTCACAAAGTTAAAGCTCTTAGGCTTGGGTTAAAACTACTTTACAATAGTAATTATCTGTGGAATATCCGTTCCGAATTTATAATAAAGGCTATCGTTATACCACACTTTTTCTATATGGGTATATCCTTTTGTTTTCTTTATGGTACACTTAACAGTATCAGTTGTTTTATCATCTAACTGTACTAAAACTTTTTCACTTTCTAAAAATACTCGCAGGTAGTTTGTATTAGTAGTGGCATCTTTAAAAATAAAATGATTGTTTGGGTAATCCATGTGTGGCTTATTTACTTTTATTTTTTCGCCCTTTATCATATTGTAAATAGTAATATCCTTAACATCATAATGGTTTTTATTGTTTTGGTCTAACAGGTCATAACTATCTTTGTTAAGGTAAATAATATCCATGTGTATATTAACGTACGCATTAGCTTTAACAGGCTTTACTTTTTTAACGGAAGCTTGCGAATAGGCTATATTCATAGTTAATAAAGTAATTAATAGTAAAAATATTTTTCTCATAATTTAATTGATTAGAATTTTTTACGTTTAAAAGGGTACACGCGATGCTTGGTAATGTTATTAAAAACTAAAGCTACTATAAATAAAATTAAAACACCACTAAGTACAGGAGTTAACACATACATATATCCAAGTGCTTTAATTTTTTCGCTACCAATAACAGCAATTAGTGCCGTTGCGCCGCCGGGAGGATGCAGCGTTTTTGTAATTTGCATACAAACAATAGCTGTTGAAACAGCCAATGCTGCTGCCAGCCATGTTTCGGTAGGCAATAATTTATGAATGGTTACACCTATAATAGCACAAACAACATGCCCCCCAATAAGGTTGCGTGGCTGTGCCAACGGACTATTAATTATGCCGTAGATCAAAACAGAAGATGCCCCAAAAGAACCAATCAAAAATAAATTATCATTTACTAAAAGGTATTTGCTGTTTATAAAACCAATAATGCCTATGCCAAAAAACGACCCTAAAAAAGTTAGAATATGTTCTTTGGTATCAATAAGTGTTTCTTTATACAAAACATATTTAGCCTTACGGTAATTGTATTTGATGTGTTTTAAAGGCATTTACTTAGACTTGATCTTATCAATTACTTCTTGTAAAGATAATTTATCAAACTTTTCTGTTTTTGTTTTAAGGGTGTATTCTTTGGTGGCCATTTCGTTAGAACCAATAACTATTAAATAGGGTATATCTTTCTTGGTAGCGTAATCAAATTGTTTGTTCATCTTTTTGGTAACATCGGGATAAACTTCTGCACGAATGCCTTCTTTTCTAAACGCAGAAAGCATTTGTAAGCCGTGTTGTTGCTCTACCTCGCCCATATGCATTAATAACAGTTGGCTTTGCTGCTGGTTCAGTTTTTCTGTGGGAAATAAATTCAACTCATCCATTACATCATAAATTCTATCTACCCCAAAAGAAATACCAACACCACTCATATTAGCTAAACCAAAAATGCCGGTTAAATCATCGTATCTGCCACCACCGGTAATGCTGCTGCTTAACGTTCCTGCATTGGCTTTTACTTCAAAGATGGCCCCGGTGTAATAATTTAGGCCGCGGGCTAAAGTTATATCTAATTCTACACACATAGAGTTTGTAGCAGTAAAAAGATATTCAAGTTCGGAAATTCCCATTAAACCAATTTCTGAAGCAGATAGCAGTTGTTTTAGGAAGGCAATTTTTTCAGAAGTATTTCCACTAAATACAATAAGAGGTTTAATTTGTTCTATTGCTTTATCACTTACGCCATTTTCTTTTAATTCTTTAATTACACCATCAATCCCGATCTTATCTAATTTATCAATAGCTACTGTAATATCAATAATCTTTTCGGGTGCGCCAATTATCTCTGCAATTCCTTGTAATATCTTCCTATTATTAATATGAATAGTAACAGGTAAATTTAACTCGGTATAAACATCATCCATCAAACTAATTAACTCAATTTCGTTGGTTAACGACGGACTACCAATCATATCAGCATCGCATTGGTAAAACTCACGGTAACGTCCTTTTTGAGGCTTATCGGCACGCCAAACCGGCTGTATTTGAAAACGCTTAAACGGAAACGTAATTTCGTTTTGGTGCATAACCACATAACGCGCAAAAGGTACGGTTAAATCATAACGCAAGGCACGTTCGGTTAAGATAGGTGTGTTGCGAGATGCATCCAAACTCAACTTAAATTCTTCCAGTAGTTTATCTTTTTCTTTGCTTTCGTGTACACGGCTGTTTAATATCTTAAACAAAAGTTGGTCGCCTTCCTCGCCATATTTACCGGTAAGGGTAGTTAAGTTTTCCATAGCAGGCGTTTCTATCTGCTCAAAACCATATAACCTAAAATGTTTTTTAATGGTA
>JBBRAG010000062.1:0-3961 GCA_038206945.1 Bacteroidia bacterium | reverse complement strand
TTGAAAGTTTTATTTTTTTACACTTACCTGCATCGCAAATTTATATGTATCCAATGCAGTGAATGTAATTTTGTCTGCATCTACAAAATTGAAATAATCGATCAATTTTTTTTTGGTAAAGCGTTGGCTCCAAAATTTTTCCCGGGTTGCTGTAAACGAATCTTTCTCATCTGTAATAATTTCCATCCCTAACTTTCTGTAAAATTGTTCCTGTCTTTTACGAGTGTTTTCATTATCAATGTACACAGCACCTAAAACAATTTCACCGTTAGGGTTTAATAATTTATATGCGTTGGAAAATATCGTCTCAAAACGTGAATTAGAAGCCAGGCTTAACTTTTTTCCATCTTCTTTATACGTAGCAAAAGAAAAATCATCAGGATAAAAATTTCCCGCAGTAAACCATGTTGTCATTACAATATCGTATTTTTCTGTAACGGAACCAAGTTGGTTAGCCTCTAAAAAACTAATTTTCGTTTTATTACCAATATTTAATTCTTCAATTAATCTGTTGGAAATCGCAATACATGCATCTGCATTGTCTATGCCATGATATAAAACTATGCTATCCCATATTTCGAGTATGCCACACAAATGTTTTACTACTCTTCCGTCGCCAATGCCAATATCTAAAATAGTTATTGGCCTTTTATTTTTAGCATACAGATTTGTAATGACTTTTTTTAATTCAATAAATTCTGACCATTGGGTTTGCAATTGCTCTTCGGGAATAAGATTTTCATCAAATGATTTTTCAACTGACTGTTCTGTGTCGTAGATGCTCATTGTTTAATATTTATATAGTTGTATTTGATATGAAAGACATTAGATATAAATATTAATATCTAGGTTTCTAGGTCTGTACTATTTGTTTATTATTCCACTTGCCAATACCAATATCAATCCTACAGCGTAAGGTGTTTGCATAGGTTCGTGAAAAAAAGCTACTAAATATATTGCAGAAATTACCGGCGTTAAAAATCCGAAAGGAGCCAAATATGATGCATTTGCCAAACGCAATCCTTTTACCCATAAAATATAAGAGATACCATTTACAAAAATACCATTTACTAAAATCGGTAAAATATTCTGGTATGTTGGCATCTTAAAAGTAGAGAACGAAAGCATGGATATGAATGCGGCTATACAGCCCGTTTTAAAATAAATACTATTTAATTTGTAAGGCTCTATAGCTATTTTTTTACTCAATACAGAAAATAACGAAATGCAAAATGCAGCTGCTAAAACAAGCGCATCTATTTTAATATTATCGAAATGAAGTGATGCTAAATCTCCTTTAGTTAAAACCATAAATACACCTCCAAGCCCAACCAGCAGTGAAAGCCATCTTCTAATATTTATTTTTTCTTTTAAATAAAATATTGAAATAACAACCATCATTATTGGCCAACTATACTGCAGGACCAACACTTCTAATCCTTTTGCAGATGCATAACCAAAATACAGTAAAATGTAACAGAGATAGGTGCCGATAAAACCATTTACAATTGCAAAAAATATTTGCTCCCTATCAACTTTTTGGGCAATAATTTTATTTTTGTTTATTCTTTTCGCAATTATTAATGTGAGCATAGATATGAGACTTGACCAAAATAGAAATTGATGGTTATCTAAACCATTTTGCCCGGTTTTTGAAACAACAGGAATTAGTGCCCAAAAGAATACACAGGCTAAGATGTAGAGCAATGCTTTCTTTTTATTTTCCGGTATAATTTCTTCCATAAAAAAAATAGTTCCTAATTGCTTTATCATTGGCTTTTTAGAAATAAACATACATGAAAAAAGCTTTATCTATTAAGCAGTTACTGTGCTTTAACAAAAACAAAAATGGTTGACTTTCCTAAGAAAACCAACCATTTTTATGAGTTTTCTTTGTGTTTAAAACTTCACAGTAAGTGTAGCATTAAAAGTAGTGCCCAATTGGCTAAACTGAGAACCATTGTAACCAAGTATGCGGTATCTGCCACTAAATTCTAAGAAACCTTCTAATAAGCTTTTATCTGCCGGGTTTGCGAGCGTCGCTTTTGCAGCTGCATAATTTGCGTCCGTCGAATTACCCGTTAATTCTAGTGTCCATTTTGGCAATATATTAAACAAATTATTGGCTGTTACATTTAAAGCAACCTTGCTGTTAAAATTGTAGCCAATATTTAAATCAGTGACCATTGCAGGTTTAAATACTTGCTTAATGTTGTTCATTATATCACCACCATTATCTAAGTCTTGAAATTTAGTTGAACCAAACAAAGTGTTGTTCAAATTAAAATTAAATTTCTCAACATTGTAATCAAAACCAAATATTGCTTTGTATTTTGGGCGACTTTCTGTTAACAAAGATTTAATTTGAATATTTAAAATTGACGAACCTGCATCTGCAATTGCTTTTGGTGTTACGGGCGTTCCTATTATTTCATTTTTAAGGGTATAGTTCCCTGCAACATTAACTGCTAGTTTACCTTTACCTAGCTTTATGTTTTTATAGTTAGCAACAAAATCTAAACCCGATGTTCTTGTTTTAATACCATTAATAAAAAATTGAACACTCGCTAAATCAAAATTACCTGCTCCAACTGCTGTGCCTTTTAATATTCTACCTAGCTCTGTTACCGGTGCTGCCAATTTACGATCTTCGGTAGTAATGGATGAACTGTATACTATTCTGTCTTTAATATCGATGGTGTAATAATCCAATGTTATGCTTAAATTTTTTGCAGGTTTTACGCCTAACCCAAGTGTGAAATTTGTAGATTTTTCCGCAGTTAATTTTGGAACTCCTAACGAAAACGCTTCTTTGCTGCCATTATTAAATAGGCCGGATGTTTGAATTGTGCCGGATGAAAAAGATGCTTGTGTTGATTGAGTATATATCTGGTGCAACGTCGGTGCTCTAAAGCCAGTTGATACGGAACCTCTAATGGTTATTTTATCATTTAAAAATTTATAACGAGATGAAACTTTATAAACAAAAGTATTTCCAAAATCACTGTATCGTTCCCCTCTTATTGTAGCATTTACTAAAAAATCTTTCGTAACATCGGCACTCACGTCAAAATAACCGCCAAGGTTAAAACGGCTATTTGTTCTTGCATTTACAAGATCGATACCCGGAAAAGAATTAGCACCTTCACCCTTATATGAAGCAGTATCACCTGCAAATATTTTAAAAGTTTCTGTTCTAACTTCTGTACCAAATCCAATTGCTACATTATCTGTTACACTTTTAGAAATATCTATGTTACCAATGGTATTGCTAAAATTAAAACCACCAGGTTTAAAACTCGTAGGACTTTTTGCACCAAACCCACGATTAACTGTATTGTTCACTGCGTAAAGTTGTTGATTACCGCCTACAGTTAAACTTACATCATGTTTCCACCCGTTGGTTTCGTTTTTAAACCCTATTGTGCCATTGTAATCTTTAAGGTCACCTTCAAAGGTTGGTTCGTAGCCAATATAACCTTCGTACAATGGATCTGTACCACCGGTATAATTTGGCGCTCCGGGTACTCTAGTATGCAGTAAACCTGCATCTGTACGCCAATATGGAACCCGATAATTTGCATTGCTTAACACTTTTTTTACTACAAAAGCAGCATTGGCATAAAGCAGTCCTTTTTCGCCGGTTTCAATGCCTGTATTAACAAGAAACTTTGCAGTAGTTGTTGTGCCTGTGCCATTCTTATTATTACCCGTTGGGTATTTTGCTAAAAAAGCTCTTATTGCAGCATCGCTACTCGGGCTTCCACCAAATGTGGCAATTTCAGTTGGTATATCAATAATTCCAGAACGAATAGCGTTATTTTGCTGACTCAATGCAGCTGTATAATTTACAAAACCTCTTGTGCCTAAATTGCTTCCGCTATTAAAAGATAATCCGTAAGTGCCACCATCACCTTTGCCTGTTACGCCACCTGTTAGGTTTACAGAACTGTATTGGTAT
>JBBRAG010000061.1:0-4308 GCA_038206945.1 Bacteroidia bacterium | reverse complement strand
TTGGTAATGCTGCAACAAAGCTTTACGCTGTTGCTGTGCATAGTTGGCTTCACCTGCATTTGGCAAAGCTTCTACTAATAAGGTTTTGCCTGTCCAAATGGTAGTAAATGCTTCTAAGCTAGTGGTGATTATTGTTTGCTTATCAGCACTGTTATAATAACTAATAGTGTTATTATTAATGGCTGTTACCGTTACAAAACTGCCACCCTTAACATTGGTATAAGCTATAAATGGCAGGGGAAATTCTGTAATGCGGGTCTTATCAGCCTCTATGGCCAAGGCATTTATATTAAACTGCAGCAAAGCATCGTTAATGCTTAGTAAACTTGGGTAATCTGGGTGTTGCTCTAGCGTAGTGTTAATGGTATTATTAGTAACTTTTACTTGCAACTGTTTTAGTAATTGTATGGTAGCTAAAACTGGGTTAGAATAGGTGGTTAGGTTTAGCAGCATAGTTGTGAGTTTTGTTGGTTAATTATTGTTTACAGTTCAGCTTCCTTCTTCAAAATAAAAATCAATTCAGGAAGATTATTTTCAATCACTTTATCTATGATGCCTTTCTTATTGTTTCAATTTGCCTTCATTCAATAAAATTGCTTTTAAGTCATTATAATTACTTGGTCTAGGAAGATTCTTATTTACTATCAATCCTTTTTTATTGATTAATACATAGCGTGGAATGGATAACTTTCCTTTATCATCATTATAAATGATATTTGAAATGTCTTTTTGTAAATCTGCACCAGCAATAATATGATTGCCAGATAAGCCTAATTGATAAATATCGTTGTGCCATTTCTTTTTGTATATCTCATCATCAATGCTTATATAAAGCATCTCTATATTAAGGGTTTTTAAAAGTGTTTCAATTGGTTTTTTAAACTGAAATTCTTGTTTGCATGGCAAACACCAAGTTGCCCAAAGGTCAATAAATACAGGTTTATCTTTAAATTTGCTATTAATTATAGAAACGATGGATTTAAATTGTGAAGAAGAATCTAATATTTTAATTGTTGTGCTATCTGTGCTAAATGAAAAGGTTTTGGTACCCTGTTGATTTTTCAATATATCCTCAACAACTTTTATAAAGCTAGAGTTTGGATATTTTAATTTGTAATAGGTAAATGCCGAATCAAAATTAAACTCATTGGGCCGAAAAGATGCTTCCGTAAGCAATAATCCGCCCCAAGTAAAATAGTTCCAAGCATTGCTTAAATGGCTTGATTTTGTGTATTTACCCCCATGTTTATAAAAAAATAAATCCGATATGGGGTATTCATTATTTTTAAAAAGCTTGTCATGTTCATGTATAAAATCATTTATCATTACACTTCCCCAGTTGGTGTGCAAAAGGTAGGGGTCAGTATTTATGGCTTTTTCAAACATTTTTTTTGCTACAATGTTCCTTATATCATCCATAATTTTATCATCTATCCAAGCATTATTTTCTTTTATTAACTGTATATTTTTTAGTAAATGACTAAGCATTACGCTTCTTAAATCAGTCATGACAATATTGTAAAACTCATCAGTTATTTCTTTACTATTATACAATCTGGTAAAAGGTTTTAGATAAAGATTTATATCAATAATCATCGAGTCATAAAAATTACAGCCATGGTCAAACTTCTTTTTTAAAATCCCCTCAGTATAATCAAACTTATCCATAAGGTTTCGGTTTATTTTATTATATACATTCATGCCTGCTGCATTGGCGCCTTTAAAAACAACAGGAAATTTGCTTTTATTTTTATCGTCTTCGGCATTTTCTTTAAAAAATATTTTATCGCCTTTACTTGCCAAAATATAAACCCTGTTATTCTTGCCCTGTATTTTTATAAAGCCAGTAGAATCAAGTTTACTTTCAATAATAAAAAAGCCCGAATCGTTTAATGCCGCAGTAGTGTTATATATTTTAAAATTAGAAAACCCATCAATTGGCAAATAATAGTTGATAGAATCACCTTTTTTAAACCCCTCTAAATACCCCTGAATGACAACTTTCTCTTTATTTGCCTCAAGCCCGCAGCCACAAAAAAATAATAGTATATAAACGGCTAGAAAATATTTTAAAATCATGTGATTGTATGTTTCTAAATTTTAAATAATATAGGGCGGATAAAATATCCGCCCCATTCAATTAAAATGGTTTATTAAACTGCCCTACAACCGCCACCATTTGAACAATATAACATCATATCGCTTTGTGCGGTCGCTAAGTCAGGATAAGAACCTGTCCATCTACCAACACCAACACACTGACATTCGTATGTTGAATTACCGTCACTTAATTCTTGTTGCTCTACCCCACCTTTTACCATTTTCATTTGTTCTCTGCTTAAAGCAGTACCAAAATTTTGTAACATAATTGTACGTTTTGTAGCTTCTTGCCTCTACGAGGGTTTGTAAGAAGCCCGTTAATAAATAAATAATTCTACAATTTGGCCTATTAGCATTTGCAACTGCTAATAGTGGTACGCCGTTTTCTTTTTAGTACCAGTAAAAAGAAAAATACATGTTTTATTTCTACACCGTAAAAATATACAACAGAACATATATAAAAATGCAGGGTTTTCCCTGCATTTTTGATTTATAATATTTAATAAACAACAATTATAAAGTAAAAAATATTTTATTTGTTTGCCTCTTCTTCTATCACGTTTATCAATTCAGTTATATTATTTTCTATTACTTTAACGACTAAGCCATTCTTGTTTACGACTATATGGGTTGGATAACCATTAATTTGTAAGTCATCAATTAAATAATCTTCCATATCTGGTACTATTTTATAATTAAAAACTGTATTAGATAAAAATTTTTAATACAGTTGGATTATCCAATGCTAACCCAATAAAAAGCATGTCTTTTCTATTTTTAAATACGTTTATTATTTTGTTGAGCTTAGGAATTTCAGCAACACATGGTTTGCAATGAGTGAACCAACAGTTTAATATCAATGTTTTACCAACTATAGTTTCTTTGGTGTAAATATTTTTATCTAAATCAATAAAATAAAACTTTGGCAGTGGCTTTCCTTCCATTTTATAATACGCATATTCAATTTTAGCCTTGTTTGTAATTGCAGATACAACATCTTTATCTGAAAAATTATTTAAGTAATGAAGCTTATAACACAATGTATTTTTTTTGTATTCAATTTTTAACGGTAAATAATGACCAGTTGTTAATGAATCTAAAAAAGATTTTTTAGCTATTGGTTTTGATGAAGTATCTAATGGAAGATAATTACTAGCCCATTTCACACTATCTTGTTCATATTTTAGCCATTGCATAAGCTCTTTTGAAATTGTAGTAGATAATGTTTCTGAGTTATTTAATATTTTATCAACCTTAGGATTACAACAACTTATAAGAATAGTATATAAGAACATAAACATGGTAATCTTTTTCATGTTATTGATTTTTAATAAGGGCAATATTGCTACTTTACAATGTTGCCCTTTGAGAATTTAATATCAAATGTTTTAACAACTTTTTGCAGTAGCGCCGCTAACACATGAAGCATATGCACCAGGAACACAAATACTACAATTTGATGTGCCAGTCCAACAACACATATATCCTCCACCATTGCCATCACCAGCATCTAATGCTGCATCCCCACCAACAACCATTTTCATTTGTTCTCTGCTTAAAGCAGTACCAAAGTTTTGTAACATAATTTTTAGTTTGTGGCTTTTTGCCTTAATTAAAAGGGTTGTAAAAAGCCCGTTAATAAATAAATAATTCTACAATTTGGCCTACCGCCATTTGCAACTAGCAGTAGTGGTACGCCACTTTCTTTTTAGTACCAATAAAAAGAAAAATAGAGTGTTTATTTTCTATAAATTAAAGATATACAATAAATAATATTCAAAAGTATTTGGAAAAACTACATTTTTAGTATTAAAGAATAATTATAATATATTACCGTTTAGGCATATAACATCCGTTACCACCAATTTAATAAAACTTGCTAATATTACTACAAAGCAAAAAACAGATTGGTGAATTTCAAATTAATTAGGGACCACAAAATTTTAATTCAATTGGATTTTAAACAACATCATTCTGTGCTACTTTTTCTGTGCTGAAAATATCAGTACGAAATTTTCAGCACAAGAATTTACCTTTCACAAAACATTCGCTGCCAAACTGACACTAGTTTTACTTATTTTTGCGCACATAAATTGTTGTTGATTGATGGAAATGTTAGCGTTGCAAAGTAAAGTACATGACGAATTGAAACAAGGTGAAGCGTTTGCACCTTTTGTACTCGAAGAAAATAAATATAAAAAATATTTT
>JBBRAG010000060.1:0-4606 GCA_038206945.1 Bacteroidia bacterium | reverse complement strand
GAACCAATGTCTGCTAAATATTTTATTGCTGCCGGGGAAATTGTGTATCCATGGATCAATATAATCTATCCCATACTTTATTCCTGTACTATGATGCAGCATGCGACCAAGCAATGCACAATAAAAAGAAGGTATAGGAATGTAAACAAATTCTATCTTCTCGGTTTTAATAATAGATGTTGCCTTTTTATAAAGTTGCAAAAAGCCTCGCAGCCCAATATCGCCTAATGGGCCTATTCGTTTATAAGCATTTACTTTTTCAATTCTTAACCCTTTCGGTAGCAGTTTTACTAAATCAAAATCGTTGGTTTCTTCATAAAACCTTTCGTGTACGGTGATTATAATGGGCTCCCAACCAAATGATGGTAAATGCTGTGCAAATAACCTTGGTCTGTGTATACCTGCCAGGTTACTCGGAGGAAAATGCGGGTATATGATGAGGATTTTTTTCAATTATTACTAAGAGTACTTTTTACTAGTTTAATAAAAGTCTCTCCCTCGTTTTCCCAATTCAATTCATTTTGTGCAAGGGCTAACGCATTTTCTTTCAAAGTGTTTAATAAAGAACGGTCGTAGTAGAGTTTTTTAAAAACTGAAACAAGTTCGAATACATTTTCTGATTGATATAAAAGTCCAATGCCTGAATAATTATGGAGAAATTTACTTTGTGCTTTGGTATCCGAAAATAAAATTGCGTTTCCTGAAAGTAAATAAGTAAATATTTTATTAGTTAAACAAAATTCTCTGTTAAGGGTTTCTGGTAATTCTGTTGCCAGGCCAATATCAAATTGTGATCCGATAGTAAAAATTTCTTCCGAAGAAGTTGGCGACAAAAATAAAATTTTCGTTTTATCGTTTACAGTTTCTAACATAAATGTTTTGTAGGATTCATTTATATTTCCAAGCAAGTGGAGTTTTATATCTAAATCTTTGCATTCATTTAATGCCAATAAAACTGTTTCAAGGTCTCGCTTAGGGCCAATGAACTGTGAAAACCAAAAAAGATCCATTGATTTTTTTTCTGTAATTGATTTTCCTTTCTTTAAATACTTTTTAGAAAACACATTATTAATTTCTGTGAATATTTGATCTGGAAATATTCTTTTGTATGCTTCCCCAATAAGAGGGCTTGCAACAGTGCAATAATCCATTAAAGGAAAATATTTATTCTCTATTGATGCAGTTATTTTCTTTTGAATATCCACATCTCTAAATTCTCCTCTGTGAAAATCTTCTGCATCAAAACCGGCTTTTGCTTTATACTTTTTTGCTGCCTTAACCACCGCCGCTATTGCTCCCAGATTGTGACCAATATAAAGATCTGCTTTGTGTTTTAATGCTTCCTTTAAAAGCTCCTGAGAAAAGAGTACAGATGATTTAATATTACTGCCAAACTTGTTTTGAGCATATTTACTAATTAATTGCCAGCATTTTTTTCTTAACCTTGCAAACCAAAAACCTGGTTTATTATTTATAGGATGATAACCTGCAGCAATCCATTTTATGGAAGCATTGTCAGCGAATAATTTTTTATCAAAAGCATCTGCCCAAGGAGATAGCAGGCAATAAATAAAAGTTACCTCAAAATTATTTTGTGAAAGGAGGATTGCTTCTTTAACTGCACGAGGATTTGCAGAGGGTTGGCCGGAGGAAATTATAACAATTTTCACTCCCGTTTTAATTTGATTTCAATATTTTTTTACATTTATTTATAAATCTATGATGATTGCCATCCCGAACTTGAAACGCATGGTAAACTAACCCATTATAAATTGTACCCAGACCAAATTTACCAAGCCCGAACAGGTTCCATTTCGGAATTTCCATGTCAGTCGGCACCCAGTATTTATATGGCAAATTATTCTTTTTACAAAGCCGGGTTAGTATCCCTGCAACATCGTCTTCACCATTTTCATCTAGGTTAGAATAGTTCATATCTCTATAACATTCCAAATTTAACCCCATAAAAAAAGGACCGATTTAATTATTTTTTCCTCCTTCAAATTGATTAGCTGTTTGAATTGCCCCCACTAATTTATATCCAAAATGTAAGTCCTGTATCATACAGAAAACACTTTGCTTCTTCAAAGGAATAGCATCTATGTCAAATATAATTACATGTTCTTTATCGGCATTTTCAGTTAAAACTTTGGATAAGAAAATAGAATGAGAATAATTTTCGATATACTGATCTAGAGGAATTTCAAAATTGTCAAATACTTTTTTTTGGTAAATAGGCACATTACGATGTATGTTCTTATTGCAAAAAGAAACAATTTTCACCTTACTCATTATATCTTTTGGCAAACAGTATAAATTAATTAAAAATTCATTTGACGGAATAATTACATCTTCTTTTTTAAAATATTGTTGAATTTGTAAAACTTTATTTTTGAAAAGATATTTTATTAAAGATAATTTCATGTAGTAGATTGAAAATGGTATGAATGATTTATAAGCGGTTCTTTAGATGCAAATGATTTTATTTTTCCATGGTAAACTAACTCCATTAACAATTCATCTGCCAAGAATTTTACAGATTTGGAATATTTTAATGCTTTTTTTGCCCCTTCTAAATCTATTGCATAGCCATAGGTTGCAAGGTACACTCCTCCTTTCAAATACTTTTTTTGCTTTGTTGAATAAAATCCTTTTACCTCTCTGCCAAAAGGAATATTATATATTCTACTATTCTTTCTCTTGTGGTAAATTTTTTGAATAAATACCGGTAACTTTCTTTGTTTTTTTACTACATCTTTGTAACCTAAATAAAGCAGCTCCCAATCTGCCGGTAATTTTTCTATTAGTGTTTCAAAAGCAAAAAAATCTTTTTTTTCTATAAATGCATCGTCTTCTAAAATAAGTGTTCTTTTAAATGAAGATTCAACTATTTTTTTATATATGTTTATATGGCTAATTGAGCAGCCAAGTTGCCCCTTTGACAAAGTATTAAACCGGACATAATCTATGTTATTTTCAACAAAGAAATATTGAGGAAACAAGTTTATCGATTCTATTTCAGGTAGATAATTTTTTCCGTCTGTACCTTCAAATATTTCAAAATTTAGGCCGTTAAGTCTTGTTTTTAAGCTGTCTATCCTTTCAAGTGTAGCACCTACAGAAAGCACATAAATTTTGTCGAAGTATTCATTTATTTTTTTCAAAATAGGTCTAAATATTTTTTTGTAATTGGAAATACGTCAAACTTATATTCAGATATTTCTCTGCATTGCCTTCGCTGAAAATTATTTAAGCTGATTACCTTATTAACCATTGTATTGAAATCTTTAACCTTAAATCCTGTAATTCCTTCCTCAATAACTTCATCTACAGATCCTTTATTAAATGCAATAACCGGTGTGCCGCAAGCCATCGCTTCTATCATCACAATACCGAATGGTTCATTCCATTCTATCGGCATAAGCAATGCTTTGCTTTTGCCAAGCCATTCATTTTTTTGTGCATCATTTACCTGCCCTACATATTTTATTTGCTGTCCATCAATATGAGGCTTTATTTCTTCGTCAAAATATTTTATTTCCTCAGCAAGAGTAGAAACATTGCCTGCAATAATTAATACATTATTAGTGGCTTTTGCTACGGCTATTGCTGTATGGCAACCTTTTATTCTTTCTATACGGCCAAGAAAAATCAATGGAGCTGTTTGAGGTAGATTAGTTGTACAGGTATACTTACTAAAATCAATTGCATTGTAAACAGCCTCCCATTTTCCTTTTGCACCACTCCTGCTAATCAAATTTTTGCTACAGCCTGTAAATACAATATTTTGGTGTGGTAATTTCAGCAACTTATTTATATTGCTTCCTGTAATCTCTCTGCCATAAGTCATTATTTTTTTTACCGAAGCATTCCATATTGGCAACAGATAAATCAACCTCCCAAAATTATGTACCAGATCAAAATTCTTGCGGTGCTTCCATAAAAATCCCCATCCGGTGAAAATTGCTTTACGTGCATCTTTTTTTGCAGGGGGAAAACCGGCTTTACCCAATCCGTGCACGGTGCATCCTCTTACAAGTGAGCCATTCGTAACAAGCAAATGTACCTCGTGCCCTAAACGGGTATATTCTTTTGCAAACATTTCTACCAAGCGCTCATGCCCGCCATAACCCTTTACAGGGATAAGAATACCGGGGTCCATTATGATTAAAATTTTCACTGGGCTATTATTTATTTGCTATTAATAATAGCTTTTACTTTTTTCTGTAAAAGTTTTTTATCGGGCAGGTAAAGCTGGTATTCTGATACGAAAATTTTGTTTGATATACCTCCTGTCGCATATTAAACAAGTACCTCATCTTTTTCGGCCGATAGAATTATTCCGATAGGCTCATTATCACCCACTACATTTTCTTCTGCCTTAAAATAATTTAAATACAAATTCATTTGCCCTATATCGCCGTGACTTACATTTTTTATTTTAAGATATATCAACACAAAACACTTTAAAATTCTATGATAAAAAACCAGATCAATGTGAAAATGTTTATTACGCAAAGAAATGCGGTATTGCCTTGCAACAAATGCAAAACCTTTACCAAGCTCAAGCAAAAACATTTGAAGATTATCTATAATTTTTTGTTCG
>JBBRAG010000059.1:0-5024 GCA_038206945.1 Bacteroidia bacterium | reverse complement strand
AAAGTAATTGTATATAAACGAACCAACACATCCGTGGTTATGAAAGACGGAAGAGATAGTTGGTGGCACAATGAAATTAAAAAAGTAAATTCCTTTTGTCCTGCCGAAGAAATGGATGCCGAAGATGTATTGTTTATTCTTTATACATCGGGTTCAACAGGCAAACCAAAAGGCGTAGTGCATACCTGCGGTGGTTATATGGTTTGGGCAAATTATACGTTTGTCAATGTGTTTCAATACCAAGCCAATCAAATACATTTTTGCACCGCCGATATTGGCTGGATAACGGGACATAGTTATATTTTGTATGGCCCTTTAAGTGCGGGTGCTACCACTTTGATATTTGAAGGCATACCGACTTACCCTGATGCCGGCAGATTTTGGGATGTGGTAGATAAACATAAAGTCAATATTTTGTACACCGCTCCCACTGCTATTCGTAGCTTAATGGCTTTTGGTTTAGATACGGTAATTAATAAAGATCTGAGTTCGCTGCAAGTGCTTGGCTCTGTGGGCGAACCAATAAATGAAGAAGCTTGGCATTGGTATCACAAAAATATTGGTAAAGAAAAATGCCCCTTGGTAGATACCTGGTGGCAAACCGAAACCGGTGGCGCTATGATTTCTAATTTGGCAGGCATTACGCCTCAAAAACCATCGTATGCAACGCTTCCTTTGCCGGGTGTGCAACCTTGCTTAGTAGATGAAAACGGAAAAGAAATTGAAGGCAATAACGTAAGCGGAAACTTATGTATTAAATTCCCTTGGCCGGGGATTATTCGCACAACCTACAACGACCACGAGCGTTGCAAGCAAGCCTATTTTTCCACCTACAAAAATTTATACTTTACCGGAGACGGTTGCTTGCGCGATGAAGAAGGCAATTATAAAATTACAGGAAGAGTTGATGATGTATTAAACATAAGCGGACACCGTATTGGCACTGCCGAGTTAGAAAACGCCATTAATACACACACAGGCGTTATAGAAAGTGCTATTGTTGGGTATCCGCACGATATAAAAGGACAAGGTATTTATGCGTATGTTATTTATGAAGGCGATCACGACCATGCTGAAACACGCAGAGAAATTGCGCAATCTGTTACTAAAATGATTGGCGCTATTGCCAAACCCGATAAAATCCAGTTTGTAACAGGTCTACCTAAAACACGTTCGGGTAAGATCATGCGCAGGATACTTCGTAAAATAGCAGAAGGTGATACAAATAACTTAGGTGATATAAGTACGTTACTCGATCCATCTTTAGTAGATAAGATTAAAAAAGAGGCTTTGTAATCATATAATAACTAACTGAAAATTTATCTCCTTTAAAATGAGCAAATTATAAAATATATTTAAAAATGCTAATATATTTAGTATTTAATTGCTAAATTAATTAGTATTTTTGTAACGAGATTTTATACTTTCCTGGTTTTTGTTTTTTGCCACCCATGAATAGAACTGTTGTGCATATGGATTTAGATACATTTTTTGTGTCGGTAGAACGGTTGAACGACAGTTCTTTAATGGGCAAACCTGTTTTAATTGGCGGCACCAGCGATAGAGGCGTAGTAGCTTCCTGTAGTTATGAGGCGCGCCAGTTTGGAATACACGCTGCCATGCCCATGAAAATGGCGCGTCAATTATGTCCGCATGCAACCATCATTCGAGTAGACCATGAGCAATACACCAAATTTTCTAACGATGTTACTGATATTATAAAAGAGAGTGTGCCGCTATACGAAAAAACATCTATTGATGAATTTTATATAGATATGACCGGCATGGATAAGTTTTTTGGTTGTTATAAAGTGGCTACCGAATTGCGCCATAAAATAACCAAATATACAGGCCTACCTATTTCATTTGCCATGTCGTGTAATAAAACAGTAGCTAAAATTGGCACCGGACAAGCAAAGCCTAACGGACAAAAAGAAATTCCTACAGGCGAAGAAAAAATATTTTTAGCGCCCTTATCTATTCGTAAAATACCTATGGTAGGCGAAAAAACATATATGCTTTTGCGCAACATGGGCATTGAAAAGATACAAACTGTACAGGATATGCCGGTAGAATTAATGGAGCAGGTTTTAGGGCAGAACGGCAATGTTATCTGGAAAAAAGCCAACGGCATTGATAACAGCCCGGTTGAACAATATAACGAACGCAAATCTATCTCTACCGAATGTACGTTTGAAAAAGATACCATAGATGTAAAGAACTTACAATCAATTTTTGTGGGTATGACCGAGAAACTGGCTTTTCAATTACGTACCGAAGAAAAACTAACATCGTGCGTAACGGTAAAAATTCGTTATTCAGATTTTAATACCTACACCATGCAGGCGCGCATACCCTACACTTCGTTAGATCATATCCTTCGCGAAAAAGTAAAAGAATTGTTTGAAAAACTTTTTCAAAAACGGTTACTCATTCGTTTAATAGGCATACGGTTCAGTCATTTAGTACAAGGCAATTACCAATTTGATCTTTTTGATGATACCGCCGAGCAGCTTCAACTATACCAAACCATGGATAAACTGCGCAAACGTTTTGGCATGGAAGCCGTGCAAAGCGCCGCCGGTATGGATATAAAAAAAAGAGATTTCAATTCCTTTAGCGGAAGAAAAACAATAACCTGATGTTATTGAATTGCCATACATATTACAGTTTCGGCTACGGAACTTTATCTGTAGAAGAATTGCTAAATGATATTGTTGAAAAAGGTTACAATTCATTTGTATTATCTGATATCAATAACACTTCTGCCTGTATTGATATGGTTCGCGCAGCCAAACAAAAAAACATTAAACCAGTTATCGGTATCGATTTTAGAAATGGAATCAAGCAGCAATATATTGGCATTGCTAAAAATAACAAGGGCTTTAAAGAACTTAATGAACATTTATCGGAACATCTTCATGAAGCAAAAGATTTTGATGATGCTGCACCGGCGTTTAATGATGCGTATGTAATTTATCCGTTGCAAAAGTTTAGCGGCAGGCCATTAAAAGAAAATGAATTTATAGGTGTATCCATTAAAGATATTTTGCGGCTGCCTTTTTCTGAAGCCAGGCATCAAACAGATAAACTGGTTATTCTGCAAGCAGTAACCTTCATTCATAAAAGTCATTTTAACGCGCATAGGTTGCTGCGTGCCATCACTAAAAATACCTTGTTAAGTAAACTTTTAAAAGATGAACAAACAAGCCCGGATGAGGTAATGCCTTTACATGCTGATATACAGTTGGCGTTTTCGGCCTATCCATATATGCTATCAAATACAGAACAAATTTTAAATGCCTGCCAAATAGATTTTGAGTATGGAAAGTTGACTAATAAAAACCTGACGCATTATACAAACAGCATCGCAGAAGATATAAAATTGCTTAGAAGCGAATGTATGAAGGGCTTGATCTATCGGTATAAAAATCCTTCAGCTGAGGTTTTAGAGAGAGTAGAAAAAGAGTTGGATGTAATTGGTAAATTAAATTTTGCATCTTACTTTTTAATCAACTTGGATATTATAAAGTATGCGCAATCTAAAAATTATTTTTATGTAGGGCGGGGTAGTGGCGCTAACAGCATTGTAGCTTATTTGTTGCGAATAACCGACGTCGACCCAATAGAACTTGATCTATATTTTGAACGGTTTATAAATATACACCGCAGTAATGCACCCGATTTTGATATTGATTTTTCGTGGACCGACAGAGAAGATATGACCCGTTATATTTTTGAACGCTTTGGAAATGATAGAACGGCACTGTTGGCAACGTATGCTACCTATCAAAAAGATGCTGTAATACGGGAACTTGGCAAAGTGTTTGGTTTGCCTGCGGCAGAAATAAATAAATTGCAATTAACCCAAAGCGCTACCGATGAAATGGGTAAACTGGTTTTAAAATACAGCGATCTTATAAAAGGATTTCCAAGTCATTTAAGCATACACGCCAGTGGTATTATTATTTCGCAGCAACCTGTAAGTACGTACACCGCAACCAGCTTGCCGCCAAAGGGTTACCCCACTACACACTTTAGTATGCTGGAAGCAGAAGATATAGGTTTATATAAGTTTGATATTTTAAGTCAGCGTGGTTTAGGAAAAATAAAAGACGCAGTTGAATTGGTAAAAAAAAACAAACAGGTTGATATTGATATCCATGATATTAAAAAATTTACTGCCGATGAAGAAGTAAAAAAATTATTAAGCGTTGGCAAATGCATTGGTTGTTTTTATGTAGAATCTCCCGCTATGCGTATGTTGTTAGCCAAGCTTAAAGCCGATGATTATTTACGATTGGTTGCGGCAAGCTCTATCATTCGACCGGGTGTTTCTAAAAGCGGTATGATGCGCGAATATATTTTACGTTTTAGAAATGAAGCCATTCGTAAAAAAGCTGAGCAAGAATTACCGGAGCTATACGCTCTTTTAAAAGAAACGTATGGCGTAATGGTTTACCAGGAAGACGTTATTAAAATAGCGCATTTTTTTGCCGGCTTAACGTTGGCAGAGGCTGATTATTTACGAAAAGGCATGTCGTGGAAGTTTAAGCAGCGTAATGAATTTTTTAAAGTAAAAAAAAAATTCTTTGTTAATTGCCGGGCAAAAAACTATGCAGAAAAAACAATTACAGATATTTGGAACCAGATAGAAAGCTTTGCCAATTTTGCTTTTTCTAAAGGGCATTCGGCTAGTTACGCGGTAGAGAGTTACCAGGCACTTTATTTAAAAGCGTATTTTCCTTTAGAATATATGGTTGCTACATTAAATAACGGCGGTGGTTTTTATCGTACCGAATTATATGTGCATGAAGCCAGAATGTACGGCGCTAATATTGAGGCCCCTTGCGTAAATAATAGCTCAGCTTTATGCGGTATTCAGGGTGATACAATTTATTTAGGTTTAGGAATGATCAATGAACTTGAACATGCAATAATAAACCTAATAGTGATTGAGCGAAATAAAAAAGGCTTGTTTACCGATTTCTATGATTTTGTAAAACGTGTGCCTGTTGCTATAG
>JBBRAG010000058.1:0-5109 GCA_038206945.1 Bacteroidia bacterium | reverse complement strand
TCCTAAACGTGTATCTAAATCAGTTCCTTCAAATAAAATAAACCGTTTGCTGTAATTTCTAAAAAGTATAATCTTTTTAGTCTCCAATTCTTTTATTAGAACACCGGCATTTTTTATGTCCAAACATTTTTCAGCGTAGTTCAATAAAAACGATTCATCTAATAGAGCACCGGCTTTTGCATTTATATTTAAGAGACCTATTGTTTTAATAATTTTTGAGTAGCCAATTAAATTTGAATCAAATGCAGTTTCTGCTTTTTCCAAAGAAGCTTTAATAGATTTCCATGCGCTAAAATCAGGATTGTAACGGGAGTTTAGAAATGAATAAAAATTAAAAACTAAATAATCATACACTTCTGAAATTGTATAAAACCCTTCTTTACTTTGTGCATGTTGGAATAATCCCGTATGATCAGTGGACTCTAAAAAAGAAAATAAAGACCGCTCATTTTGACCATATTTTTGCAACGAGAGGGTGAGTATGTATGATGAGATAGAATCTAGTGGATAAAGTTTTTCTGCTATATTTTTGATGTAATCTTCGTTAACATCAAATGCTTTCGATTTAATAAGCAAGTCAACAGATTTACTAATAACTTTTGCTGCCTTATCTGTAGAGGGTTTTTTATTTAAATGCTCCGATGCTAAAAATAATAATTGCTCAACTGGCTCATTGAATGTTATTTCTCTAAACCTTCCTTTAACTTTAGTCCACTCTTGCTTTTGTGCTTGTGTTAA
This sequence comes from Bacteroidia bacterium, assembly GCA_038206945.1. Lineage (GTDB taxonomy): Bacteria > Bacteroidota > Bacteroidia > B-17B0 > Aurantibacillaceae > PALSA-968. Next base: position 4,371 of record JBBRAG010000058.1, on the reverse strand, counting down.
TGATAGAGAGTAGGCATCAAAATTTTGGTGTACTGTTGTAAAAAGAATAATATTTGAATCAGGATTATTTACAAATTCAGCAAGCTGTTGTATAAAATATAATTCTTTTTCAGGTTGGTTTTGCGCTGCATATTCTAGAAATTTACCAAACTCATCAATTACGATAAAAAGAATTGGATTTTTTTTTCCTAAATCATGGTACTTATTAAATATTTCTGAAAATATATTCTCTGATAAAAATTTATCATTCTTGATTTCAAAGGTATCTGTGAAAACTTCTTTTATTGATTTGTATTCTCCAACTATATCGACAAAATCAATTTTAGGATTGGGTAGAAGATTGATTCCAAAATACTTTTTGTTCTTAAGAATACTTTCTTGGAATGCCCAAAGAAAAGCACTTTTACCTGTACCATAAGAACCAATAATGCTAAATGATCTGATACCCTTTTTAAAATCATTCGCAATTTGGTCCACTATACGTACTGCGTTAGGAGTAGGAATATAATTTAATTCCTTTCCTTTATCACGTATTATATTAACTGACGTAGTGAACTTAGTTGGCATAGTAATTATCTAGAATGTCGAATTTGTTGGGTTTGATTTTAAACTGGATTTCCTTTGTTCCTGCATGATCATTAAAAGTAATTCCGTATTTATTAAGCTTTGTGTTCGTTGTTAGCGTTTCAATTTTGTTTACCAAGCCAGTTCTACCAATAGCAAAAATGTTACTTAATTGATTTTTATCTTGTTCAATTGTATATAGACTGATAGACATATCGAATCCCCCAATATCAAGCAAACTATAAAGTAAAATATCTTCTGGTATATCATTTTTTTCATCGCTCGGGACTGAAAAAAATGTAATTAATTTCTCGTCTATTCTCCTTGTTTCTTTTTGTATAATATTCAATTCTGTAAGTAGCCCAGAAAAAGTATCTTCTCTATCTTTAGCTTGTGCGTCTGTGCGGATATACATTCTATCTAATACATCGAAATCAGTTGAGAGGGTATTCTTACTAATAGGCGACAGATCTAGTTGTTCTGTTTTTCTAGCAATAAAAGCCATAAAGTTGTCTTTTGTAAACTCTGTTTTTTCCTTTCTAAATTCATTAAAGATTAGCGTATAAGTAGAAGCTATTCCGAGCGTAATTAATTGGTAGTGTAAAAGCCATAAAGTTGCTTCATCTTCCAGATATGGGTCTTTACCGTTTTCTTCGTCAAGTAAATATTCAGCAATCTCGGTAAGTTTGCCTTCTTTGTCAAGCAAGCCAAAAGCTTTCATCCAGAAGGCAATAGAAGCGACCATATTTTTACCAACTCCAAGTTCTACAACTGCATCTTCTTCTGAAAATTTCCGCCCTTTTTTAATGAAATCGTATCCTTTTTTAAGCCAAAAATTTCTGCAATGAAATGTATCATGCCCTGAAAAAGTAAGTTTTGGTGTGCCTGTTGCAGATTTCTCCATCGATTAAAAATGATTGTGTATAAAGTAACGTAAAATTAATCAATCTGTCACTTTTCAAAGGACAAATCATATACACAAGAAGTGGACAATAAAACAGATGAATGATTTGGTTAATTTCACTTCGCAACAATGTTTCGGCCCTTGCCGGACGTTGCGTAAATAATCATTTTCGTTTCAATGCTAAGAAGCAAAGCAATCAAAGGCCACTTTGCTTTTTTCCTAACTTATGGAAATAAATGTCTGTTTCCTTTCGATTATTTGTCTTAAAATTTGTTGTTTCTATCATTTTTTATGCGTAAAGCTTTATGGGCTCATCTACCTTTACGAAGAAATTATCTTACCTTTTTTTTATAAAAGTCAGGGTTTTCTTTTATCAAAAAATCAAACTGACAATCATAATATAAATGATTGCTATTTTGTAATTAAAAAACAAAATAATTAATCCCGGTAGGTAAAAGAAGATTTTATTTTTCATTTTTAAAATAAATATTCTGTAAAATTATGTAACATTCAAATAAAAATTTGACTGCTATTTTTCTGGTTTTAACCAACACTTTTTGACCTGCATTTTTACCGATAAAGGTTGCAAAATTTTCGACCGTTGCAGGCCGTATTTGCTAATGCGCTGCTTTTGCAAAAAACATCCCCTCCATCCCAAACTAAAAAAATGGGGATGGCAGTTCCAACTTAAGCAACTGTATGCGGCAATATTCAAAATACAGGTGGGTTATAAATATTTATAAAATTTTTGTTTATGATAGTACCCCAATGGGTATAAAAATGTATAAAACCTATATAATTATACCCGATGTGGTATAATTTATAACAAATAGTTATATTTACACCCTAAAGGGTCTAAAATATGAAATTAGGAGAATTTGTGAAAGCGAAAAGAAATGCGGTAAAGCTTACGCAACCCGAAATGGCTGAGAAGGCAGGTGTTGGTTTACGATTTGTGAGGGAGCTTGAACAGGGTAAAGAAACGTTGCGATTGGATAAGGTGAACCAGGTGCTGCAATTATTTGGTTGCGAAGTCGGCCCTGTACAATTAAAACAATCTGAAATATAACCATGCTAAAGGCAGCAATAATAATGCACGATACAACAGCCGGTTGGCTTACACAAGATGAGAATGGTTATCATTTTGAGTATGACAAAGCGTATTTGCAATTGGCATCGCCACAGGCTGTAAGTCTTACACTGCCCATACAAACAACTGCATTTCATGATAAAGTGTTGTTTCCCTTTTTTGATGGACTAATACCCGAAGGATGGTTATTGGATATAGCCGAGAAGAACTGGAAAATAAACCCACGAGACAGGATGGAACTGTTGCTGGCATGTTGTAAAGATTGCATAGGTGCTGTTAGTGTTCACCCTGTAAATAACGAAGGGCAATGAGAGAAAAATGTTTATACTGTTATAAGCCATTGGCTGAGGGAGTGATAGATTTTCATGCAGCGTGCAGTAAAAAAATGTTTGGTGAGCAGGTGCCTCCTGTTTTGCCATATTGTGAAGAACAATTAGAGGGCCTGGCAGCGGAAGTTATTAAAACACATACTACCGTAACGGGTGTACAGCCAAAACTTTCGCTTCACCTTGCCAAAGCCGGTGATGCACAGGCTGCAAAGAAATTTACCATTGTAGGCTTATGGAGTGGGTATATTTTAAAACCGCCAACAGCCAATTATCCTCATTTGCCTGAGGTGGAAGATCTAACCATGCATTTGGCAGGTGTTGCAAAAATTAAAGTAGTGCCGCATAGTTTGATCAGGTTATCATCTGGCAATCTGGCTTATATAACCAAAAGAATAGATCGTGTAAAAAAGGAAAAGTTACACATGGAAGATATGTGCCAGCTCACTGAAAGACTAACAGAAGATAAATACCGTGGCAGTTACGAGCAAATAGCCAAGGCTATACAAAAGTATTCTGCAACACCGGGTTTGGATATCGTGAACTTTTTTGAAGTGCTGCTGTTTTCTTTTCTAACAGGCAATGCAGATATGCACTTAAAAAACTTTTCGCTTATACAGCAACCGGGGTTGGGTATGGTACTGTCGGCTGCTTACGACCTGGTAGCAACTGCACTCGTCAACCCGAAGGATGATGAAGACCTTGCGTTAACCTTAAACGGAAAGAAGAAGAAAATTAAAAAAGAAGATTTTATTGCAGCTTTTAATACGGTGAAACTGGATGAAAAACAGCGGGGTAACATTTTTAAAAAAATGGAAAAAAGCAAACTACTTTGGATGAAACAAATAGACAACAGTTTCCTGAACAATGAATTTAAAGAGTCGTATAAAGCAATTTTGGAGGAGCGGTTTAGCAGGATATTTAATGATAATATTTCTGAATGATAATAAAGCCTGAACATAGCGTATCACTCCGCAGCAATGTCCCGGCCCTTGCCGCACATTGCGTAAATATTCATTCTCATTTGTAATGCCATGCAACGCAATAATAACTGCATTGCTTTCTTCTCATTCAATTAAATAAAAATCCGCTTCCTTCAACAGGAAACGGATTGGATTTTAAAACGGGGATTATTTTATTTGATTTGAAGCAAGGCTTTAGAACTTGCATTTTTACCGATAAAGGTTGCAAGATCTCCCACAGTATTTAGTGTTGTGTAACCGTTAGCAACTGTTCTCAGCGGTATTTGGTACTGCTCTGCTACCAACACCTGCAAGGCGTTTTTTAAAAGAGGGTTTTGTGCAAAGGAATTTAATTTTGTGTCTTCATTAAAGTTGCTCATAAAGGCGGTGTTCTGCCCAACGTTTTCAAAAGCAGTGCTTCCACCAACTGTTTTAAGTACAGACTTTCTTATCGGTTGGTGTCCCCACCGACCGAAACAGATTGTCGATAATAAATTTCCCAGTAGTAATTATCTTTAAAAAATT
>JBBRAG010000057.1:0-5481 GCA_038206945.1 Bacteroidia bacterium | reverse complement strand
TGTGGGCTTTGGTAAAACCGAAATTGCTATACGTGCCGCGTTTAAAGCCGCTTGTGATGGTAAGCAGACGGCCATCCTGGTGCCAACAACTATTTTAGCGCTTCAACATTATAAAACATTTGCCGAACGCTTTAAAGATTTGCCCCTAACGGTTGATTATGTAAATCGTTTTAAATCGGCCAAAGAACAAAAAGAAACTTTGCAAAGATTAGAAGAAGGCAAAGTAGATATTTTAGTAGGCACGCATAAACTATTAAGTAATAAAATTAAATTTAAAGATTTAGGTTTATTAATTATTGATGAAGAACAAAAATTTGGCGTTGGCGCAAAAGATAAATTGAAACTCTTTAAACAAAATGTAGATACGCTAACGCTTACGGCAACGCCTATTCCGCGTACCTTGCAATTCTCGTTGATGGGCGCGCGCGATCTGTCGGTTATTGCAACACCGCCCCCCAATCGTTACCCGGTGCAAACGGAGTTGCATAACTTTAATGAAGAATTGGTGCGCAATGCGTTGCGTTACGAAATTGCACGCGGTGGGCAAGCATTCTTTATTCATAATAAAGTACAAAGCATACAGGAAATAGCAGGCATCATTCAGCGTTTGTTACCCGAGGCAAAAATAGCAGTAGGCCACGGACAATTAGATGGAGATAAGTTGGAAGAAGTGATGCTTGATTTTGTAGAAGGTAGAACCGATATATTGGTGGCAACTACTATTATCGAATCGGGATTAGACATTTCAAATGCGAATACCATCATCATAAATGATTCACAAAATTTTGGCTTGAGTGATCTGCACCAAATGCGCGGGCGTGTTGGGCGCTCTAATAAAAAAGCATTTTGTTATTTGTTAGTTCCATCCTTACTTACCCTTACGGGCGACGCGAAGAAACGATTGAAAGCTATTACTGAGTTTACTGAGTTAGGAAGTGGATTTCAAATTGCTATGCGCGATCTTGATATACGTGGCGCGGGCGATATGTTAGGCGGTGAGCAAAGTGGTTTTATAAACGATATGGGTTTTGATACCTATATGAAAATTTTAAATGAAGCTGTTGAAGAACTGAAAGAAGAAAGCTGGTATAAAGAGCAAACCAAAGATATGCAGCTGGCCGATACACAGGTAAAAACAGCTTTTTCTAAAGCTTTTGTAAAAGATACTATACTGGAAACCGATTTTGAATTATTGATACCTGATGGGTACATACAAAATATTACCGAGCGTTTAAATACCTACAAGCAACTGGATGAAGCGCAAACCGAAGATGAATTACTTGTATTACAAAAAAACTTAGAAGATAGGTTTGGTCCGTTACAACAACAAGTTTTGAATTTAGCCGATGCTATACGCATGAGGCGTCGTGCCATGTATTTAGGTTTTGAAAAATTAATATTGAAGAACGGAAAGATGTTGGCGTATTTTATCAGCAAACAAGAAAGTGAGTATTATAATTCGGAGGCGTTTAAAAGTATTTTGTTGTATGCACAAAAAAACCCAGCTTACTGTGCATTGAAAGAACAGGGCTCGCGATTTTACATAAGTATACAAAATGTAAAATCGATTAAGGATGTAATGGTTATTTTTACCGCTATTGAAAAACTAATGACCAAGAATAATGAAGTCCATAGCTAAGCAGAACTGGTTATTTTATGCATTGGTTACATATGTGCTGTTGCAGTTTTTTTGGTGGGAAGTTTTATTGATCAAACAAAACAATCAATTAGCCGAAGAACAAAAGAAAATATCAGCTTTACATTTTTCTGAAAAAAGTTTATTGGAAGAAAATCTCAAAGAAATTGATAAAAAGAAAGATCAGCGATTATGGATGCATGTAGGCGAAGGAACTGTTTTTTTTATTTTCCTTTCGTTAGGTGTTTTAAAAATATATAACACGCGCAAAAAAGAAAATGAACTGAACCGCTTGCAAAGTAATTTTTTGCTTTCGGTAACGCATGAACTTAAATCGCCATTGGCATCGGTTAAACTTCAATTACAAACTTTGCAGAAACACAATTTAGAAGAAAGTCTTAAAAATAAATTATTGCAAAAAGCCTTGGCGGATAATGAGCGTTTGCTGCGTATAATCGATAACGTATTATTGGCTTCCAAAACAGATATTGAGAATAACATCTTGCATCTTCAAAAAATAGATCTTTCTGAAACCATTACCAAACTGGTTGAGCAATCTTTTGAAGAAAATAAAAACAACATACAGGTAGTTGCAGATGAAGCTGTATTTGTTGAGGCTGACGAACAATTCATTTCTATTATATTTTCTAATTTGATAGAGAACGCACTAAAATATTCTCCTGCAAATAGTACGCTTGAAATTAATATTCAATCAAAAAACAATAAAGCTATCGTTTCGGTAAAAGATAACGGCGTAGGTATTGTAGATACTGAAAAAGAAAATGTATTTACTAAATTCTATCGCATTGGCAACGAAGAAACGCGTTCTACCAAAGGTACAGGCCTTGGTTTATTCATTACCAAAAACTTATGCGACCTGCAACATATCCAGATTAATATAAAAGATAATAAACCCAACGGCACCGTGTTCACGCTTTTGTTTTCTTAAAAATCAAAAATAAACACTAAACATTTTTTGTTTTATCTTTACCGGCTATATCATTTTCTTGAACACAAACGAATTACTATATCAAATTGCTTTAAAGCAGGTAAAAGGCGTTGGCGATGTTACAGCTAAAAACCTGGTGGCCTATTGTGGAAGTGCGGGTGCAGTATTTAAAGCTAAAAAAGAAGAACTATTAAAAATTCCGCAAGTGGGCGAGTATGTAGCGCAGTTTGTTTTGAGTCATCGTAATGATATTGAAATTTTTAAACGCGCTGAACAAGAAATAAAATTTATAGAAGACGAGGCTATTACACCTCTATTTTTTACAGATGCAAGATACCCTAACAAGCTTAAACATTGCAGCGACGCCCCCATTCTTTTATTTTATAAAGGAAACGCAGACCTTAATAAAGAAAAAATTGTTGCTGTGATTGGTACGCGCAACGCAACAGAATATGGCAAGCAGCAAACCGAAAAACTAATGCAGGGCTTAGCAACCGAAAACATTTTAGTGATAAGCGGTTTGGCATATGGCATTGATATTTGCGCGCATAAAGCAGCTTTACAGAATAAACTTGATACTATTGGCGTATTGGCACACGGGCTGGATGACTTGTACCCCTCGGTACATACTAATATCGCCAATAAAATGGTTCATCAAGGCGGTTTGCTTACCGAGTTTTTATCGCAGACAAACCCTGATAAAGAAAACTTTCCTAAGAGAAACAGGATAGTTGCCGGCATGAGTGATGCTGTTATAGTAGTAGAATCCAAGCGTACGGGAGGTGCCCTAATTACTGCTGAAATTGCGCATACCTATAACCGAGATGTATTCGCTTTTCCCGGAAGAGCCGAAGAAGAACATTCAGCCGGATGCAACATGTTGATCAAAAGAAATAAAGCAACGCTTATTGAACACGCCGGTGATTTTTTATACGCAATGGGGTGGGAACAAACAGAAAATAAAAAAATAAAAAGCACACAATTTATTTTACCAATTAATCTTTCAGAAGAAGAAACTCAGATAATAAATTTGATAAAAGATTCTCAGCCTATTCACATAGATGATATTTGCAATAAGTTGCAACTTACGCCAGGTAAAACTTCCGGCCTATTGTTACAATTAGAATTTGGCAATCTTATAAAATCCTTGCCGGGGAAATTATATACATTGAATTAAAAAATAAAAATTATGGGTGCAGATAATAGTGTAAAAATTAACGTACATCAAGAACTTACATTTGCAGAACTATATACCAAAAGAGCTACAGATTTTGCCATTAATTACGGCCCTAAAATAATAATTGGTTTAATTGTTCTAATAGCAGGCTTTTGGTTAATTAACAAACTAACTAAACTGTCTGAAAAATCAATGCATCGCAAAAACATTGATATTACTTTACGTTCGTTTTTACGAAGTTTGATAAGTATTGCATTAAAAGTGTTGCTTTTAATTACAGTTACCGAAATGATTGGCATAAAATCAACCTCTTTAGTTACCATGCTTGGGGCAGCCGGTTTAGCAGTAGGTTTGGCGTTGCAGGGCAGCTTATCTAACTTTGCAGGCGGAGTTTTAATACTGGTTTTAAAGCCTTATAAAATAGGTGATACCATAGAAGTGCTTGGGCAAAAAGGGGTAGTGAGCGAGATACAAATTTTTAATACGCATTTAATTACCATAGAAAACAAAACGGTTATTTTGCCAAATGGCTCAGTATCTAATAGTTTAATTGTTAACCAAAGTAAGCTCGGTATTTTGCGTAGTTCTTTTTTTGTTACTGTAAATAATAGTTTTGATAGCCATGTTGTAAAAAAAATTATCTTCGATATTCTTAATCAAGATATACGCGTACTTAAAACTCCGGCAACATCTATTTCTCATAATAAAATTGGTGGTGGAACTTACACCTTGCAAGTAACTTTTTTTACCGTAACAGATGATAGTTCCCAAGCCTTATCTGATTTAATGGAAAATGTAAACAACGAATTAGTTAAACAAAAAATTGGGGAATCTACAACGCCAGAAATGATTGTCCATTTAGCTACCAAAGAAAAAATAAACGCTGATAAAAATGCTAGCGTATGAAAATAACCATTGTAGGTTGCGGCAATATGGGCTTAATTTATGCTCGATCTTTTTTAAAATATAATATCGTTTCTAAAAATGATTTATTGTTAGTTGAAAAAAACGAATCCCGTAAAGAAGATTTAAAAAAGTTAGATATAGGAAAAGTCGTGGTACCTGTTAATGAATTTATTTCTGAAAGTGATGTTATTATTTTATCTGTTAAACCACAAGATTTTACAGAGCTTGCTGCCGATTTAAAAAAAGTGCTAAATGAAAAAACAATTCTGCTAAGTATTATGGCAGGAATAGATATTTCTTTTTTACAATTAAAATTAAATCATCAAAAAATAGTGCGAGCGATGCCCAACTCTCCGGTTGAAATTGGCATGGGGATAACGGCTTATAGCATTAGCCATTCTATCAATATTGATGAAGCACATCAGGTAGAAAATTTACTGGCTACCACCGGACGAACACTTTATATGCAAGATGAAAATTTGTTAGATGCCGTTACGGCTCTTAGCGGCAGCGGTCCTGCCTACTTTTTTTATTTCGTGCAACAACTTATTGAAGCCGGCAAAAAAATGGGTATGAATGAGGCAACAGCATCTTTATTGGTTAAACAAACCATGCTGGGTTCGTTTCATTTAATAAACAATGCTAATAAACCTTTAGATGAATTGATACAAGCGGTTGCTTCAAAAGGCGGAACCACAGAGGCAGCGCTAACTACATTTGCTAAACACAACATAAATAATCATTTGCAAGAAGGTTTACTTAATGCTGAAAAACGTGCTAAGGAATTAGCGGCTAATGCAGGGAAGTAATTAT
>JBBRAG010000056.1:0-5507 GCA_038206945.1 Bacteroidia bacterium | reverse complement strand
TAGATTTACTGACCGTGAACTGGCCGAAGGGATAACCTATTACCGGGCAAAAGTTTTATTAAACAATGGAAGAGTAATTTATTCCGATAAAGTTGCAGTGTTCTTTGTTTCAACTGGCTCCTATCTTGTGTTCCCAACACCGGTTAAAAAAAATGAAGATCTGCAGGTATTAACCAGCATACCAAATGGCGAGATATTTATAATGAGAGATATGTTGGGCCGAATTATTCTTAAAAAAGAAATTCAATTTGCACGCCAATACATCAGTACACGTTCAGTTATTGCAGGTATATATTATTATCAAATTTTAAAGAGCAATGCAGTTCTTAAAACTGGCCGGTTGGTTATTCTGTAGTTACCAATTTAAAATATATTGCGTGAGTATGGGTAATGCTTTCTTAAATGCTAAACCAGTTATACTTGACTTTGTTTCTCAAATAGGCTGTCGCAGGTTTTTTTTACAGTTTCTCACACCATAATACTATTATCTATAATCTGCAATTTTAATTAGCTTGGTTACATTAAGCACAATAATTTTTCTTCCTTTTGTTTCAAGTACATTATCAGCCTTAAACTCTGAAAGCACCCTCACTACATTTTCTCGTGCTGTACCAACAAGGCTTGCCAAATCTTCCCGGCTCATATTGATTTCTACAGGCATACCGGCCTTAAAATTTATTTTGTATTTTTCTCTTAGCACAATTAGCTGTAGTGCCAACCGTTCCCTCACAGATTTTTGCGCAAACATACTCAGGCTGTTTGCCAACACTGCAAACTCATGGCTGAGGTTTTTTAATAATCGGCTGCTTAAAACTTTTGATTGGTTTAATGTTTCTAGAAAATCTTCTCTTGGTATAAATGCAATTTTACTTTCTTCCAATGCTGCTGCACCATCCGGATAACGGTCTTCTGAAAGTATAGCATGATAGCCCAATAATTCGCCGGTGTTTGCAACATAAATAATTTGCTCCTTTGCATCTTTATCTAATTTATACTTCTTTACTTTTCCGCTAATAATGTAAAATATACCGGATGGATAACCACCTTCTCTAAAAATTATTTCACCTTTTTTATAAATCTGTTCCGATTTATTAACCATCAATATTTCCAAATCTGCCGCTGGCAAATCAGCCAAAACAGATTCACTTTTAAAATCCCATTTGTCTATTGGAAATACACCTTTAATGCTCATTGAAGCTGTAAAATTACCCTATTAAGAATTGAAAAAACTCACTTTTTATATTGATAAGGTTTACCGCAAAGGGCAATAACACAAATTAGCTTTGCATTATGAATAAACAACCATCAAGCAGAAAAGATCATTACTATACAAACGACCATGAATGGGTTGACTTTCGAGGCACAGTGGCATACACAGGTATTTGTAAGTTTAAGCTAACCGGCTTTAAACAAATACAGGAAATAGTTTATAATGAGCCTGTCGGTTTTAAGAAAAAGGGAGAAGTTATTGCCACAGTTAAATACAATGATTACCTAATAGAAGCCCACATGCCCGTTGATGGAAAAGTGTTGCAGGTAAAAGAAAAATTGGTTTCAGGTAACCCAAATATGTTGTTGGATTGCTCAGAAAGCAGCGCTTGGATAGCTTTGATTGTACCTACACTACCACACGAAAGAAAAGATTTGTTATTACCCAAACAATACCAAATGAATGGTAAAAGCAAATACGCAACATCATAATCGTGACTTTTTAATAATAAAAATATGCAGTTACTCGAAAAAAGAATTCAAACAGAAGATAGGTTTAGCGCAGACGTACAGTTTAATGAGCTCTATCCCTCCTCTATTCAGGCGCTTGCGCAGCGGCACTTTACACCATTGGCTGTGGCAAAAAAAGCTGCTGGTTTTTTAGCTGCCGAAAACAATGTGCGAGTATTAGATATTGGAAGTGGGGTTGGTAAATTTTGTTTGGCTGCTGCCCATTACAAACCCAAAGCATTGTTTTACGGTATTGAACAAAGGAAAAGATTGGTGACCCATGCCGAGGCAGCTAGAGAAAAACTAAGGCTTATAAATGTTTCTTTTATAAATGGAAATTTTACGCAAATAGATTTTAGGAATTACAATCATTTTTATTTTTACAATTCATTTTATGAAAACATAACTGGCACTGATAAAATTGACAACAGCATAGATTATTCTTTAGAGCTGTATAATTATTACAACCGCTATTTGTACCATCAATTAGAGCAAAAACCTGCAGGCACCAGGCTTGCTACTTTTCACAGTTTGGAAGATGAAATACCAAAAGGATATGTTGTTGTAGGTTCTGAAATGAATGAGTTGCTAAAGTTTTGGGTTAAATTATAAATTAAATTATTATGATAAACTTTGAGGTTGAAACAAACGAAATTATTACTGATATAAAAAAAGCTGATAGCTATTTGGATTGCGAAAACGTTATTATAAACAATATAAAAAAGCAAGTGGTTAACGGCATTGAAGTAAATAACATTCAAGGCTACCTTAAGAAACTGCAAAAATATATTGAAGATAAATCAGTAATAAATAAGGGCAATAATGATTGCGTAAATTATAGGTATGCAGCAGGTTTTTTACATACCATAAATACCACTCCCTACTGGCATAGTTGGATGATGGCTACAAAATAAAAATACTAAAAACAGTTAAGATGAAAAATAATGCGACTGATAAAACACACAATTATTTGTGGACAATGTTTAACCTTAAATGTCCCCATTGCAGAAAAGGAAATATGTTTTTGAGTAACAGTTCCTACAAACTTAAGGGGTCCATGAAAATGCATGACCTTTGTTCTGAATGTGGGCAACGTATGGAAATTGAAGATGGTTTTTATTATGGAACAGCGTATGTTAGCTATGCATTAACTGTTGCGCTTTCTGTTTCAACTTTTGTAGCATGGTGGGTGCTAATTGGGCTTTCTATAAATGACAACAGAATATTTTGGTGGCTCGGTATAAATACGTTGCTGCTATTATTGATGCAGCCATATTTTATGCGTTTATCAAGGACTTTATGGTTGTCTTTTTTTGTATCGTACAATGCAAACTATAAGGTTGAACAAAGTGGGATACTACCCGTGTAGTTTTTTGCAATAAGTTTTTTACGAAATAAAAACCCAATATGCTTTCGCCGTTCAAAACGTTTCGATCTGATCTCATCGCAAAAATAAAGTCTTCATCTTCTCAAATGGAAGTGAAACAAATTATTGATTTGGCAATAAAAGACCTAGAAAAAAACAAACCTGCTAGCAGTAGTATTATTCGGTTTCTAGATACAATGTTGAGCGAATTGGAATCATTTAGTCCAATGAATAAAGATGTACAGCAATGGAGCAATATTAAGATGGCGATGATTTGCTTTAAACAGATAAAAAAGAATTTGGTATTGAGGGCTTAGCAAAATGGAAGAATAAGAAGCATAAATAAAAATCAGACCCGTTTATCATTAACTTCTGCTGCAGGCAAAACTGCACTTTGCCAGGCTAAAACTTTGTGTTTTTAATGTACGGTAAGTTCGACAAAAGGATAATAACTGCCGGAAGGTAAATATGTTATGCGGCAATTTTCTTTTTGATCTTTTTATAAGTTACATAACCGCTAAACAGCGTCATCAAACCAATGATACCGTAAATCCAGAAGGGGATATTTTTACCTGCAAAAACCAAATAAATATTAGCAGCGTTAAAAAAGAAAACAGAAAGTGAAATGGGATTAGAATTGATTGTCGGTTTTTTATATTTTTTATTAACCATGCTACACAAAATAGAAAGGGTGGTGTGGCTAACACATGTATGGCTAAAAATACAACGGGATTAACACTGTATTTTTCCCCCAACATGGTGTAATATTCTTTTATAGCATCCCACATAATTGAAAATGTTTTGTATCGTAAAGTGATAAATAAAGCACACAACAAATGGGACTAAAAAATAAAAATTACTCGCTTCAACTAAATAATTTGTAAGCAAACCGTAAAAGTTTTTTTAACCCAGCTGTTAACATCTGTTGCTTGTATTGAACTATTGCTTTTTGATTAATGCGTGTTGCTACCGGGTATGGATAAATCTTATTGAAGATGGTATTAATGGAAAGTCCATTGGAATTTGCCAAAACAAGTTCCTGTATAAGTTCTCCTGCGTTTGGTGCTACCATAGTACCGCCCAGTATTTTTTCTTTATGGAAAAATCCGCCCTGGCTTATAAAAAGTACAAGGTTGCTGTATTGATAATGATCAGTTATGGCCCTGTCATCTTTTTTAAAATCCTGATCTAGCCTTTTGTACTTTATTTTTCTTTCTTTTAATTGCTTTTCATGTAAGCCAAACGTTGCCACTTCAGGATCTGTAAATGTTACCCACGATATATGATCGTTGTTGAGCTTTTTATTAAACGGAGAAAAGAAGTTATTTAGTAAAAGGCGGGCTTGAAATTCAGCCTCATGGGAAAATTGTAAAGAGCCAGCAACATCGCCACACACATAGATATTTTTATTTGTTGTGCGCAAATAATCATCAACTACTATTTTATGATCTTTTACCTCAATGCCTGCCTGCTGCAATTGCAAAGGTTCTAAATCTAATATCCTCCCTATGCCTACAAACACAGCATCCAGATCTATACTTTTTTTACTACCATCTTTCATTTTAACGATGGCTTCATTGGCAGATGAAAAACTTTCTATTGAAGCATTAAAGTAAAAATCAATCCCCTCTTCTTTTAATTTTTTCAACAGAATAGTAGAAACTGCTTCATCATCATGTTCAAGAATTTTATTACCTGTACTTACAACCGTCACTTTGCTGCCAAGCCGGCTCATAGCCTGACCAATTTCTATTCCTATTGGCCCACTGCCAACAACAATTAGTTTTCCAGGTAATTCATTTACATGAAAAATATTTTCATTGTCGTAGTAAGTTACATGCTCAATTCCGGGTACTTTTAATTTCCTTGCTTTGGATCCTGTAGCAATTACAATTTTCTTCCCCTTGTATTTTTGCCCATCAACTTCAATTTCGTCTTTGGCTGTAAAGTGCGCTACTCCCAATGCCACATCTATTCCTTGCTCCCGCAGCCAGGTTGCATTTTCGTGTACACGTATTATATTTTGTTTATCGTACACATACTTAATAGCTTTTTGTATATCTATTTTTCCTGTTTGTGTTATACCAAAATTGGCGGCTTCTTTTGCATTGTGTGCAATGCGTGATACATGAATTAAAGCCTTGCTTGGCACACAACCATCATTCAAACATTCTCCGCCAATATGTTCATCTGTCTTCTCAACCATTAATACATTAAACCCAATTTTGTTCATCGTTAAGCCAACACTAAGCCCGCCCGAGCCGCAGCCAATTACTATAATGTCGTAAATCTTTTCAATCATGATTTTTATAATTATAATGGCTTTGATTAATCTAATTTCTTTATAACAACCATTGAGCCATTTAGGTCAAAATACCAACTAAGAAAGCCGTTTAATTTCTGTCCATTTTTTTTACAAATC
>JBBRAG010000055.1:0-6282 GCA_038206945.1 Bacteroidia bacterium | reverse complement strand
AGAAGAAAAATTCATTCTTTATGATTTGGCAGAAGACGGCCTTGTAAATGCACATGATATATTCAGTCTGAATATGCTTTTCAGTAAAGGATTGATCATCCGCGAACATGGAATATTGCTTATTTTCAACAAAAGTTTCCGGAACTTTATTTTAACATCCATCGGAGAGATTGAAACTTCAAAAATAAAAAAACAGATTAGGGAGAATAGTAGCTGGAATAAATTAAGAATTCCCTTATTATTAATTGTACTGGCTATATTTATTTTTTTAGTTGCTTCACAGGAAGAAATATATACAAAAGTGTTGGGGTATATAACTGCATTATTAGCAGGTATTCCAACTTTAATGAAATTATTCTCTTTCTTTGAAAAACCGGAAGCCAAAATTACTAAGGATGTATAAATTGTTTTTTTTTGCAAAACCTCTCGAAGGATTTTTTATTGCATTGTAACCTATACCGTTTCGAATATTAATTAAGCATAATGAACCCGGCAAAATAACAGGCCGTTGGTTATAAGATGTAAAAAGCTTATTAAGCAAGTGATTTAAATCGTGCTTTTTTATTAAAAAATAAATGAGCTGCTTAAAATATAAAGCGTTGAAGAGTGCGATGCAAGAAAAGTTTAATAGTAATGCAAATGTTGGGTTCATAAAAATTTTACTACCTCAAGCCCTGAGATGCTATTGGGTTTTTAACATTTTGCTTATTATCCCCTATTTTTGCGACCATTTTAAACTTATATAGCATTGCTTATGGATAATTTGTTTTATGCCGTTCCGGCGATGGGAGTTCTTGGCCTTCTGTACACTTTAGTAAAATCTAATTGGGTATCTAAACAGGATGCCGGTAATGAGCGTATGCAGGAGATAAGCAAATACATTGCTGAAGGAGCGATGGCTTTCTTAAAAGCTGAATGGAAAATACTTTCTTACTTCGTAATTATTGTGGCCCTGTTACTGGGTATAATGGCAAGCACCAATCCCGATTCGAACTGGTCAATCGCTATCGCTTTTATTATTGGCGCCATATTTAGTGCTACAGCCGGTTATATAGGTATGCGTGTGGCTACAAAAGCTAATGTGCGCACTGCCCACGCCGCAAGAACAAGCTTATCAAAAGCATTATCTGTTTCTTTTACAGGCGGTTCTGTAATGGGTCTTGGTGTAGCAGGTTTGGCGGTATTAGGTTTGGGTTCGTTATTCCTGATATTAAAATCAGTTTTTGCACCAGGCGCTGAAGCAAATTCAGCAGAAATGCTGAGAACCATTGAAGTGCTTACCGGTTTTTCTTTGGGTGCAGAAAGCATTGCGTTATTTGCCCGTGTAGGTGGTGGTATTTATACAAAAGCAGCAGACGTTGGTGCTGACCTGGTGGGTAAAGTTGAAGCTGGCATTCCCGAAGATGATCCGCGTAACCCTGCAACGATTGCCGATAATGTAGGTGACAATGTAGGTGATGTTGCCGGCATGGGTGCCGATCTTTTTGGTTCTTATGTAGCCACTATTTTAGCTACTATGGTATTAGGACAAGAAATTGATGCAAAAGCAGATAATTTTGGTGGAATGTCTCCTATTTTATTACCGATGGTAATTTGTGGTTTAGGTATTCTTTTCTCGATAGTAGGTACTTGGTTTGTTCGTATCAAAGACGAGAAGTCTAACGTACAAACAGCATTAAACATGGGTAACTGGGCATCTATGATACTAACCGTAATTGCTTCTTACTTTATTGTTATGTGGATGTTGCCTGAAAACCTAAGCCTTCGTGGTTATGAGTTTACAAATATACGTGTATTTTATGCTATCATAGTAGGTTCGGTAGTAGGTGCTATTATGAGTATCGTTACCGAGTATTATACCGCTATGGGCAAAGGCCCTGTTAACTCTATTATTCAACAATCTGCTACAGGTCATGCCACAAACATTATTGGCGGATTATCTGTTGGTATGAAATCTACCGTTATTCCAATCTTAACTTTAGCAGCCGGTATCATCTTATCGTTTAAATGTGCAGGCTTATATGGTGTGGCTATTGCCGCAGCCGGTATGATGGCCACTACCGCTATGCAGTTAGCTATTGACGCTTTTGGGCCAATTGCCGATAACGCAGGTGGTATTGCAGAAATGAGCCAGTTACCACCGGAAGTGCGCGAACGTACAGATAATTTAGATGCCGTTGGTAACACAACAGCTGCTACCGGTAAAGGTTTTGCCATTGCTTCAGCAGCGTTAACATCATTAGCTTTATTTGCAGCTTTTGTAGGTATTGCAGGTATTGCCGCTATTGATATTTACAAAGCCCCGGTTTTAGCCGGTTTATTTGTGGGAGCTATGATTCCATTTATATTCTCTGCATTATGTATTCAGGCGGTTGGTAAAGCCGCTATGGATATGGTGCAGGAAGTTCGCCGCCAGTTCCGCGAAATTCCGGGCATCATGGAATACAAAGCTAAGCCAGAATACGAAAAATGTGTGGCTATTTCAACCAAAGCTTCTATCCGCGAAATGATGATGCCGGGTGCTATTGCTTTAATTACACCGGTTGTGGTTGGTTTTGCCTTCGGCCCCGAAGTATTGGGTGGTTTATTAGCAGGTGTTACCGTATCGGGAGTGTTAATGGGCATTTTTCAATCTAATGCCGGTGGGGCTTGGGATAATGCTAAAAAATCTTTTGAGAAAGGTGTGATGATAAACGGAGAAATGTTCTATAAAAAATCTGAACCGCACAAAGCTTCTGTAACAGGAGATACGGTGGGAGATCCTTTTAAAGATACTTCAGGTCCTTCTATGAATATCCTTATAAAATTAATGTCTATCGTATCATTGGTTATCGCACCTTATATTGCACTAACAGAAGGTAATAAGATTGTTAAGACCGAAGTTTTTAGTTGCATCATTAACGGTAAAGTAATTACCTGCGCAACGCAACAACAATGCGATAGCACATTAAGTGCCTCTTATAAAGATATTGCTGAGGTTACCGGCAATTACGAAGTAGATGGTTCTCATAGCTCGGTTTCTTTTAGTGTAGTGCACGTTATTTCAAACACAAAAGGAACTATTAACATTGATAGCGGTTTTGTGAATTTACAAAACACAAACGGACCAAAAATATTTATCCAAATGGATGTGCCTTCGTTAAATACGCAAAGTGCTATGCGTGATGACCATTTAAAAAATAAAGAAGAATTTTTTGATGTGGCTAAATATAAAAAAGCAAGTTTTGAAGCATCTGAAATTACCAGAGATACTACCCGAGGCGCTGAATACAGGTATATTGCTAAAGGTAAATTAACCTTAAAAGGTATTACTAAAGATGCTGATCTTTGGTTTAATTATCTAGGTTCTAAAACCGAAGATGATGGCGACCGCGGTAAATTTAACGTAATTGGTTTTGAAGGTAAAACGCTTATTAATCGTAAAGATTATGGTGTAGGCAGTACATTAGGCATTGGCGAAGATGTTACCATCATGATGTCTTTAGAAGCTTCGAAGGCTATTAAATAAAAAATTTAAAAATTGATCTTAAAAACCGTTTCAGCCATGAAACGGTTTTTTGCTTTATAAATAAGCCTGAAATAAAAATTTATTCTATCTTTATTGTACCTATGTTATTTTATAAAAGATATCTTTCTTACTTACTTATCTTAATTATATCCACACCATTATTTTCGCAAGAATCTAAATCTTTGATACGTTTTACTGAAAACAAAAACCAATGGAAAGATTTTATTTTATACCGGGCGCAACTTGATGGTGGCGCTTTATTCGTTCAGAAAAATGCCTTAACCTATGGTTTTTATGATAAAGAAACTTACCGAAGCATGCACACAAGTAGCAAACGGGCCAAGCCCATTAAAACAACGGGCTTTAAAGTTTCATTTTTAAAGTCGAACCCCGCCGTAGAAGTAGAATCATTCGATCCTTTTAAAGACTATTGTAATTATTTTATTGGAAATGACAGATCTCATTGGGCATCTAACGTAAAAAATTATCAAAAAATTCTCTATAAAAATTTATGGCAAAATATAAACATGGATATCATTGGCAATGATAACAGCCTTAAATATAATTTTTATGTAAAGCCCGGTGGCAATGCCGATAACATTCAATTATATTATGATAAAACAGAAAAAATATCTCTAAAGAAAAAACAACTCGTCATAAAAACTCCGTTTAATGAATTGGTTGAACACGAACCTTATGCTTATCAACTCATAGATGGAAAAAAAACAGAGGTAGTTTGCGATTTTCAATTGATAAAAAATACGGTATCCTTTTCTTTTCCTTATGGCTATGATAAACGCTATGAATTAATAATTGACCCGCAGTTGGTGTTTGCTTGTTCTTCAGGTTCAACCGCAGATAATTTTGGCTTTGCCGGCACCTACGATGCACAGGGGAATTTATATAGTGGCAGCATTGCTTTTGATTTGGGTTATCCTGTAGTTAATGCCTACGACAACAGTTTTAACGGGGTATTAACACAAGGCTTGGTTGATGTGGCCATAACAAAGTATGATTCTTCTGGTACTTTTCTTCATTACTCAACCTACCTTGGTGGTTCCGGTAGTAGCGAAACGGTTACCAGTATGATTGTTGATAGTCAGGATAATTTATTTTTATTCGGTGCCACAGGCTCAACAGATTTTCCGATTACCACACAAGCTTACGATCATTCCTTTAACGGAGGCATAGGAGAAACATTTACAGGAAGTGGAACTTATTTCAATGCAGGTTCTGATCTATACGTGGCTAAATTAAGCGCAGGTGGTAATCAATTATTGGCCAGTACATTTATTGGAGGTTCTAATAATGATGGGTTGAATTTGAATAACCTGTCTGATCCAAATGGAGGTGAGTTAGGGCCTGACTCGTTAGAATATAATTACGGTGATCAGTATCGCGGAGAAATTCAATTAGATAATACAGGCAATGTTGTTATTAGCAGTTGTTCGCGTTCTTCAGACTTTCCTATAAAAAACGGATTTGATGCAACGCTTGGCGGGCAACAAGATGCCGTTGTTTTTAAATTTGACCCCAACTTATCTCAATTACAATGGAGTACTTTTGTTGGGGGTAGTAATAACGAATCAGGCTGCGGTCTTATCATCGGAAAGAATAATGATGTATATACAACAGGCGGTACACGAAGCACAGATTTTCCTGTTTTATCAGGCGCATTCAATATCGCATATCACGGTGGAGCATCGGATGGATATATAACAAAGATAAGTGCCAACGGAAATACTTTATTAGCCGCAACCTATATTGGTACGAATGATTATGATCAGTCCTTTTTTATCCAGTTAGATAAAAATGAAAACGTTTATGTACTTGGACAAGCAGCAGGAATTTTACCGGTATTTAATGTTTTATACTCAAACGCAAACAGTACGCAATTTGTCTGTAAGCTAAATAATACGCTTTCACAACTTATATATTCTACTAATATTGGAAACAGTAACGGACAAATAAATATTTCTCCTACCGCTTTTTTAATTGATTATTGTGAACACATTTACATAGCCGGTTGGGGAGGAAATTTTAAAACAGGACTTCAAACTTTTAATATGCCGGTAAAGAACGCTATACAAAGTTCTAACCCAGATGGTTTTAATTTTTATATGGCTGAGCTTGCAAAAAACAGCGATTCATTATTATTCGGCACCTATTATGGTGGAACAGTAAGTTATGAGCATGTACATGGCGGAACAAGCCGTTATGATAAACGGGGTATTGTCTATCAATCTTTATGTTCGGGTTGTGGTGGTAATAGTGATTTTCCGGTAACACCGGGTGCATGGCCAACCTCTGTATATGGCCCTGCAATTAATCAATCTAATTGCAATAACGCTACTTTTAAAATAGATTTTAAAAATCCCTTGGTCATATCTAACTATACTGCAAACAAATATGGTTGCGCGCCTTTAACCGTAAATTTTAATGATGTAAGTACAAATGCTACTTCTTATTTATGGGATTTTGGCGGAGGAGATACTACATCAACTATTTTAAATCCTGTAAGAACATATACTACCGCCGGCACTTATACGGTTATGTTGCTGGCATATAATCCTACTACATGTAATTTAAGCGATACAAGTTTAATTACCATAACAATTTATCCGCAGGCGTTGGCTTCCTTTACTGCATTATATGATTCTTGCCAGAATAGCGTAACCATTCATAATGCTTCATCTATCAGTACAGGCACTATTTCTTATAACTGGAATTTTGGTAACGGGCAAACAAGCACCCTGGCCAACCCCGGAACAATT
>JBBRAG010000054.1:0-6497 GCA_038206945.1 Bacteroidia bacterium | reverse complement strand
GGTAAAATTTCCTAAACTACAACAATGGATTGACGCAGAGAAAAAACCAACAGTTACCCAGTTGGCAGATTTTGCCAAAGCAGTTCATATACCATTTGGTTTTTTCTTTTTAGAGAAACTGCCCGAGATTAAAAATACCCTACCACTTTTTAGAACAAATAGTGATAGGCCACATTTTGATTATAGTTTTGAACTGAGCGAAACCATCAATACCATACAAAAGCGGCAGGATTGGTTAGTAGATTATTTACGAAGCGAGCAAAACGACGAATTGCCATTTGTTGGCAGGTTTAATACAAAAACCAGTTATCTAACTATTGCCAACGACATTAGAAATGTATTACAGTTACCGATAAATTGGTCTCAGTTTTTAACTGATAAAGAAGCCGCTTTAAAATACCTTATTAAAAAAGGAGAGGCAGCAGGTATTTATGTAGCTGTTAACGGCGTATTGGGTAACTCCAGCAAAAATTTAAATGCAGAAGAATTTAAAGGATTTGTATTAAGCAATAAATGGGCACCTTATATTTTTATAAATAGTAAAGATTACCCGGCTGCAAAAATTTTTACTTTTATGCATGAGCTTGCTCATATATGGTTAGACAAATCTGCAGCACTTGATATAGAACGTTTTTTACCTGCTAATACAGAAACTGAAAGATTGTGCGATGCTGTAGCAGCAGAATTGTTGGTTGCTAAGGATGTGCTTACAAGAGAGTGGGAAAAAGTAAAAGGTAAAACTGATCACCTTGATTATTTAGAGCGTTTTTTCAAAGTAAGTAAAGTAGTAATTGCCCGTAGGTTATTAGATTTGGGTATATATTCCAAGCAGGAATTTTTTGGCTTTTACAACGTATATAAAACCTGGTGGGATGATAAAAAAGAAAATCAAGATGGCGGCGGTGGTAGCTTTTATAACAACCAGCCCTATCGTGTAGGCATAAAATTTTTTGAAACTGTAAATACAGCTGCCGCAAGCGGGAGCCTTTTGTACACAGATGCTTATAAGCTCACTAATTTATTCGGCTCCACTTTCAACAACTTTAAAATCCACTTGGAAAATTAGTGGCATCCTCCGTTTATATAATTGATACCAGTTCGTTAACGCAGGCTCATAGGGTTTACTATCCCTTTGATATTGCCCCAAGTTTTTGGGAGTTTATGAAACAACAGTTTAATAATGGCTCTTTTATTTATACAAATAAAGTAGCTTTTGAAATTAAGAGAGGAAATGATGCATTAGCAGATTGGACACAAACGCAATTATCTTCCGGTATCGAATTCGACTGTCACACAGATACAAGTATTATGGGGCATTATGGAAGTATCATGTCTTGGGGAAATAGCAATAGCCAATATAATTCAACTGCCAAAAGAGATTTTTCTCAATTTGACAATGCAGACCCATTTGCAGTTGCGACCGCAATCGAGAAATCTGCTATTGTTGTAAGTCAGGAAATTTCTGCACCTACTTCACAGAAAAATATAAAATTGCCGGATGTCTGCGCTCAGTTTGGGGTTGACCATATAGATACATTTAAACTATTGCGAACTTTAGGTTTTACTATGTAATCAAACTTCGCTGTTATGTCCCATCCATTTTCGCCCTTGCTTGTTCCTCTAAAATTATAATAATACAATCAACGAACGCATACACCCGAGCATGGTTGTCAAACAGCCGGCAAAACAAAAGGCACTGAATATTTTGTAAATCCTGATTATTTGCGAAAACTAAACCGCTTCGCAGCAATGCCTCGGCCCTTACCGGACGTTGCGTAAATAATCATTCTCCTATAAATGCCATGCAAAGCAATCAATGTCCGCTTTGCTTTTTTCCTAACTAAATAAAATAAAAAATCCGTCTCCTTAACTGGTAAACCCAAAGGATGATGAAGACCTTGCGTTAACCTTAAACGGAAAGAAGAAAAAAATTAAAAAAGAAGATTTTATTGCAGCTTTTAATACGGTGAAACTGGATGAAAAACAGCAGGGTAACATTTTTAAAAAAATGGAAAAAAGCAAACTGCTTTGGATGAAACAAATAGACAACAGTTTCCTGAACAATGAGTTTAAAGAGTCGTATAAAACAATTTTGGAGGAGCGGTTTAGGAGGATATTTAATGCTAATATTTCTGAATACTAATAAAGCCTGAACTTTGCGTATTACTCCGCAGCAATGTCCCGGCCCTTGCCGCACATTGCGCAAATAATCATTCTCATTTGTAATGCCATGCAACGCAATAATAACTGCATTGCTTTCTTCTCATTCAGTTAAATAAAAATCCGCTTCCTTCAACAGAAAACGGATTGAATTTTAAAACGGTGATTAATTTATTTAATTTGAACCAAGGCTTTTTTAGTGGCATCGTCTAGGCATACTTTGGTGCGTTATCTGTGTAATTCATCACTACATCGTAACCGCTTATTATGTCTGCCGCATTCTGCACCGGTAACCTTGCTGTGCAGGAACTTATTTGGCATGCTCAAAACCTACTACAGCCAAATAATTAGTAACTTTAGCACAATGATTAGAAGGATTTATATAGACACATCTGTTGTTGGTGGACAGTTTGATAAAGAATTTTCTGAGGACACTATTCCATTTTTTAATGCAGTTGTAAATGGTCAACTTATTATTATTGTTTCTGACTTATTAGAAGCAGAACTATTAAGAGCCCCGGCGCAGGTAAAGGTCTTTCTGGCAACATTGCCTCCAAACCAAATCGAAAATATTAGACTAACATCCAATGCGGCTGAACTTGCTGACGAATATATTAAGGCTAAAGTGGTGGGACAGACAAGCCGAGCCGACTGTCAGCACATTGCAATGGCAACACTAACCAAAGCTGATGTTTTGGTTAGTTGGAATTTTAAACACATAGTGAACCTTGACAAAATAAGAGGCTATAATGGAATAAACTATCAGTTAGGACACAACATGATAGAAATTAGAACACCAAAAGAAATTATTAGCTATGACGACACAAACATATAATACGCAAGAAGATGTAGTTAAAGAATTACGCAAAATCCGTGATGAGATTAGCAAAGAAATTAAAGACATGACTTTTGAGCAAGAACGAGCATACTTAGACAAATTATTATCAGAAAAAGAAAAGCCCACTTCGAAGCAATGTCCTTAGCACTTGCCGCACATTCCGTAAATAATCATTCTCGTTTAAATGCCATGCAAAGCAATCAATAACCGCTTTGCTTTTTTTCATTGTAAGGCAAAAATAAAATTCTGTCTCCCGCAACACAAACGGATTGTATTTTAAAACGGGGGTTTAATTTATTAAATTTGAACCAACACTTTGGCACTTGCATTTTTGCCGATAAAGGTTGCAAGATTGCCCACTGTATTTAGCGTTGTGTAATTGTTGGCAACCACTGTTAGCGGAGTTGGGTAATACGCTGCCACCAATAACTGCGGAATGAAGCGAACGTTTGTGTGATAAGAACCGAAGCGAGGAGAGTGGATTATTGACCTACAGGTTTTAATTTGCTTTCTTTCATTTTAGTTTGCATATAAGTTTTCAATTCAGCAAAAGTCATATCCTGTGTTTCAGAACTTATTTTATCTCTAATGTCACGCATCATTTTTACTGCGTCAAAAGTTTTTTCTTTTTTAATCGTTTCCATAATTAATTAAGTCTTTGGGACTTCTAATTTCTATCATTTGGTATCTTAATTTTAAGTTTACCGAATTATAGCCTTTTATTCTGTCCAAATTTACAATATGTTTATCCCGATAGCTATCGGGACCAACTTGCCAAAACATCCACCTTGTGAATGGTTGCCATAGCAATATGCCTGCAGTCTTCTAAACTTGTCTTTCCAACTACTTTCCCCGCAATATAAGTGTCTGCAAGCAAAATGGCTTCTTCTGTCAATTCTATTCTATTAAATTTATCTACAGAATAATTATGTAGTAAATCTCTCACTTTTTTTGGTGCATTTGTTAATTCAAGATCCAGCAAGTCAGAAACTACAAAAATAATTTCACCAAGTTCAAGTCTTTTAAAAAGTTGTTTGGTATCTTCTTTAAACTCTTCGTCAAAAAATCCACCCACAACTGATGTATCTATATAGATTCTTTGTTTCATAGCTGAATAAATTTAATATAATTAGTCTGAAGGGTATGAAGCTTTTGAATGATGTGTTGCTGCGTTTGTATTTATAGCCAATAAGTCTATTGTTCCCGTTGTATATTTCGTTAGGCTTCTTTGTTTTATATTTTCTGGTTTTTATTTTTTCGTTTATGAGTAAACCTCTAAAAACTAAACTACGTTTAAGAAAAGCATCCCTTTTGCCTCCTGTTAGTACAATTTCTATGCACGGCGGTTTTAAAAATAAAAATCCGTCTCCCTCACAGAAAACGGATTGGATTTTAAAACGGGGGTTTATTTATTTGACTTGAACCAAGGCTTTGGCACTTGCATTTTTGCCGATAAAAGTTGCAAGATCTCCAACTGTATTTAGGCTTGTGTAACTGTTGGCAACTGTTGTAAGCGGTATTTGGTAATGTTCTGCCACTAACACCTGCAAGGCCGTTTTCATTAAGTTATTGTTTGCAAATGAATTTAATTTTGTGTCTTCATTAAAGTTGCTCATAAAAGCAGTGTTCTGCGCTGTACTTTCAAAAGCAGTGCTTCCACCAACTGTTTTGAGTACGGATTTAATAAGCTTTGAAAGCAGTATAAGGCCAACTACTGTACCAACTGTTTTTACAACTGTCCCGGCAACATCGCCACCGCCCAATACGCCCTTTGTAGCATTTTTACTTGAACTGCAACCTACAAAAGTTGCGCTGCCAAGTGAGAGCAGCATAATAAATGTGTAAACTTTTTTCATGGTAAATAGATTTTTAAGTTTGATAATTTTATTTGTGCGCTTAATTACAAGTAGAATGCCTGAATTTTATTTTGTTTAATAAGGTTTTTGTAATTGGGAAGATATTCACATTTGAGGGATTGCTTTACTTTTTTCAATGATGAAAAAAAGTAACAAAAAAATTATTTGGGAGATACTCTCCAGTAGAGTGATATTTTCCGCAGACAAATTTAATTTTTTATATGCTCTACATTGAATTGCTTCTTTTAAATCCCTATTCTTTACTTTTTTTCTTGATGAAAAAAGTAACAAAAAAAATCAAGGCTACATAAAAACGGTTAAAAATTTGAATGATTGCCTAAAATGAAATCAGTTACAGTGTTAGTAAAAAGCCAGCATTTATAGGACTTACCGACATTGGTTCCTTTTTCAAAACGCTGGCAACACCGATCTCATTATTTACTCCCGCAGTGTCGGATTTGGCGGATGCCATTCAAATTTTCTTAACACTGCCATCTGCAGGCAGACGCTTTTTTCTAAGGCCGGAGGAGTTATTTTATTAGGCGTAATATTTTAAAGTGGCTTTTTTTTTACGCCACCTTTTTTGAGAATAAGTAAAGATTATGCAAAAAACCTACAAGGTTTTGAACACCTTATAGGTTTGTAGTGGGTGAAATTAGTTACAACATTTTGCATGCAAATATGTTGTGCGGCTTTTATAGATTGTTGTTGTCTCTGTTATCTCTTTTTATTTTATCTGCCTCATTGTTTAGATTGTTCACACCCTTGTCTGCTTCGTTTTTTGCTTTATTGGCTGCATTTTCGGAGGATGTTTTTACATCGCTTACCGTGTTTTTTACTGCGGCGCCCACTTTATCGAAAATATTGCCTTCTTCGGCTTTTGCATTGCTGGCTGCTTTATCGGTTTCATTTTCTGCAGTACGTGTTGCATTTTGCACCGATGTTTTTACATCGCTGGCGGCATTTTTAATGGCATTACCTACATCGCCTGCGGCGTCTTTTAATTTATTGCCCAGTGTTTCATTCTTGTCTGACATAAGAATCGTTTTTAAGATTTAATAATAAGATACTGTAGTGAGAATTGCAATTTGTGTGCCAGTGGTAGTTGGTATTGGATGACACGGTGCAGTTTAATTGCATTGAGAGTTGGTTGCTTTTATTCTACTTATTTTCTTCATCCGATTGTCGGGTAGGTTTTGATGAAGAAAGTAAAAAAAAATTAAAACCGAAATAATGATAGAAAAAAAGATAAGAAATAAAAAACGGTTTATTGATATACAGGTAAGCCTTTTCTTTCTTTGGTTGGATCGTTGGTAGAAAACCTATAAGGTTTTAAAAACCTTATAGGTTTGAGTTTAAGTTATATAAATAAAATCTTTTACCAAACAGAAGTAACATCAATTGAATTTCCTAACCTACAGTGTGTGACTGGCGTATTTTTTTATAACCGTTAGGGGCAATGTGATCAGCATTAAATTTTAGTATAACTTCCATTTTCTTTATACACTTTTTGTATTTTCCGCAGCTTCTCTGCAGGCTTCTGCACATTCTTTACATGCCTGTGCACATGCCTGGCAATGATCTTGCTCATGTTTGCTGCATTCTTCTACACAAGCTTCGCAAAGCTCTATACACTCCCGCAA
>JBBRAG010000053.1:0-6631 GCA_038206945.1 Bacteroidia bacterium | reverse complement strand
TATCAGGTATTAGGGGGTATTTCATTTTTATTTTGTTAGGGATACTATTTTAAAAATCTTTTTATTAGATATATCTTAAAGCCAATTAAAATTGATAATAAAATATATTAGACAGGTCGCTTTAGCTAATGCTTACAAGTTTATACAAGTATGATTTTTATGTGACAAATTAGATCCATCGGTATATTGGGTTTATTTGAAAAAATTTCTTTTTACAGTACTTGTATATTTTAACCATATGACCACTGTTACATTATTTTGGTAAAGTAAAAAAGAATTTACTCCCCTTATTTATTTCAGATGTAACCCATAATGAGCCTCCATGGTGGTCTACCGCTTTTTTACAAATAGCAAGCCCAATACCATTACCTGGGTATAGGTTACTGTTATGTAATTTGGAAAACACTGCAAATATTTGTTTATAAGAATTTGCCTCAATCCCAATTCCATTATCAGCTATACAAAACTCCCAATTGGTTTCTTTTTCTATGGCCGAAATTTCTACCACAGGCGTTTCATCCGGTTTTGAAAATTTTATTGCATTACCAAGTAAATTCTCTATTAGCCGTATTACAGATTTTTCATAAACTTCCAGGACAGGCATATTACCTTCAATATTTATTTGAGCTTTTGCATCTTTTATTTTTTTTGAAAGGTTGATCTTTACCTCATCAATAATTTCATTAAAAGCTATC
This sequence comes from Bacteroidia bacterium, assembly GCA_038206945.1. Classification (GTDB taxonomy): domain Bacteria; phylum Bacteroidota; class Bacteroidia; order B-17B0; family Aurantibacillaceae; genus PALSA-968. Next base: position 5,936 of record JBBRAG010000053.1, on the reverse strand, counting down.
ATTCGCTTGCACTCATCTATTCTTCCTATCTGCGATAAATCGAGCAAGCTGTTAAACATAGTGTGAAGCCTAGCTCCACCATCAATAGCAAAATCTATATATGTATTTGCTTTGTCATCCAGCTGCGAGCCAAATTTATTTTTAAGCAGACCAAGGTAAGATGTTACCATTCGTAGTGGCTCTTTCAAATCGTGTGATGCCACGTATGAAAACTGTTCCAAATTGGTTTTAACTTCAGCAGATTTTAATTTTAGTTTTTCAATTTCTGCATCTTTTAACCGGATATTATTTTTAAACAGTAAAACCTCTTCTTTTAAAAGATTAAGCTCTGTTTCATGCCCACACTTAATATCAGTTTTAGAGGCAATGGTAAGATTGGTAAGTGGTTTATTATGTTTCGATTTTACAGCACCTACCCTTTTAAAAATCTTTTCAGAAAAATCATGATGGGCTTGTATAGATGGGGTATATGGGCTGTCGGGTAACCGATGTCCGTTTGAGGGCATTTGTTTGGGTATGTTCATAGGTCGGGATTAGGTTGGGGATTAAACAAATTGTCAATTTTTACAGAGCTAAAAAAAAAGCCCGGTATTAATTATAGTTTCTCCTTGGAGAAACTGTTTATTAAAAATTTGAAAGAGCCTCCCACCCTGTTATATTTATATTTTTTACAATCATATTTTCAAGTAGTTAAAGTTTTATAATTATTTTAATTATTTGGAAGCGTGAAGTGAAATATACTTCCTTCCCCTTCTATTGATTCTACCCATATTTTTCCATGCAAGTTTTCTATAATTTTTTTTGTCAAAGCAAGCCCCATACCGGTACCGGAATAAGTGTCTTTGGTATGCAAACGCTGGAAGATGATAAATATTTTATTAAAATAATCTTTATTTATTCCTATGCCGTTATCTGAAATGGAGAACTGCCAGTGGGTTCCCATATCTTCTGCAGAAATGGCCACCCTACATGGCTTATTATCTTCACAATACTTGAGTGCATTACTTATAATATTCTGAAAAACTTGTCTTATGGGAGATTTATAAGACGGTATTACCGGTAAATTATTACAAATAACATGTGCTTGCCGTTCCTCTATTTTGCTGGCGTACAAAATTTTTATTTCTTCTACAATTTCATTTAAATCAATATTTTCTTTTAACTCATCTATCCTTCCAACTTTTGAATATTCTAACAGATCAAGTATAATAAGGCGCATTCGTTTTGCGCCATCTACAGCAAAATATATATATTTTTTTCCTTTTTCGTCAAATACGTCTTCATACCTTTTTTGCAGTTGTGTCATAAAACTTGTAACCATTCTTAATGGCTCCTGCAAATCGTGCGAAGCTACATAGGCAAATTGCTCCAGTTCTTTGTTTATACCTTCAAGTTCCTGCGTCTGTTTTTGCAGGCTATGATTTAGTTCTATTAACCGGGTTTCAGATAGTTTACGTGCTGTAATGTCTCTAACGAAAGCGCAAAAGAATTCTTCGCCATCTTGTTCAATAGGTAAAATTGTTAATTCAATTGGAAACTCTTCTCCATTTTTTCTTACAGCAGAAAATTGCACCAATGCATTTAAAGCCTTTCTTGTTGTTGTTTTAAGATAATTTTCCATGCCATTTTGATGGCGGATTTTGTACTGCACAGGAATAATAAGGTCTGCAAGAAGTTTACCCATTACTTCTTTTTCCGTCCAGCCAAAAATAAATGCTGCCTGCAGATTCCAGAAAGTTACAATGCCATTTTTATCAATACAAATAATGGCATCCAATGCAGCGTTCATAATTAATTCTCTTCTTTCTTCACTGCTTCTTATGCTTTCTTCTGCTCGCTTTCGTGGGTTTATATCCTGCGTGCTACCGTAAACTTTTACGCATTTTCCGTTTATAAATTCTGCTTCCCCAATAGAACGTATCCATCTTTCATTTCCCTTTTGGGTAACAATTTCTACCTCTACATCCCAGGCAGTACCCGTTTCAATAGCTTTTTCAAGTATTCTTGTCATCTTATCTCTGCTTCCGCCATCTTTGTAAGAAGTTATGGCTTTTTCTAAAGTTGGTACAAAGTCTAAAGGAGTTTCATGTATTTCTTTTATTATGTCACTCCAGTAAAGTGATTTCTGTTCAACATCCAGTTCCCAGCTTCCAATTCTTGCAAGTTGGTTAGCCTTATTCAGCAACATTTCCAGTTCTTTCTTTTCAGTAATATCTTTTGCAACAGCAAATACTATTTCTTCTTCCGGTGAAGGATTGCATGTCCAGGCAAGCCATTTTATTTTACCTGTTTTTGTTATATAACGGTTTTCAAAATAAAAGATATTTTTACCGCTGCTAAGATGTTTAACTTCTTCCAGTGTTTTATTTACATCTTCGGGGTGAACAAAATCCAGGAAAGGACGAGCCATTAGTTCTTCCAGAGAATATTCCAGCAGTTCACATGCAGCAGGATTCAATTTTTTAAAATAGCCATCCATACCTACAATGGTAATAATATCCGGGGCAAAATTAAAAATCTGGTTCAGCTCCTGCTCCAGTTGTTTTCTTTTAATTTCTGCACCCAAATACGATTTAAGACTGGTGAATAAATTTTCAAATTTAATACCCGTAGTCTCCGGTTTATCTATGCCAAAAACAAGTACACCAATCACTTCAGCATTATTTAAAAAAGGCAACGCATATACTTTTGTTACCCCCGTGTTTATCAGTACCTCTTCTTCCACTATATTTTCTATACCATTATTTTTTTCCCAAGTTTGCAAATCAAGCGTTTGCCAGGCAGTACCTACCAAACCCTCCCCCTTTTTCTGTACGCTTATTTTAGTTGTATCTGTCAATACACTTCGCATGGTAGGATCCGCTACATAATAAGTGGCTCTTTTTATTTCTTTTTTATCGGCACTCAACAACCACGATTCTGCAAAGCTAAAATCACCAAATAGTGTAACATCTTTTAAAACCTTGTCAAGTGTTTGCTTAATGCTAATGGGCTCATTAAATATTATCCTTATTTTTCGTAAAAGTTCTTTTTGTAATTCATCGTTTTTGCGTTCCGTTACATCTCTTTCAACAGAAATCCAATGTGTAAACCAACCTTTTTCATTGGCTACAGGGCTCAGGGTAAAATTGATCCAAAACGCTTCACCATTCTTTTTATAATTTATAACTGTTGCTTCATAAGATTCCCATTTTCTAATTGCTGCCCCCATCCGCATCAATTCAATTTTATCAGTTTTGGGGCCTTGCAATATTCTTGGCGTTTTTCCAATTACTTCAGCAGCGGTATAACCCGTCATTTCAGTAAAAGCCTCGTTTACATAAATAATGCGTGGCCCTGGCCTATCCATAAGTTCGGCCTCGGTTATTACTACGGCATCATTTGTACTTGTAACAACAGAATTCATTAATTTTAAATACTGTTCCTCTTCTTTTTGCCTTGTAATATCCTGCATGGCACCTATCATTCTAATTACCATTCCGTTTTCATCTCTTATCACAATTCCTTTATTCCTTACAAAAGCCAGGCTCCCATCGGCTTTTATATAGCGGTATTCCTCTGTCCAGTTTTTTGTTATTTTATCTTTTATTACAGCGTCCAGTCTTTCGAAAACCCTTTGTTTATCTTCCGGGTGCAAATGCTCATTCCACATAATAAGCTTTGCTTTATTGTTTTCAACTTTATGCCCAAATAACTTTTCATAACCTCTGCCAACGTAAATTTCATCTGTTGCAAAATCGTAATCCCATATTGCATCAGAGGTAGCACTTGTTACATTTTCGTAACGCTTGTTACTTTCCTGCAAAGCAGTTTCCCTGTTGTAACTTTCAAGAATGGTCTGCAAAATATTGCCCGCTCTTTTTATAGTATTTTCCTCCTGTGCTGTAGGGGTTTTTATTTTTTTGTAGTAGATGGCAAAAGTAGCTACTACATTATTTTTCGAATCAAAAATTGGATAAGACCAGCATGCTTTTAAACCGGCATTTGCTGCAGTGTCTTTATATTTTGCCCACCTGATATCGGTGACAATATCTGCTACAATAATTTTTTCTTTAAGAAAAGCAGCCGTACCACACGACCCTGCCTTATCTCCTGTTTCAGCGCCATTTATTGCTGCTAAATAATCTACCGGTAAATCAGGCGATGATAAGTTATAAAGCCTGTTATTATGTAGTTTTTGCATGGAGCATATCATACCAGGATGTAATTTTTGAATACCTTTTATATATTCCCCGATTACTTCTGGAATAGTCCTTTCCGCCTGTGTATTTTTTTCAAGTACTTCTCTTTCCAGTATTTCAAGATCGTGGTAGTATTTTCCATCTGTAATATCTCTCAATGCACCAATTACTCTCTGTGCCTCCCCCAGCTCATTTCTTAAAATATATGCACGATCTTCTACATAGGCCTGTTCACCGTTAGGTTTTATAAGTCTGTATTCGTAGCTCCAATAATCTTTTTTACTGTTAATGGCATCCCTAATGCTTTCATTTGCATTTTGCCTGTCATCTGCATGTATAAAATTATCCCATACAGTTTCAGGTTTGTTTATTTCATTAAGGACAAAACCAAAAGTTGTTTTAAAACCTTCGGCACGGTATATTGTGTTATTTATTACATCCCATTCCCAAATAGCATCATAAGTTGCTTTGGTTACATGCTCATACCGTTGGTTAATTTCATAAATTTTTCTTTCGGCTTTTTTACGTTCTGTAATGTCCTGCACAGTACCAACTAATAAAAAGCGTTTTAATTCTTCATTGTAACTTACTTCTCCCTGTTCACACACTGTTTTTTCCGTTCCGTCAGGCATTATTATCCTGTATTCAAAATCCAGGGGCACAGCATTTTTTTCTGCATTTGCTTTCTCTTGTTTAAAGAGTTTTAAATCATCCGGATGAATTTGTTTAATTAGATCTGATAAATTAAGTTGCTCGCCTTCTTTCTGTTCTTTTCCGAATATATTATACATTTCATCTGACCAAAATAATTCATCTGTAACAGCATCATATTCCCAGTTGCCCATATGCACTATCCGTTGCGCATTTTCTAAATTCCTGTTAGTTTTTTTAAGTTCTTCTTCTATCTTTTTCCTTTGTGTAATATCCTGCGCTGTGCCTGTTAAAAAAGTAACTTCCCCAAATTCATTTTTTACTAGTTTTGCTTTTTCATGTATCCATTTTATGGAGCCGTCTGCTGCAATAATTCTATGTTCTTCATCGAGCTCTTTATCATTTAAAATAGCATTATTTTGCGCAGCTAAAAATACATTTACATCGCTCGGGTGGATAGTGGGTACAAAAAAATCAAGATCTGGTTGTACATTTTCTGCCACTCCCCAAATGCAATATATTTGCTTAGACCAATAAAGTGAATTGCTTTTTACATCCAGTTGCCAGTAACCCAATTTAGCAATCTCCTGTGCATTTTCTAACTTGGCATCTTTGTCTTTTAATATTTTTAAAGCAGTTTCTTTTTCAACCTTTTCCCGTTCACTTTGTTCCTCCTGCTTAAGCTTCTCCGTAACATCTATCAACATTACAATAGAAACCCTTTTACCATTATAATCAATTAAATGCCCGGTAACATCCATGTACATTATTTCGCCATTCTTCTTTTTGTGGCGCCATATTTTTTTGTGTATTTTACCATATGCATTTTCAGATTTTACTGCTTCTTCAATGTTGTCAACATCTTCCGGTGGACGAATATCTTTTATAGTTAATTGTAAAAATTCTTCTTTTGTATAGCCATACTTTAAAAGCGTTTCTTCATTACAATCTATTATTTGAAGCGTTTCAAAATCAAAAATAAACATAGGTGCCGGGCTGTTTTCAAAAAGATTTTTATAATTCCGTTTGCTAATAAGTAAGGATTCTTCTATATTTTTTCTGTCTGTAATATCTCGTGAATTTGCAACTATACCGTTTATAGAA
>JBBRAG010000052.1:0-6884 GCA_038206945.1 Bacteroidia bacterium | reverse complement strand
ATTAGAACATTTTGGTACCGAAGAACAAAAACAAAAATATTTAATTCCGTTAGCTAAAGGCGAAAAAATTGGTGCTTTCTGTTTATCAGAACCCGAAGCCGGAAGTGATGCAACTTCGCAAAGAACTACCGCTGTAGATATGGGCGATCACTATCTTTTAAACGGAACAAAAAACTGGATAACCAACGGAAACAGCGCTTCTACTTATTTGGTAATGGCACAAACCGATGCTCATAAAAAACATAAAGGCATTAATTGCCTTATTGTTGAAAAAGGGATGGAAGGTTTTGTGGTTGGCCCAAAAGAAAATAAAATGGGCATTCGCGCAAGCGATACACACTCACTAATGTTTACCAACGTAAAAGTGCCAAAAACAAATCGTATTGGCGATGATGGCTTTGGGTTTACCTTTGCTATGAAAACATTATCTGGCGGACGCATCGGTATTGCCTCTCAGGCCTTGGGTATTGCAAGTGGCGCTTATGAATTGGCGTTGGCTTATTCTAAAGAGCGTAAAGCATTTGGTAAAGAAATTTCTCAGCACCAGATCATTCAATTTAAACTGGCCGATATGGCAACCCGTATAGATGCTTCTCGTTTGCTTTGTTTAAAAGCAGCTTGTCAGAAAGATGCACATGAAGATTACACACAAAGTGGTGCTATGGCAAAAGTTTTTGCTTCAGAAACCGCTATGTGGACTACCACCGAAGCTGTGCAAATACACGGTGGTTACGGTTACGTAAAAGAATATCATGTAGAACGTTTAATGCGCGATGCAAAGATCACTCAGATTTACGAAGGCACATCAGAAGTGCAACGAATTGTAATTTCACGTAGCGTTTTAGCTTAATCTTAAAGTTACTAAAATAGATTTGCCAATATAATAAATTAAAAAGCCATTACATTTTATAATGTAGTGGCTTTTTAATTTATATGTTTAAGTTTAATTATTATTTTTACCCTACCTGTTTATAACAGCAAACTTTTAAGGCTCAAATTACGTAAACTATATATGCCCATTGATAAAAACACCTTTAAATTATTGAGATTACCCTTCTCTTTTTTTTTACTGCCTCTGTTTTTATTTGCATTAAGCCAATCAGAAAATCCAATCCCTTCAAAAACAATTTTAGCTTTCGTTATCATTCATTTATTGGTATATCCTGCCAGCAATGGTTATAACAGTTATATAGATAGAGATGAAACTCCTATTGGTGGATTAGAGAAACCGCCTATGCCAACTAAATCATTATTTTACCTTACGCTAATAATGGATTTTTTATCTATCGTTCTAACGTTTATTTATATTTCACCCCAATTTACTTGTTGTATTTTACTTTATATTTTAGCTTCACGTGCTTACAGTTCTAAACAAATTCGTGTAAAAAAATACCCTTTTTGGGGATTTTTATTAGTAGTCATTTTTCAAGGGGCTTTTACATATTATTTGGCTTATTTAGCTATTACGGGTGCAGGTTTACCCTTAGATAAAGCGGGCGTATTTTTGTTGCTTGGCTGCTCTTTTCAAATTGCGGGTGCCTACCCACTAACACAAGTTTACCAGCATAAACAGGATTTGGCAGATGGTGTTACCACCCTAAGTTATAAGCTTGGTTATACTGGCACATTTGTTTTTACAGCTATTATGTTTTTTATATGCAACGTATTTTACTTTTTACATTTTAATCAAATTAATAAACAAATGAATTTCTTAATCATCCAGTTATTTTTTCTACCTATAGTTGCTTATTTTGGATATTGGTTTTACCTTGTTTTAAAAGACACCAACAAAGCCAATTTTAAGAATACCATGCGTATGAATGCCATTGCCGCTATCTGCATGAACACTTGTTTTATTACTTTATTTTTTATAAATAGAAATTAATTGTGAGTTATATAGCAGCCATAGAAACATCAGTTCCAACGTATTGTCATACAAGTGAAGACTTTGCCAATTTTTTCTCTAATGCAACCGAAGATGTTTCCATTAAAAGAAAGATAATGATCATTTCTAAAAAAACAACCATACGCAAACGTTATTCGGTTCTAAAAGATTACAGTCTTCCTGCCAATGAATTTGAATTTTTTGAAAAGGATAAAAGCCTACTTCCTGAGCCTTCATTAACCAAAAGAATGGCCGTTTATAGAAAAGAAGCGTTAAAACTTTCTTTAGAAGCTATAAATAAAATAAAAGATATTGAGGAGATCAAATCTTCTATTACGCATATAATTACGGTTACTTGTACAGGTATGTTTGCACCCGGTTTAGATATTGAATTAATGCAACATCTTAACTTAAATGCACATACTGAGCGAAACAGCATAAATTTTATGGGCTGCAACGCCGCTATACTTGGTTTAAAAAGTGCAGATACTATTTGCAAAAGTAATCCAGATGCTAAAGTTTTACTGGTTTGTGTGGAGTTATGCACGCTTCATTTTCAAAAAAGATTTTATGAGGATTATATACTTTCTAATTTATTATTTGCCGATGGTTGCGCGGTTGTTTTAATTACAGCAAAACCCATTAATAAGGAAGAAAATAAATTGATAAAAATAAATTCTTTCAACTCTTTAATATTACATAAAGGTTATAACGATATGGCCTGGCAATTATCTGAAACAGGTTTTCTTATGAACCTTACTTCGTATGTTTCTACGCTTATAAAAGATAATATTAAGCTTATGATTGGTTCTATGAAGGTTGACACCAACACTATAGATCATTGGGCTATACACCCGGGCGGAAAAAAAATTATAGATGACTTTTTTGATACCTTGCAAGTTGACAGGGTTAAAGCGGCAGAATCTTACGATGTGTTGAACAATTACGGCAACATGTCTTCGCCAACCGTATTGTTTGTTCTTAAACAAGTAATAGAAAAAACAATTCATCCTAAAAAAGGTGAGAAAATTTTTTCAGCAGCCTTTGGGCCCGGTTTAAGTATAGAAACTATGCAATTAAGCTATGCTTAAAAACAGAAGTCCGCTTAAAGAATTATTAGATGGAGATAATATCCCTAAAGAAGACTTGTTTCAAAACCTTAAAGAATTAGATACCATCAATACCGTATTGGGTGGTTACAACATTACCTTTTCTGCTTTAAAGAAGATAGTTAAACCTACTAAAACTTATTCATTGGTTGATATAGGTTGCGGCGGCGGAGATACCTTAAAGCACATCAATAAATGGGCAAAAAAAAACAAGTACACTTTTAATTTATTTGGTGTTGATATTAAACCAGTATGTATTAAATACGCGACTGCAAATACAAAAGGTCAATCTATCCAATACATTTGTGATGATTATAGAAATACATTCACTCACATAATGCAGGTAGATATTATCCATGCTTGTTTATTTTGCCATCATTTAAGTGAAGATCAGTTGATAGAATTAGTACAATTTGCCTTAAAAAATAAAACTATTTTAGTGATAAACGATTTGGAAAGAAACCTGTTTGCTTATTACGCCATTAAATTATTAACTACCATATTTTCCCGATCATACTTGGTAAAAAACGATGCACCGTTATCCGTTGCGCGCGGTTTTAAAAAACAAGAGTGGTTAGCTGTTTTGGTAAAAGCAGGTGCTATAAATTATTCGGTAAAAAATAAATGGGCGTTCAGGCATGAGGTAATTGTTTATGGATGTGGAAATTAAAAAATATAATTGCGCCATTATTGGTGGTGGATTAGCAGGTTTGTGCCTGGCCATTCAATTGGCAGATAAAGGTATTGATGTAATATTATTTGAAAAAAATACGTATCCTTTTCATAAAGTGTGCGGCGAATATATCTCTATGGAAAGTTGGGATTTTCTTGTAAAATTAGGCTTACCTTTAGCTGATCTCGATCTTCCTAAGATAAATGAATTAGGCATCTCATCTCAAAACGGGTTTATGCTTAACACTACCCTACCCCTTGGCGGGTTTGGCATTAGTCGTTATAGTCTTGATAATTACTTATATGAATTAGCGCTTAAAAAAAACGTAACCATATTAGATAATTGCAAGGTTTTTGATGTAGAACAAAAAGATGAAAACACTTTTAGAATAAATACATCTTTAGGTATGTATGTTGCAAATATTATGTGCGGCACTTACGGCAAATACACGCCTGCTTTTATAAAGAATGATATAGAAACAAGAACTAAAAAACTAAATTACATTGGCGTAAAATATCATATCAAAACTTCGCTTGCCGTAAATCGTATCGAGTTGCATAATTTTAAAGATGGGTACTGTGGTATATCTAAAGTTGATAACAACCGGTATTGTTTATGCTATTTATCTACTGCTAAAAATTTACAACAAGCAGGTAATAGTATTAAACAAATGGAAGAAACTATTTTATATAAAAATCCTCTCTTAAAAAAATATTTTACCGAAGCTGAATTTTTATACGATGCACCGTTGGTTATTAGCAATATTTCTTTCAGTAAAAAAAATACCTATAAAAATTATTTTTTGTTAGCGGGTGATGCCGCCGGTTCTATAACGCCACTTTGTGGAAACGGCATGAGCATGGCCATACGTGCTTCTAAATTATTGGCGCCTCTGCTGGTTGATTATTTTGAAGGAAGTATTTCAAAGCATGAACTAATAAACAAGTATGAAACAGTTTGGAATAAAAATTTTAATACACGTATTAAAACAGGTTATTATTTGCAACATCTATTCGGAAAGAACAATACCACACATTTCACCTTAAAATTATTAGATAAATTACCTTCACTTACACAAAAAATAATTTCTCTAACACACGGAAAACCTTTTTAATTTTGCGTATGAAAAAATTTGGCTTCTTACTTTTATTTTCTTTTTTCACCTTTATTATCGAGGCGCAAAATCAAAGCTGGGCAATTATTTCATCTAACATTAATTTTAAAATTAAAAACGCGGGTTTCCATATTAATGGCACTTTAAGCGGTTTAACGGGTATCATTTATTTTGATGTGGCTAAAAATTCAGGCAATAAAATTGAAACAAGTATAGATGCTAATACAATTAACACCGGAAATAATACCAGAGACGAGCATCTAAAAAAAGAAGAATATTTTTCGGCAAATAAATTTCCTAAAATAAGTATGTCTACTGCTACGATAACTAAAGAAGCTGATGGAAAATTTAAAGGTATGTTTACACTTACAATAAAAGGAATAAGCAAAATTGTACCTATACTTTTTACTTATACCGAAAAGGAAGGTAAAAGTAAATTTGCAGGTAGTTTTACTATTAATCGGTTGGATTATGGGGTGGGTTCTTCCAGCTTTATTCTTTCAGATAACGTAACAATTACTTTAGATGTTAGTTGCATAAAAAAATAAGCTGTATTTATTTTTAATTGTATCTTTATAGAATAAAATATCTGTTTTAGCTAAAGAAAAAAAATAATATCTTACATGAAAAAAATTAGTTTCGTATCATTTTTACTAACTGCGTCAACCATATTTGCGCAGGGCAAAGCTTATGTAATTAACGGCAGTATTAAAAAAGCATCTGATAATTCATATATCTACCTCTCTCATAAATATAATGATATTACACATGTAGATTCTGCTTTGGTAAAAAGCGAAAAATTTACCTTTAAAGGTAAAACGCCAGAGCCTAATATGTATTGGATCACCCTGCAAAAAACAGCAAACCCAACGCTTATATTTTTTGTTGATAATACCAATATTACAGTTACTACCGAAGTAGATTCTTTAGCTTCTGCCAAAGTAAAAGGCGGTGTTACACAAGATGATTATAAGGCGTGGCTGCTAATGCAAAGCAAGTATGCCGATGTACGTAAAAATTTAATTATACAATATAATTCATACGGACAAGCGAACGACCAAGCAAACGCTAAACGTATTTTAGATACAGCGGGTTTGCTTGAGCGAGCTTATGTAAAAGATATTGAAACGTTCATTAAAACTCATCCCCAATCAAATATTGGCGCGTATGCTATTTACTCGGTAGTGCTCGATTGGCCAAAGATTGATGAATATGATGTGTTATATAAATCACTTTCAGAACCTGTAAGAAATGGCAAATTTGGTAAGCTGGCCGAAGATAAAATAGCGGTAATGAAAGGAGCTACTGTTGGCTATCCGGCTATTAATTTTACCTTGCCCGATGTTAATGGAAAACCGGTTTCATTAAGTTCTTACAAAGGTAAATATGTATTGGTAGATTTTTGGGCAAGCTGGTGTGGCCCTTGCCGCGGAGAGAACCCGGCAGTTGTAGCAGCGTATCAAAAATACAAAAGCAAAGGCTTTGATATATTAGGGGTGTCTTTAGATCAGAATAAAGAAAAATGGTTGCAGGCTATTGAAAAAGACAACCTTACCTGGGCACATGTAAGCGATTTAAAAGGCTGGCAGAACGAAGTAGCGCAAAAATACGGCGTAACTTCTATACCATTTAATGTTTTGTTGGATAAAGATGGTAAGATACTTGCCAAGGCATTACGCGGCGCAGCGCTGGAAGCCGAATTAGCAAAAATATTTGGCGAATAATAACATTTGTCTTTGCATCAAATAAATGATTTGTTATATTTGCCGCCTGTTTAGGAGAGGTGCCTGAGTGGCCGAAAGGAACAGTTTGCTAAACTGTCGTACGGGTAACTGTACCGCGGGTTCGAATCCCGCCCTCTCCGCTGAAAGGGACTTAGGCTTAAAAAAAGAGCTAAGTCCCTTTTTTATTATAGCCAAATCGCCCGTGTGTCGGGCGATTTGTTCAATTATAAAGTTGATTTCAGAGGTTCGAAATACCCCATTTTTCTTGTCATATACCAACCCGTTAGGAAAGATTAGGATTTGTAATCCTTCTTTTAGTGCAATACCGCCATCTTGCCACATTTGACGCAGGATTCGACAAAGAATTACTGCTTCATTT
>JBBRAG010000051.1:0-7560 GCA_038206945.1 Bacteroidia bacterium | reverse complement strand
TGCGCCGCCATTAATACCCGGGTTAAGTGTTAATGCGGTGGCATCAGATTGAACAAGCCTATATATGATTAAATTTCCTCCAACAAAAGAACCGCAATTAATAGTAACACCTGCACCTAACGTAATAATACCGCCAGTTGGGCCGCTTCCAAAAACAGTATTACCCGTACTTGCCGTGTTATTTACAGTTACATTAGCGTTGAAAGTTGCATTACGATTGTAGCCAATATATATACTACCTGTATTTGTAGTATTGAAAGTAACAGTTTGATTAAAAATATCATTTCTGCCTGGGCCACCATTGGTTAACATAAAATAACCTGTTCCATTATTGGTTAAGGAAGTAACCCCATTAAATGTATTATTACCAGTACCTTGTATATTATTACCGCTGTTTTTAATTACAGTAACACTGCCGTTAAATATACTTCCATTAAAATAAACATCGTTTGTAGTGGCGGGTACGATGTTAATATTTGCACCAAAAGTTGTTCCTGAAAAAGTTTGACTTATACCGGTTGCACTTAGTGTACCATTATTACATTGCCCACCGGCTGCAGATACTACCCCTGTTGAGGTAAGTGTATTTCCACCTAAGTTTAAAACGCCTGTGGTAATGGTTAAATTTGTTATGGATTGTGATGCAGGCAAAATACAATTGTTACCACCTGTTACAATGGTAACATTATCTATTGCTACGGGTATTCCATTGGGCGTCCAGTTAGTAGCGGTATTCCATGCGGTTGATGTTGCTCCATTCCATGTGTAAGAGGTTTGTGCTTTTGCTGAGATTGAAAAAATAAAAAAGCTACAGAAAAATAATAATTGTTTCATACGTTAGGTTTAGTAAATATTGTTACTAAATTAAAAAAAATTGATACATATATGTAAAATTTAAAAATTTTTTCTTATTTTAGACCAATTGGATAAAACTCACGGTTACTAAAATTTACTGGGGGAAAAATTTCCCCAATACCACCTTTCATAATGGCATACCTTTTGAAAATTGTAAGAAACCCTTTTTAATTTCAATTTATGAGTTCTTTAAACGTAACCCACAAATTAATAAGCAAACATCTTATTTCAGGCAAATTAATTCCCGGCGAAGAAATCAGTTTTAAAATAGATCAAACCCTTACACAAGATGCCACCGGAACCCTTATTATGCTTGAGCTGGAAGCCATGGGTATTAAAAAAGCCAAAACAGAATTATCAGTTCAATATGTAGATCATAACATAATTGAAACGGATAGCAAAAATGCCGAAGATCATGTGTTTTTATTAAGCGCCGCCGAAAAATATGGCATTTGGTACAGCCGTGCAGGTAATGGTATTAGCCACCCCTTGCATATACATCATTTTGGTATACCCGGCAAAACTTTATTAGGATCTGATAGTCATACGCCTTCGGGCGGTGCATTGGGTATGCTTGCTATCGGCACCGGCGGTTTAGATGTTGCCCTTGCTATTGCCGGAGAGGCTTATCACGTAGTAATGCCAAGTGTTTACGGAGTAGAACTGACAGGTAAATTGCCTGATTGGGTAAGTGCTAAAGATATTGTGCTTGAAATGCTAAGGCAGTTTGGCGTAAGCAACGGACGCGGATATATTTTTGAATATTACGGCGAAGGTTTAAAAGAACTTAGCGTAATGGATAGATTAGTAATTGCCAATATGGGTACAGAAATGGGCGCTACTACTACCGTATTTCCATCCGATGAAGAAACCAAACGTTTTTTAACCGCACAGGAAAGACCCAATGCATGGGTTGAATTAATTGCCGATAAAGAAGCTAAATATGATAAAACAATGGTGCTCGATCTTTCAAAACTAGAACCATTAATTGCTTGCCCAAGCAGCCCTGGAAATATTAAAAAAGTAAGCGAAGTTGCCGGCAAAACTGTTCATCAGGTGGTTGTTGGGTCTTCGGCTAACCCGGGTTTACGAGATTATAGCGTAGTAAGCCAAATTATGAAGGATAAAATTACGCCCCCATGGGTATCTTTTGATATAAATCCTTCTACCAGGCAAATTATAGAAAATTTATCGTTGGATGGAAAACTATCCAATTTGGTTAGATCGGGCGCACGCTTCCACCAAACGGGTTGTTTGGGTTGCATTGGCATGGGACAAGCACCTGCCGAAGGAAAAATAAGTTTAAGAACCATGCCACGAAATTTCCCCGGAAGATCAGGAACTTTAGATGACCAGGTTTATTTATGTAGTCCGGAAACAGCCGCCGCTTCTGCCTTAACAGGAAAAATTACAGATCCCCGCGAGCTTGAAAAATTATTCGGAATTAAATACCCAAAATACGAACATCCAACAAAAGAAATTATAAACCTGCCATTATTATTTGCACCTGATGAACATAATGAAAACGTTGAATTGGAAAAAGGATCCAACATAAAACCAATACCTGATTTAAAACCCTTAGCAGAAAAATTTGAAGCGCCGATTATTTTAAAAGTAGGTGATAATATTTCTACCGATGAGATTTTAAGCGGTGGAACAAAAGTGCTTCCATTAAGAAGTAACATACCTGAAATAAGTAAATGGGCTTACCACCAACTTGATAACGATTTCTATAAAAAAGCACTCGATGCAAAACAAAAATTTGGCGGGCATATTGTTGTGGCCGGAAAAAATTACGCACAGGGTTCATCAAGAGAGCATGCTGCTTTGGCACCTAAATTTCTTGGTCAAATTGCCGTAATTGCTATTGGGTACGCGCGCATAGGATGGCAAAATTTAGTTAACTATGGTATTATTCCTTTTGAGTTTGCAGATGAAAGTGATTACAAGAAAGTAGAGGTAAATGATGTATTGAAATTGGAAGGTATTAATGAAGAAGCCTTAACTAAAAAAGAATTAATTATTATCAATTCAACCAAAAAAAACAAAATTAAAGTAAAGCATCATCTTTCTGCCCGACAAATAAAAATTGTACTTGCCGGCGGAATGATCAATTACTTTAAACAGAAAAACAAATACGTATGAATGTTTGCGAAGCTCTTCTTGAAACACTAAACGCGCAAGGCGTAAAATATATTTTCGGCATTCCTGGTGATGCCATTAACGAGCTTTTAGAAGCCGTACGAAAACAAGATAAAATAAAATTTATTCATGTCATGCATGAGGAAGCTGGTGCCTTTGCCGCTTCTGCGCAGGCAAAATTAAGTGGCAACTTGGCGGTATGTGTTGGTACCGCAGGCCCGGGCGCTATTCATTTATTAAATGGTTTATACGATGCTAAAAAAGATCATGCACCCGTACTTGCTATAACCGGCCAGGTTGATACAAATTTATTAGGTACAGATTCTCATCAAGAAGTTGACCTGATTTCACTCTTTAACGATGTAACTGTTTATAATCAAATGCTGGTTGATGCAGATCAAATGCCAGAAATGATTGCCAT
The DNA here is from genome assembly GCA_038206945.1 of Bacteroidia bacterium. Taxonomy (GTDB): domain Bacteria; phylum Bacteroidota; class Bacteroidia; order B-17B0; family Aurantibacillaceae; genus PALSA-968. The sequence goes on along the minus strand of JBBRAG010000051.1, from coordinate 4,142 downwards.
GGCTTGCCGAACCGCACTGGCAAAAAAAGGTATAGCACACATTAATATTCCGGCAAATATTTCAACACAAAGTGTAAAATCTGTCGAAATAAAAAAGACACTTCCTGTAAAAGGTTTTGTAGCTCCTAATACATTTAATGTGCAAGCAGCTGCAACGCTTTTAAACGCATCTCACAGGCCTTGTATTTTAGCAGGTATTGGTGCAAGCAGTGCAGTTACAGAATTAGTTCAATTTGCCACTTTAATTAAAGCGCCCATTATAAAAGCGCTGAGAGGAAAAGATCTTTTACCTGATTTACATCCCTTAACTCTTGGCGGAAATGGTTTATTAGGTACCTCAGCCTCTTATAAAGCTATTATGGATTGCGATCTGCTAATAACAATTGGTTCTGATTTTCCTTATAAAGATTTTTATCCTGATAAAGAAATACCCGTAATACAAATTGATAATAATGCAGATCAGATAGGTAAGAGGCGTAATACAACGGTAGCTTTAGTAGGCGATGCCAAACTTACATTAGTAGAATTACTGAATGTTGTTTTAGAAAAAGAAAATAATTCTTTTTTAAAAGAATGCCAAGACCACATGAAGCATTGGTTAAAAGAGCAAGATAAAAAAGAATTATCTGATGCTGTTCCACTTCACCCGCAAAGACTGGCAAGAACACTTAGCAACCTTGCAGATGATAATGCTGTTATTTGTTGCGATACAGGAACAGTAACTGTTTGGGGCGCAAGAAATTTTAAGCTTAAAGGCACACAACGCTTTACTTTATCAGGTGGTTTAGCCAGCATGGCTTTTGGGTTGCCGGCTGCTATTGGTGCAAAATTATTATATCCGGATAAGCAAGTAATTGCACTGTGTGGCGATGGCGGTTTTGCTATGTTAATGTGCGATTTTGCTACGGCGGTGAGGTATAAATTAAATATTAAAGTTTTTATTTTTAATAACTCGAAGCTTGGTTTGATACAAATGGAAGAAGAAGCTAAAAGCGGAAACCCGGAATATGAAACCGAATTACACAATCCTGATTACGCCTTGTTTGCGCAAAGTTGTGGTGGAGAAGGTTATACCATTAGAACACCCGAAGAATTAAATTCAATAATACCCATTGCTTTAAAATCTCCTAACGCTTGTATAATCAACGTATTTACAAACCCGAATGAGATTACCATGCCGCCACGAATAAAAGCAAGCGAAGCTTTTAATTTTGTGAAAGCAAAAATTAAAGAAATATTATAAAATAAGTTTCTAAATTTTTAGATATGAACAAGTGAAAGAAGGATTATAAAATTCTTTTATTTTGCAGTCAACATGTCACTTTACATTGCATCTTTAAATTCGGGCAGCAACGGCAATTGTTATTATATTGGTAATGATGAGGAAGCAGTATTGATTGATGCGGGAATTTCTTGTCGTGAAACAGAAAAGCGAATGAGCCGTTTGGGTTTATCTATCCAAAAAGTAAAAGCTATTTTTATTTCGCACGAACATGCAGATCATATAAATGGGTTAGAAACGCTATCAAAAAAATATCAACTACCTGTTTATATTACCGGCAAGACCTTATCAAACAGTAAATTATTGTTGCATGAAAAATTAGTTAATTCATTTACAGCTTATACTTCTGTAAATATTGGCAATCTTTCTATTGTGGCCTTTCCTAAAAGACATGATGCAAATGATCCGTATAGTTTTATCATTAGCGGAAACGGCGTAAACATTGGTGTTTTAACCGATATTGGTTCTGTATGCAAACATGTAAAAGATAATTTTGCCCAATGCCACGCGGCATTTTTAGAAGCCAATTATGATGATGAAATGCTGGAGAAAGGAAACTATCCTTACTATTTAAAAAAACGAATCAGCGGTAATCACGGGCATCTTTCTAACGCGCAGGCTTTAGATCTATTTCTTACCTATAGATCTTCTTTTTTAAGTCATCTGTTACTTTCTCACCTTTCAAAAGATAATAATTGCCCGACTAAAGCACTAGCGCTTTTTTCTTCGCAGGCAGGTAAAACTAATATATCAGTGGCTTCGCGTAATAATGAATCACAAGTTCATCATGTAGTTTCTGCTTATAAAATGAAAATAAGAAATGTTTTTATTACATCGAAACAACTTCGTTTGTTTGATTAAAATTTTTTTAATTTTATTTATACTTCTCAAAATGGGAAAAAATTTGCTCAAATATTTATCCCTCATTTATTTCTACAAAATCAAATTTATTAGCAATATCAATGCTTTCAAGCCATTTTAAAGAATACGCACATTTTTTGTTTATAGTGGTTATGATAAATTTAAACAATATGAAAAATTTAATGTACGCGCTTGCCGCTTTGCCATTTTTAGCCGCAGCGCAACCCACCGATGCAAACTTAGCTTCTAACGGATCTTTTGAAGCTACAACCATGAAACCCGATGCACCTGCTATGGTTTGTGAAGCTGTTGGTATGAGCAGCGCAAACTTAACTACGGTAGATCTTTTTAGCAAAGATGCGCATTGCGGCAGCACTGTTAAAGTACCAAAAAATTATATGGGCGTTAAAGAGCCTTCAAGTGGTTCTAACTACGCTGGTATTTTAGCTTATTATGGCGATGAAGCAGGTATTATTTATACAGTACCGGGTTATCAAAATTATACTGAATATTTACAAGTAGAACTTACACAACCTTTAATTGCGGGTCAAACTTATAATGTAAATATTAAAGTTTCTTTAGCAGATGAAAGTGCTTACGCTATTAGTGGTTTAGGCATCATTATGTCTAAAGAAAAATTTGCTGTAAATAATAATACATACTTATATGCAGAACCTGATATGGTTTCTATGAACTTGGCTAAAAGTAAAGAGTGGTCAACCGTGCAAGGAAGCTATGTTGCCCAAGGCGGAGAGAAATATTTGATCTTTGGTGCTTTTGAACAATATATGGTTATTCAAAAAGTAATTCCTGACAATGTAAATAATTCTCGTAAGGCATATTATTATATTGATGATATTGCTGTAGTTCCCAGTAACGTTACTGGACCTATTAACGATCTTTCTTTTGCCGGTGGATGCTTTAAACTTAAAAACTTAAATTTTGAAACTTCAAAAGCAGTTATTCTTCCTGAATCAAATTCTGAGTTAGATAATTTAGCAACAGTTTTAAAATCATATCCAAATCTTACCGTATATGTTGATGGATACACCGATAGAACTGGTACTGATAAAATAAACAACAAATTATCTGAAGATCGTGCTAATGCCGTAAAAGCTTATTTAGTTGATAAAGGTGTAAATGCTGATAATCTTTTAACTAGATGGCATGGAAGCAATTACCCTATTGAAAGAATGGCTAATAGCATGACAAATAGAAGAGTAGAAATTACCGCTTGTTGTTTTAAATAACAACAGCTATCTATAAATCCAAGCCGGGACTTTAGTTTCGGCTTTTTTTATTTTTTAATCCCTGCTTATCATCGCCAAACGTTTCATTTGATGAATTTCTATCGACGTAAAATCAAATTCTTCGGTTACTTTTCCTTTTAAAATATAACACCCATTTCCATTAAAAGGAAATTCTTTAGCGTGAATAGGAAAATGAACCGTATCGATCCAAAAGCCTTCTATATCTAAAAAAGTACCAAAGTGCATACGTTCACCTTTAGCGGTATAAGTAGTTTTAATGTTGACAAGATACCCAACAATTTCAACTATTTTTCCAATATGAAAACTTAATTCTTTAACGGTAAGATTAGATGGCATTGTATGTTGCAATAAATCAAATGGCGAGCTAAGAGAAAATCCCAGCAATTCTATTTCATCAAAAGCATTATCCATAAAAGTATCTGTAAGCACAGGCAGCTTATATTTTTTCGGTACGATATCAAACAATTCATTGCGAGCTATATTTTTTTGCAACGGATGAATGAGCGTATGCACTTCCCACAATAATTCTTTTTTATTACTGCCTGTAAACCTAAACGCGCCCGCCCTGATTAATAACCGCAATTGCTCTATAGCAACAGGCACACGTTTTACAAAATCATAGAAATCGGTAAACAAGCCTTTTTTATTTCGCTCAATCACTATTAGGTTTATTATTGCATGTTCAAGTTCATTGATCATTCCTAAACCTAAATAAATTGTATCACCCT
>JBBRAG010000050.1:0-7803 GCA_038206945.1 Bacteroidia bacterium | reverse complement strand
TTTAGTAGGGTTAGGCTATCGGGTAAATGCCAAAAAAATAAGGCGTCTGATGAAACTTGTAGGCTGGCGTACGCTGTATCAAGCACCCCGTACAACCATTGTAGACAAAGCATCCTACAAATATCCCTATTTATTAAATGGTATAATCGTTACACATAAAAATCAGGTGTGGGAAATAGATATCACTTATCTGCCCATGGCAAAAGGTTTTATGTATTTGTACGCAATGATAGATGTGTACAGTCGCTACATAGTGGCTTGGGATATTAGTAACAGCATGACAGCCGAGTGGTGTGCAAGCATTACCAAAAGTGCTATAGATACATATGGGAAACCACAAATAATAAACAGCGATCAAGGGTCACAATTTACTGCCGCTGCACACTTAGAATTATTAAAGAGCCAAGAAATTAACATTAGCATGGATGGCAAAGGAAGAGCGATAGATAATATTTTTATAGAGCGGTTTTGGCAAAATATTAAGTACGAAAATATCTACTTACATGCCTACGAAAATGGTGTAACTTTATACAAAGGTGTTAATGCGTATATGCAGTTTTACAACAGTAAAAGACCACATCAAAGCCTAAATTATGATACATCCGAAGTTCTTTACAAACAAACGATAGCGGCTTGATAATAACCCACAAAAAATAAAAAAAAGCTTTGAAGGCTTTTTATTATTTTTTGTTAGCAGGCTATCTCAAATCATACAACCAACTGTCCGAACGTTGGGGAGTACTATATACCTGTCTGTATCGAACCGTTGTAATCCGTTGGATTCATCGGCGATGAATGACATCACCGATGCCACTGAATCTGCAAGAACGATTTTACTAGGGTTAAATAAAGGGTAATGATTTAAAATGTATACTGGTTATTATTTTGCTGCATACGTATCAAACCAAGCAAATTTTTCTTTAATAATATTTCCCTTTTCTGCTCTTACATAATTTAAAAAAGAATTGGCAACCATTGAAAAACCTTTGTCTTTTAACCAAATTAAATTCCAAACTGATTTAATTGGAAACCCTTTCACAGGAATAATTTGCAGTTCGCCATTGTTTAATTCGTTTTTAATTCCAATTAACGGCAGTATTGAAAACCCCATGCCAGCAATCACCGCTTGCTTTACTGCTTCGTTTGAAGTGAGTTCCATTTTCTTTTTTACAGGTAGTTTATTTTTTAAAATAAATTTCTCCATCACATGCCTTGTTCCTGAACCCTCTTCTCTATAAATTAAAGGAATGGTTTCAAATATTTTTTTATTATACATTTTTTCTTTAAATTTTTTTTCTCTGTTGCCGACTAAATAAAGTTGGTTTTGCATCAGTTCCAACTTATTTAATTTCATGTTATCTGGCATTACTGAGACCAAAGAAAAATCCACTTCATTATTTTCCAAACTTTTTATCACTTGCGATTTATTGGTTACATCAAGTTGTAACTCTATTCCTTCGTGCTGTTGTAAAAAACCCGAAAGAAAATAAGGTATAATATATTTTCCAGTTGACACAATAGAAATTTTCAAGTTGCCAATCAATTGACCTCTATAAGCAAGTGTTTTATAATTGATGGCATTTAATTCATCTAAAATCCTTTCGGCAGCTACAGCTATTTCTTTTCCAAAATCAGTAATGAAAATTTTTCTGCCAATCAATTCTGTTAGCGGAATATCAAACTGGGCTTGAAAATTTTTCAGTTGAATAGAAACGGCTGGTTGCGTTAAATGCAATTCTTGCGACGCCCTTGTTACGCTTTGCGTTTGTGTAATCTTCAGATATACCCGCAATTGATTGATGGTGTAATTCATAAATATATTTTATGGTAATCATTGCAAAGTTAAATGAAAACTTATGAATTGAAATATCCACTTTTACGTCATTAAAAAACTAAAATCGAAAAAATCATGGTAGAAATGAAAAGAATTACAGTAGCAAAGGGAGACGGAATAGGCCCCGAAATTATGGATGCTACTCTTGAAATCCTATTTGCAGCAGGTGCAAAAATTGAAGTAGACGAAATTGAAGTAGGCGAAAAAGTTTACTTGGCGGGTAACACAGCAGGTATAGCAAAAGAATCTTGGGATATTGTCAGAAGAAATAAAATTTTTCTGAAAGCCCCTATCACTACACCACAGGGAGGAGGCTACAAAAGTTTAAATGTTACCACCCGAAAATTTCTTGGGCTTTATTCAAATGTGCGACCCTGCATGAGTATGCACCCCTTTGTAAAAACCAAGCATCCTGTTATGGACATCGTAATTGTAAGAGAAAATGAGGAGGATTTGTATGCAGGTATTGAACACCAGCAAACCGATGAAGTGGTGCAGTGTTTAAAATTAATCAGCCGGCCAGGCTGCGAAAAAATTGTGCGGTATGCTTTTGAATATGCCAAACAATACGGTAGAAAAAAAGTAACCTGTTTTACCAAAGACAACATTATGAAACAAACAGATGGCTTATTTCATAATGTGTTTGATGAAATAGCAAAAGAATATCCCGAAATAGAAAACGAACATTGGATTGTAGATATAGGCGCAGCTAAAATGGCGGATACACCAGAAGCATTTGATGTGATTGTGATGCCGAATTTATATGGCGATATTTTGAGTGATGTGGCAGCACAAATTGCAGGTTCGGTTGGCTTGGCTGGTTCGGCAAACATTGGCGAAGAGTGTGCGATGTTTGAAGCGATACATGGTTCTGCCCCACGAAGAGCCGGACAAAATTTAGCAAATCCTTCTGGTCTGTTACAAGGTGCTGTTATGATGCTTATCCATATTGGGCAAACTGAAGTTGCAGAAAAAATTCAAAATGCATGGTTAAAAACAATTGAAGACGGGATACACACTTATGATATTTACAAAGAAGGTGTAAGTAAACTGAAGGTTGGAACAAAAGAATTTGCCAAAGCAGTTATTAGTAATCTTGGAAAAAAACCAGTGACTTTGAAACAAGTAAACTATGCAAAAGGAAAAGCATTGAACCTGCCAAAATATAATCGCAAAAAACCTCTGCTAAAAGAACTAATCGGTGTGGATGTGTTTGTGCATTGTGCTGATAAAACGCCTGATGAATTAGCAAAACAAGTGGAACAACTCAACACCGATAAAATAAAACTTTCTATGATAACCAACCGCGGTATAAAAGTATATCCCGATGGCTTTCCCGAAACTTTTTGTACTGACCATTGGCGTTGCAGGTTTAAACCAGTTAGTGAAACAACTATAACCAAGCAACAAATTATTGAACTACTGCAAAAAGCAATTGGTAAAAATATTGATGCTATTAAAACTGAAAACCTGTATGCCTTTGACGGTATACCTGCTTTTTCTTTAGGACAGGGACAATAAAACTTTATAAATAACATGAATAAAAATTATAATTTTAAAATAATCCAAGGCACTTTTACTACATCCGAGGCTGCTCAGGTACTTTTTGACTTAATTAGCAGTAAAATTCATTTTCACACTATGGAAAACTTTAGCAGTCAGGAACGATTTGGTAAAGATGCACCGCACTCAAAAAGACGGATACAAGCCCTAAAAAAAGTACAGGTATCGTTAAAGAAAATCTTTTATTTGGCGCAAAAAAAGGAACTGCAATTAAAAATAGAAGGTATTGTACAAATTACGATAGTGGACTAATAAGAATGTATCTGTTAAAAATAAATAAGCGTTTATGGGAACTACCATTTTATTACATAATAAAAAAAATAAATGAATATACAACTTATACAAGGACAATTTTCACCACAGGAAGCCATTGACATAATTACAAAAATGGCACATGTAAAAATTAAATTCCATGAGGATAAAATTCATTCACATGATAATGAAGAAGATATTAAAATGAGAGAAAAGCGAATAAAGCAAATTCAAAAAGAATTATTTGAAGTAAGAGGTTTTATTGATGCAAAAAAAGCAAAAATAGAAATGCATTCGTGGGTAGAAATTAACTAAAGATTTTAAAAAAATAAGAAATGAAACCAAACCAAACCAACCTAATGAAAATATTTTCATTAACAGCAATGGTAGTGTTGCTACTTTTATCAATTTCTGGTTTTTCTAAAAATAAAAACACTAATGCCTTTGATTCATTAACCCCGATAAAAGAAAAACAACAAAGCATTACTCCGCAACAAGCATTGCAAAAATTAAAAAATGGTAACAATCGTTTTATATCGGGCAAACCGCTAAAAAGAAATTTAATACAGCAAAGAACTACAACTGCCAAAGGACAATTTCCTTACGCAATAGTGTTGAGTTGCATTGATTCAAGAACATCAACCGAATTAATTTTTGACGAAGGATTAGGTGATGTTTTTAATGCACGGATTGCAGGCAATTTTGTGAACACCGATATTTTAGGAAGTATGGAGTTTGCCTGCAAAGTTGCAGGAGCAAAATTGATTTTAGTTGTGGGACATAGCCAGTGCGGAGCAATTAAAGGAGCTTGCGATCATCTTAAGTTAGGCAACCTTACTCATATTGTAAATGAAATAGAACCTGCAGTTGACAGCGTAAAAAATATGGCTGGCGAAAGAAATTCACACAACGATGCTTTTGTGCAAAGAGTTGCTATAGAAAATATAAAACTGGCACTAAAAAGAATTCGTGAAAAGAGCAGTATTTTAAATGAAATGGAAAAGAAAAGCGAAATAATTATTGTAGGTGCTATTTATGATTTAGAAACAGGTAAGGTATTTTTTTTTTAAAACTAATATAAACAAAAAAATAAAAGTGTTCAGTAAAAGAAAATTGGTGGTATCCACCAAGCGAGAAAAAGACAAAGTAATTGCACCTTTGTTTGAAAAAGAGTTAGGTGTAAAACACCTTACACCCAAAAATTTTGATACCGTTTCACTTGGACCTTTTACAGGGGAAATTGTAAACAAAGACGACCCAATTGTAACGCCTAAAAATAAATACCTGAAAGCAATAGAACTAACCAATTGCGATTTGGGCATTGCAAGCGAAGGTTCTTTTGGTTCACATCCTTACATTCCTTTCATTCATGCTGCTGATAAGTTTTTAATTTTTATTGATAAAAAAAATAAGCTTGAAATAATTGAACGGGATTTGAGCACCCAAACCAACCTTGCAGAAACTGAAATCAAACAAAGACCGCTTTTCAATCCAGTGATTGTGCATATAAAATCAGTAGCCCAATTAGACGAATTGGCAAAAGGTGTGCCGCCAAAAGCAAAATTATTAGCAGAAACTTTCTTCCCAGGTTCATTTACATTAGCATTAAAAAAACAACCGCAAGTTTCTAATTTAGTCACAGGCGGAAGAGATACCGTTGCAATCAGAATGCCGAATCATCAAACTACTTTGGCTTTATTGAAAAAAATAAATTTCCCATTAGCGACGCCAAGTGCCAATCCTTTTGGCTGCATTAGCCCTACTAGTGCTTTACATGTTGAATCGTATTTTTTAAATAAAATACCATTGGTGCTGGACGGAGGCAATTGCAAAACGGAATTGAATCTACAATAATAGGTTTGGAAAATAACGAAGCGGTATTATACAGTTTAGGTTCAATTACTGTTGGAGATATTGAATATATAACCAGAAAAATACAAATAAAAAATAATAGATAAAATAATCCTGGTGCACCAGAAATCTTGCTTAAACATTATTCACCCTCACCTACTGCTTTTTTAACAGAAGATGTAATACAAGTAATAAAATCATTTTCTGATAAAAAAGTAGGGCTTTTAGTTTTCAAAAAAAAATTACTACTGCGGATATAAAACATATGGAAATATTATCAGCAAAAGGCGATTTAATAGAAGTTGCATCAAAATTATATGCAGCAATGCACCGATTAGATAAACTGAATTTAGATTTTATAATTGCTCAACGATTTCCCAATTTAGGTTTAGGAAAAGTTATCAATGACAGATTAGTATGGGCTTGTTATGTTAACCCTTTAACTTTTAATCAAAATGTTTAATTAAATGAATGAGAAAGACAGTTTAGAAAAATAAAATTCGGTAACAAAATATTTTTTTTAATGCGCCAACTACCTTTTTTAATTTTAATGACCTTGAACTTATCGCAATAAAGGGCTTTGTTATTATAAAAAAAAGTATCTGCAAAATGATGTTTCATGCAACTTTATTGATGAAACAATTAACAATAAAAGAGAATTTGTATTGCGTTAAGAAAAGAAGTCAGAATGTTGGTGCAACATTCAAATTTACTAGTTAAAAGTAAAGGTTCATTGGAAAAAAAGAAGAAAATGGTTGCACAAAATAATATAAGCAAACACGAAGATTATTTGAACTCTGTAAAAATATTTAAGCAGGAAATTGAAGTTTTACGAATAAAAATACACGTATATATTTCAGATAAGAACAATTTAAGTAATTCAATAATTTAAAACATTAATAAAAAATATGAACCTTCACATTCTCATTTCGAATCTTACCAATCCAACACTGCTTTTTTTTGTATTGGGTATTATTGCAACATCCGTTAAAAGCGACTTGGAGATTCCTGCATCTTCCAGTAAATTTATTGCGCTTTATCTTTTGTTTTCTATTGGTTTTAAAGGTGGACAAGAGTTAGCACACAGCGGATTTACCACCGAAATTGTGTATTCACTTTTTTTCGGAATGACATTAGCATCTTTAATTCCGCTTTACACATTTTTTATTTTAAAAAGAGAACTAAGCATCAGTGATGCAGGTGCAGTGGCTGCTGCTTATGGCTCGGTAAGTGCAGTAACATTTGTTGCAGCCACTTCATTTTTGGAAGCACAAAAAATAACATTTGGCGGACACATGGTAGCGGTAATGGCTCTCATGGAATCACCAGCCATAATTGTAGGCGTTATTTTAATGATGCAATTTGAAAAAGAAAATACCAGTAAAGTAAATTTAAAATCCGTTATTCAACATTCGTTTACAAACGGAAGTGTACTGATGATTTTAGGCAGTTTATTAATTGGATTAGTTGCCGATACCAAACAATCTGAAGGCATAAAACCATTTACTACTGACATCTTTAAAGGTTTTCTAGCCATTTTTTTATTAGAAATGGGAATGCTAACTGCAAAAAGGTTTTCAGCATTTAAAAAATATGGATGGTATGTTTCGTTGTTTGCAATAATTATTCCTGCTATCAATGGTTGCATAGTTGCATTCATAAGTCAGTTTATTACACATAATGTAGGCAACCGGTTTATTTTTGCCATACTTGCTGCAAGTGCTTCCTACATTGCAGTGCCTGCCGCAATGCGTTTAGCAGCACCAAAAGCCGACCCAGGTCTATATATTCCAATGGCATTAGGGGTTACTTTTCCTTTCAATATTACTGTAGGGATGCCTGTATATTTTGCGATAGTGAATATATTCTGATTTTCCAGCTGAAATTTTTTTCTAGCTTTATTTTTTCTGTAATATCCTTGAAGAAAATAGACAATCCTGCCAGCGATGAATAAACATTATTTTCGAGCTATTTATCATAGGGCGAGTAATATTCTTTTAAATGAATGTTTCGCTTTTCTGCCAATGCCAGGTAGTAAGCTTTATACAAAATTTGATAAATACCCTCTAAAAATTTAGTCCAGATATAATTGCCGATAACGTCTTTTGCATCTCTACTAAAAATTTTACCAACTTTTTTGTTCACGTAACTGAAGCACCAGTTATAATCCATTGTTGTCCGACAAAAACAAGAATCTTCAACTTTTCTGCCTGTATTGCTTGATTTAGCTGCATAGCGTTTTTATTTTCTTTAGCAGGGGGTTAGGATGTATTAAACATATCGGTTTGGCCTGTTTTTTTGGC
>JBBRAG010000049.1:0-9811 GCA_038206945.1 Bacteroidia bacterium | reverse complement strand
CGCCCAATAACGATGGAAAAAATGATGTGTTATACGCACGAAGTAATTTAGTAAGCGATATACATTTTGTAATTGCCGACCGTTGGGGACAAATTGTTTTTGAAACATACGACATAAACAAAGGCTGGGATGGCAACTTTATCGGCAAGCCTTGCAACCCCGATGTGTTTGGATACTTTATAACCTATAAATGCAACAATGGTAAAGATTCCTTCAAAAAAGGAAATATTACGCTGGTAAGGTAAGTGAAAGATTTACCTGTTTACCAAATATAGCTTTCCCTTTAAACAATTATAATATATTTGCCTTTAAATACAAACATCAAAATATGAAAAAACTTTTATTCACTATAGTTATAATTTTTTCCCTGAAAATTACCGCGCAGGATTTTACAGGATTTAACCAAAGTAATTATGCGGGCATTACCGGTGTGTATGCACAACCTGCTTCTATAGTAGATAACCGTATGCGTTTTGATATGACACTTGTCGGTTTGGATGTTGGCGTCTATAATAATTATGTAGGGATGAAACGTACCGCATTAAAAGGTTTTGGTTTTTCTAAAACATCTTTTCCGGCATTTAATGATCCTACATTTCAGGCGGATTATTTAACTACCAATGATAACAGCCATACTAAAAGGGGTTTTTCAAAGAGCCGGATAGCTGGACCATCGTTTATGATAAGCCTTAATAAAAAGAATGCGGTCTCTTTTGCCATTAGCGAACGTAATTATGTAAATATAGATGGCATCTCAAGCGATCTTGCTAAGCTACTATATAATGGTTTAAACTATGCTTCTTTAAATAATCAGAATTTACAGGCCAGTCATGTTAGTATACAAGAAATGAGTTGGACAGAATACGGCTTAACCTTTGCACATGTTTTTAAAGATGATAACGAGCATTTTTTTAAAGCAGGTATTACCTTAAAAATGTTACAAGGCATTCAATCGGCTTATGTAAATATAAAAGATTTCAAATATAATTTTCCAAGCGATACTACAGCTACTTTTTTACATTCACAGGTAAATTACGGGCACTCAAATAATCTTAATTTTAGCAACATTGGTTTTGGTGGCGGCAGTGGTACGGGTGTGTTTGATTATTCGCAATCATATCCAGGTTTTGCGTTAGACCTTGGTGCTGTTTACGAATGGAGACCGGATTATATGAAATATAAATATGATATGGATGGCGAAACAGGCCGTTGGCGCAGAGATAAAAATAAATACAAATTAAAGATAGGCGTTGCGCTTACCGACCTTGGTTACCTCAAATTTAAAAAAGGCCCAACCAGCAATGATTTTGTAGCCGATATAAATTATTGGAATTTAAAACCCATCAATCCAAAAACGATAGGCCAGTTAGATAGCACCTTAAAAGCAACTTTTCCGCAAACAGGCTCTTCTAAATCATATACTTCTATGATACCTTTGGCATTTAGCCTACAGGTCGATTATCTTTTATGGAAAGATTTTTATTTGAATTTTACTCCCTACATAGCTTTCCAGTTTAAAAATAGTGCAACCAAAGTACATGATATAAGCAGCCTTACTTTCACACCGCGTTGGGATCATAAATGGTTCGGCGCTTTCATCCCCGTTCAATATAATTTTTTAGATGGCTTTAGAGCCGGCTTGGCATTGCGATTAGGTCCAATAGCATTTGGCACTTCTAATATTGCACCTTTAGTAGGACAAAAAACATTGCATGGCGCAGATGTTTATGCATTGGTAAAGATTCCTATTCCGTATGGTAAGCCAAAAGATAAAGATGGCGATGGTATCTCCAATAAAAAAGATAAATGTGCAAAAGTACCGGGTACTTGGGAGTTTAAAGGTTGTCCTGATAGAGATGGGGATCATGTTCCTGATAGCGAAGATAAATGCCCAACGGTTTTCGGACTAAAAGAACTACAAGGTTGTCCTGATAAAGATAGCGATGGTATAACAGATGCTGATGATGCCTGCCCTGATGATAAAGGCTTGGTCGAATTTAAAGGTTGTCCTGATAGGGATGGTGATAAAATTATTGATAAAGATGATGAATGCCCTGATGAAGCAGGCTCTGCTGAATTTATGGGTTGCCCTGATAAAGATGGAGACGGGATACCTGATAAATATGATGCTTGCCCGGATATAGCAGGCCCTAAAGAATTTAATGGTTGCCCCGATAAAGATGGCGATAAGATCATTGATAAAGATGATGCTTGTCCGGATGTTGCCGGCCCTGCCGAAAACAAAGGTTGTCCTTGGCCTGATACGGATGGAGACGGCGTACTGGATAAAGATGATGATTGCCCTACAGTAGCGGGCTTGGTAGAATTGAAGGGCTGTCCGCGTGCAGTAGTAGTTAAACCGGCTGAGCAAAAAATACTGGAGAAGGCTTTCTCAAGCTTACAGTTTGCGACCGGAAACGACATTATTAAAAAAGTATCCTATCCGTCTTTAAACCAATTAGCAACTTTAATGAAATCTCATGCTAAGGACTGGACACTTAGATTATCCGGCCATACAGATAATGAAGGTAAGCCAGAAGCGAATATGGTTTTATCTGAAAAACGTGCTAAGGCAGTTAAAAAATACCTTGTTAGTAAAGGCGTGAAAGAAGAAAAAATAATTCCTGAATGGTTTGGGCAAACACAACCCATTGCACCAAACGATACACCTGCCGGCCGACAAAAGAACCGACGGGTAGAGATGAAGGTTTTATATAAGTAGGTATTTAATTTTACAAAAAGAAACGCAACCATTAGGTTGCCTTTCTGTTTTGTTTGAAATATTATTAATGGTTAGTATTATTATGATTATTTTCCCAACAACTTCTTAATTTCATTCAATTTTAAAAGTGCTTCAACAGGCGTAAGTGTATTAATATCCGTGCTTAAGATTTCTTCTTTTATTTGTTGAAGAACAGGATCGTCTAACTGAAAAAAACTAAGTTGAAAATCTTTGTCTTTATTTTTTTGAACCAATCTTCCTTCACTATCTACCAAAGTTTGATTAGGTTCTAGTTCATGTTCTTTTTCTAATTTCTTTAAAATTTCTGCTGCGCGTTCAACTACATCTTTAGGCATACCGGCCATTTTAGCTACATGAATACCAAAGCTATGTTCGCTTCCGCCTTCGGCAAGCTTGCGCATAAAAATTACTTTGGTAGCCAATTCTTTTACGGTTACGTGATAATTTTTTACACGCGGAAAATATTGTTGCATTTCATTCAACTCATGATAATGCGTGGCAAATAATGTTTTTGCTTTGTGTTGTGGATTTTGATGTATGAACTCTGCAATAGCCCAAGCAATTGATATACCATCATACGTAGCGGTTCCTCTGCCAATTTCATCTAATAAAATTAAACTGCGGTTGCTTAAATTATTTAAAATGCTGGCGGTTTCATTCATCTCCACCATAAAGGTAGATTCGCCCGAAGAAATATTATCGGATGCACCCACTCGCGTAAATATTTTATCTACCAAACCAATATCGGCACTTTGCGCTGGGACAAATGAACCTGTTTGTGCCAATAAAGTGATTAAAGCTGTTTGCCGAAGTAAGGCAGATTTACCGCTCATATTCGGCCCGGTAATCATCATAATTTGTTGCACATCCGTATCTAAAAAAACCGAATTACTTACATACTCATCACCAACAGGCAATTGTTTTTCTATTACCGGATGACGACCTTCTTTAATATCAATAGCAAAACCATCGTTAACCGTTGGGCGAACATACTTATTTGTATTTGCCACAATGGATAAGCCCAGCAAGCAATCTAAGCGAGCAAGCAAAGAAGCATTTTGTTGTATGTTGATGGTAAAATCAGTAACGTAAGCAACTAACTCTTCAAATAATTTTGTTTCGAGTGCGGTAATTTTTTCTTCGGCACCTAATATTTTTTCTTCGTAAATTTTTAATTCGGGTGTGATGTATCGTTCAGCATTGCTAAGTGTTTGCTTACGCACCCAATCGGCTGGGGCTTTATCTTTATGCGAATTGGTAACTTCTAAATAATAGCCGAACACATTGTTGTACGCCACTTTTAACGAAGTAATTCCTGTACGCTCCACTTCGCGTTGCTGAATTTTTAATAAATAATCTTTACCTGAATACGCAATTTGACGAAGCTCATCAAGTTCTGCATCTACACCATCTGCCATTACTTTTCCTTTGGCAATAGACACAGGCGCATCTTCATTTAAAGTTGTTAAGCGTTGCTGAAGCTCTTTGCAATCTTGCAAGCCTGTAATGGTTTCTTCAAAATAAGGACTCTTAAAATATTTAAGATTTTGTTTAATATTTTCTGTGATAATAAGCGAACGTTTTAATTGCATCAACTCGCGCGGGTTGATACGCATGGCAGCCGCTTTAGAAATCAATCTTTCTAAATCGCCTAACTGACTTAACTCGCCGTGCAGTTTATTTGCTTCTTCGGTATGTTTAGTGAAAAATTCAATAACATCTAAACGCTTATTTATTTGAGCAATATTTTTCAAGGGCATCGCAACCCAACGTTTTAATAAACGAGTACCCATTGGGGTTACCGTTCCGTTAATAACGTCAAACAAAGCTTTTCCGTTTTCGTGCAGTGGATAAATCAATTCTAAATTGCGAAAGGTAAATTTATCTAACCAAACAAATTCGTTTTCATCAATTCTTTTTAAAGAAGTAATGTGTTTTAATTTATCATGACGAGTTTGATGCAAATAAAATAACATAGCACCGCAGGATGCAATAGCAGCAGGCATTTCTTCGATACCAAAACCTTTAAGCGAATTGGTGTTAAAATGTTTGGTTAACGATTCTTGTCCGTAATCAAATGCAAAAGCCCAATCGTCAATGCCATAGATGTAATATTTATCGCCTAATAAATCTAATACTTGCGAACGTTTGTTACGTTCAAATAAAATTTCATTCGGACTAAACTTATGAATAATTTTTTCGATATAAGATTCGTTTCCTTCAGCAACAATAAACTCGCCGGTAGAAATATCAAGCAAAGAAATTCCTGATATATCTTTACCTAAATGCAGGCTGCACAAAAAGTTATTGCTTTGGTGATCTAATATTTTTTCGCTGTAAGCTAAACCAGGTGTAACTAATTCGGTAACGCCACGCTTAACAATAGTTTTGGTAAGTTTTGGGTCTTCTAACTGATCGCAAATAGCCACACGGTAACCGGCACGTACTAATTTAGGAAGGTAATTATCTAATGAATGATGTGGAAAGCCTGCTAACTCAATAAACTGAGCAGCACCGTTAGCACGACGCGTAAGTACAATACCCAATACAGAAGCTGTTTTTATGGCATCTTCGCCAAAGATTTCGTAAAAATCGCCCACTCTAAAAAGTAAAATGGCATCGGGAAACTGCGCTTTAATTTGATTATGCTGGCGCATTAAAGGAGTTTCTTTATCGGAGGTATCGGTTTTTGTTTTTTTCTTTTCCATAATTAAAAGCGGAGATGCAAGATAGTGAAACAGGCGACAGGTAACAGACTGCAAGCCACAGGAGTTATTAGGAGTTTTGAAAGGTTTTGAACAGTACCTCTATTATTGCTAGAAAAAATCTAATCCATTATAGCCATGCGATAAACGTTCATAAAAAAATTGTGCATATCAAATGATATTAACATCAATTATTATAGCGTATTGTATAACGAAATTTTAGTTTAACCAAGGATAGTAAATATAAGCTATTCACTTTCTCATAATAATGAGGTAACATAAAATTAATATAGAAGCCTAAAACACTTTTCATGATAAAGATTTGGTAACAATTAGGTTTACTTTAAGCAACCCTCTTTATAGAGATTTGCAGTGGTTACCAATATTGGTTAACAAAAAAAATTAAAACTAAAAAACAAAACAATGAAGAAAGAAACAATTACTAAATTAGTTGCCGCAGCAATTGCTGTAACATCTATTTCATCAGGCTTTGCGCAAACAAACCTGGGTGCTTCTTGCGGATGTCCGCCTGTGGCATCAAGGTCTATTGTGTTATTATCAACTTTAGCTACCAACGGAGGCGCTAACGATGGGGAGTTATTAGGCAATACTTTACTTGGGTGCGATAAAACGTATATTATTGATAAAAAAATATACGTACCAAATGGCAAAACATTAACCATTAACCCGGGCACTCTTTTAAAAGGAAGAAAATACAGCACACCAGATTCTGCCACATCACTTACAGTTGAAGTTGGTGGTAAAATTTTTGCAGCAGGTGATGCAGATTGCCAAATCGTATTTACAGCAGAAGCAGATCCTATGGATGGTTCTTATCCTTTATCTAACAGAGGCCAGTGGGGTGGGGTATTAATTGCTGGTAAAGCAACAAACAATTTAACCCTTGCCGCTAACGGGCCTTTCTCTGCAGGTTCTGGTAACGGTAAACTATGCGTAGCTGATGGCGTGGGTACGTTTGAAGGTTTTGCTTCTTCAAACCAGAAAGATCAGTTCGGACTGGTATTAGGCGGTTCTTTTGATGATAACGATAACTCAGGCATTTTAAAATATGTATCTATTCGTTTTGCAGGCGCTATTCTTTCTGTTGGTGGAGAAATCAACGGACTTTCTTTAGGTTCTGTAGGTAGAGGTACTACTATTGAGCACGTAGATATTATTTCTTCGGCTGATGACGCGGTTGAACTATGGGGCGGTACAGTAAATTTAAAATATATGTCTTTCATGTTTGGGAATGATGATAATTTTGACTGGGATGATGGGTACAGCGGAAAAGCACAATTCATTTTCGCTTTGCAAACAGATACTGCCGGTGCAAGCCCAGATGCTGATAACGGTTTTGAAATGGATGCTGATGATCAAAAATCTAACTTATTTCCACGATCTCACCCAATTATTTTTAATGCTACTATGATAGGTAATGGTAAAAGAACGCTAACTAGTGATAACAGTGGTTTAGCGGCTATTGAAGCGAAAGAATTAACTGAAGGAGAAATTTCTAACTCTATTTTCGCCAATTTCAGATATGGTTTAAACATTATTAAATCTTTAGGAACACGCACAGGTACAGAAGAAGCGTATACTAACTGGTCTGCTTCAAGCACATCTGCACACGCAGGAAGTTTAAAAATTAAATGTAACGCTTTTGTTGGTAACGTTAGAGATATCGCTATTGATAAAAACTTTACAGGTACCCTTCTATCAGCAGATACCGCACAGTTTTATACTACAGATAAAAACATACACATGAATTCAATACCGGGTTTTGATTATGCTTGGGTTGTTAACGATCAAACAAATATTGTTACGCACCAAGTTGATGTAACACCTAGCCCCGCTTTATCTACTACAGGCTGCCCTGTTGCACCAGTTGACGGCTTCTTTACAGCGGCTCCTTATAAAGGGGCATTCGCATCTACAGGTCAAAACTGGTTAACAAGCTGGTCTTACGCTTCTATGATGGGTGCAGTTGGTGGTTCAGTACCCTGCCCTACAGATATTAATCAGGATGGTATTACAAATAATGCGGATTTTCTTATTTTATTAGGACAATTCAACCAGGCTTGCCACTAATATTAATTCATTTATATAAAAAATATAAGCTATGACAAAAAAATTAATAACAACAGGTACGGCATTATTTCTGCTATCTGCTTTGGCTAAGGCGCAGGCACCTGCAGCGCCAACCGGCTTAGACAGTATTATTGTAGAAAAATACTATGTATCTGATTTGAATGATAAAACGGTTGATGGTCTTGGGGGGATACTTCCGGTAAATTCTGTAACATATAGAATTTATGTTGATATGAAACCCGGTTATAAATTTGAAGCCGCTTATGGTGTAGATCTTCAACCTGTAGGTTTAAGAAACGCCGGCGACCATGAATTGCGTATTGAAACCAGTACAAAATTCTTCAATAACAAAGACAGGGGAGCTACTACACCTAATTTTTCTAAGGCCAATGCTGCCGATAATACAGTAATGTTAGATTCTTGGTTCTCGGTTGGTGCTTCCTCTAATGGAAATCTAGGTGTTTTAAAAACAGAAGATAACGGTGCAGCCAACATTATTAATAATAATGGAGTTTTACAAAACAATAATGCTTTAGCAGGTATTGCGTTAACCACTCAGGATGGTTTTGTAACAGGAACCCCACAAACAGTTAATTTTGTAGGACTTAGCAATACCGATTTGGGTGTTTTTGATGATACCACTAATGGATCCTTGCTGTCAACCTACAATGCTTCATGGGCATCGTTAAACGGTTCGGTTGGCGCAACAGCCACTAACAGGGTTTTAATAGGCCAGATAACTACCGATGGTACGTTTTCGTTTATGCTAAACATTCAGTTAGGCACTCCAACAGCTGGTGGCGTAGAAAATTGGGTGGCTAATAGTCCGCTTATAGATAATAATACACACGAGGGTACTATGCCTTCGTTAACGTATTCTTATACGCCCATGCTAACTTCTATTAGCTCGGTCAATAAAAGCGTTGCTTCATTTAACGTGTATCCTAACCCCACACTTGATAATATTACTATTGATATTAACAAAACCAGCCAGGGTTCAAACAACTCATATACTATTTACGGTGTAGATGGTAAAATTATATTGACCAAAGAGCTTGGCATGATAGCTACTAAATATCAGGAAAAAATAGATTTATCATCTGTTGCTCCGGGATTATATTTTGTGGAGTTATTATTAGAAGGTGCAAGATCAACACAAAAAGTAGTTAAGAATTAAATACATTAAACGCGTAAAGGAAAGGCATCTTCTGTAAAAGGAAGGTGCTTTTGTTTTTTATGATAGTTTGTATTAAAATTTTCAATATAAATATTATGTTAAGCAATACTTAAATAGTTAAGGTACAAATAACATTAAGTAAACATTAAGATTAAATAGATAGTGTTTTTTTACAATCTTGATATGTATTAGTAAACAAAAAATAGTGCCGCCAAAACAAATTATACTTTCCTGGTTTGATCATAAAGAAGAAGAGCAAAAACTTGTTGAGTATTTGCAAAAGAACGAATACCATTGTATTTGTTGCAGGGATAAAAAAAACTTTGATGAACTTCTAGATTCCTCGATTTATGCTATCGCCTTGGTTATAATAGATCTTGATATTAAAGAAACAGATGCTATACTTACCTGCAATGAGATAAAACAAAGAAAAGACGCTTTAAATAATCCCTTTATTATTATTGTAAGCGATAAAGCTGAAGAATTTACCCACATTACCGCACTTGATATGGGCGCTGATGATTATATAATTAAACCTATTAAGCCGCAACTTTTTTTAAAGCGCGTAGAAGCTATTCTTTCAAGAAAACTTGCGCAAATAAATCATAAAAATAATAGTGCCAACGGGTTTATTATTGATACAGAACGGCACCAGGTTTTAATAAATAATGTTGCTTACGATCTTCCTAAAAAAGAATTTGATTTGCTTAATCTTTTTTACTCGATACCAAATAAAATATTCTCACGCGAAGAAATTGCCCTGCTACTTTGGAACGAAGAAAAAATTGCTAAACAGCGTACTATTGATGTTCATATAAGGAATATCCGTAAAATATTAGGGCGCGACCTTATTAAAACATTAAAAGGGTTTGGGTATGGTTTCAATAAAGTGGCGGCGCAGAAAATATAATTTTTCGCACAAAAAAAACCTTACCATATTGGCAAGGTTGTTATTAAGATGAAATAATATATTAATTTACCTGTGTATAATTTTTAGAGCTAATAAGTTCTCCATGTTCATCCCAATTACTCCAAGTACCTGTTTTTTCATTCATGTGGTAATGCATTTCAAAACGTTTTTTACCGGCATCATCC
>JBBRAG010000048.1:0-9814 GCA_038206945.1 Bacteroidia bacterium | reverse complement strand
ATAGCTGTTAGGTAGGTTGTAATTGCCATAATACAGTATTTTAAAATCAAACAACGTATCGGGTGCCGTTAAGGTATAACTGTAATGCCCTGTATGCCCAAGCCAGTAATACGAGTAGCCATTTGTATTATTAGCATCATATGATATTACTGG
This sequence comes from Bacteroidia bacterium, assembly GCA_038206945.1. Classification (GTDB taxonomy): domain Bacteria; phylum Bacteroidota; class Bacteroidia; order B-17B0; family Aurantibacillaceae; genus PALSA-968. The sequence continues at coordinate 9,661 of JBBRAG010000048.1, read as the reverse complement.
GAAGTTTCCGCTCACACTATCGGGGTTTGTGTTAGCTAAGTTAAAATAAAAATCACTGCAAATTCTATTTTATGATCAGTTTTTTTTGCCCTTCCTGAATAAACAACAAACTCCTTGTTTCCTATATTTTTTTTACAAAAAAATGAGGTTCAAGTTTATTTAAATCACTATAACGCATTCCAAGAAAGCAATTTAAAACATACTTATCCCTAACTAGTATTTCTGTTGTTTTCGTGAATGGCTCATTATAAAACATTTGTATTTCGTTAAAATCTGTATATACTGAATCAACATCTTTTTTTTCTGATTTAATGCTTTTCCATGTAAATCTTTCAACGTACCCCTCTTCGATAGCTGTTGTAACTATCTGCTTTAGAGTTTTAATTTGTTTATCAATGTAATTAATCTTGTAGTTTTGCGCTACCTGAGAGCCTTTAAGATTAATTGTAAATTTTGCTTTGAACATAAATTCCCTGAATTTTCAATAAACTTAAGATTAATGTCTTTGAATTTTAGTTTACGATCTGCTTTCAGATTGGTTCTCGATCTCTCCTTAATACTAAGCTTCTCCCATTCTGAAAGACGTTTTTTTGAAATAAGGTCGAAAGCCATCAGTACAAGTTTTTTGGCCTGATTTAATCTCTGAAGATTTCTTTTTTTATCTTTCTTCTTTTCCAAATAAAAATCCATAAAACTTGTAAAATCATTTACACTATTTTCAATTGTAATAATGCTATCCTTATTAAAAGCTCTATCAAGTTTAATTTGAATTACTTCTTTTGTTAACCTGATTTTATTTGCCTGCAACTGCTCTATTATTCGGCTAATTTCTATTTTCCAATTATCAAGATATTTATTGATATGGGTATGATTTTCTTCCGCAGAAAGAACTATCTATTTAGTAGAAGACCAATTCTTTGATTCTATCGTTCTACCAGTATATAACTTAAAGGCCACTCCGTTTTTCATGAACTCAGTCATTAAAGAAGATCTTTTGGCTGTTGGTCTTTTTAATTTTAGTTTGTAAAGCATAATTTTAATTATTATTTGATATTACAAAGCTATGGCAAACACCATACTTTGATTATAAAAGTTATGCTCGTCTGGGGTGAAGCTGGGGGTGAACTTTTCAAATAAACAAGAAATAAACCAAAAGTAAATAAATCAGGAAAGATGGCTGTAAGCCACGCCAATTAATAAACCAAGACTAAATCGGGAGTAACAAAAAAACATATAGGCAGGTCCCTATTACACCGCCGCAAATATTGTTTTTATTGTAGCACCAAGTATACATATTTATGAAAGCGGTAGTAGGTTGCGCTCTTCTCCGGCATTGGCAGCAGGTATCATAGCCTTGGCCGTTCTGCCATTTATAGCTATACCCTTCTTAGTATCGATACCTTTTAAAATGGCTTTTATTAGGCACGCCAGGCTGGCCGTAAGTTATTATAACAGGGGCTTACGCTAATTAAAAATCATCCTTAGTTAGTGTAAGATCGGTAATGATCTTAACCACAAACTCTAATTGTTCTTCTTTAGTAAGATCGGTGTTATCAAGTACAATAGCATCAGTTGCTTTGGTTAAAGGGTTTTCTTTACGATGGGTATCATCATGATCGCGCTCTAACAAATTTCTTTTTACATCTTCATGGCTAACGTGCATGCCTTTGCTGGTTAGCTCATCTACCCTGCGCGAGATACGTACATCCATATCAGCGGTCATAAATATTTTAAGTTCTGCTTTTGGAAAAACGTTTGTGCCAATATCCCGCCCATCCATTACAATGCCTTTGCCTTTGCCCATTTTGCGTTGCAAAGCAACCATGTGGGTGCGTACATCTTTAACTGTACTTACTTTACTTACAATTTCGGCAACTTCAAGGCTGCGTATTTGTCGTTCTACATTTACATCGTTTAAAAAAGTATCTGATGTTTTTGACTGCTGGTTAAAATGAAAAGTAATATGCACATCAGGCAGGATAGAAATAATTTCTTCGTCTAAAAACACTTTATCTTTTATCATGCCTTTTTGCAAGGCATATAAAGTAACACAGCGGTACATAGCACCCGAATCTATATAAGCGTAGCCTAATCTGGCAGCTAAAGCCCTTGCTACCGTACTTTTTCCGCAGGAAGAATAACCATCTATTGCAACTATAATTTTAGACATATGCTTTTACAAAAATTGCAATATGTTATGATATAAAAAAGTTTTTTTGTGAGAAAGAATTCTTACATCATTCTTGTTATGTTTAGCTTGTTGAAACTTTTGGGCGTTTTTGTACATACTTTTCGACAAGCTCAGTAGGACATAGAAGATAGTGCCTCTCGATCTTCATGGCAATAACATCTTATTTCAAGAATTCATCTATAGGCTTAACTTCTTCAACTGCTTCATAAAGTAATTTATGTATTTGAGAACGTATGCCGCTTTTAGCCAATTTATTTTCGTTTGCAGTAGGATAAACTCTGTTTGAAAGAAAAACATAAACCAAGCCATTTGCAGGGTCTGCCCATACAATAGTGCCTGTAAAACCACTATGACCAAAGCTTTGAGCAGAACATTCTTTTGTAACCGGACTTTCTTTTTTAGAATCCATTTCGGGTTTTTCAAAACATAAGCCTCTTCTGTTCTTAGGGCAATACAAACATTTTTGTGTGAATTCTATAACGGTATTTGAGTCTAACCATTGTTTGCCTGCGTAAGTGCCTTTGGTTAAATACATCTGCATTAGCGCACTCAAATCAATGGCATTGGCAAACAAACCGGCATGTCCGGCTACTCCACCAAGCAAGGCTGCTCCCGGATCGTGTACATAACCTTGTATTAATTGTTTTCTAAATTTTGTATCGTTTTCGGTTGGGACAATATTTTTTTTATCGAAAAAAGAAAGCGGTTTGTAGCGCAAATTTTGCAAGCCCATTTTAATGTAAAAGTTTTGTTGCACATATTCGTTAAGTGGCGTTTTGGTTATCTGTTCAATTATCTTTTTGGCATAATAATATCCAATATCGCTATATAAATATTCGCCTTTTTTACCAAGCTTACTGGCGGCTATTTTTTTGTAAATGCTATCTGTAAAATCACTTTTAATAAATAAACTATCTGCTACTTGTTTATTATATAAAGTGGTAGAAAACTTGCTATAATAACCCTCTTTAAAACTATTATCTTTATTTAAAGTAGATTTATAAAACGGAATCCACGCGGGTAAACCTGCTTGGTGCGTTAGCATTTCTTTAATGATGATTGGGCCTTTATTAGTGCCATTTAAGTCGGGAAGATAATGTTCTAAATTTTGATTGATATCTATTTTTTTCCTGCCTACTAAATCCATTAAAGCTAAAGCAGACGAAGCTATTTTAGTAACCGAAGCAATATCATAAATAGATTGATTGTTTACCGTATCTATTCCTTCGTAAGTAAATTTGCCGAAAGATTTACAGTAAAACATTTTACCATCCTTAACGGCTACGATCTGACAACCCGGATAACATTTATCATTTATGCCCTTTTGGGCGATACTGTCTATTTGTGCGAGCTTTTTTTTTTGAATTCCTAAAACAATAGGAGCCACTTGCTGTATGCGAATTGAATTTTGAATAATAACGCCCGAGCCTCGTTTAAACGGATAAGTTGTTACAGGCAATTTACCGCTAACACCAAGAGCACCGGCTATAACATCTGAAGCTGCTTTTTGTGTGTAATTATTATACTCATAGCTTTCTATAACTGCGCTTGCTACCGGCAAATTTTTGAACTTATTAAGTATGTATGGATTAGAAAAGAAAACAACAATACTCGGTTTTATTTTAACCAAACTATCTATAAAAGAAATGCTTAAGGGGTTTGCGCCAAAATTATCGTCGGGTTTTTGATTGGTTTTATTAACCTGAATAATGACTGTATTGTATCCGGCCATTATCTTTAAAAGCGTATCATAAACGGCCCTCTTATCATTATGAGAAACACTATAAAAATCTGTTTTAAAATACTGCGCTAAGTTTTTCGAAAACATATTTTTTTCAATTGTACCTACTGATATTTCAGCAATTTTTAATGTATCAGGTTTTAGTAATGGCAGTAGGTTGTTTTTATTTTGAAGAAGTGTGATGGCACTTTCGTATAACTTAGTATTTAAAATTACAGAAGCATTTGTGTTTATCTCTTCGTTTAATAAACGGGTAGGCGCAAATTTGTTTTTATCTAAACCACACCAGTATTTTACTTTCAAAATCTTTTTACAACGACTATCAATTTCAGCTTGTGTTATTTCGTTATTGGCAATGGCTTTTTTAATTTCTTCCATCGCTTTTGGTACATCTTCGCTAAACAAAAGCATATCGTTTCCGGCTAAAAGGGCTTTGGTATCAAGCATTCCAGGCTTGTTGTAATCAGCAGCACCTTTCATATTTAACGCATCGGTAAACACGAGCCCTTTAAAATTCATTCGCTCTTTTAGTAATTTTTGAACTATATTTTTAGATAAAGTAGATGGCAAATTTTTAGTAGTATCTAACTGCGGAATAAACAAATGCGCCACCATTATACTTCCTAAACCACGATCGAATAAATATTTAAACGGAAACAACTCTAAGGTATCTAATCTTTCTAAACTGTAAGGAACAATGGGTAAAGTTTTATGAGAATCTTTATCGGTATCTCCGTGTCCGGGGAAATGCTTAGCGCAAGCCAGTACATGTTCATCTTGCAAACCTTTCATGTACAAATAAGATTTTTTTGCCACCATGGTTTTATCTTCTCCAAAAGAACGCATAGATATTACTGGATTGTTTGGATTATTATTCACATCTGCCACGGGCGCAAAGTTTACGTTAATGCCAACTGCCTTACACTCCCTTGCAATTTGCCTGCCCATATAATAAATAAGCGAATCGTTTTGCATAGCTGCCAACGTCATCTGACGAGGATATTGCGTGGTGCTATCTAAACGCATGGCCAAACCAAACTCGCCATCAATACTTGTTAATAAAGGTGTTTTAGCTTTTGTTTGATAATAGTTTGCCAGCTTTGTTTGCCGCACAGGTCCGCCCTGCATAAAAATCAAACCACCAATGTTATATTTTGTAATCAGGCTATCAATTTGCCGAACATGTTTCATATCTTTATTACTCCAGGCAGCTATCATAAAAAGCTGTGCTAAACGCTCGTCGGCATTTAAACTGGCATAAACACTATCCACCCATTTAGTTTCTTGGTTTAAAAAAGGCGGTTGAATTTGGGCTGTAAGCTTTACAAAGAAAAAAGATAGTAATATAATGATCGAAGTAAGTTTATTCATCGTTATAAAGGTAGCTACTTAACCAAATGGGTAGAAAACCATTTAAAAAGTTTGCTAACAAAAGGCTCTTGATAAGGCCGATTAAACAAAACAGTTTTAAAACAATAATTTGTTAATAAGTTTCTTAACCATTGGTTTTTAGATTTGTTTTATTATTTTAGCATCCCTTTAAATGAAAAAAAGTTTAACATATTTTATATTTTTTTTAACCTTCGGTTTAATTACGCTTGCCGGTAGCGGCAATCCGGCGAGCGAAATACCAAAACCGGTACCACCTGCCACGCCTACAAAAATGGTTTCAAAAGAAGAATTGATCTATATGGTGGATAGCATTTTAGATCTTGACAGCATATCTCCTAAAACAATTGAAATGCTTAGTAAATATAGTGCCGATCTGGAAACGTTTAAAGCTAAAAAATTAAGTAATGTACCCGCTACCGATTTTTATGATTCGTTTGATGAGGCCGCGTTTTTTGCGCCTGTGGCTGAGCAAACATTACCTGATACACTTAAACTTGTTATTGGTAGTGATTCATTAGGTAATTATTACCCTCCTATAAGCGGCATTGTTACCTCAAATTTTGGCTGGAGAGATAATCGCATGCACAAAGGCATGGATATTGACCTTAGGCGTGGCGACCAAGTACATGCTGCATTTGATGGCATGGTACGCATTGCACGTTACAATAGTGGGTATGGAAACGTAGTAATAGTAAGGCATTACAATGGGTTGGAAACTGTTTACGCGCATCTTTCTAAAATTAAAGTCAGGCCCGGGCAGGTTGTTATTGCAGGTCAAACACTAGGCTTAGGCGGCGCAACAGGCCACGCAACAGGTAGTCATTTACACTTTGAAGTGCGTTTTAAAGGACATGCGCTAAACCCGGCAAACATCATTTCTTTTACACAAAACGCTATTTTTAACGATACACTCGTTATTAGAAAATCTAAATACGGTATGGCCGCGTTTCCTGTAAATGCCAGTATTTATACCGTACAGCGGGGAGATAGTTGGTACGAGATAGCCAAACGCTATGCCTTAACTACCCGCCAACTTAGCACGCTTAACGGTACCGATAAACGTTTTTACCTTAAGATTGGCCAAAAAATAAGGATTAATTAAGAATTATTTTTAAAAACCTATTTTGCTAATTGTTATTTTCACAGACTCAAAACCAAAGCATACTAAATTTTATGAATGATTACAATTTTAAAGTAGCGGCAAATTTATTTATTGCAGGCACTTGCATTGCAGCCGTTTATTTTCTTCACCCGGTAATTATACCTTTTGTACTGGCGTTTTTATTCGCTATTTTATTGAGGCCTGTAGTGGCTTTTTTAAATTACAAATTAAAATTTCCGCATGTAATAGCTGTTTTTGGTACCGTTTTACTTACCGCATTTGTTATTGCTTGCATAATTTATATTATCAGTAAAGAAATTACCAGTTTTGCCAACGATTTGCCTAATATGAAGCGGCATTTGAATATGCATTATCATAACATGCAATACTGGGTGTATGAACGTTTTAATATCAGCTATTATAAACAAAACAATTATGTGCAAAAAATAACCCAGCAAATGCAAGAAGGTGGTGGCTTTATGGGCAGCACACTTGATAGATTTAGTACGGTTATACTTACGGTAATTTTAGTACCTATTTATACTTTTTTTATTTTATTATATCGTACGCTTTTTATTAAATTCCTAACTAAAATGGTGCATGAACACCACCATCCCATATTAAAAGAAATTATTTTAGAAATTAAACTTGTAATACGCAGTTACATTGTTGGTCTGGTGCTTGAAATGTTTATTGTAGCAACCATGGTTTCATGCGGTTTATTAATTGTTGGTGTTAAATATGCAATTTTTATTGGGGTTATTGCCGGTTTATTAAACCTAATACCATACTTGGGTATTTTAACTGCCGCTCTTTTAAGTGTGGCCGTATCGGTTGGTAATTCTACCGAGTTAAGTGCTCTAATTGGCGTAGTAATTGTTTTTGTAACCACACATTTAATTGATAGTAACATAATTATTCCTAAAGTAGTAAGTTCTAAAGTAAAAATAAATGCTTTAGCGGCTATATTAGGCATTGTAAGCGGGGGCACTTTAATTGGCATAGCAGGTATGTTTTTGGCCTTGCCTATTATAGCTATTACCAAAGTTATTTTCGATAGAATACCTTCGCTTTCCGCCATGGGTTATCTTTTAGGAGATACCATACCAAAAACATTTGAATGGTATAAATTAAAATTGCCCGATCTTAATGTGGGTAGCGAAGAAGAAGGTATTCCTGTTTCTCCAACCATTACAACTGCCGAAGAAATCCATAAAGAAGATAGTTAATAAATATCTTATTTTCTCTCTTCTTTCATACATCTAATAATGTGTATTTTTGCACAAATTATTTTTTATATGGAACTTACAGAACAAGAAATTACCCGCAGACATAAATTAACCGAACTAAGAAATTTAGACGTAAACCCTTATCCACCCGAAGAATTTAAGGTTAACGTTACTACCGCCGATATAAAAGAGAACTACGAACGCGATAAGTTAAATTATAAAGATATTAGCATTGCGGGTCGTTTAATGAGCGTGCGCGATATGGGCAAAGCCGCTTTTGCCGAGCTACAAGATTCAACCGGAAGGCTGCAATTTTACATTAAACGTGATGAAATTTGCCCGGGCGAAGACAAAACTTTATATGATGCCGTTTGGAAAAAATTATTAGATATTGGTGATGTTATCGGCCTTACAGGTTATGTCTTTACAACCAAAGTAGGCGAAATATCTATCCACGTTACAACTTTAAAATTATTATCAAAAGCGCTTCGCCCCTTACCTATTGTTAAGATAGATGATACCGGAAAATCTTACGATGTGGTTAGCGATGCAGAATTTCGTTACCGCCAACGTTATGTCGATTTAATTATTAATCCTGCTGTAAAAGACACCTTTATTAAACGCACGCAAATAATTAATTCAATTCGTACAACCTTAAATAATAATGGCTTGTTAGAGGTTGAAACCCCTATTTTGCAAAGCATACCCGGTGGCGCAGCGGCTCGTCCGTTCATTACACATCACAACGCGCTAGATATGCCTCTTTATTTGCGTATTGCAAACGAGCTTTATTTAAAACGACTAATAGTTGGTGGTTTTGATGGCGTGTTTGAATTTGCTAAAGATTTTCGTAACGAAGGTATGGATAGAACGCATAACCCGGAGTTTACCGTGCTTGAATTTTACGTAGCCTATAAAGATTACAACTGGATGATGACCTTCTCTGAAAATCTGTTGGAAAAAGTAGCGCTCGATCTTTATAACAAAACCGAAGTTACCGTTGGCGATAAACAGATAGATTTTAAAGCTCCGTTTAAACGCATTACCATGTACGATGCCATTAAAGAGCATACCGGCATTGATATTAGCCAAATGGATGAAAACCAACTGCGAGATACCTGCAAACAACTGCACATAGAAGTTACGCCCAGCATGGGTAAAGGCAAATTAATTGACGAACTATTTGGCGCTAAATGCGAAGGTAACTACATACAGCCAACTTTTATAACAGATTATCCGGTAGAAATGAGTCCGCTTACTAAAAAACACCGCACAACAGATGGTTTGGTAGAACGTTTTGAGTTAATGATAAACGGCAAAGAAATTGCCAACGCTTACACCGAGCTTAATGATCCTATCGAACAGCGCGAACGCTTTGAAGACCAAGTAAAATTACAAGAACGTGGTGATGATGAAGCTATGTTCATCGACCAGGATTTTTTACGTTCTTTAGAATACGGTATGCCGCCAACATCCGGCATTGGTATTGGTATAGATCGTTTAACCATGTTGCTAACCAATAATATTTCTATACAAGAAGTTTTGTTTTTTCCGCAAATGCGACCTGAAGCAAAAGCCGGTGCAAATGAGGTTGTAACCAAAGATTAAATAAAATAATACCTATCTGTTACGAAGTCAAAAACGAGGTAAAAAATCCAACGCATAAAATAAAGCGTCCTGTTGTTTTCATTTAGGTTTTAACCTTGTACACAGTTGAACTCGAAAAGAAATTAAAAGTTTTAGAAGAAAAAATAAATAAATAAATACATGAAAAAAGTAATATTTCTTTTATCGGTACTTTTTTCCACTTTCTGTTTTGGACAAAGTTCGTTTAATTTCGATGAATCTCATCATTACGTGTCTGATTATTTTTATGTTACAAAAAAACAAAGCTCAAACATATGTTGATGGGCTTTTATGGGTAAATATTGCTGACAGTAGCGCAAAAGCCACGACAGATAGTACAAGTGAATCGGACGCGTTAAATACAGTTTTTACCACTTACA
>JBBRAG010000047.1:0-10739 GCA_038206945.1 Bacteroidia bacterium | reverse complement strand
CAATATGTACTGTTCCATGCAAATGCTCTAAATAAAGGGTCAACCGACAGAAACCGCCCTAAAGCTGGATTATAGATACGAAGTCCATAATCCTGAGTACCTGTTTCAGCATCATTCTCTTTGCCGTTAAACCCATACCTGTACGCACCTGTGCAACTATTTTCATTTCCTGCATATTTTCTATACACAACCTTTAAAGCCGTGTCATTTGTTCTATATGCAAGTTTTGGGCAACCCATTTTTTAGTTCTGTATGATATTCAAAGATAAAATTTTATTGATTTGGAAGCACGTATTTTTTTCTTTCAATTGAAAAAAAAAGATTTCAATTCCTTCCCTACGCACAACAGGGCTCCATTTTAGTTCCTTCGCTTGATCCACGCCAACTAAAATATACCAGCAGATAGAACGCTAAGTAACATAATGTGGTCTTATGCTCACTTCCTCTATCCCTTGTTAGCACGCTAACGCAGAAGCTCTCATAAGTCACATTATATTAAATAGCCTGCTGGTATTAGTAGCAACAACGTAAGCTATCGCCTAAGCAAGCTTCCTGCCCTTTTACGTTATTCCGACAGCCCTGTTAATCTTCCCACCTGTGTGCGTAGTCGCACGGGCTTCCGCACCCTGCCGCCCTACGGTTGGCGCATTTTTAAAAAGATTGTAAAAAATGCTCTCGCTCTTTTCCTTTCTATTTTTCACATTCTTTTTAAAAACGTTGTTGCGTTACTGCATACAGGAAGCAACATAGCTCGATTTTTATAAAAGGATAAAAAAAGCCTGTGCGCTGATTTGTGCGTTTTATCCTTTTGTAAAAATGAGCATCCGTGGGGTTTGGGGAGTGGAAGACTCCCCAATAAATAAAAAAGCCTTACGCCTGTGGCTCTGCCTTTGATTGAGCGGAGCGAGAGGCAATATAAAAAAGTAAGTTTGTAATTTTTCATTACAAATTTACTAACCTATTTTAACGGATAAGCGGATAAAATAAAATGAGTTTGGCTTCGCCAAGTGTTTTATTTTATTGGCTTATTCCGTTGTGTGCTGGCGTGCGTGGGTTTTGGCACGGCTGCAAAAACGATAAAACAGCGAAGCGGCTTTAGGGCTGTTTTATTCGTTTTTGCTTGTGGTGTTGGCTATTTACACATAATGTGTATTATTATCTTTTTTGTCGGGTGGATGCTTGCAAGCGTGGCGCAAAAAATAATAATGCCACATTATGTTACTTAGCTTCCCGAAGGGCAACACCAGATTTTTAGTTAGCGTTGTTTCGTGCGTGGGAACTAAAAAGAGCCGTGTATGTGCGTGGAATTTATTTAAAAGGATGGTGCAGTTCTAGTGCTAGTTTTAATTGTGTCACATTTGTTTGTTTGTATTTTTCGGTAGTGCTTGGGTATTTATGCCCTGCAAAGGCTTGTACAAGGCGTAAATCATTATTTTGTTTTAATAAATTGGTTATGACACTTTGCCGTATGGTTTGTGCGTTTACATTACGTGGTAAATATAATTTTCCATAACTGCGCTTAATGTGTTTGGTTATATCTTCTGCTACCATTGGTGTTTTACGTTGTCCAATCATAAAAAGATTACTTTCATTTTCTCTCAATAATTTCAATCGTATATCTTCTATGTAATTTTTAAACAAAATTATTTGATTAGCTTTTAATCCTAATGTTCGGCTATTACTTTTTATACTTGATTTTATATAAATGGTGGCTTGTCCCAGGTTAATATCTTCTACTTGCAAAGCTTCTATTTCATTGGGTTTTAAGGCTTGGTAAATTAATAAACTCATTAGTACTTTATTTCTATAATCTAAATTTATAAAGCGTTCGGGTTTTGTGGTTAATAGTTTTTCTAATTCTTCAGTACTAAATAAATCTTGTAATTGTATATCTCTGTTTTGTTTATCTCTTAATTTGATTGATTTTGTTGGGTTATCTCGTCTTTCTTGTTTAAAACATAAATAACTATAATACACTTTTATACTACTCAATATTCTACTTAATGTGTTTCTACTCGTGTATCTTGTTCTTAAAACGCCCATATAATTAACCAGTTCGGCATAAGTATAGGTTTTACAATTTGGATTATTAGTTATAAAAATTTCTATTTCTCTGCTGTAGGCTATGACGGTTTTTTGAGTGTAATATTTTTTTAAGTAAATTTCTAAATCTTCCATTCATATTGGTTTTACTTGATTTTATAGCTTTTTAATTTGATAACTTTTTACTTTTGCATATATCTGTGTGGTTTCTAAATGACTGTGCCCTAAAAAATCCCTGACAAATTCTATACTCATTCCGTTTTCTAATAAGTGTGTGGCTATGCTGTGGCGTAAATGATGCAGCGTATAGTTTTTAGTTGTGAGTGTTGAGTTTTCAATAATTGTTTTTAATGTTTTATTAAAGCTGTCGCCACTCATTCGGTGTTTTATCCTGCTTAACATAAATGGCTCTAAAGCCTTGTCTTTTCTATATTCTTTACAATAGTTTTCTAAATCAGTTTTTACGGTTTGGTTTAGTGGTATTACCCGGCGTTTTGCTCCTTTACCGTTTCTTACATACAATAAACTGTTTCCAAAATCAACATCAATCATATTTAAGCTCACGGCTTCGCTTCTTCTTAATCCACAACTATAAAATAAATGGAGTAATGTTTTTTCTTTTAAATTTTGAGTGGCGTTAAATAGTTCTGTAATTTCTGTTTTGCTTAATGGTTGCCGTGTATTGATTTTAGGGCGTTTAAACTTGATGCTGCTTATTGGGTTTTCATCTATTTGGTGTGTTTGTTCTAACCAAGTAAAAAATAGTTTGATTGAATAAACTTGATGGTTAATATAGGCTTCGCTCAAAGGTTCATCTTTTCGCTTTTGTTTTCTGTTTTGTAAATACTCGTAATACTCTTGTATTTGCTCTTGGTTGATGTTTTCTATTGCTGGGGTGGCAATGTGGTGTAAAAATTCTTTAACGCCTGCACAAGCCATTAATACGGTATTTTGTGTGTAGCCTAAATGTTCTAAGTGTTGTTTAAATTTTTGCTCGGTTTCATTACTGTTATACATTGTATCATTTATGTTTTTCTATATCTACGATGATTTTTAAAATGGGGCATATACATTTTTCTGTTTTTCTTGAACGCTAACACTTTTATCAGTGTTTATAGGGCTTCCAGTGTTCAGTTAGTGTTCAGTACCGTTCACTGGTGTTCATTAGCGTTCACTAATCAATTAACGCATCTAACTGCTTTTGTAAAAATTCTTTTACATCTTCTCTCATTCTTCTATAATCATCAAAATATAATATCCTGTACCTATTGCCTTTATTGATGTGTGAGCCTACTTGTTGTAAATATTCAAAACTCATTAATTGATTGATGTAATAACTTAACGATGTTTTTTTTAGTTGTAAATGTTCTCTTATTTCTTTTTGTGTAAATTCATAATTATTATTGTTTTGCTTGGTAACATAATCTTTCAGCCTTTCAAAAAACTGCCTTAGGCTTCCGTCTAATTCATCCATTTTTAGCATGATACATTCAAATAATAGATCTTTTGCTATTTGGCAATCTTTTTTTGTGGCTATTAGCTTGCCTTGTGGTGTTTTGTTACGTTGGTATTGGTGCAATACGGTTATCATATCTATAAAATATAAATACAATCTATACAATCGTCTTTCATCCCTGATGCCTTCGGGTAGCTTTAATTTAGTGGCGTGTGGGTTGTGTACGTTATAGGGCTGTAATAGCCTTACAAAGTTTTTGAGTTCATTTTGATTATTTTTTTGCTCTTGTTTATTGATTAATCCTGCGGCTTCTTTGGCTTGGTATTCATTTATTTTCTTCGTTTGTTCTTTGCTTTCGTCTATGGCTATTAAAAACAATCGGCTCATATTGTCGGCGTATATGGCTCCGTGCGTGGTACAGGCTATACTTGTTATTGGCCCGTAAACGGTTAATTCTTTAATGCCTATGTTTCCTTTTTCATCTTTGTAGCTTACTCCGCTTATGAGTTCGCCATTGCTTACTAATTCTCTCCAAGCGTATTCTGCTTCTTCGCCTAATCCGTCTACATCTTCAAAGCATATCAATTTATTTTTAAAATAATATTTCGGTACGTTATACAACATTTTTTCACTGCATCGGCTGTATATTTTTTTATTCTCTTCGGGTATTATTTTATAAATGCCTTTTAATAAATTGGTTTTTCCGCTTCCGCTACTGCCTTGTATCAAAGCGTTTAAAGGGTTTTCTTGTATATGGCTTACTGCTATCACAAATAAAAATGTTTTGTTTTCTTCTTCGCCTACGATGCCTGTATGTGTTAGTTTTTCTTTTATTTTTTCTATCAAATTGGTATCGTTCGCTAATTCTAAGGCTTTGTTTTTTTCGAGTGTAGTTAATTGATAAATGGGTGTTTCTGTTTCTGTGGTGCTTTGTAAATTACTATTAATAAGCGTTTCACGGTAGGTGTCTAAATATTCAGTTAATTGATAGATGTCTTTTTCTAAAATTGATTTATGTAATTGTAAATATTCGTTTGCTTCTTGTACTGTTTTTTCTACTTGCTTACTATCATATAAATCTATTTTAAAACGTCTTTTATTAATGCTCTCGTTTAGTTCTGTGTTTATTATTTCAATCGTTACGTTTAGTTTACTCATTACTTTATCTACTCCGCCTTTGATTAAATATGTGGCTGTATCGCTTGTATAGCTTAGTTTATGAGGGTTGTTTGAGTTTAGTTTTTTAGTTAAATTATTTTCTTTTTCATTTGATACATTAATTGCCTGCGGTGGCTCACCGCTTTCTTTTTCAATTGAAAAAGAAAATAGGTTAATACGTTTTTCTAATAAGTGTGTAAACACATCTTCATTATGGGCTATGAGTGTTTCGTTTACATCTTTGCAGGGCAATTCCAGTTTGCTAAAAATGATCTGCGGTAATTTCTCTTTAAGTTCTTTTGCGTATTTCGTTGTGGCCGTGCCACCTGCTTCATCATTATCAAAAGCAAAAATAATTTCGGTTAAATTTGGTAGTTCTTTTATAGCGTTTTGTATTTCTTCGTTTAATCTATTTGTTCCGTAACTCGCTAATAGTGTGTAATTGTTGGCTACGCTTTCTATTTGTAATAAACTGGCTGTATCAATAATGCTTTCACAGATAATTAATTTTTGTGTTTCTTCATTCGGGTATTTTGGATATAGCCCTGTACTTTCCTTTAAATAGTAGTGCTTGGCGTTGTTATCATTTACGGTACTTCTAAAATATAAGCCTGTAATGTGATTGCCTTTATTGCGCATCGCAAAACAAACACCATATTTTGCAAAGGGTTTATAGGCTTGCAATTCGGGGCGTTTGTTGTTTACGCCCCACGGATAAAGCAATCCAACGCTTACACAATTATTAATCAAAGTTTCGTCTCTTCTTGCGCCATGATGGAACTGCCCTGTGTTATAGCCTATTTCTATTTTTAATGGATTTAAGTTTCTGCTTTGTAAATACTCTCTCGCCGGTGGACTGTTATGTATGGCATTTTTAAAATAGGTAAACAGGTTTAATAATATTTGTTCTCTGCTTATGCTTGGCTGCGTGGCTTGTTTAATGGGTTCATGCGATAGTTTGTGTTTATCGGGAATTATTTCACCTAATAATAATTTTGCTTTTTCTAAGGCTTCGTGCTTAGTAATGTTTTCTTTGTACATAATAAAATCAATCACATCAAGGCTTTTACCGTGTGTTTTGCAGTTACTACTAAAACAATACGCTGTATGCGTTTTGTAATACACTTGTAGGCTTGGTGTTTTGTCCTGATGGAAGGGGCAGTTTAACCGTAGATTTTTATCGGGCTTTAAATTATAGTGGTGTAGTACCGTGGATAATGTGAGTTTTTGCTTGATTTCGGAGATTTCCATTGTTGATAATTTTTAGTCTACTTTTAAGTTGATTTATTAATTACGCAAAAGTCTACTTTTATATAGATTATTTAAACAATATCTACTTATTTTATTAACAATAAAGCATTAAAATATCTAAAAGCCTTATTTTGACTACCTTTATCATGTTTAAATCTATTTATTTAATGGTAATATTTGGCGACGCTTTAGCAGAAGCAAGAAAGAAAAAAGGGTTTTCGCAAGAAGAATTAGGCGTAAAAGTGGGTATTGATAAACGTATTGTTTCACGTTATGAGAATAACAAAACACTACCTTCTATTGATGTGGCAAAAAAGATGGCCGATGCTTTAGAAACTTCTTTAGATAAACTTACAGGTCTTAAACATTCGCTCTTCATTGAAGATAAGGAAATGACCAAATTATTAAAGGACTATTCCAAAATGAATGATACCGATAAATCTGTTATCAAACGATTTTTAAAAGCTTTCAGCTTTTATGCTAAAATTGAAGAATCGCAGTTGGCGCATTAAATTTTTTGCTTGCTGAAATTACTTGAACCGATTATTATACATACTAATGCTAGAAACAAATGCATCAAAATGTTACCCTAACTATAGCACAGTTGGAACATAAAATTATGAAAAACAATTTTTATAGTTTAAAATTTATTGCTTTATGTATAAGCATCATTATAATGTATTCTTGTAAAACAAGTGAAAAGAATAGTGCAAAAAAATATTATTTGGAAGGTTTATACTGTACAGAAAAAATGCCTGCTGATATTGGAGAACCTTATAGAATTTACCTTAAATTTAAAAAAGATGGGACTGTAATTAGCATGAATTCTTCTTTAGAATGTGATACTATAAAAAAATTAATTGATAATAATTGGGCTGAAACAGGCAAGTATATTCGTGATAAGAATGATTCTTTGAATTTTACTTTTACGAATAATCGGGTAAACAATAATGAATACACTTCTAAGTATAAAGCAATAATTTCAAAAGATGGGAGCTTGAATTTTGTAGAGATTATAAAATATAAAGGAAATACACCTTATAAAAAATCATCAAATTATAGACTTTGTAAATGATGATACTATTTACAATGTAAATTGTAATAGTCAGTTAATTCTTTATTATTTACATTTAGCTTAAACAAGTACTCGTATAATAATTCACATCCTTTTTTTGACTCCCTTTGGTCAAAATAACATTTACTTAAATTAGGTAAAAGCCTTGTTTTATTAAAATAATTTTGACTCCTTAAAAATTCTAAATCTTCAATGGCTTTTTTAAAGTTCCCTAATCTGCGTAAACATTCTCCCCTTTCCATGTAAGCATCTAAATATTTGTCATCTTGATTAATTGTATAGTTAAATTCAATAATAGCCTTTTCTGTTACATTTAACTCCTTATAAATAAGTCCTGAACAATAATGAGCATCGGTGTATAAGCTATCTATTTCTAACACTTTTCTGTAATTTGTAAGTGCTAAATTAAAACTATCTAATTCGGCGTATAAAAACCCACGATTAAAATAAGCATCGGTATGTTTAGGATTAAGTTTAATTGTAGTTTCAAAATCAGTTAAGGATTTTGAAATTTTGCCTTGTGATTGATAGACATTTGCTCTACCATGATACGCATCGGCATCATTAGGGTTGAATTTAATAACAATACTAAAATCATCAACAGCTTTTTCAAATTCATTAAGTATTAAATAGCACAATGCTCTATGGTAAAACGCATCCACATTTTTGTCATTGACTTGTATTGCCTTAGTGAACTCTACAATTGCTCCTTTATAGTCTCTTTGGTTTTCCTTTTCTCCTCCTTGTAATAAATACTTATTACTGCTTTCATTTACAACAACTTGGCTAATAGAAGTAAAATTGAAATATAGTAGGAAAAATAATAAATAGCACTTCTGTATCATTTATCCTCCTCCTTTAGTGCTGCCAGTATTTATAGGTCCATTCTGGTTCTCATATGTATCTTTGATATCAGTACCATCGGGTATATCATTATTTGAATTAGCGTCATTATTCCTTTTATCAATTCGCTCTGCGGATTCTTTAGCACTCATATATGAAGTTTCTCGCTTAATTGTAATGCCTAAGAATTTGGTTTTCTTTTCTACAAAAACACGTTCATCGTTATATTGTAAGTCTACGCCATATACAGAAGTTGTGCTACTGGGATTAGCTGGGTCGACCTTTATACGAACATTTTGAGCTCCACGAGGTATAGTAACTGCACCTGTTCCAGCAACAGGGCCTGTATCTGCAATGTTATTTCCAGTTTGTGAATTGTCTACCCTTAACCTATCTGCTTCTTGAAACATATTAAAATTAACAGTTACTAATGCTGTAGTATTACCTATATTAACTGTTTGGTCTAAACTGCCACCAGGTGATGGTTCTTTTAATCTGACAGTTGTAGTCGAAATTATCGTCTTTTCCAAAGTATATTCATGGGTAATTAATTTGAGTTTAGGAATTTGAATATTTTTAAATATACGTATTCCACCACCTCTACTACTACCACTTTCTCCATCCCAACAATCAGCTGGATTATTCTTTTTCTCTCCTCCGTCTAGGTCAATATATTTTATTGGACTATTTTCCGCAAAGCAATATGTACTGTTCCATGCAAATGCTCTAAATAAAGGGTCAACCGACAGAAACCGCCCTAAAGCTGGATTATAGATACGAAGTCCATAATCCTGAGTACCTGTTTCAGCATCATTCTCTTTGCCGTTAAACCCATAACGGTAAGAAGAACTTGTGTAGTTTCTTCCAGGCATGGGCGAGCCGAAAGGATGGTAATCTGTGCTGCTTTGTATGTCTGCTAAATAATAATCTACCTGCCCGTCAGCATCTGTATCAAACGGAATTTTACGGTCGGTAATTTGGGTCAATACATTACCTAAATGGTTTGAGCCGTGGTAAGTTTTGCGGCCCAGCCAGTTGCTGCTTGTATCGTTATACAAGGTGTTGCTTGCCCCGAATAATTCAACCTGTGTATTATCGGTACCTAACATGCTGCTGCCGTAAAGGTCGCGTTCGGTTAGCTTGTAGCTTGCCTGTGCCCCGTTAAATTTATAAGTGTAGCTTCCCATGATGTTGCCCTGCGCATCGCGGTTATAGTAAATGCTGTATTTCCATACGCCGCCGCTTGTGTACGCATGCTTGGCAACGCGGTTACCGGTGGCATCATAGTCGAACTTTAAATTGGTTTTTAAGCTGCCCGGCTTGCGTTTCACTTCTTTTATTTTTCCGTACACCGTCCATTTAATGGTATCTATCTGTTCAATGGAGTCTCTTCTTAAATTCCCTATTTCATCGTACAAATAATTATTATACGTGTTTGCCAGTTTTTTTACGGCAGGGTTATTAAAGTTACCCTCGTCATCAATGTCATCACTGTAAAGCGTTTTCACTACGTTATCCCTTACATTATACAGCCTGTTCTGTAGCTTGCGCCCGCCTATGTTGGCATAGTTATAGGTAAGGTCATCAATGGTAGTGCCTGCCGAATCTTTACGAAGCTGGCTCATGATGTTACCGTTGGCATCATACGTAAATTTATTTAAGTAACGGTCGGGGTTAGCCGGCGCGGTACTCTCCCATTGGTTAGTAGCGGCATTTAAATTGTCATACGTTTTGGCGCTTGTTATGCGGTTTAGCTGGTCGTAGGTATACGCGTTCCCCAAAGGCTTAACCGCTACCGCCGAGTTAGTGGCACTATACACTTTAGGCTCGGTAATAGTGGTTACCATGTGGCTTATGTTACCGTTATAAAGGTCATTACGGTCGTCTATCATACGGCTGTTTAAGGTGCTTGTAGCGGTTACGGCCTCAAAGCGGTTTGTGGCGGTGCTCCACTTTAAGCCGTCAATAGGTTCATAATCGTTTTTAAAATAACCGAGTGTGTACCCAAAGGCATCGCGCCCGAAATATTTATAAGGGTTGGTTGCGGTTCCTTCACCGTCCTGCCCCACATCTTTAGCGGCGTCTAAGGCATTGCTGTTCACGCCTTTTATCCAACCCTGCAGGGTGTACACATAATCCATCCCCTGCACTTTGGAGTTACCCAGCTCTACCCTTGCCAAAGGCCCGTGCTTATAGTAGCTATAGGTAGCATCGTTATCCCATATAACGCTGTCCCTGCTTGTAAATACAGTGGTAATGCGGTTATCGGCATCGTAGCTGTATTTGTGATAAAAACGATCGGGCCGGCGCGGCGCGTATTCCACTAAATTTACTTTACCGCTAATAAGGTCGTAGTAATAATTAATGCGTTTAAAGCGCTGCAAGGTGTTGGCTGATAAATTAAGAGAAGGGTTATCCTGCAAAATAGTATTTACATTGCCGTGAATATCGTAGCTGTAATGCGTAGCGTGTTGGTAGGTGAGCACATTATTATCAAACACATCTTCATAAGTAATGGTGGCTACGCGCTTGCGTAAATTATCCTGCGTAAAGCCCGCAGGCAGTTGTGCCGTAAGGCCGGTAACAGGTACATCGTAATAGGTGTGCGTTACTTCTTTACGCGGGTTGGCGTTTACAAAGGTATTCAGATTACTATCATCCACTACATTTAAATTATAAAAGGCATTAATGTAAGTACCGAAAATAGAGCTGAATTGCTTGTTAGGATCGCTGAGCTCGCCTACTTCGCTGATCCTGCCAAGGGCATCGTAAGTGGTATAGCTGTAACGCTTAACTTTTGCGTTGTATTGCTTTGTGTTCTGGCTCAGGATCATTCGGCCCAAACGGTCGTACCAAAAACGGGTGCTGTATTTTTCGGATTCATCGTGCAGGGTGCGCGCATAGTTTGCAGCT
>JBBRAG010000046.1:0-10801 GCA_038206945.1 Bacteroidia bacterium | reverse complement strand
GGTACCAAAATGTTCTAATCCCCAGCAAACAAGCGAGTTGTTAACGCTCATAACTACCGAGCAAGAGGCATCTACTTTAGAAATTTCTTCCATAGCCAATACGTAAGAAATGGTATCCATGCCGCCTCCTCCGTATTTTGGGTCGACCATCATACCTAGAAAGCCAAGCTCGCCCATTTTTTTAATTTGCTCAGTTGGAAATTTTTGCAGTTCATCACGTTCTATAACACCCGGTTTTAGCTCGTTTTGAGCAAAATCGCGTGCGGCTTTTTGTATCATTAAATGCTCTTCACTTAGTTCAAAATTCATTTTTATATAATTAAGATGGTTTAAATGTCTGACTCCAAAAATAGCAGATATTTATTGAAAAAAGCAGGGTTTTTTATTAATTTTTAAAAGAGAAATGAATGCTTTTAGCAAAGAACGTCATGCTGAACGTGTTTCAGTATCTATAGCAGATTCTGAAACAAGTTCGGAATGACGAAATTGAAATGAGTTTGTTTTATTACTATTAAATAGCTTACATTACAAAGCCAAACCAATATCAGTTTTTAATTTGCCTAAAGTTTACTTACCGCCAAATACTTTTTTAAGCAAGCCGGTTACTTGCGCTGCAGGATCTTTTCGAATTTTGGTTTCTTCTTGTCCAACTAAATGAAATAAACCATTCATAGCTTTGTTGGTTGCATACGCTTCCAAGTCGGGGTTTTGTTTTTTTACAAACGGTATTTTGTTATAGATGGTTACTATTTCCGTCCAATAGGCCGTAGCGTTAACTTTAGCTAAGGCTTCTTTTATAATTGGTTGATATTTACTTGTTAAGGCAGTAGAAGTGTTTTGTTTTAAATAATGTGTAGCTGCGGTATCAGATCCTTTTAAGATGCTTAAGCCATCTGTAACAGTCATGTTTTTTACAGCATCTAAAAATATAGGCGCGGCACTTACAGCAGCTTGTTCAGCAGCATGATTAAGCGAGGTTTCAAATTCGGTAACTTTAGCCTGGTAACCAAGGGCTATAAGTTCTGTTTTAATTTTTTCTGCTTGAGGTGGGAATGGAATAAATATCTCCGGATTTTTTAAATAACCATCCAACTTAGAGGCAGATGCTGTTGAGTTGTTAGTACCTCTGCTTAACGCTTCTTTTAAACCGGCTATAATATCACTGCTGCTAAGGGATGATGTGCTGTTGGAAGAGCCTGTTACTGCAGATTTTACACTATTTTCTAGTTTTCCGAAACGCTGAGCGTAGCTGCTGCTAACGCAAACAGATAATAAAATAACTGCGATTTTTTTATTCATAATATTATAGTTTTTTTATTTATTTAAGGTTAATACAAAATGCGTGCCGAAATTACGGATTGTTTGGTAATCGTTTGTAAAAAACAAAACCGCCCTTACGATATAATTCAATTAAGGAAGGATGATTTTGTTTAATATCTTCTGTACTGGTTATTTTTGCTGCAAAGTATGCAGGTTTATCAATGGTTTCGCTCAACATCCAGTTCAAACTTATTAAGCTGAAAGAACTGCCCTCTTTAAGCATTTGTTCTTTTTTTGAATGAATGTAATTCAACATTTCAGGCGAATTATGTTGTGGCTGCCTATCAGTATAAAAAAGATACGCGTAACTTTTAAAGCCAATGGTTTCTACATAACAATCTTTTCCTTTTAAAGATTGGTAAAACTCTATAGCCGGACCTTGAGAATAAGGTTCAACCTTTGGAACGATTAATAGTGTTATCATCCAAATACTTAAAAGAGAAGTAGCAAATAATCCATATATATATATTCTATTTTTAGAAAGATTGATAAAAAAATAAATTGAAAATATAAGAAACAAGATACCAACCATCCACTCAAAACCATACCATTTTACAGGTGTTTGTAACGAAGCTACTGCAAATTTATCATTAATTAAATTACTGTTAGTGATTGTTGGAATGGCATAATTAATCAATCCCGCTGCGGTAAATGCAATTCCTAAAACAATAATTAAAAACATACCTAAAGAGAAAATTATTTTATTTAATTTCTTTTGCGAATAAATAATATCGTGCAATTTATATGCGGCTAAATAGGTTAACGGAAAATAACACATGCTGGAGTAATGCACTATTTTGGTACCAACGAACGTAAATATAATTAGTACCACCCAAAACAAATGCAACATCCATTTTTTTACATAAATCTGAAAAGTAGTGTCAGAAATATTTTTTTTATGAGCTTGTATAAAAAAAATAGAAGCCGGAAAACAACCCACTAATAACACAACAAAATGGTATAATCTAAACCCTTCGTGCCCAGCATCGTGTGTGGTGCCAAGTCTAATATTATATTCTATAAATTCTTTTACAATATCTAAATGGCCGGTTGCAATTTCAAAAATAAACCAGCTAAAACCTGTAATTAAAGTAAAAACAATAAATAGTAGTATGTTTTTAATGTTGTAAAACGGATTGAATTTTAACCTGATCCAACTAACTAAAAAAGTTAAGGCTATAATTAATAAGCCAACCGGTCCTTTGGTAAGTATCGCTAAACCGGCAAAAATGCCTGCGTATAAAGCGTTTCGGTTTGTTTTTTGAGAAGCATTATTTGTAAACCATTGCAATAGAAAACAAATACTTAAAAATATAAAGAGGTTAAACCAAGGATCTATAATGCCCGATTTAAAATACAAAAAGGGTAGGAAGGAAGCCGCGTAACACATTGTCCAGAGTAAACCAAATGTATGGTTGTTATATTTTCTGCCGAAATAATAGGTAAGGTTTAAGGTTATAATTCCACATAAAGTATCGGGGAAACGAGCCGCAAATTCGTTTATACCAAAGGCTTTCATGCTTAAAACTTGCAGCCAAATAAACAAAGGCGGCTTTTCCCAAAAGGGTTGAAAATTAATTTGTACGCGACTATAATTATGAGTTACCATCATTTCTCGGGCGCATTCGGCAAAATTAATTTCGTCCCAATCAAATAAATGTACCGCACCTAAAAATGGTATAAACAAAAAGGCTGCAATAATGGTAATGGCTACATGCCAGGTAAAATATTTTTGCGAGTTAGCCATTAAAATATTTTCCAAATAGGTTTTTGAAGCGTATTATATTTTTTAGAAATATTGGTTTGATATAAAACAGCACAAACTATCCAAGTAAATAGTACACCAATTAAACTACCGGCTGTTATATCTTCAAAAAAATGTTGCGATAGATAAACTCTTGAAAAAGCAACAATTAAAGCCGCTATAAAAAAACCAACTTTGCAATATTGATTTTTACTAAAAAAACTCAGGCAAAAAAACAGGCTAAAAGCCGCTGTAGTATGGCCAGACGGGAAACTGTTGTGTATATTAAGATCTACTCCTTCTATTACACTTAAAAGTATATGTTTTTGTTCAAATACTAATATAGGTCTGTCAATATTACTAAAAAAAGAATATTTAAGGCCTTGTGTAATCCCTGCGCTAAGTAAATAGGCAATTAATATGGTTAAAGATTTTTGCACATTATAAAACAGCATAAAAATTATAAAGGATATAATAAAAACGCCATCGCCAATATAAGTAGCGTATTTAAAAAAACTATTGAACGGCGTATATACCAAACTATTAAAAAATAAGTGAAGGTTCAATTTATCAGAATTAAAAATAATAATAAGTGCTACGCAGAAAAAAAACGCGTATAAAACAATGAAGATTTTATTTTGATTAAAAATACTTTTCAAGTTGTGTTATTTGATGCGAATTTAAATTAACACCAATTGTTTTACCAATTCTTTTTCCAAAAAATGGTTAACGTTTTTAATTAACTGATCTTTTAAAAAATGAAGTTCATTTTTTAACGCTGCCGAATCAACTTCTAAAAAAAGGGTATCATCTTTTAAAAACATACGTTTGGTATGGTTTGCCACCATATCGCCGGCAATGTTTTTCCAGTTAGTAGTAAGGCTTGATATATCTATCTTTTTTTCTAAACGATTCTCTTTTAAAAATTGGGTAATTACACTACCAATGCTTTGTAAATTTTGTTTAGGCATAGGGCTAAGGTACAATAAAAAAGGCTGCTTCATTGATAGAAACAGCCTTTGTTTTATAATAAAATTAAAATTATTAAATAGCTTTTAATTTTTTAGCCAATTTAGATTTTAAGTTCGAAGCCTTGTTTTTATGTATGATATTACGTTTAGCCAATTTATCTAACATAGAGGCTACTTTAGGAAACAAAGCAGTTGCTTCTTCTTTATTGGTAGTTGTACGTAAACGCTTTAAAAAAGTACGCGCTGTTTTAGCTTGGTAGCGGTTATGTAATTTTTTAGTTTCAGTCTGCCTGATACGTTTTTCTGATGATTTATGGTTAGCCATTGCTTGTTTCTGTTAAAAATAGGGTGCAAATATACATTTATTATTGTTACCCGCAAACAAATTATCACTAAAGTTAAAAAAATCAAAAACAAATTGTGTAATTAAACTTATGGCATTAGATTTGTTCTAATAGATATAATCTAAAAAACAAACCATGAAAAAAATCATTTTATCAGCCTTAGCCGTTGCAACCTTACAATTTGCACAAGCGCAACAAACCGCAGCACCGTCAACAACCCCAACCACACAAAGGCAAATGCCAACGCCAGAGCAACAGGCAACACGACAATCAGCTCACCTGCAAAAAGTTTTAACACTCACCGAAGAGCAAAAACAAAAAATTTACCAAGCCGCATTAACACGCAGCACAGCTATGCAGCAAATAAAAGGTAATGCAGCGGATAACCGCAAAGCCATGCACGCTCAAACAAAACCTGTTAAAGAACAATATGTAAAAGACGTAAATATGGCCTTAACACCAGAGCAACAGCAAAAGTGGGAAGCTTACCGTTTAGAGCAAAAACAAAAAGCTCGTAAAAACAACCAAACTTTACCTGCAAACGGCACAAATACCGCGCCGGCTACTAAATTAGAGCCTCAAGATGATGGCTTGAGAGATTAATAAAAACCATTTAAATTTAAAAATCCCTGCTTAGGCGGGTTTTTTTTTTTACTTTAATTTTTGGCGTTCCGGTTTGTACATTCATTCGTGCAATTATTTAAATTCAAAATTATTAACTTCTTCAGCATTTTAACCGTCGGGCTGCCTGCAGTAAAGCTTTTTAAGATTTAGCTCTTTATTTTTTTTTTAATTGCTTCGCATAATGCAGAAGAAGCATTTCTTAAAAAGGCTTTCTTGCCGCATCCCTAACGCAAATACGCACTATTTAATATAGATGTTTATCTTAGCTGTAAAATAATTTTTAGTGGAGCATCAAAACAACTTAGAACAAATTCAAAATTTTAAAGGCAAATACCCAAAACAATTGTGGTATCTCTTTTTTAGCGAAATGTGGGAGCGTTTTTGCTTTTACGGTATGCGGGGCATGCTTATTTACTTTATGGTAACCCAGCTTTTAATGAAAGATGGCGTGGCTAACTTACAATACGGCGCAACACAGGCCTTTGTGTATGCTTTTACTTTTATAGGCGGCCTCTTTGCCGATAAAATTTTGGGCTATAGAAAATCACTCTTTTGGGGTGGTATGTTAATGATAGTCGGTAGTTGCATATTATCGTATAATCCTACTAAATATTTCTTTCTTGGTATAAGTTTTACTATTATAGGTAGCGGTTTTTTTAAGCCAAATATATCAACCATGGTGGGTAGTTTGTATAAAAAAGGAGATGCACGTACTGATGCAGGTTTTTCTTTGTTTTACGCCGGCATTAACATTGGCGCGTTGTTAGGCGGCTACTTATGTATCGCTATTGGTAAAGGCGATCTTTTTCAAAACATTATTCCTCAAAACCTACATTGGAACGTAGCTTTTGGCCTGGCAGCTGTTGTTATGACAATTAGTTTACTCACCTTTTCTCAAACCCAAAAAAGTTTGGCAACTATTGGTATATCACCTTTGTTGCATTTACAACCTAATAAGAAAAAACTTTACGAATACACCACCTATCTCGGTTCACTGGCTATTATACCTATTATCATGCTAATGGTATCGCAAACCGCTTATACCGATGTTTTTATGTACATAGTGGGCCCATGCACCTTGATTTACTTGCTATACGAAATGAAAAATTTTTCGCGTGCCGAAAATAAAAAACTTCTGGCCGCTTTGATCTTTATTATTTTCTCCATTTTCTTTTGGGCTTTTTTCGAGCAAAGTGGTGGCTCGCTTAGCTTATTTGCCGCTAATAATTTAAATAACAGCGTTGTAGGTATAAAACTAGATGCAAACGGGGTAAACAATTCGGCCAACTCTTTTTTTGTAATTGTTTTTGCTACCTTGGTTGGACTTGCCTGGATTTGGATGAACAAACGAAAGATAGAACCTAATACCATTGTAAAGTTTGGCTTAGGTTTTTTGTTTCTGGCAGCCGGCTTTTACGTTTTTTATTATACCAGGTTCTTTAGTAATCAAAATGGAGTTACTTCTTTAAATGTATTTACTTTCGGTTGGTTTGTAATTACGTTTGGCGAACTTTGTTTATCGCCCATTGGTATGTCTATCATGACTAAACTTTCGCCGCAAAAACTACAGGCGGTTATGATGGGTATGTGGTTTTTAGCCAGCGCTTACGGACAATATTTTGCCGGCATATTAGGAGCTAACATTTCAGATGCGTCAGAAAATTCTACTAACTTAGAAAAACTAATAATATACACTGCCGGCTACAAACAATTGGCTATCTATTCGTTAATTGCAGGCGTTTTAATAATTATAGTTTCTCCATTAATCAAAAAACTAATGGGAGGGGTAAAATAATTCTATTTATTAGTTAGTGCCATTTTTGCAAAAAGACAATAAAAACCTTTAATGCACGTTATTATTTAAATAATAGACGATGAAAAAAATATATTTTATATTTATTGCAATTTTATTAATTTATAATTGTTTTGGACAATTAAATAAAGAAGTGTTGGGCGGTTGTAACTTTTACATCAGTAATCCTCCAACGTATTCAATCTATTGTAAAAACAGTTGCATTCAGACAATAGATCTTTGTCAAAGAGATTCAATTCATCTTTTTTTAAGTTATAGTTGCAATCCTGGTGGGCCTCCAAAACGATTAGAAAACCAACAAAAAATCCCGCCGTTTGGCAGGATTTTCGGTTCAAAAAGTAGAATTAAAGTTTAACCCTATTAAATCATAAAACCACTTTTAGTTTAAAGAAAGAGGCGGTATTTTGCCTTCATTCAAAAGATCAGCACATTTCTTTTTATGAGCGTCAAAATTACCAAAAGCAAGTGCGTCTAACATTTCGGTACGGCTCATGTTTGGTTGTTTAAATTTCTTACGAATTTCATCCGAACAACGATCAACAAAATGTTCAAAACGTTGTGGCGCCCAAATGTATTCTCTGCGTGCATCAACCTGAAATTCGGTTGGAAGATCGCCTTCAATTTTTGATTTTATTTCTAAACCATCATAAACTTTAGGTAATTTACGGTTATCAAACACAAATGGTTTTGATATCATAATTACATGTTTTTTGCGCTTTACGTCAATTAACGAAAGTCCTTGGAAACGTAAACCTTCTTTGGTAAGTGGTTTAAATTTCTTCTGAAAATGATTTAAGATCTCAAACATTGATTATCAAAATTGCTGGACTACAAATATATTAACTTTTTATTAACAATTTGTTTTATTAGGCTACATAATTGTGTGTTTGGTCTAATTTAAGATTTGACAAACAAGTATTCATAAGCTGTTTATAAGTAGTTAAAAACCTGTTAGAAAACTGTTAATATTGATAGAAATACTTTAAATGATATAAATTAAATAGTTGAAAATAAATATGTTAACTTCTTACGGTTGCATTTAACTTTTCTTCAAATACCTTAATTAATTTGTTGGTTGTGTTCGTAATTTGATTGTCGGTTAAAGTGGCTTCGGCGTTCTGCAAGGTAAAACTTAGCGCATAAGATTTTTTGTTGGCAGGTATTTTATCGCCCTCATAAACATCAAATAAAGACACTTCTTTTAAGAAATTGCGTTCGGTTTCAAACGCCAATTTTTCTAATTCTGCATAGGTAACTTGCTTGTCTATCAACAAAGCTAAATCGCGTTTAACGGAAGGAAATTTAGATGCCTCTGCATAAATAACTGGTTTAAAGGCTAAATTATAAATAGCATCTAAGTATAATTCGGCGTAAAAAACAGGCTGACTAACATCAAAACTTTTTAGTACCGGTTTATTTACTTCGCCAACAAGGGCAATAACTTTTTTATTAACCTGATATTGATGCACTCCAGATAACTGCTTATGTTTTACATTTTGCGCCTTAAAGGTAATACCTAATTTAGCCAACACAGCTTCTATATAAGATTTTAAGGTATAGAAATTTACTTCAGCAGGTTTTGGTTGATGATGATTAGCATCATGTAACTTACCGCTAATAACCAACGCCACTTGTTTTTGTTCGTAATAAGGAAACTCGCCGCTTTCTTTTTTATGATAAGTCTTTCCGCTTTCAAATAATTTTATGTCAGCTGTTTTATGGTTGATATTATAATTTACCCCTTCTAACATACCGTAGAGTAGGGTAGGGCGCAACACCGATAAATCGCTACTCAGCGGATTTAACATTGAAACTACACCTTCATCGTTTTGTGTATAAGCGCCTTTGGTTAGCGATGTACTCATGGCTTCGTAAAAACCCTCATTGGCAAGCACCGTTGCAATTTCGGCATCTACTTTGTTGGTTATATCAACTTTGTTAGGCGTCATCGAAAAAGATATTTTGCCGCTTAGTTCTACATTATTCATTCCGTAAATACGCAGCACTTCTTCAATAACATCTGCCTCGCGGGTAACATCATATTTATAACGCGGTACGTGCAACAGTAAACCATCTGCGCCTTCTTTTATTATTTCTATACCAACCGAAATCAATATGTTTTTAATGATATTTCTATCAATAACTTTCCCAATTAAACTATCGCAATTGCTGTAAGAAAATGCCACTTTAAAAGGTTCTACTTTCTCGGGGTAAATATCTACTAAGGCAGATGAAACTTGTCCGCCTGCAATTTCTAAAATTAAATTTGCCGCACGGTTGAGGGCATTAACTGTCATTTCTGGGTCTGTACCGCGTTCAAAACGAAAAGAAGAATCGGTTTTTAAACCTAAACGTTTAGACGTTTTTCTAACTGAAGAGGCATCAAAATAGGCTGCTTCTAAAAAGATAGCGGTAGTTTTATCAGAAACGCCACTGTGCAAGCCACCAAAAACACCCGCAATGCACATGGCATTTTTAGCGTTGGCAATAACTAAATCTGTTGCTTGTAAGGTACGTTCCACTTCATCCAGGGTAATAAACTTTTCGCCTGCCTTAGCTCTGCGAACTACCACTTTGTTTCCTTCAATAGCGTGCGCATCAAAGGCGTGCATGGGTTGTCCGGTTTCGTGCATTACAAAGTTTGTAACATCTACAATGTTGTTTATAGAACGCAAACCAATGGCATTAATGTAGTTTTTTAACCACTGTGGCGATGGTGCAACTGTGATACCGCTAAGGGCAATACCGCTGTAACGCTTGCAACCTGTGGCATCTTCAATTTTTACATCTATATTTAGTATACCCGATGCTGCTGGAAGTTCTTTAATGCCGTTAAGGTGTGTTTGGTTTGTATTAGAAACCTTACCCCGGTACTCTCCAAAGGAGAGGGTGTTTAGCACAGCCACTAAATCGCGGGCAACACCTAGGTGAGAAGCCGCATCTCCACGGTTGGGGGTTAAACCAATCTCGTAAACGGTATCGGTATATAGTTTTAAATATTCTGCCGCAGGCATACCTACTTTAGTATCTTCCGGAAGGATCATAATGCCATCATGACTGTTGCCAATGCCCAGTTCATCTTCTGCGCAAATCATTCCTTCGCTTATCTCGCCACGTATCTTCGATTTTTTTATCTCGATGGTATCTCCGCCAAAAGTGTGCAAAACGCTGCCCACGGTTGAGACTAATACTTTTTGATTGGCAGCTACATTGGGCGCTCCGCAAACAATTCTTAATATAGTTCCATTGCCTACATCTACCTTGGTAAGACTTAATTTATCGGCATTGGGGTGTTTTTCTATTTCTAAAACATGACCAACCACTACGCCTTTAAGCATTCCTTTTACGCTTTCAAAACTTTCCATGCTTTCTACTTCTAAGCCGCAATCGGTAAGGGCAATAGAAACCTGTTCGGGGGTTATATCCTGATTATTGATAAGTGTTTTAAGCCAGTTGTAAGAAATTTTCATGCGGCAAAGTTATTAGTTATTGGCAATTAGTTAATAGTTAATAAACGAATTGTTAATATTAGATGTATATAATTTTGAGCTTGGTTTATTTTAACTTTTCCATCTAAAAATAAATTAATACATTAGTAACAAAATTCACTTTAAAAACAGGTAATACTAACTAGAATTAGTAAATACATACTTTTTTTGAGAAAAAATTTTACCTAATCTTATAAATTACATCACTTACAAACAATATGAGAACAAAATTACTAAGCTGCTTATCACTATGTTTTATTTCTTTAAGCTTTTTAAAAGCCCAAAATATTAACACTTTTGCCGGAAATGGAACCTCCGGTAGCTCTGGAGATGGGGGAGCTGCTATGTTTTTGGGTTTAAAAAATTCTATTAAGTTTTAATTCTTAATTTTGAATTCTTAATTTTAACCGACAAATGAAACCAAGTATTCCACGTGGCACCCGCGATTTTTCTTCAGCCGAAATGGCTAAGCGTAACTACATTTTAGATACCATTAA
>JBBRAG010000045.1:0-11053 GCA_038206945.1 Bacteroidia bacterium | reverse complement strand
GAAATTCTTTCTGAATATGCATTTATAAATAAAAATAATGAAGCATTAAATAACGTAACTTTTTTGACCTTATATTTTGACAGACCTTTATACTTTTACAAGTATAGGTTAAATGCTAAAGGGCGAGATTTTAAAGTTGTTACTAGTCTCGATAGCTTGAAAGAAAATAGTATTGTTATTGTTGCTGAAGATTCTTTGAAAAGTTGTTTACTAAAAAAATTTAACGCCACTATTATAGAAGAATACAAATCCGTATTAAAAGTAAAAATAAATTTACCGTCTCATTTATAAACTTGTTTATAAAAAACAATAGCTTTAGTTCTATAAACACAAAAAGCTACTATCTTTGCTCCAGTTCTTTTTAAAACTTATCAAGAAAGGCAGAGGGATACGCCCGCTGAAGCCTTGGCAACCCTGAACAGTGTTCAGTTAGCAATTAGCAATTATCAATGATAACTGTTAACTGATAACTGATAACTGAAAAGAAGGTGCCAAATCGTTTGTGTAAAAGCAAAAAGATAAGTCAGGTTAGATATAATGATTAAACAAATTCATACCATCTCTTCTGACTCGTTTAGAAGAGATTTTTTATTTTATAGATATGGCAGATATTAGACAAGAATTAGAAAAAAGAGTATTGGTTATTGATGGTGCAATGGGTACCATGATACAACAATATAAACTGGAAGAAAAAGATTACCGAGGCAAACGTTTTGCCGATTGGCATAAAGACCTTAAAGGCAATAACGATTTATTGTCTATCACCCAGCCGCAAATTATTAAAACTATTCATAAAGAATATTTAAAAGCAGGCGCTGATATTATTGAAACCAACACTTTTAGCGATACTACCATTGCTATGGCCGATTATGATATGCAAGAATTTGTGTACGAGCTTAACTTCCAATCTGCTAAAATTGCTAAAGAAGCCGTTGCCGAATTTTTAAATGATTGCGCACTGAGCGGAGTCGAGGTAAAACAAAATCGTTTTGTTGCAGGTGCAATCGGGCCAACAAATCGTACACTTTCTCTATCTCCCAATGTAAATGATCCCGGTTTTCGTGCCATTACCTTTGATGAATTAGCTGAAGCTTATACAGAACAGGTACGTGGCTTAATTGATGGGGGTGCCGATTTACTTTTAATTGAAACCATTTTTGATACGCTTAACGCCAAAGCAGCTTTGTATGCTATTCAAAATTATTGCGAAAAGATTGATCGCAAAATGCCTGTCATGGTTTCGGGAACGATAACCGATGCAAGCGGACGAACACTTTCCGGACAAACTACCGAAGCGTTTTTAAACTCTGTATCGCATGTTGATTTATTAAGTGTTGGTTTAAATTGTGCTTTGGGTGCAAAAGATATGCGTCCGTATTTAGAAGAGTTGTCTAACAAAGCTCCCTTCTATGTAAGCGCGTATCCCAATGCAGGCTTGCCTAATCAATTTGGCGAGTACGATGAAGATGCACATACTATGGGACATCAAATAGAAGATTTTTTACAAGCCGGTTTCTTAAACATTGTCGGCGGTTGCTGTGGTACAACGCCTGCGCATATTCAACGCATTGCCGAGTTAGCTAAAACTGCCAAGCCTCGTAAAAAGCCGCAACCAGATACCTTAATGCATCTTAGCGGTTTAGAGCCATTAACTTTTCGTCCAGAAAGCAATTTTATGAATGTGGGCGAACGTACTAACGTTACAGGTTCTAAAAAATTTCTTCGTTTAATTAAAGAAGGAAATTATGAAGAAGCTTTATCTATTGCAAAAGACCAAGTAGATGGTGGTGCACAGGTTATTGATGTAAACATGGATGAGGGTATGTTAGATGGCGAAGCTGCCATGACCAAGTTCTTAAACCTGATTGCATCTGAACCTGATATTTGCAAAGTGCCTATTATGATTGACTCTTCTAAATGGAGCGTGATAGAAGCGGGTTTAAAATGCGTACAAGGCAAAGCCATTGTAAATTCTATTTCGTTAAAAGAAGGCGAAGCTAAATTTATTGAGCAAGCACATAAAATAAAACAATATGGTGCAGCTGTTATTGTTATGGCCTTTGATGAAGTAGGACAAGCAGACACCTACCAACGTCGCATTGATATTTGTAAGCGTGCGTATGATGTTTTAGTAAACAAAGTAAACTTTCCTCCGCAAGATATTATTTTCGATCCTAATATATTTCCAGTCGCAACCGGTATGGAAGAGCATCGATTAAACGCACTCGATTTTTTTAATGCCACTAAATGGATAAAAGAAAATCTTCCGTATGCAAAAGTTAGCGGTGGTGTTAGTAACGTATCTTTTTCTTTTAGAGGAAATGATCACGTGCGCGAAGCCATACATGGTGCTTTTTTATATCACGCCGTAAAAAACGGAATGGATATGGGTATTGTAAACCCGGCTCAATTGCAAGTGTATGATGATATTGATAAAACTTTATTAGAACTTGTTGAAGATGTTTTATTAAACCGAAGAGATGATGCCACCGAACGTTTGGTAGATCATGCCGAAACACTAAAGGGCGTATCTGCACAAAAGACCGAGAAAGAGGAACAATGGCGCAAAGGCACGGTTGAAGAACGTTTAAGCCACGCGCTGGTAAAAGGTTTGGTAGAGTATATAGATGTGGATACCGAAGAAGCTCGTTTAAAATTGGGTCGCCCGTTGCACGTTATTGAAGGTCCGTTAATGGATGGCATGAACGTAGTTGGCGATTTATTTGGTAGCGGAAAAATGTTTTTACCACAAGTTGTAAAAAGCGCGCGCGTAATGAAAAAAGCCGTTGCCTATTTAGAGCCTTATTTACAAGCAGAAAAAGAAGCTAATCGTTTGGCAGGTATTGTTGGCGATGGCAGACAAAATGCCGGAAAGATTTTAATGGCTACTGTTAAAGGCGATGTACACGATATTGGAAAAAACATTGTGGGTGTTGTACTTGCTTGTAATAATTATGAGATCATCGATTTAGGTGTAATGGTGTCTTGCGATAAAATATTAGAAGAAGCTAAAAAGCAAAACGTAGATGTTATTGGTCTGAGTGGTTTAATTACGCCTTCGCTTGACGAAATGGTGCACGTAGCTAAAGAAATGGAACGCTTAGGTTTTAAAACTCCTTTACTTATTGGTGGTGCAACAACTTCTAAAGTGCATACTGCAGTAAAGATTGCGCAAAATTATTCGGGGCCTGTAGTGCATGTAAACGATGCCAGTAAATCGGTACCGGTTGCCAGTAGCCTTATCTCTAATGAGTTGCGTGCCGATTTTATGGATGGCATTAATAAAGATTATGCCCGTGTTCGCGAACAAAATAAAAATGCACAAGGTCAAAACAAGTTCATTTCTATTGCAGATGCACGTGCAAATAAGTTTCCGATAGATTGGAATACAACTGAAATAACAAAGCCTTCCTTCCTAGGCAATAAAGTATTTACCCATTATCCCTTAGCTGAACTTGTAGATTATATAGATTGGACGCCCTTCTTCATCTCTTGGGAAATGAAAGGCTCTTATCCTAAAATATTAAAAGACCCAACCCGTGGCGAAGAAGCCCGTAAATTATTTGATGATGCACAAAACATGCTAAAAAAAATAATTAATGAGAAATGGTTGCAGGCAAATGCCGTTGTAGGTATCTATCCTGCTAATGCGGTGGGTGATGATATATACCTCACCCCAACCCCCTCCACAGGAGAGGGAGTTAGTAACCCTATAGTTTTTCATACAATTAGGCAGCAAACCAAAAAGCCGGCAGGGCAGTATAATGTAGCCCTATCAGACTTTATTAAGCCAAAAGAACCCCTCTCTAACTCTCCCCACAAGGGAGAGGATATGGAAGGGTCTTTTCATACCACCAACAAAATAAATTGGGCTTTAAATATTAACCATGCTAAGGAGCACAGGCATAACCAAACAGAGGCAGAGAAAATAATTTGGGATAATTTAAGAGCTAACCAAATTGGATTTAAAATTAGAAGGCAACATTTAATGGATAAATATATTGTTGATTTTATCTGCTTGGAAAAAAGTATTATCATAGAAATTGATGGTAAATATCATGAGCAAAGAAAAGAAGAAGATGATAACAGAACTGTTGTTTTAGAATCATTGGGTTATAAAGTAATTCGCTTTACCAATGAAGAGGTTATAGTACAAACTGATGTTGTTATTAATAAAATTAAAGCTGCCTTAAATGCTGCAACTGCTTCCCCCATATTAAATATGGTAACTGCCTCTTCCCTTGCGGGGAGGGCTGGGGAGGGGTGTGATTACCTCGGTGCTTTTGCCCTAACCACCGGCATTGGCATTGATGCGCACGTGGCTAAATTTGAAAAAGACCATGATGATTATTCTGCTATTATGCTGAAAGCTTTAGCGGATAGGTTAGCTGAAGCCTTTGCCGAATTGATGCATAAAAAAGTGCGTACCGAATTGTGGGGCTATGCTAAAGATGAAAACTTTAACACCGAAGATTTAATTAAGGAAGAATACGCAGGTATTCGTCCGGCACCGGGTTACCCAGCGCAACCCGACCATACCGAAAAACCAATCATCTGGAAATTGCTTGACGTAGAAAAAAACACCGGCATCATCTTAACCGAAAGCATGGCCATGGTTCCAACGGCCGCTGTTAGTGGTTTGTATTTTGCACATCCGCAATCGCATTACTTTGGTATTGGTAAAATTGCTAAAGACCAAGTTGCAGAATATGCCGAACGTAAAGGCATGAGTTTGGATAAAGCCGAGCGTTGGTTAGGGGCTAACTTGGGGTATTAAGCACTTAATTATTAATATCTATTTATTCTCGAGTTCTAATAAGCATATAGAGTTATGCAATTTTTTAAGTTTGTTTTATAAATAAACGAACAACTTTATATTATGTATGTATCTTCAAAAAAATAATTTTTTGTAATGGTTATATATGAGCTTGATTGGGGTGTGGAATAAAATAACTGAAATTGGAGTTACCGCCCGGCAACCCATTGTATTTGCCGTTAAACTTCGTAACCGTAATAAGTTATCTTTATTGTGTAGCTTTTTTTCATTTGATTATTTTTGCTATTTCAGTTCAAAAACGCATTTAAGCACGCCTTTATAAACCAATCATCTGGCCAAATTGAAATAGGTTTTTAAAAAGAAAATGATAAAATTATTTTTTATGTGGCTGATACGGGCAAAGGCATGGATAAAAACCAACTACAGGCAAGTAGCATGGGCATGAGTTTAATTACTTCTTTAATAGAGCAAATAGAGGGTAATTTTGATTATAAGAACGAGCAAGGAAGTATTTTTTCCATAATCTTTCCTTTAGTTAATTTTTAATTTCTCCATTAAAAAGCCTAATCAACCGTTCATAAAAATCAAACTGTATCAACATTAAAATATGTATATCTTTAACTCATAATCATATAAAAATGAATACTAAAAAAATCTTTACATCCGCGTCGCTTTTAGTAGGGATGGCTTTTGCAACAGCTCAAACCGAAACTGCTAAAACCTATCTAAACGATCCTTTTAAACTTAAAGAATACAAACTTAAAAATGGTTTAACGGTTTACATGAGCGTGTATAAAGATGCCCCCCGTGTATTTACTATGACGGCTACCAAAGCAGGTAGTAAAAACGACCCACAAGATGCAACCGGTTTAGCACATTATTTAGAGCATATGCTTTTTAAGGGCACCGATCAATTAGGCACTAAAGATTATACAAAAGAAGAACCTTTGGTAAGCGAAATTTCTAACCGATATGAAATTTATCGTAAAACAAAAGATGAAGCAACACGCAAAAAAATTTATCACCAAATTGATAGTTTAAGTGGCGAAGCAGCCAAATACGCCATTGCTAACGAGTATGATAAGCTTTGCAGTAGCATGGGTTTTAAGGGTACTAACGCCTTTACATCTTTTGAGCAAACGGTTTATGTAAACGATGTGCCAAGCAATGAAATTGAAAACTGGTTATCGTTAGAAGCTGAACGTTATCGAAAACCGGTGTTACGTTTATTTCATACAGAATTAGAAGCTGTTTACGAAGAAAAAAATCGTGGACTTGATAATGATGGCAATAAAGTTTTTGAAGCATGGTTTGAAGGTATGTTCCAAAATCATACGTATGGTACGCAGACAACCATCGGAACAATAGATCATCTTAAAAATCCCTCTATGAAAAAGATAATGGATTATTTTAATACATATTATGTACCCAACAACATGGCTGTTATTATTACAGGCGATGTTGATCCTGAAAAAACCATTAAAGAAATTGAAGCAAAGTTTGCTTATATGAAAAGCAAACCCTTGCCAAAGTTCGCTTTTCAGCCGGAAGCACCTATTACCAAACCAATTGTAAAAGAAATTTATGGTCCGGATGCAGAGAATGTACTTTTCGGATATCGTTTTGGTGGTGTTAATACAGCCGATGCGGATATGATAAAATTATTGGCCCTTATATTATCTAACGGTAAAGCCGGTATTATGGATATTAATTTGAACCAACAGCAACAAGTGTTAGAAGCACAGGCTTTTGATTTTGAACTTTCTGACTATTCAGTACTTGGTTTTTCTGGTAAGCCTAAACAAAACCAAAGTCTTGCCGAAGTTGTAAAATTAATTCAACAACAAATAAAAAATGTAAAAGATGGTAAGTTTGATGAGTGGTTGATACAGGCAAGTATAACCAATCTTAAATTTAACCTAACCAAAATATTAGAGAACAACCAGGCCCGTGCCGGAGAGATAATGACAGCTTTTACATCTAACGAAACATGGGAACATCACATAGCCATCATCGACCGACTTTCTAAAATAACCAAGCAACAATTGGTAGATTTTGCCAAAATGAATCTGAATGATAATTATGTATTGGTAAACAAACATACAGGCGAAGATAAAAACATGCAGAAAGTTGATAAACCTGCTATTACCCCGGTTAGTGTGAACAGAGATGATCAATCTCCTTTCTTAAAAGACCTGATGATAAAAAAGCCGGCACCTATTCAGCCTGTATTCATTGATTTTAATAAAGATA
This sequence comes from Bacteroidia bacterium, assembly GCA_038206945.1. Taxonomy (GTDB): domain Bacteria; phylum Bacteroidota; class Bacteroidia; order B-17B0; family Aurantibacillaceae; genus PALSA-968. The sequence continues at coordinate 4,023 of JBBRAG010000045.1, read as the reverse complement.
TTACCAAAGGAAATTTATCTAACAACATACCTATAATTTATAGTCAGAATAAGGAGAACGCAACCTTTGATCTTTATTACACCTTTGATATTGGCAGCAATAATAACAAAATGTTGCCTATTGCTTTAGAGTATTTAAAATATTTGGGTACGGATAAATACACGCCCGCCCAGTTGCAGGAAGAGTTTTATAAATTAGCTTGTTCGTTTGATGTAGTTTCTCAGGAAGATCAAACCTATTTATCATTAAATGGTTTAAGCGATAATTTTACCAAAGCGGTTGGCCTGTTTGAACATACCCTGGCCAACGTGCAGCCTAATCAAGAAGCTTTAAATAATTTAATACAAGATAACATCAAACAACGCGAAGATGCCAAACTTGATAAAGGTATTATTCTTCGTAAAGGCTTATCTAATTACGTTAAATATGGCGCAAAAAATCCCTTTACTAATGTATATAGTGATGATGAATTAAAAAAACTAAAAGCAGAAGATCTTATCGCAGTGATAAAATCATTAACCAAGCAAGAGCATCGCATTTTATATTATGGCCCGCTTTCATTAACCGATGCAACAGCCGCTATACAAAAAAATCATTATACAGGAGCGTTAGTAAAACCAGATGCGCCTATTGCTTTAACCGAACAAAAAACCGGCAACCAAGTTTACGTAGTAGATTATGATATGAAGCAAGCAGAAATTATGATGCTTGGTAAAGGCGAACCTTTTACAGATGCAAACATTGCCAGCATTAAAATGTATAACGAATATTTTGGCGGTAACATGTCATCTATTTTATTTCAGGAGTTGCGTGAGTCTAAGGCTCTCGCCTACTCTGTTAACGGTAGTTATCGTTTACCAAACACAAAAAACAAATCTTTTTATGTAAGCACCTATATCGGCTCACAAGCCGATAAATTATCGGATGCTTTACAAGGCATGAATGAATTAATTAAAGACCTGCCTAAAGCAGATATTATGTTCTTATCCGCTAAAGATGCTATTATTTCGGGTATTCGTAATGAACGATTAACTAAAATGCAATTACTGGTGGCTTATGAAAATGCGCGTAAAATGGGCTTAACGTATGATGTGAGAAAAACTATTTTTGATAAAGTACAACCTATGACTTTTGATGATGTCCAAAAATTTCAACAAACGTATGTTAAGCCTTTACCTTTAACTTTATTAATAGTGGGCAAAAAAGAATTGTTAGATACCAAAACCATTGAAAAATACGGGCAGGTTAAATACCTAACTTTAAAAGAAGTTTTTGGATACTAAATTTTTATTCTTCTAAATTAAAAGCTGCTTCATAAATAAGGGAGATTTTTTTATGGTGGTGCGTAAACCTGTAAACCATTCTGTGATTATTTAATACCAACTTACCCAAAAAGCTACTTATCAACAAACACAAGGTTTTTATACAAAAAGTAAAGCCAATGTGTTATCTATAATTATTTTTGACAAAAAATTTCCTATGTCAGATATTCAACAACTTACAAAACTTTGCATCCAGGTTAGGCGCGATATCGTTCGCATGGTTCACGCAGTTTCTTCCGGTCACCCGGGCGGTTCTTTAGGCTGTACAGAATATTTGGTTGCGCTATATGGTTCGGTTATGAAGCATGATCCAAAAAATTTTACCATAAATGGGCATAAAGAAGATCTTTTCTTTCTTTCTAACGGGCATATCTCTCCCGTATTTTATAGCGTATTAGCTCGTACCGGTTATTTCCCTGTTAACGAATTAAATACATTTCGAAAATTAAATACGCGCTTGCAAGGTCATCCTACAACGCACGAAGGTTTGCCTGGTGTGCGTGTGGCTTCCGGTTCCTTAGGCCAAGGCATGAGCGTTGCTATCGGCGCAGCTCTTTCAAAAAAATTAAATAAAGAAACTAACATTGTTTATTGCCTGCACGGCGATGGCGAATTGCAAGAAGGCCAAATTTGGGAAGCCGCTATGTATGCCGCAGCTCACCAAGTTGATAATTTAATTGCTACGATAGATTATAACGGACGCCAAATTGACGGAGATGTAGATAAGGTATTACCTTTAGGAAATTTAAGAGCTAAGTTTGAGGCTTTTGGCTGGCACGTTTTAGAAATAAACAATGGCAACATCTTGCAGCAAGTTATTGATGGTTTAAACCACGCAAAAACTTTTGTCGGCAAAGGCAAACCCATTATCAACATCATGAAAACCGAAATGGGTATGGGTGTAGATTATATGATGGGCACCCACAAATGGCACGGTAGCGCACCAAACGACGAGCAACTTGCCAAAGCGCTTGCTCAACTAACCGCCAAAACTGAAAGCGATTATTAATTTTTAGGGCGTTCCGGCGTGCTGTTATTTCAAGCTAAGTCAAAAAATAATACACGCCGTCGGGCTGCCCGCAGAAAAGCTTTTTAAGAGTACTTAAAAAGGCTTTCTTGCCGCATCCCTAACGCAAATACAAAAATAAAGTGTATTAATTTGCGTAAATACGCGGCAACTACCTCTGCGCTAATCTGCCAGTTAGCATTAACCAGCCCCACTTGCTAAAGCAGACACAATAATTACAAAAAATTACCGGCAGAGCTTTGACTTGTTGTTGTACTGCAACTGTTGTGTTTATGCAGATAATTACGAATTTTGGTACCGCGTGAACTGGGCGAAATGCAGTGCCCACGTGCCTGTGCGGTTGCAATCGTTTCGTCTTGACTTTTTGTTTCTTTTGTGCCAAGACAAAAGAAAGTAGAAAAATGCTATAAAATAGTTTCGGCAGAAAGCGTAAAACCAACAGAATTTTGTACGTGTTACGTGGGCTGGCAAATGCTAACAGCGGCTTAGCGGCAGGCTGGCGATTGAGGGTAAACAAAAATTAGTATCTTTAACATTAGTTTTTAGGTAACAACGGTTAGTGCAATAAGCCCGACCGCCAAACATCACAAACCGTTAGCTGTAATGGCAGGACGACAAACCAATAAGAAAATAATTAACCATAAAAAACTAACAATATGACACTAATACCAATTATCGGAATTATCATTGCAATACTTTTATCAGGACTTCGTATTGCACAAGAATATCAACGTTCAATTGTGTTCAGACTTGGACGGTTTCAATCTGTAAAAGGACCTGGACTATATTGGATAATACCACTTATTGACAGACAGCAAAAAGTTGACATCAGAACAAAAACTGTTGACTTAGAGCAACAAGAAACAATAACAAAGGACAGCGTAACAATCAAAGTGAATGCTGTGCTTTGGTTCAAAATTACAAATCCCGAGGACGCTATTATTAAAGTGGCAGACTATAATAAAGCAGTTTATCAATTTTCTGTTACAGCACTGCGGAATATTATTGGACAACATACTCTTGACGAAGTATTAAGAGAACGAGAGCAAATAAACGGGACGCTTCAAAAAATTGTTGACACGACAACCGAACCTTGGGGAATTAAAATTGAAATGGTCGAGATGAAGGATGTTGAAATTCCTGAAGCAATGCAAAGGGCTATGGCACGAGAAGCCGAAGCAATCAGAGAAAAGAGAGCCAGAATAGTTAAAGCAGAAGCAGAATTAGAAGCATCAATTAAATTGACTCAAGGTGCAAAAGAAATGGAAGGTAGTCCAATCGCACTTGAGTTAAGACGAATGCAAATGTTATCTGAAATCGGAATTGACAACAATACAACGACAGTTATTCTTATGCCTTCTGACTTTACAAATGCAGCAAAAAGTTTCACAGAACTTGTAAGTAAAAAGAAACTGAATGAATAAGCCACATACCGCTAACACAGCACCTTTGCATTAACCAGCCCCACTTGCTAAAGCAGACACAATAATTACAAAAAATTACCGGCAGAGCTTTGACTTGTTGTTGTACTGCAACGGCCTTCAGCTAAAAGAAGTGCGGGATTACTTGCACAAAACTGTCCTTAACCGATAAACTAAATTAAATGTACTGAACTTCCCGCAATTTTATAGAAATAAATTTATACCGCTGAAAAAATAAAATTGCACTTGCAGA
>JBBRAG010000044.1:0-12384 GCA_038206945.1 Bacteroidia bacterium | reverse complement strand
CAAAACACAGGTGCAGCACAACTTTTATTTTATGATGTAAATGGTCGTCAAATAAAAATGGTAGATATTGCTACTAAAGGTGCTGGGCAGTTAAATGTTTATGCTAATGATTTAACCAATGGTATATACAGCTACACGCTTATAGTGGATGGTAAAATTATTGATACCAAACGAATGATTAAACAACAGTAATAGTTTTGTTACTAGCAAATAGTTAATAGAAGCCGCTTCATTAATTTGATGCGGCTTTTTTGTGTATTAACCAAGTAGTAGTGCCGCAACAATTTAAATGCAGGCAAACAGTAAGTTAAAAACCCTAAAGACAGCTTCAAATGCATACTAGCATACTTTTATTAGCACCAAAAACTCTTCTATGGCTATGAATAGCTAAATTTTTATTGCCGCTAGTTTCTTTATTAGTAAGTATATCTCTTTTATTAGTAGCCTGCGTTGTTTTACTAGTACCCTAATTTTTAGTAGTAGCCTGCCTGTTTATGTTATGGGGGCTAAACTCTTTTACGCTAGGTAAAGTATTTTAAACTTTAGTGCATATATTTCTTTTATGCGGGCAATTAATTAAATGTTGGCAGGTATGTGTAAATAATAACAAATGAATAAGTGCATAGTTTAAACACCTTTGTTAAGCTCCGCTAAACGAGGACGAGGTTTTTTTTGGTAAAACTTTATAATCCTTCCTATAAAAATTCATTTCATCTACATACGCCGCAACTTTTTCGGGCATAAAAAAAGTAACCTCTTTTTTATTGGCAATAGCCTGGCGTATAAACGAAGAAGATATTTCCATAACAGGCGCTTGGGTAATTTTAATATTGGGATGATCTATCAATTTATTAGTTGTACTATGCTGGCGCGGATACACGTAAATAGTATGCTTATCTAAAATCTGCTCATAATTCTTCCATTTATGAAAGTTCTGTAAATTATCCATACCCATTATCAGGCTAAAATTTTTCTGGGGGTATTTTTCTTGCAGGTGTGTAAGCGTATGTATGGTATAAGATGGTTGTGAGAGTTTAAACTCAATATTGCTTGCCTTAAACTTAGGGTAGTTGTGGGTAGCAAGTTTTACCATATACAAGCGGTGGTTTTGTGCTAATAAGCTTTGCTTTTCTTTTAAGGGGTTGTGCGGAGAGACCACAAACCAAACTTCATCCATATCGGTAAAAGAAAGCATGTAGTTTGCCAAGGCCAAATGCCCAATGTGTATGGGGTTAAAAGAACCAAAGAACAAACCCGTTTTTTTCATTACCTAAAACTTTTTATTAGGATTAAAAGGCTTGGTAGATTTTTGTACCGTGGTTAAAATGCTTTTTGTTTTATCTGTATTGTTTAGGGTGTTGATGGCTGCCTGCACATCGGTATCATATTTTATAGAAGCAGATACACGGCCGCTTAAATAAAAAAAACGCGAAACGATCTCATCTTCTATCATGCGTTTTATTTCTGGCTTAAATTTTTGCAGATCATCTTTTTTGCGGTCCATTAGTTTTTTTTGCAGCTGGTTGAATTCTGTTTCTATATCGTTGAAATATTTATCCCCCTCGGCACTTTTTTTAAGCGCTACCAAATCTTCTTCGCTGTTGGTTCTATAATCGTAATCTTTATCTTTTAAGAAAGTTACAAAATTTGCATAATCATCGTCATTTATCACAAAGTTTTGTGCCTCCGCATTTAGTGTTGGGTTTTTTATAATGTATTGGGTGGCGTAATCAAAAATTAAATTTTTAGCTATAAGTGTATACGTTATATCCGCCATAGTTTGCGGTTCGGTTTGTACATCGGGTAACACACCCGCGCCATCATATACTATACGGCCGTTGCGTGTTTTAAAAGCGGTTATAAGAGAATCTGGCACATGATCTACACTTCCGTCTCCATTACGGTGCGTATAATCTAAAGCTTGTATGCACCTGCCGCTTGGTATATAATATTTTGCTACGGTTAATTTTAACTGCGCGTTATAAATAAGCGGTTTGGTTTGCTGCACTAAGCCTTTGCCATAGGTTCGTTGCCCTACAATTACAGCCCTGTCAAGATCTTGCAAAGAGCCCGAAACAATTTCTGAAGCTGATGCAGAATTTCTATCAACCACCACCGCTAAAGGCATGGTTATATCAATGGGATTGTTTACGGTCTTAAAAGCCTGTGTCCATTCTTTAGCGCGACCTTTAGTAACGGCCACATCGGTTCCTTTTTCTACAAACAGGTTTACAATATCTACGGCTTGTGTAAGCAAACCGCCCGGGTTATCTCGAAGGTCGAGGATTAGTGCTTTGCAATTTTCACTTTTAAGTTTTAGCAGAGCTTCTTTAACTTCGGCAGCAGCGGTAGGAGTAAAGCCCGTTAGTTTTATATAACCTACCTCTTTATTTATCATGCCGTAATAAGGCACATCTTTCACTTTAATTTCTTCGCGGGTTAAATTAAACTCAATAGGTTTGGCAGTGCCGGGCCTTTCAATTACAAGTTTAACCTGTGTGCCTGCTTGGCCTTTCATTAGTTTGCTAATCTCTTCAGATGTTTTGCCTTTAACTAACGTTTCGTTTATCTGTATAATAACATCGCCGGCTTTTATGCCCGATTTCATCGCCGGAGAATTTTCGTACGGCTCTGTTATAATTACTTTATCTTTTATTTCTCTTACAGCTGCGCCAATGCCGCCATACTGGCCGGTGGTTACAATTTTATAATCTTCAATATCATTTTCGGTATAATATTCGGTATAGGGGTCTAACGATTGAAACATAGCATCTGCCGCGGTTTTAATAAGCTGGCCTGGTTTGGTTTCATCTACGTAGTATAAATTTATTTCTTTATAGAGGGAAGAAAAAATATCCAAATTTTTGGATGCCTCAAAAAGATCTTCGGTAAAGGCAAACGAAAGGATACTTATTGAAATGGTTACCGGAAGTATAAGGACGAGAAATAGTTTACGCTTTTTTGTCATAGTGAATTTGCTTGCCATAAAGGTAAGGTTTATATTAATAACTGCGTAGTTGTTACTTCAGTTTTGACGAATTGGCAAAGATGAAAAGGTTTGGATATAAATGGATTTGCGTTAGGGATGCGGCAAGAAAACCTTTTTAAGTACTCTTAAAAAGTTTTACTGCAGGCAGCCTAACGGCGTATGAGATTGCTTTACGTTGTTCGCCATGACGAAAAGCCGGAACGCCCTATTTAAGCGGACGAAGTATAACGAAACAAATACCGTGTTTAATTTATTTTAGTAGCCAGCAGCTTAAGGGCTTGAAGGAGATTTAATTGTAGCTCTTCAAATTCAATAATTTGCTTAGTGGTATAGATAAGATAAATGTGCAGTTGTTTATTTTTTTTGGTAAGATGTTGGTATATTAAATGTTTATTAGTACGATATACCTCGCGCATTCTGCGTTTGATAAGGTTGCGGTCTACGGCCTTTTTAAAACTTTTTTTGGGTACAGAAAACACCACGCGGCAGGCAGGTTGATGGCTTTGCGGCACTTCTATAAAAATTAGTTTAAAGTTGCCGATGTGCAGGTGCTTGCCATGGGTATATACATTATTTAAGGCAGCGTGCCCGTAAAGCCGCTCTTCTTTTTTAAAAGTAAAGCGCATGTGGGTTTAGCGTTTGTTAACCTCGCGTATATAACTTTCTAAAGCCATTACCATACTTGGGGTTTGTGGGTTAGGCGAGGCGGCATCTATGCGGCATTTGTGTTCGCGCAGGGCTTCGGCAGTTGCGGCTCCAAAAGCGGCAATGCGTGTATCTCCTTGCTTAAAGTTTGGGAAATTGGTAAACAAAGATTTAATGCCCGCAGGGGTAAAAAACACCAGCATATCATAATTAAGTAAGCCTTTAAAATCGCTTAGATCGGCACTAACGGTTCGATAGATAACGGCTTTTTTGTAACGCAATTTAAGTAAATCTAAAACATCAATTATTTTTTCTTCGCGGTGTACATCGGCCACGGGCAATAAAAAATGTTCTTCTTTGTTTTTGCGTAAAGATTCTGCAAGATCTGAGATGGTGCCGTTGCCAAAAAATATTTTGCGTTTGCGGTACTGTATATATTTTTGCAGGTAATAAGCGGTTGCTTCGTTCAGGCAAAAATACTTGGTGGTTTCGGGTACGTTATAACGCATTTCGCCGCATACTCTAAAAAAATGATCTACCGCATTACGGCTGGTTAAAATAACGGCATTGTGCTCGGTAAGGTTAATGCGTTGCTGCCTAAACTCTTTTGAGGTAATGCCTTCTATTTTTATAAAGTGCCTAAAATCTACTTTAATGTTTAGGCGACGCGATAAATCTACGTAAGGATTTTTTTCGCTATCGGGTTTTGGCTGAGAAATTAAAAGTGTTTTAACCCGTAGTTTTAAAATATTTTTATCTGGAAAAACAACTTGCGGCACCGAAGGTGGAATAATTATTTTAGGTTCTTTTACTACTTTAGGTGTTTCTGGCGCTTCAATTTTTTTAGGTAAAGCCTTTTTTATTGCTGCCTTTTTTGCCAAAGGTTTAGCCACTTTTTTAGGGGCTGTTTTTTTAATACCTTTTTTAGCGGGAAGAGGTTTGTTTTTTTTAGTAGCGACTTTTTTTATCGAAGCTTTTTTAGGTTTGGGAGTGGATTTTTTGGCAACAGGCTTAGTTGCCTTAATGGCTTTTTGTTTGCTTTTTTTTGAAGCAATTTTAGCTTTTTTTACAGCCTTTTTTTTAACCGCCATACTTATATTTTACGTTTAGCCTTTATTAATCAGCTATTTAGAATGATCTTTACAAAAACAGCTAATGGTATTATTTCAATGCCGCAAAGATACAAAACTAAATGAAATAGCGAAAAACCGTACACAGAATAGCCAAAAACAAGTATTTTTATCATTCTTAGCACAAAAAGCGAGCCTAAACACAATAAAGTTATTGGTAATAAATAGGTAGCCGGCAATATTGAATACCGTAATAACAGGCAGAACCCAAGCAATATAAATGCACCGGCATATATGTTGGTTGAGTATTGAAAAAAATAATCTTCTGAAGCATTTTTTTCTTTGGTTATTAAACTAAAAAAATTGTTTATACCTCTTTTAAATAGAATTAATAAACCCACGATTAAAATAGATATTAACGTAACTATATCTGAAGAAGTATGTTTTATCCACCCAAAATAAGTGCTTAGATCAGTAAAAAAAATACCGCCGCATATCATATAAATTAAAAATAACGAAACAGAATACGACCTGAAAAAAGAATGCCCGTCGCGCTGAATTTGTTGCGATGCGCCATAGCTGAATACGGCAGAAAAAAACTGGGCTGTTTTTTTATAATAGCGCAGGTAAATATAAATTACCAACGCACAACTTATAAAAAGTAAAAAAAATATAGGAAAATGGTAATCTCCATTTCTTTCTAAAGCATCAGTATGCTTTGGGTAAAGCAGGTGCTTATAAAAAATGCTTGGTAATATTTGCATCAGTAGTTTTAAATACTGTAAAAGTAAAAAGCCTCCGCTTACTGCAGAGGCTTTCTATAAAAAATATTTCAACAATAATTACTCGGTAACTATTACTAAGTATTTAGAGGTTGCCCAAAAATCGGTTGGGTTGGTAATTTCTAATTTTTGAACCGGTTTTTCGCCTACAAATTTGTAAGAGCTGCTTGGGTGGTTGGTAAGCATTTTAGCTTTTTTAGCCCCAATTGGAATGGAAGTTGTTTGCGTAATATCTATTTTGGTAAATTTATCTTTATTAAAGTCAGATTTAATTTCCATTGTTTTACCAAGGCCTATAAAACCACCTTCTTTAGCTGTAACGTTATCAGCTTTTAATTCTTTACCGGTACCAATAATATAGTAAGCGGTATTTAATTGTTGTATCTTGCCTTTGTTATCGTCATCTAAATTTTGATAATTAGTATTTAAATTACTTAGCTCTATATTTTTTTGCTCTAACTGGTTTTTAAGATCGGTTATTTGCCCGTCTTTTTCTGTAATCTGCGCTTCTAAACCGGCAATCATTTTTTCTAGTCCGTCTATTTTAGTGCCCGATGTTTTAAGCTTTTTGCTTAAAGAGGCTACACGAGATTTATTCTTAGCCATTAAATCATAGATGCTTTGTATATCCTGTTTAATTTGCTCTTCTTTACTTTTTACATCACCACCTTGTGATGCATTGGTAACCATTTTTTCTTTGGTTTTAATTTCATCCAAGGTGCCTTGTATATCATTAAAGCCGTTTACAAAATCTTGTAAGGCTGCTTCTTTTTCGCTTAATTCGCCTTTTAAATTTGAGTTATCTGTAGAAAGGCTATCTACTACAGGGTTTGTTTCTTTTTCTTTGTTGCCACCGCACGAGGTGGTGGTTGCAAGTGATGTTATCAAGCATCCGGCTACAAATAATTTAAAAATTGCTTTCATGTTTTTTGTTAGGGTTTAAGTGTTAAGGAGACAAATGTAAACAGTTTAACTTATCTTGAATAAACGTTTAGTTTTTTTAACAACAAGTTCTCCCTAAAAAATATTAAAAAGGAATTTCTATGGTTATGGTGGTGCCTTTACCCAAGTGAGAATCAAAATATACTTGTCCGTTTAAAAAAGCTACTCTCGATTGGATGTTTTTTAGGCCAATACCGCCTTCTTTGCCAATTGTTTTTTCAACATCAAAACCCATCCCGTTATCTTCTACTAAAATAGTTATTTCTGTATCGTGCCTAATTAATTGAATACCAACTTCGGATGCTTTAGCATGTTTAATTATGTTGTTTACCAACTCTTGTAATACACGAAATAAAACAGTTTCAATGGTTTGCTCTAAGCGCTGTGTTAAGCCTACAATTTCTAAATTTACTTTTAATGAACCTGTAGTACTTATCTTATTTATAAATTCTCTAACAGCAGAAACCAAGCCTGATTTAATAAGTGCGTTGGGCATCATACTATGTGACACCATGCGTACTTCTTTAACCGATTCGTCTATCAGATCGATAGCATTTTGCAACATGGTTTTTTCTGCGTTATTATTTGTTTGTAATGAATTTTGTAAACCTGATATATTAAGCTTGGCAGCTGATAATTGTTGCCCGATACCATCATGCAACTCGCGCGCGATGCGTGTACGTTCTTTTTCTTCGGCTTCTATAATTGCTTTTGATCGTAGTTCTTGTTGTAAAATTAATTGCTTGCTAAGCTCTTCACGCTTTTTTAGTTTAAGCCAGCCATACAACAAACTGCCAATTATAATAACAGCCGCAAACAAAATCATAAAAATATTTCGCTGTGTGTTTTTTTGCGAGATAGTAAGATCTTTTATTTGATTATCATCTATAAGTTTATCATTTTCTTTTTCTTTAATATCTGTTTCATAACGTGTTTTTACTTCTGCTAACGCGTTTGTGTTTTCTTTGCTGTGTAAGCTATCTCTTGCATCTGTATAGAGAAGATGGTATTTAAGCGCTTTTTTAAAATCATTATTATCTTGGTAATAAATGCTGTAAAGATCATAAAGGTCCATCAATATTTCGAATGACTTGGATTCTAAACCCAGGACTTCAGATCTCTTAAAATAAATTTCTGCTTGCTGGTTGTTTTTATTTTTTCCGTATGCAGAAGCCATGTTGCTCATAGCTACCGCCATACCACCTTTATCGTTTTGCTGCGTAAAAATATCTAATGCAGTTTTATAAGAGGCCAATGCTTTATCATATTGTTGGCGTGTTTTGTAAATTATACCCAAGCTATTATTAGCTGCCGCGATGCCTTTTTTATATCCTAAGCGATTGAAAATTGATAAAGCCTGCAAAAAATTTTCTTCCGCTTTATTATCCTGTTTCGTGTTTCGGTAGGTCAAACCTAAATTGGTATAAGAAAAAGCTATACCCATACTGTCTTTGAGGGCTATTCTAAATTTCATAGCCTGTTTATTATAGTTTAGTGCCTCGCTATAATTACCCTGCATTTTATAAATAACGGCAAGATTATTACACGTATTTGCAGCGCCTTTTTTATTCCCTAACTCTTCTTTTAATTTTAATGATTTAAACAGGTAAACAATAGATTGTTTCAGATCTCCTTTATTGGCATAGGCATTACCCATGTTATTATAAAGAACAGCTAAAGCTTTGGTATCTTTATTTTTTTCATCAATAACAACTGCCTGATTATAAAAATCAAGTGCCTTGGTAAAATTTCCCTGATCGTTATACACATTGCCAATATTATCTAAAGTGGCCGCTATATCATGCCAATTGTTTATTTCTTTTCGTATCTCTAAAGCTTTGTTATTAAACGTTAAACAATTTATATAATCGCTCTGGCTGCTGTAAGCATTTGCCATCGTGCTGTAAGCTTGTGCAATTCCTTTTTTAAAATTTAATTTCTGTGCAAGCTCTAATCCTTTGGTAGAATATTCTATACTTTTTTTAAAGTCGACATCTGTTATTTCATCAGCAATATCAGTTAGTAAAAAAACCTTATTAGTATCTTCTTTTGCAAGTGGCAATAAATTTTTTAAAGAATCTGTAAATTTATCTTGCGAAAATGAGTTGATCATTCCTAAGAAAAAAGTAAATAAAAATATTTTTTTCATCTTTAAGCCGGTTAAAAAAATTTCTGTAAAGTAATTAAAAAAAGAGTAGCCGGTATTACCAAACTACTCTTCCACAATAATCAAACACACACATCAAACACACTACTTTTTATTTATCGTAAACTCAACTCTTCTATTTAATGCCTTCCCTTCTTCGGTATCATTAGTGGAAATAGGTTTTGTTTTGCCGTAGCCCGCTTGTTGCAAACGTGTTGCTACAACGCCTTTTGCTATTAAATAATCTACTACCGCCTTGGCACGGTTGGCAGATAATGTTTGGTTAATGGCATCATTACCTACATTATCAGTGTGGCCGGCAATACTTATTTCCATTTGCGGATTATCAGTTAATATTTTAACCAGCTTATCTAACTCGACAAATGACGTAGGTAGTAAATCAAACTTTGCGGTTTCAAAAAAGATATTATTTAAACGAATAGTTTCGCCAACTTCCACCGGATATAGATACAGGTTGCGGGTTATTTCCTGGTAAGCCAATACATTGGTAAGGTCTAAGTTATCTGAAACAGCTATGTATCCTTGCGCACCCGCATTGAACGAATAATTTTTTCCGTAAGGCAAAACAATTTTATAATCTCCATTGTTTGGATTGCTCCTGGCAATACCTGCTTCCTTTCCGTCAGGTAGCAATTGATAAATAATATTTGCATCTACATACTGGTTTGTTTTTGCGTTAATAACCTTACCGCTTACTAACACTACAGGGTTTGGTTTAATTTCATCTTTTAATTTTATGCGTACAATATCACTTCCGCCAATAGAATTACGTTCACTAACCATATAGGCGTAATAACCAGATGCAGCAATACTGTAGTTGGCATCATCAGCTGTTGTGTTTACGGAAGAGCCTAAATTGACAGGCGTACTCCATTTTTGCCAGCTGTCATCTAACCTTTTTGAAAAATAAATATCCCGCTTGCCTAAACCACCCGGCCTATCGCTACTAAAGTAAAGTGTTACGCCATCTGAGGCTAAAAACGGGGTATCTTCTTTATACGAGGTATTAAAAGTGGTGCCCAGGTTTATGGGTCTGCTCCATGAGTTATCATTTTTTAAAAAACTTACATATATATCATTCTCCTGGTTACTACGCTCAGAAAGGCTTAAAAGCAATGTCTTTCCGTCGTTTGCATAATAAGAACCTACATAAGCACCTTTAACCATATCATCATAATCTTTTAATTTTATTTTTTCAGGAACACTCCATCCGCCTAAAATTCTTTTAGTAAATGAAAAGCCTAAGCCTTCAGATTTACCGTTTTTATACGCTCCTTTAACCAGCATACTATTACCATCAGGTGTTATACCTACTACCTTATTTACAGATTCTGTATTAAATGGAATGGTCATGTGTTGCGCATCTCCCCAAGTAGTATCGTTTGTGTTAAACTGACTAAACCAAATATCTTCGCTACTGCTTGTGCCGTAAGTATTATTTTTTGGATGTTGAGAACGGATGTAATACAATGTTTTTTCATCCGGAGAAATGATAGGCGCTAATTCATCCACGTCAGAATTTATGGCACCACCCATATTACCCGATTGGCCGGGCTTTAAGCCTAACATTAATGTGCTTATACTTTTTTTGATGTTTAAAACATTCACGTTTTTTTTATCAAAGCCAAATTCAAAAGTAGAAGTCGCCGCATCTTGCGCTTTACTATAAGTTGGCGAGTTTACATTGCATTTTTTAATGACATCATCAAAAGTAAATTTAGCATCGCTATCGGTTATGCCTACCGCGTCTATTTGTTCTTCGTTACCCGAAACTCCACTAATTTTTATTTTAATAGTTTTAATTTTTTTAGATTTTTCCGGCAGTGTAATTAAAAACAAACGATATGCAGCTGACGAACCCTCCACAGGCTTTTCGTAAACAGGCGTTCCCGTTCCTTCTTCATCGAGCAATTCTACTTTTATAATATTTCCACAAGAATTATTTTCTACAATTAACACTTGCTTTACTTCTTGCGGCGTTTTATAATCTACCCAAATTTGCGAGTTTTTTTGTTTGCTGGCAGTTGCACAACGTTTACTTAATTGGCCGTAGGTTGGGGCATCTGGCGCACCTGTGGCCATACGTGCGTTAAACTGATCTTTACTGGTAATTTCAATATCATAATTTATTGTAGCCGCCCATTGTATATCCTGCGATAGCATTTGGCTGGAAGAAGCTATCAGTATTGTAAAAAATAAGATAATTTTTTTCATAAATAATTTATAATGTAAAACCTCTTGTAATAGAATGATTACAAGAGGTTGTTTTTTTATTTCTTTTTAGCTAAGCCTTCCTGTAGGTATTTGCCAATTTTATTGGCACAGCCGGTAATTATATTTTTATACGCTATTTCATTGTTCTTGTCATTCTCCACTTTTTTAGTTTCATCTTTCATTTTAGGATTTATAACCAATCCTTTTTTAAAGGCCATACGCGTTCCGCAATAAAACAATCCTTTATTATAACTGTTGTTATCTTTTTTACCTTCTTTTAAAGGCGTGGGGTTAGGACCAAACATTTGCATATTTAGCGCGCCTAAAAAGAAACGGGTCTTTCCCCATTTAGTATCTGCAACTTGAGAATTATAAACAACCAGTACGGCATCTACTTCCAGACTTCTGGCCAAGTCATAACCCATTGATTCGATCATTTCTCCATCTCTGCAACCCGCTAGGTTAGACGCAGCAACTGTTTTTTTCTTTGGGTCGCCTGTGTTTGGTTTGTTAATCACTAAAAGTTTATAGCCGTTAACGGGTTCTGTTACCTCTATACCTGTGCCGTAGTTGCCGGTGTTTTTAAAATACTTGCCTATTTTTTTACCAAGTTCATTTAACTTAGTGTGCCTTACCACAAAATCATTATAAGCTTGTTTTTTATCATCGTCGGTTAAAAATTGATTGGGCGTTAATATTTCAATACCGTATTTACTAAAAGTTGTTTTTAAAGGCTCTAAACCTAAATTATAAAAAGCGTTTATAAAACTTTTTGCGTTATCAGTTCCGGTATTTGTAGTGCTGTAACTTTTACCTGTTTGGTTGCTGCCCGTTACTTTGGTAATACCCGGATCATCTATATAAAATGATACCAATGCTACACGTTTTGGCATTTTGCCTAATACGCTCATATCAATTGCGAAACCTTTGCCGTTTTCGCGAATCTTCGCATTTGTAAAATCATACTTTGCTTTGCTCGTCATATCCGCAGTAGCGGCATATTTAGAGAGTTTTGGAAAGCCGCAAGACACTAGTAAGGCTGCGCCGATTCCCATTGAGATAAATTTTTTCATACTTGTTGTTTTTTATTGATTAATTATTGTGATTAATTATGCAGCAAAAATGCAGTAATAAACGGGCATAGTAGATACCCATGTTTTGGTAATTTTATGTACGTACTGGTACGGATAGGTTAGAGGAAGACGTGCTTAAATGATCTTTTGTTCCATGGCAAACTTCATAAGCCCAGCCACGCTTTTGGTATTAGTTTTCCTGAATATATTTTTGCGGTGTGTTTCTACCGTGCGTTCGCTTATAAAAAGTTTTTCGCCTATTTTGGCGTTGTTATATTCTTCGGCTATAAGCTTTACAATTTCAATTTCTCTTGGGGTAAGGTTAATAATTTCTTTTTGAACTGTTTTAGGCGCGGTTATTACACGCATCATTTCGGTAGTTACTTCATCACTAAAAAAAGGTTGGTTAGCTGCCAATTTAGTTAAAGCAGTTACTAATTCATCGGTACCGGTGTTTTTTAAAACATATCCATTAATGCCTGCTTCCAGCATTTCAGAAATA
>JBBRAG010000043.1:0-12732 GCA_038206945.1 Bacteroidia bacterium | reverse complement strand
CCATCGAATTACTCCTTTAGCACCGAGAGGCGGTTTAGTACCTCCGCTTGCACAGCGATACTGGTAGACCTACTACCATCTTTTATACAACATACATTAACCTACAACTGTTAATGTTTCACGGCACACTGCAGCGGCGCGGGGATATACATCTTTCCAGTCGTAAACTTCCATTTTACCGGCTTCAAATAATTTCATGCGTTTATCTAGTTCTCTTTTTTGTGCGGTACTTAAAGCGCTAGCTTCTTTTTTTGTTTTAGCGTGTGCTTCTAATATGGTATATACAGCTTTTAGTATTTTATCGTCAGTAGTTTCAACATACTCATGTACTTTTTTCTTTAAGGTTATGGCTGTCATTAAATTTTATTTATGGTTATACAAATATACAAAAAATAAAAAACCGCCTTGTCAGGTAAAGATGCAATATATCGAAAAAGATGGTCACTCTGAGCTTGTCGAAGAGTATGCAAAAGCTAATTCACATGTTTAGACAGACTCAACATGACAACGCACCCAACTCTATTTCAGTTCTGTCAGGCAAAGGTAATAAATGTCGAAATGAATTATACGAAGATCTGTTACAAATAATAAGGCTAAGAAATTTTTTTGATTTTAATAACTAGCGGGCAACTGGTTAAACATTTTAAACGAAACCATAAAATAATATAATAGCGTATTTTACGGTAAGACGCATGAAATATTCATTATTTTAATTTTAAATGAGCCATTAATCAATGATACAAATCATTAAGGTAAATTTTTTCTTTGGTTTTCATTTTTTAATATTCTCCAACCCTATAGAATAAAACAATTCCTTTTTGTGTTCTGACTTCCGTGCATTTAATTGTTTCATAATTTTATCAAACCCAGGTTTGCTAATTGTACCATCTTGTCTCAATTACAAATAAGTGCTGATTAATTTGTTCTTATCTATTTTATGACTTGAACCATAAGGGAATTCTATTACAAAAACGTAATCACCAGGAATCATATAATAAGGAAGATTTTTTTCTAAGAAATCAGCTATTTGTATTTTAGTTTCTTCATTATTAGTTGCAGCTTTCGGAATTATAAAACTGATTATTTTTTTTACTGCTCCATTTCTTTTTAAAGCAACTGTTGTAACATCCGTAATTAAATTGCTTTTAAAAATAACTTCACTTATTTCGTTAAGCTCAATTCTAAAACCATTCATTTTTATCTGATCATCATTTCTTCCTAAAAAGAATAAAATGTCATTTTCATAATACGCAATATCCCCTGTTTTAAAAGCGCGCTTTCCATTATGAATAAAGTATTTTTCTTTATTAATTTCTTCGTTTTTAAAATAACCTATAGATACATGATCTCCCACAATAATTAATTCGCCACTTTTATCTTCGGGGTTTTCTTTTTTAATCAGCAATTCACTTGTGGGCATTGCATACCCAATTGGTAATGTTGGATGTTTAGCAATAATATCCTCTGTAATTTCTATCAGCGTAGTTACAATGGTTGCTTCAGTTGGCCCATAGGCATTTAAAACTCTTGCGTTTTTAAAATTAGTTTTTAAAATGGAGCAGGTTCTGTTTGGTAATTCTTCTCCAATAAATAAAAACGAATTAAAATAGGGAAGTTTTTCTGAATTAAATTTTTCATGTCGTAAAAACAAAAAGACAAAGGAAGGAGTGGAAGTCCAAACGCTACATTTATATTTTTCTATTCGGTTTAAAAAAGCATCCTGATTTTTTACTATCTCAGAAGAATTTAAAACAAGTGTTCCACCCAAAGCAAAACAATTTAAAACATCAGATAGTGAAACATCAAACGTAAACGGAGCTTGGTTAAGAAAAACATCATTTTCAGTAAAACCAAAATCTTTAATTGCCCAATCTATAAAAGCTAAAATTGCGTTGCGGGTAATTTGCACACCCTTTGGTTCGCCTGTAGAACCCGAAGTAAACATAATATATTGAAGTGGATCTTTTGCATCACCGTAAATTCTGTTTTCAAAAACAGGCGTGTGATTTATAGTAACTTCTAAGTTTGAATTTATGACTGCTGCAAAATCAATCTCTAACGCAACATCTGTGCAATTAATCAGAATTTGAGAGCCTGTTTTTTCAACTATTTTTTTTATTCTTTCTACCGGATAAATTTTATCTATTGGAATATAGGTAATGCTTGAATGAATCAAAGCTAATATCGTTAGCGGAAAAAAATGTTCTTTATGTCCGTATATAATTACCGGATGCCCTTGTGGAATTTGTAGCTTTTTAAATTGTTCGGTTAATTGTTCAACTTTTATTTGAAGCGTTTTCCAATCAATATCTTTATCGCTTCCGGCAATGGCAATTTTATCAGCAGAGTTAGCTGTTTCAATAAATTGTTGTTTATGAAAATCGTATTTCATTTTTTATAGTAAAGGGCATCTTCCGCTAAAAATATACAAAGCAAAAGCAGCCAAATTAAACATGATAAAAATACTAATGTACTTTACAGCCGTTGGATTTAGATTTCCAAAAAAAACATCTTTCCCTTTTTTCTTGCAATTAGTTACATAGGTATTATGTATGGCAGAATAAATTCCGAAAATTAATCCGCTTAAAATAAAATTAAATTTAAATCCGTTCCAACAACCCATTAATAAAAAAGTTAATACTAATGCAATGTTCTGCCTTGCTAACGGATGCTTTTTAAAACGACTCATTCTACTAAAAAATAAATATAGAGGTGTAAAGAAGTAATCTCTTAGCCACTCGCCTAAAGTAATGTGAAAACGCCTCCAAAAATCTTGCGGGTTGACAGCCACAAACGGGTTTAAAAAATTGACTGGTACATTTATTCCCATCATTTTACCAACGCCCAAAGCCATGTTAGAGTATCCCGCAAAATCAAAAAACAAAAACAAATAATACGCGTACATATTGTTTGCCATGTGTAAAATTTCTTTGCTCGAAGGGTTGTAAACATTAAGCCAATACCTATCAATTACCTCAGCAAAAATATATTTAAACGCAATACCTTTTATTAAGGCGTTCCATCCAATAATAAAGTTTTGTGTATTGATGTTTTCAAAGCCTGTATTTTGGGAAGATTTAAAACGAGAAAATTTATCAATAGGTCCGATTAAAAGTGTTGGTGTAAACGCTAAATAGTTAAAGTAGCTGGCAAAATCAGGCATCTTTTCATTAGGCGCTTTATCCATGTAATATCCCATAATACGAAAGCTGGCATAAGATAAACCTGCAAAAGATAAAAGATTATTTAGTTCAAAAGGATAAAACCCAAAGCGAATATCCAACTTTACAAGCAGCATAGGCAACAGCAAAATAAGTATGCCCAATATTTTTTTATTGAATTTAATAACTTCAGATACAAAGTAAGTAGCCGCGTATGAAAAAATAATAAGCAATAAAAAATGATACGGCTTTGGGTAAACAACTACTAAAAACAACGCATTTAAAAAAGCTAAAATATATTTGTAATTTTTAGATGCTACAACGTATTTTGCAGCACACACAATAGCTATAAAGCCAAGCATAATTACAAAAAATTCCAAGCAACTAAATGGTAACATATTTAAAATTGTTGATACACAAACTGAATAGACGAGCTTGTTTTATTGTTTGAGTTTTTATTTAGTGGTGTATATAAAAAATAAATAACTCCGGCAATTGAAGTGTATAAAAGCATATTTATAAAAAATTGTTTAACCGAATTTATTTTCATTTTGCTAAAGCGTATGTATTAATAATAAACTGATCTACTTTATACCATCCATAATCCGACATGTGCATAATATCTCGCAATGTGGCTTTGTCGTATTTTGTACTATCTGTTTCAAATAAATTTAAGTACGTTATTTTGTTTGCCTTAATTTCATTTTCAATGGTATTTACAGTGGGTAAAAGGTCGCTTAGGTTTTTATAATAATATGGATTTAAAGTTGAAATAATAAATCGCACATTCATTTTCTTTTCTTTTACTAATTGAACTAACATTTTAAAATCTTCCAACTCTTGATTAACGTATTGAGGTACAAGCTGCATGTGTCCGATTTTGCCATGTATATGTTCTATATAATAATTATTTTCTACACCTAAATTATTGTTGGTGGCTTTGCTTATTACTTCTTGTTTGCTGGTAGAAAACAAACTATCCCATTTAATTAAAATATTTTCTGTAAGTATTGATTTTCTAGTAAAAGGCAAGCCGGTTGGTTTAGTAGGCTCTGTTTTTTCTTTATAAGAGATTAATATATTATCTATACCTACTAAAGGAGAAAAAATTATTTTATGAAGTATAGATACGGATGATAAATAAGAAAAATTAGCTTTTTTTAATTCGAGATTTGGAGAGCTGAATTCGCTGTATAATTGATGGATTCTTTTGCTTGCATAATTTGTAAATACGTTATCTGTATGATTTGTATTTATGTTTTTTAAAAAAGATTCTGAATTAAATTCTAAAAATATTTTAGATGAAGTGCCTTTAGATGCCTTAGATTCGAACCAACCCGGAGAAAGAATAATAACCACCGGAGCATTTTGTAAGCGCTGATAATTTGCAAGCAATTGTGTGTAAATAGAAAAGCATTGATTGCCCGCATGACCAACAGCTTTTAATTTTGTTTTAAAATGTTGCGGAATAAAATTATACGGAATAGCGGGTGAAGTATAAACCAATTCTGATGAGCCAAGCAAAAAAATAGTTTCGGTGCTATCATTACTTTTTAAAAACTGTTCTTCAAAAACGACATTGTCGTTTTCAAAATTAGCTATGTAAGTAAAATCTTGTTGCACACTACCTTTTTGAAAAGGATTTTTAAGGATAAAACGAACTGTACGATTATTGTTTGATAAATAATATACAGCTATAAGCGCAATAAAAAAAGGAAATAAGTATAAAGTAAAAAATTGTTTCATCGGCAAATTTAAAGCGTGCTTATAATATTTATTATTTTATTAATGCTGTCAAAGTTTTCTCCGCTAATTAAATGTTGCGGTATTTTTTTCCCCATCTTATCTTCTATGCTTACAATTAAATCAATTACGGTTATAGAATCAAGCAATTTCGACTCTATTAGAGAGTCGTCAAAATCTACTTTTTTAAAGGCAACATTTTTAATTTCTTCTTGTATAAAATTCTTTAAGTCTTCCATTTTTTATACTGTACGCATTAATCTTTGCAAAGCTAACAATTAAGCGCAAAAAAGCCATCATTCAGAATCATGATGGCTTTCAAAAAAGTGAACCTAAAGCTATTTATTAATAAATAATTTCTTTACAGTAGGGCTTATAGTAGATACACTGCTTCTAATATTTAAATAATAAGCCCCTCCTTCTAAATAAGAGAAATTTATTTCATCACCAATGTTATAAATAGTTTCTTGTTTTATTAATCTACCTTGTCCATCTGTAACCGAAATATACAGCTGCCCTGATGAATTATCTTGGCCAGTTATGGCAAAATTACCATTATTAGGATTTGGAGATATTGAAACTGCATCTAAACTATTTAAGCCAGTCTTATTAGAATTGATGCTAGCCGTAGCTAGAGGTTTAACTTGGCCTGAATTAGATAAAGGGTTTTTAGTTGGTGAATTAGCCATGCGATTTGCATTAATCTCATCAAAATCCATATCACCTATATAATAATTCCAACCACATATTGTTTCAAAATGATGTCCTTGATGAGATAGAGCAAAACAATTAGCGCCGGTTCCTGCACCATTAACCTTAATTATTGCACCATTTGCTAAACATATGAAGTAAACTCCATTTATTTTTTTAAAATCTGTTACACGGCTTAAAAAATTAGAGCTACCGGTTATGCTTAAATTTGTATTACTTGCATCCATTACTCTAAAAGTACCATCCCTAAATCCTAAATAAAAAGTAGTTCCTTCTACATAATAGCAAGTTACGGCTGCCCCAAAATTGCCTGCCCCGTTGCCTATTAGTATAGATACATTGTTGCTGCTAACGTTAGCCACCGCCAAATCGGCTTTGCCGTCTCCGTTAAAATCTCCGCTAATAACTGAACGTGGATTTGTACCTACCGCAAAGTTTACTGCCGCCGCAAAACTGCCTGCCCCGTTGCCTATAAGTATAGATACATTGTTGCTGCTATAATTAGACACCGCCAAATCGGCTTTGCCGTCTCCGTTAAAATCTCCGCTAATAACTGAACGTGGATTTGTACCTACCGCAAAGTTTACTGCCGCCGCTGCAACCACCGCAAAGTTTACCGCCGCCGCAAAACTGCCTGCCCCGTTGCCTGGAGACGGCAAAACCGATTTGGCGTGTAAACAGTTTATAATTATTGCTTATTGCATAGGGCTAGCGACTTCGCTCAGTAAACCCTAAGTGCTACCAGATACTTATTACCTATTAACTATTACCTATTAACTATTACCTAATAACTAGTATCTTCGGCGTCTAATTTTATTGTATGATAACCGCCGAAATGCCTGTTCGTTACGAACGCAAAAAACATAAAGACGAAACACTTCTTACCCTTTATAAAAATATTTTAAAGCCTCGTTTAATTGAAGAAAAAATGATGATACTTCTTCGCCAGGGGCGCATTGCCAAATGGTTTAGCGGCATTGGGCAAGAAGCTATTTCGGTTGGTGTTGCTACAGCTTTTGAGCAAGATGAATACATTTTACCCATGCACCGTAACTTAGGTGTGTTTACTACGCGCGGCATACCGTTGCACCGTTTATTTTCTCAGTTTACCGGCAAGCTAAGTGGTTTTACCAGCGGGCGAGACAGGAGTTTTCACTTTGGTACGCAAGAGTATAAAATTGTGGGTATGATATCGCATCTTGGTCCGCAAATGGGGGTGGCAGATGGTATTGCCTTGGCAAATAAATTACGCAAAGATAAAAAAGTAGTGGCAGTTTTTAGCGGAGATGGCGGTTCATCTGAAGGCGATTTTCATGAAAGTATTAACGTGGCTGCCGTTTGGAATTTACCTGTAATTTTTATTGTTGAGAATAATGGCTATGGTTTATCAACGCCAAGCAACGAACAATTTAAGTGCAAACAATTTATTGATAAAGCTATTGGGTATGGTATAGAAGGCATACAGGTTGATGGAAATAATGTGTTGAAAGTTTATGAAACGGTAAAGAAAATTGCTGAAGATATCAGAGAAAATCCGCGTCCTATTTTGTTAGAATGTATCACGTTTCGTATGCGCGGGCACGAAGAAGCATCAGGCACTAAATACGTTCCGAAAGAATTATTTGAAGTGTGGGGTAAAAAAGATCCGGTTAATAATTTCGAAAAATTTTTATTAGATGAAGGCGTTCTTACCGAAGGTTTAGTGGAAGACATTCGCAACACCATAAAACAAGAAATTGAAGTGGGTTTAGAGCAAACTTTTTCTGAACCAATGCCCGAAGTAAATACCGAAAAAGAATTACGAGAAAGATACGCTCCATTTACTTTAAACGAAATAAACCCAACAAGCCAAACCTCTCCAAAACGATTGATAGATGCCATTTCTGACGGGATGCGCTTAGCGATGCGTAAACATAAAAACCTCGTTTTAATGGGACAAGATATTGCCGAATACGGCGGTGTTTTTAAAATTACAGATGGCTTTGTAGAAGAGTTTGGTAAAGATAGAGTACGTAACACACCGTTGTGCGAATCGGCCATTTTAGGTACAGGTTTTGGATTGGCTATTAACGGCATGAAAGCCATGGTAGAAATGCAATTTGCCGATTTTGTAAGTGAAGGCATGACGCAAATTGTAAATAATTTAGCAAAATCTCATTACCGCTGGTCGCAAAATGCCGATGTGGTAGTGCGTATGCCAACCGGTGCAGGTGTTGCTGCGGGCCCATTTCACTCACAAAGTAACGAGGCTTGGTTTTTTAAAACTCCGGGGTTAAAAATTGTGTATCCTGCGTTTCCAAGCGATGCAAAAGGTTTATTATTAACTGCCTTTGAAGACCCAAATCCGGTAATGTTTTTTGAACACAAAGGTTTGTATCGCAGCATAACCGAAGATATTTCTGACGATTATTATACCATTCCTTTTGGTGTGGCCCGTTTAGTAAAAGAAGGTACAGATATTACTATTGTTAGTTATGGTTTAGGCGTACATTGGGCTTTGGAAGCCTTAGCCGAGCATTCTGAAATATCAGCCGATTTGATTGATTTAAGAACCTTAGCCCCGCTTGATACAGAAACTATTTATGCCTCCGTTAAAAAAACAGGTAGAGTTATTGTGTTACATGAAGATACGTTAACAGGTGGAATTGGCGGCGAAATTGCCTCTTTAATTACCGAAAATTGTTTCGAATACTTGGATGCACCCGTAATGCGCGAAGGCAGTTTAGATACTCCAGTGCCTATGAATGCTGATTTGGAAGTTAATTTTTTACCGAAAGACCGTTTCAAACAAAAAATGCGTAAATTGCAATCATATTAATCAATAAAAAATAACTTATGAAAAAACTTTTATTTTTATCATCGCTTTTAGTAAGTGGTTTACTAAGCGCACAAACACCCTTGTTAGATGAGAATTTTAATTCTGTTACAACCAGCGGCAATCCTTTAACAGGTGCTTTACCTAGTGGTTGGTCAACTACAAGTGGTTTTAAAGTATATGCTAATCATGGTACATTTAATTCTAATGCTTGCTCTTCAGAAATGAAAAGTACACATACACAAGATACATTGGTTACGCCAAGTATCGGTCCTATTTCAGCTACTTCAAAAATAAGTTTACAATACCGTTTTGTTAATGCCGCACTTTATCCTACTCAAGGCACAACTTTAGGCGCAGGAGATAAAGTTACTATTGATGCTAATATATTTGGTATGTGGTCAAATAATATCGCATCAATTGATAATTCAGTTAATCCAGCTCCGTTAACTACATGGACTACGTACACATTTACAAGTCCAATTTTTTCAAGTATTGCGGGTCAAAGCATTAAATTAAGATTAGATGTAGCGCGTGCTTCCGGAGATTGGTATTTAGATATTGACAATGTTAAAGTTGGAGATGATATTACAGGCATAGAGTATAACGCACTAACCCCTCCTGTCTTATTAGTTTTTCCTAACCCAAGCAATGGTAACTTTAACGTTTGGATGAAAAATTACCAGGCAAATAAAGAAGTTGAAGTATCTGTATTTAATTTATTAGGCCAAAAAGTAAAATCTGTAACAGCCGAAGGAGCAGTTAACAATCAAATAAGTGTAATTACGGCAGGTTTAGAAAAAGGTATGTATATGGTAGAAGTTAAATCTGGAAACGAAGTTGCTAAAACAAAAATTCAAATTGATTAAAAGAAACTCAAATAGTAAAAACGGCACAGGCAATATGTTTGTGCCGTTTTTTTTACTCACGTTATTATTGTCCTTTAACACTTTGGCACAAACCGAACCAAAAGTGGAAGAACGCCTTATACAATTATCAGGTGTAGTGGTAGAAGGAGATAGCTTAAAAGGCGTACCCTTTACCTCTATTGTAGTTGGTAAAACAAATCATGGCGCTATATCAGATTATGATGGGTTTTTTACATTAATAGCTAAACCCGGCGATGTTATAGAATTTGTAAACTTAGGTTATAAAGATGCTTTCTATACAATACCTGATACACTTAAAGCCACACATTTTGATATTATACAAACCATTCATCACGATACATTTACCTTAAAAGAAGTAGCGGTTTACCCTTGGCCGGATAAAGAAGATTTTAAAGCCGCATTCTTAAAAAGAAATGTAGCTAATACAGATTTAGACCGTGCAAAACAAAACTTGGCTGCAGAGCAAATGCGCGAATTAGTTAGAGGGGTAAGTATGGATTCTTATGGCAATTACCGGTATGCCATGCAACAACAATACAATAAAATGTATTACGTTGGCCAGTATCCGCCAAACAATTTACTTAACCCCTTAGCCTGGGCGCAATTTATAAAAGCGTTAAAAGCAGGTAAATTAAATATTCAATAAAAAAATATTCTATCTTTATTGTAACTACAAAAAATGTTGTTACTTAAAAGATATATTTCACTTTTCATTATTTTATTTCTACATCTAATTGGGGCTGCTCAATCCTTGCAGAAAAAAAGTTCATTAATTTGTTTTACAGAAAATAAACACCAGTGGGCAGATTTTATTTTATACCGTGCCCAACTAGATGGGGGTGCACTATATGCGCAGAAAAATACCCTAACATATAGTTTTTACGATAAGGAAACATATCGCAGCATGCATGCAAATGCAAAGATTAAACCAAATAGAGACATTAAAGTTACCGGTTTTGAAGTTAAATTTGTAAACGCAAATCCTACGCCAACCATAATATCAGAAAAGCCTGCAAAAGATTATGCCAACTATTTTTTAGGAAAAGATAAAAGTAGTTGGGCAAGTAATGTGCAGAATTACCAAAAGCTTTTATATAAAAATTTATGGAAAGATGTTGACCTCGAAATGCTTGGCCAAGATAACAGCCTGAAGTATAATTTTTATGTAAAGCCCGGTGCCGATCCATTAGACATAAAATTACAGTATGATAAAACAGAAAAAATTTATCTTCATAAAAAACAACTTATTATAAAAACTTTTTTAAATGAACTGGTTGAACACGAACCTTATGCATATCAAATTATAGATGGAAAAACAATTGAAGTTCCATGCAACTTTCAATTAAAAAAAAATAGTGTATCGTTTTCTTTTCCTAAAGGATATGATAATAAATACGAATTAGTTATAGATCCTGTGTTGGTCTTTGCCTGTTCTTCCGGTTCTACTGCCGATAATTTTGGTATGACAGCTACGTATGATAACCAAGGAAATTTATACAGCGGCGGCACTTGTTTTAACACGGGCTTTCCGCTAGTTAACGCCTATGATTCTACCTATAATGGCGTGGTGCAATATGGCAGAACTGATGTTGTTATCACCAAATACGATTCATCGGGTTTGTTTTTACATTACTCAACTTACCTAGGCGGCGCTTTAGGCAGCGAGGTAGTTACCAGTTTAATAATTGATAATCAAAATAATTTATACTTATATGGAGCAACGGGTTCTACCGATTTTCCTATGACATCGCAGGCCTATGATAATTCTTTTAATGGAGGAGATAGTATTGATTTTTATTTTAACGGAACTTATTTTCATGCGGGTACTGATATTTACCTTGCAAAGTTAAGTCCGGCGGGCAACCAATTACTAGCTTCTACATACATTGGTGGCTCGGCTAATGATGGCATCAACACAAATTTTATTTCCACTTATACGTTA
Source organism: Bacteroidia bacterium (assembly GCA_038206945.1). Lineage (GTDB taxonomy): Bacteria > Bacteroidota > Bacteroidia > B-17B0 > Aurantibacillaceae > PALSA-968. The sequence goes on along the minus strand of JBBRAG010000043.1, from coordinate 1,470 downwards.
AACTATTTAGGTTCAGGCAATATGTACACGCTAACGGAACCTAAGGCAGATTCTTTACAATATAATTACGGAGATCAATATCGTGGAGAGATTCAATTGGATATAAATGATAACCCTATTATTTGCAGTTCTTCTCGCTCGGCAAATTTTCCCACAAAAAATGCGTATGATAATGCATTAGGCGGATGGCAGGATGCGGTTGTTGTTAAGTTTGATAAAAATTTATCGCAGTTACAATGGAGTACTTTTTTAGGCGGAACTAATAACGATGCAGGCTATGCTTTATTCATCGCAGCCAATAATGAAGTGTATGTTACAGGCGGAACCCGAAGTAATGATTTCCCAACAACCACAGGTGCTTACAAAACAACATTTGGTGGCGGCAAAGCAGATGGATACATTGCTAAATTAAGCGCAAATGGAAGCAGTTTATTATCGGCTACTTATTTTGGTACCGCTGATTATGATCAAACCTACTTTATACAGCTTGATAACAATCAAAATGCGTATGTATATGGGCAATCTTTAGGAAACATGCCTGTACTTAATGCAGGATACAGTAATCCGAACAGTAAACAATTTATTTCTAAATTAGATAGCGGTTTATCTACCCTGTTATATTCAACTATTGTAGGTAATGGTAATGGGTTGATAAACATTTCTCCCTCAGCGTTTTTAATTGATTGTTCTGAGAATATTTATATCTCGGGTTGGGGAGGAAATATAATTTACGGCCCTGCTCTGTTTAATTTGCCGCTTACACCAAACGCATATCAAAGCAGCGATACGGATGGATTTAACTTTTACCTGATGGTACTTTCTAAAAATGTACAGCAATTATTATACGCTACTTATTTTGGAGGTTCTCAAAGTCATGAACATGTAGATGGAGGCACAAGCCGCTTTGATAAAAAAGGAATTATATATCAATCGGTTTGTGCGGGCTGTGGCGGTCATGATGATTTTCCCATCTATCCACCCAACGCATGGCCCGGTACCCCTGGCGATCCAAATCATAATACAGATAATAATAACTGTAACAACGGTAGCTTTAAATTTAATTTTGAATACAATACGCCTAAGGCTGTTATTACCTATAATTATTCATCGGGTTGCGCTCCTTTAACCGTAAACTTTACAAATAACAGTCTTTCTTATGGAAATTATTTATGGGATTTTGGCGGAGGAGATACTACATCAACTATTTTAAATCCTATAAAAACATACACAGCGGCAGGTACTTATACGATTACACTATTGGTAAAAGGTGTTTGTATTATTGGATTTGATACTACTAAAACTATCATTACAGTTAACCCCACTCCTACCGCTTCCTTTACTGCATTATATGATTCTTGCCAGAATAGCGTAACCATTCATAATGCTTCATCTATCAGTACAGGCACTATTTCTTATAACTGGAATTTTGGTAACGGGCAAACAAGCACCCTGGCCAACCCCGGAACAATT
>JBBRAG010000042.1:0-13014 GCA_038206945.1 Bacteroidia bacterium | reverse complement strand
GGTTGCAACTTATTCTCAAGCTCTATGCTTAAGTTCGCCGTTCCTTTTTTAATATTTACAAAAGTCCCGTCGTAAATATTCATGGTATGAAGTACTTCAATACCGTCGGCACTTATGATGCGCGCATCAAACAACACATTTTCTATGTCTTCTAAAAATTCAACTTGGCACGCAAGTTTTAAATTATGATTAAAATAGAGGCTATTTCCATTTTGAAACTCTTCGTTTTTCACATCAACACTTTTAAAAAACACTTTACCGGTATTGATAGTCCGGTGAAAAGCTTCAATAGTGCCATTATTCGCCCCTGTATTTAAACCTGAAAGGTAATTGGAAATACTGTCCGAAATGGATCCGTCGTAAGTAACGGTTCCTTTTGCCATTACGATTCCGCGTTTGCATAAAGCTTTTATAGAAGCCATGTTATGACTCACAAACAAAACCGTACGCCCTTGACCTGCAACATCCTTCATTTTACCAAGGCATTTATCCTGGAATTCTATATCACCTACTGCCAATACCTCATCAATCACCAAAATATCTGGATCCAAATGCGCGGCAACTGCAAAAGCAAGTCGCACATACATGCCGCTGCTGTAACGCTTTACAGGAGTATCGATATACTTTGCAACGCCGCTGAATTCTACTATCTCGTCAAATTTTTTCGCAATCTCCTGTTTCTTCATGCCAAGAATGGCACCATTTAAAAACACATTGTCTCGTCCAGAAAGATCGGGATGAAAGCCAGTACCTACTTCTAATAAAGAGGCGAGGCGGCCTTTGTATTTTAGTTGGCCTTGTGTAGGTTCTGTAACGCGTGATAATATTTTTAGTAGAGTGGATTTTCCGGCGCCGTTCTTTCCAATGATCCCAACTACTTCGCCTTGGTTGATCTCGAAATTAATATCTCGTAAAGCCCATACAAATTTAGAGTCGCCAGCAGCAGATGCTTTATCCCGCGCATTTGCATCACCTACTTTTAAAAAGGGATCTTCTTTCCCCCGCATGCGGGCTATTAAGCGTTGCACATCGTCCGTTAGGTTCGACATGCCAACGGCACCGAGCCTATATTGTTTTGAAATATTTTCTGCTTTAATTACTACACTCATATTACACCGTATCCATAAATTTTTTTTCTACTTTCGAAAAGATGTAGATGCCGAGAATGAGAACCAAAAAGATAACTACCGCATCTACTGCTATTAATTTTGGACTAAACAAACCGTTTGAAGTAAATGCATATTTACAACCTTCGATAATACCGGTTAAAGGATTCCACAATAAAATTTTATAAAAAACTGAAGTGTACTTAATCGTAAAGAAAGGATAAGCAATAGGCGTGGCATACATTAAAAGCTGCACGCCAAAACCCACTAACATGGTCAAATCTCTGTACTTGGTAGTAAAGCTAGAAACGATAAGTCCAAGTCCGAGTCCGAACAAGGATAAAAGAAGCAGGTAAACCGGTACTAATAAAATGCTGAGATTAATTTCAGCACTAAAACCTTGAAAAAAAACACCGTAAAGATAGACTCCAATAAATAATACAAATTGAATAGAGAATTTAAACAAGCCCGAAAGCAGAACTGATACAGGAACCGTTAAGCGAGGAAAATATACTTTACCAAAAACGGATGCATTGGTTACAAATGTTCCGGAGATCTTATTAAAGCAGTCGGCAAAATAATTCCAAAAAGACAAGCCCAACAAGTAAAAAGCAAAAGGGGAAATATTAGTTGGAGTAGGTATTTTAGCAATATTACCAAACACAACGGTAAAAACAATACTTGTAAAAACCGGTTGTATAATAAGCCAAATTGGCCCCAAAATAGTTTGCTGATAGCTTGATTTAATATCTCGTTTAAAAAAAAGAAAGATTAGATCCCTGTAATCGATCAGATCTTTAAAGATCTTTTTCAGATTAAAGGGGTTTCCTTTTTCAACTACATTCCAGTTATCTACCATAGTTTATTATTCTTGAATAACAGATTCTCTATTTGGAAAATTAATTAAAACGCCCATTCCTTTTTTGCTGTAAACTGCCATGCTACCTATCGCAGCGGCATTTGCGTTTGTGTTGTAAAGTACTTTTTTAAGATCGTTAACACTGCCGCAACCACCACAAGCAATTACCGGAACATCCACACTATTTAAAAGCTGCTCGGTAGCCTCGTAATCGTATCCTTCCCAAGTGCCATCTTTATCAACGCTGTAAAGCATTAGTTCGCCTACGCCTAAATCGTTAGTAAGATATGTTGCGTATTCTGTTAACGTATATTTTATTTTATTTCCAATATAAGAGTAAGGAACTTTTGCCCCAAACATAGGTTTTTTAAAATCTATACAAGCTACCACGGCTTGCGCACCATATTGATCAATTACTTTTTTTATCACATCAGGATTTCCTTGTATCAAAGAATTAACGACTACTTTTTCAACCCCAATTTTATAAAGCTTTGCAAAGTCTTCAAAAGCTTTAACGCCACCTCCATAAGCAAAAGGCATAAAAGCCTCACTGGCCATATCGGCTATTTTATCAAAGTTAGGTTTGCGTTTTTGTTTAGAAGCGTTAATATCAATCAGTATTAATTCATCTACTTCTTTGTCGTTATAAATTTTAATGGCGTTTATAGGGTCGCCCACGTAAGAGGGATTTTTAAACTTAACGGTTTTAACTAAGCCAGAGCCATCGTAAAGTAAACAAGGGATGATGCGTTTGAGGGCCATTTACAATTTCGCAAAATTTTCTAATAATTTCATTCCAAACTTTAAACTTTTTTCGGGATGAAATTGTGTACCATAGATGTTATCTTTATTTACCATGCATGTAAAATCTTTTCCAAAATGAGCGGTAGCTAAAGACTGTTTTTCGTCGAGGCATTTTACATAATAAGAATGTACAAAGTAAAACCGGCTTTTAGAATCTAGTGCCACTAATGGATTTTCTCTTTTTACGCTGATATAGTCCCAACCCATGTGTGGTACTTTTAATTTTAACGCAGGATCTAAATCAAACTTTACTGTTTCGGCATCAATATATCCTAATCCCGGTAAAACACCTTCTTCACTTCGTTTTGTTAAAAGCTGCATACCTAAGCAAATTCCTAAAATAGGAGTTTTATCTTCTACTACTTTTTTATTTAAAAGAGGAATTAGTCCGGATTGTTCAAGATTTCTCATCCCGGCATCAAATGCTCCTACACCCGGAAGTAATAATTTAGTTGCTTTTTCAATAATATTTTTATCACTGGAAATGGTAACATCGCTTACCCCATTTTTTTTAAACATATTTAAAACAGAAGCAAGGTTACCAATACCATAATCTATAATGGCAATCATACTATAAGGTTTTTTTAGGCATACAACATTTATTTTGTACAGACAATTGTAGCATACCAACTTTTTTCAGTCAGGTTTTTTTTAGTCATCCACTCTTCGGCAATTTTTAACGTAAAACCTGCTTGTTCCAATAAATATTTTAATTCAGGTATAAACAGGTAACGCATTTTATGCAACTCTTCTAAATTATACACTTCATTTGTTTTTTTATCTGTTATAGTTACATTAAATTTTACATTTACACAATTTTCTATATTGATTAATGTTGGCGATGTAATACGATTAACCTTAAAATCATCATTTTCAAAATCTTTATTTTTATGTTGCGGATTATCCGTTAAAACACCCGGGCCGTACCAGCAATCAAAAATAAATACGCCTCCTTTTTGTAAATGTTTATAAGCCATTTTTATTGTTTTCACCAAATCATCATTTGTGGTTTGGTAAGACATAACATGAAATAAGGAAAGAACAATATCAAATTCTTTATCGATAGAAAAACTTCTTATATCGCCTTGCGCAAATGAAATAGTATTTTTTTTACTGATTTTAGACTTTGCTATTTCGATCATTTCTTCTGACAGATCAACCCCAAAAACTTCAAATCCTTTTTCTGCAAAAATAAAATCGTGGTTTCCTGTGCCACAACCTAAATTAAGAATAGTTCTTCCGCTTACATTTTGCTTTGAAACCAGATCAAGTACATAATCTACCTCTGCCTTATAATTTTTATCTTTATATAAAAGATTATAATACTTGGAATAATCTTTAAAAACGCTCAATTAAATAAGATATTAAATCGATTAGCTACTTCGGTAAAATCTTTTTGTGTTTGCCCCAAACCACTTGGCAAGTAAAAACCTTGTTCGGCAATACATTCTGCTACCGGGTAAGATTCGTTTTTAAACAATCCCATTTTTTTAAATACAGGCTGTAAGTGCATCGGGTAAAAAAATGGACGAGTGCCCACGCCAGCATTAGCTAATTTTTTCATGCAAACAACAGCATTTAAATCTTTATTTTGAGAAACCAATGGAAATACCCAGAAAATATTTTTAGCATATTCTTTTTCTAAAATAGGCAATTGAAATCCTTGTATGTTTTTAAAAAGTTCTAAATAAAGCTTGCCCATTTTACGTTTCTTTAAGACAAAATCATCCAACCTTTCTAATTGAGCTAAACCTACTGCCGCTTGTAAATTTGTCATGCGGAAATTATATCCCATTTCTTCGTGTAGAAATCTCTTTTCAGGTAAAAAGCATAGGTTACGTAACGACTTGCATTTTTCTGCCAACACTTCATCATCCATAACAATCATTCCACCTTCGCCGGTAGTAATATGTTTGTTTGGATAAAAACTAAAAATACTTATATCTCCAAAGGAGCCGCAGGGTTTTCCTTTATAGGTTTGCCCATGCATCTCAGCGGCATCTTCAATAACTTTAAGTTTATATTTCTTTGCAATTTCTAACACCTTATCCATTTCTACAGGAAAACCGTAAATATGCACAACCATAATAGCTCTTGTTTTTAAAGTTATCTTGCTTTCAATTTGGTTCACATTCATGTTCCAGGTTTCCGCATCCGCATCTACCAAAACAGGTTTTAAACCTGCGCGTACAATAGCTATAGCACAAGATATGATGGTAAACGTTGGCATGATAACTTCATCGCCTTCTTTCAACCCAAAAGCAATTATTGCGGCATCAAGCGCTACAGAACCATTACTAACCGCAACGCCATATTTACGACCAACTTTGGCGGCAAACTTTTCTTCAAATTGTTTTACAAATGGACCTTCAGAGGATATCCAGCCGGTATCAATACACTCGTTTAAATACTTTTTTTCATTCCCGTCTAATGAGGGCTCATTAACCGGTATCATTTTATGATTACTCATTTATTATTATTTTGTATTGTTCAATTGGCTCAAACTTTACTTTATCTCTTTCGCCGCAATACGGCCCTTGTTTTACTTCAATAATTTCTGATTGTTCAAGCATTACAAAACCATGGCCACCATCAGCTAATAAAATTACATCGCCTTTATTTAAAATTTTACTTTCTAAATATGTTTGGTCATTTGCATAAAAATCAATTCTTACTTTGCCCGATTTTATAAATAGCACTTCTTGTGTTAGATGTACTTCGCGCTGAACGATGTTATGCCGATGTGGCAAAATTTCATAGTCTTTTGCTCGATTCATATAACCCAATTGTTGCGAATCGTTATCGTTGGTAAAAAATTCAATTCCATCTATACTAAAATTTGCTCTTATAATTATAGCAAGCTGTAATCCATTGTGAGTGATTGTTTGCACCATATTATCTCCTACCATGTTTGTGTAGGTTTAATAATTAAATCCAAACTTTCTGCTGCTTGCATAAATACTATTTGTAAAACAACAATATGTTTTTACTAATTTTATTTTGAGAAGCCGTGCTTAATTTATAATAAAGCGGCAAACGTATTAAGCAATCGCTAAATCTATCCGCATTTGGCAACTCTCTACCATCATGCTTGCTTTTATAATAATTGCTTTTATGTAGACTTTGATTATGAAATACCGCATTAATACCACGTTTATGTAAAAAAGCAATTAAAGCTGAACGTTCTTCTAAATTTTTACATACAAGGTAAAAAATATGATGATTATGAACCGCATATGCGGGTATGTTTGGCAACATAGCTTTACCTTCTTTTTCAAGAGAAAATAATTCTTTGTAATATAATTGCCATTGATCTTTTCTTTTTTGCCGTATATTTTCAATACGTTGAAGTTGCGCATATAAAAAAGATGCGCTTAGTTCATTTAATCCATACGATGAGCCAATATCTACCCATTGATATTTATCAACTTTGCCCTTTAAAAAATCTATGCGATTAGTTCCTTTATCTCGGATAGTTTCAGCGCGTTTAGTATATTTTTCATCATTTATAACAAGCATTCCACCTTCGCCGCAGCTAATATTTTTTGTTTCGTGAAAAGAAAAAGCAGCCAAATTACCCAAAGAACCTAATGGATCATTTTTATAATAGGCGCCAATGGCTTGTGCGGCATCTTCTACCACATATAAATTATTTTTTTTAGCCATGTTAATGATCGTATCCATATCACAGGCTACACCCGCATAATGCACAGGCACAATTGCTTTTGTTTTTTTTGTTATCAATGCATGGATAGATGCAGCATCTATATTTGGATTTTCTTTGTACGAATCTGCAAAAACAATTTTGGCTCCGCGTAAAATAAATGCGTTAGCAGTTGATACAAATGTATAGGATGGAACAATAACCTCATCGCCCGGCTGTATACTTAATAAAAGTGTAGTCATTTCTAATGCTGCTGTGCAGGAAGGTGTGAGTATTGTTTTTTTAAAATTATATTTATCTTCAAAAAACTGTTGGCATTTTTTAGTGAATTTTCCATTTGAAGATAAAATTTTAGAAGATATAACTTCTTTAAAATATTTTTTTTCGAGTCCGGTAATGTATGGTTGATTAAAATGAATCATTAACCGTTAAACAAGATTAGCTTTATACCAAATAATAGATCTTTTAATTCCTTCTTCTAACCTAACAGTAGGTTTATAACCCAGTAAATTAGTTGCTTTATCAATAGATGCATAACTGTCTTTTATTTCGCCGGCACGTTTTTCTCCGTAAATAACTTTAATATCAGATAGCAGATATTCTTTTATCAGATTATACAACCTATTAAGCGAAGTTGTTGCGCCATAGGCAATATTATAAACCTGGTTAGTGGCAGCTTTATCTTTTATAAATGCAGCCAGCAGGTTTGCCTGTATAACATTTTCTATGTACGTAAAATCACGCGTATTATTCCCATCACCATATATAGTTGGCGCTTTATCATGCAAAAGTTTATCAATAAAAATAGGAATGACTGCCGCATAAGGACCCGCCGGATTTTGTTTAGGGCCAAACACATTAAAATATCGTAAGCCGATTATTTCCATATTATACGTAGATGCAAAAACAGCGGCATACAGCTCATTTGTTTTTTTACTTACCGCATAAGGAGATAATGGATTACCAACAACATCTTCTTTTTTTGGCATGCTAAGGTGATCTCCATAAACAGAAGAAGAAGAAGCGTACACAACACGTTTAACGCCGTTATTTCTGGCTGTTTCTAAAATATTTATAAAGCCTGTTACATTGGTTTTGTGGGTGGCCAGCGGGTTAATGATACTGCGCGGCACACTTCCTAAAGCAGCCTGGTGCAAAATAACATCTTGGTTTGCAGTTGCGTGTAGGCAAACCTCATAATCGCTTATACTTCCCTCTATAAAAGTAATTTTTTTTGAATCTATATGCGACTGAATATTTTTTAAGCTACCGGTTTCTAAATTATCTAAAACAGTAATATGCTTATACTGATGTGCAACTAAATGATCTATAATATTACTGCCAATAAAGCCGGCACCGCCCGTTATAAGAATTTTTTTATCTAAGTTCTCGCTCATACTTTTTCTAAAATAGCTGATGGTAATTTTATAATAATATGCTGTTGAATAGAATTTAAGGCTACTGCAAAAAACAGGTTCTTATCTTTTTTAATGATTGTACCTGAAAAGCCTTTAAAATCGCCTTGAGTTATTTTCACCTCTGTACCCGTTGTAAAATTATTGTAATTTGTTACTGAAGTTTCATAGCCAAAAGCTATAATATCTTTTAAGAGCTCAATCTCTTTTTCTTTAACGATAGCAGGTTTTCTTTCGAATCTTACATAGTTTACAATTCCGGGAACGGTAAAAACTTTTTCTTTATCAGTATCATTATGTTTTACAAAAACATACCCGGTTATTAAAGGAAGCTCAACCATTTTTTTACGATCGCTCCACTGTTTCATTGTTTTTATTATAGGTGTATACGCTTCAATACCTTTATTTAAAAGACCTTCCTGCACCCTTTTTTCCTGGCGTGAAGAAACATATAAAGCATACCATTTTTTGTTTTGTTCCATCTTTCTTACAGCTTCGCCTCCTCAGTCCCATATAACTAAGTGAGTTTACTTTCAATTTAACTTACCTAAGTAAGTTACTTAACCTCTCTGCTCCATAAAAGCAATGGATGCATACCGGGTTCTTTAATTTTATTTAAATCAAATTCGGCAGTTTTAAAATGCACGTATTTTATTTTTTTTTTAATTTTCTTTTCAGCCTTTTCAATTTGTTCTAACAGAAAAGATTTATTAATATTTTCTCCAACAAGCACCAGGTCAATAATATCAGTTGTTTGCCCTTTAGATAATTTTCCTACAAGATATACTTTTTCTATATCACCAATACGCTGTAAAACATAATCAATAATATGGTCTAAACCGGTAAGTTTTAATACAATGTTATTTATGTCTTTAAAAAGTGGATGTTTGGTATTTACAGTAAATAATTTCTTATTTCCTTCACTGTAAGAATCTATAAAACCAGCCTTTTCAAACTTGTTTAATTCTAAGCGTATTGCATTGGTAGATTCGCCAAACTCTTCTTCTAAATTTCGTAGGTATGCAGTATTTTTACTATTGATGAAAAATTTCATCAATAGCTTTATTCTTGTCTTGGATGAAATAAGCGTTTCTATCATTATTGAGTAACAAAACTACTCAATATTTTTGAGAAATCAAAACAGTAAATAAATTAGGGAAATAGCCTTAAAACTACTTTTTTCGGCGCTTTTTCTCTTTAATAATAAGAGAAAGTTCTCTGCCCGTTTGTCCTTTTACAGAAGTATTTTCTTGTGCACGCCGAAGCAAATAAGGCAACACTTCATTAACAGGCCCATAAGGTACATACTTGGCTACATTATAGCCGGTTAGTGATAGATTATAACTAATATGATCGCTCATGCCCAATAGTTGGGCAAAATAAATCCGTTTATCACTTGGTTCAATAGTATGTTTCTGCATTAAATTTACTAATAGCAAACTGCTTTCTTCATTATGAGTTCCCGCACAAAGGCTTAAGCAATCTATATTCTTTACGCAAAGCTCTAAAGCGAGGTTATAATCTTTATCACTGCCTGCTTTATCAGATTGTATAGGAGATTCGTATCCTTTTTCTGCAGCGCGTTTTCGTTCTTTTTCCATGTAAGCACCACGCACAAGCTTAGCGCCAATATGATAACTTTTTGTTTTGGCTTCTTTAATGCATTCAGTTAAATAAACAAATCTGTCATGCCTGTAAAGTTGGTAAGTATTAAAAATTATTGCCGATCTTTTATTGAATTTTTCTTTGTTTCTGGTTGCTAAATCATCTATGGCGGGTTGTATCCAGCTTTCTTCGGCATCAAAAAACAAAGGCTTTGAAAATTTATGCGCTTGCTCACAAATGTTGTGTACACGCTGTATCACATGGTTCCACTCGGTTATTTCGGCTCCGCTTAATACTTCTTTAGCACTTACTTTTTCTAGCAAAGCAAAACGTGCTAAACCGGTAACTTTAAAAACACCAAAAGGAATGCTATCATCATTTTTGGCACGATGTATTGTTTCTATTGTTTCCTTCATGCAGGCATCAAAATCCGCCTCGCTTTCTTTGCCTTCAACCGAGTAATCTAAAATAGTGCCTATATTAAATTTGGCAAGTTCTTTAATAGTTTCATCGCATTCTGCAATGGTTTCGCCACCTACAAATTGCTTGTAAATAGTGCTTTTAATAAGACCCTTTATAGGCACATGAAGCTTTAACGCCAACGGCGTAAAAATTGCGCCAAGCTTTACAAAGGTTGGGTTACCAATAATTTTAAAAAGCCGGTAGGAGCGAATAAGATCAGCATCGCTTTTTGATATAAAGGCTTTTTCGGTATCGTCGAATGAAATCATGCGAGTACAAATATAAAAATTACTCCTACACATTTTAATTACTTTTGCATCAATCATGAAACTAAAATCAGCCGGATATTTTGTTAATTTCGAGAAAGATAATTTTTCTCACCTAAATCACTTTTTAAAAGAGAATTCTTTTTCAAATATTTTTATTTTATGCGATAAAAACACGCAGAAGCATTGCTTGCCTTTGTTTTTAAAGAAAAATAAAATATTAAAAAACGCAGCTGTATTTTCGATTCTTGCGGGAGAAAAAAACAAAACATTAGATACCGCACTTACTTGTTGGAATTTTTTACTGACCAATAAAGCAGATAAAAATGCATTACTTATTTGTTTGGGAGGGGGTGTTGTTTGCGATTTAGGTGGATTTATTGCGGCAACTTTTAAACGTGGCTTAAATTTCATAAACATACCTACTACCCTGCTTGCCATGGCAGATGCTTCGGTAGGCGGTAAGAACGGCATCGATTTTAAGGGATACAAAAATTTAATAGGCACAATTACACAACCAAAAGGTGTGTTTATTCAAGAAGATTTTTTAAAAACGCTTCCGGCCAGGCAAATTAAAAACGGATTGGCAGAAGTTATTAAATCTGCCTTAATAGGCGATAAAAAAATGTGGAAGAACTTTTTATCCCTTAACAAATTACCTAAAAACGAACTTACTCCTTTTATTTATAATTCAATTTCTGTTAAAAATAAAATTGTTATAAAAGATCCATCTGAAAAAAACAGACGTAAAATATTAAACTTTGGGCATACGGCTGGCCACGCTATTGAAGCGTATTACCTCGATAAAAAAAATAGCTTATTACATGGCGAAGCTATTATTATGGGTATGGGTGTAGAATTATGTTTGGGTAAATTACTTACCTTAACAACTACTAAAACAGCTATGGAAACTTTTTTGTTTTTCAAAAAGTATTTTAAACTGCAACATTTTTCCGAAAAAGAAATAACCGCTTTTATTACATTAATGCAACACGACAAGAAAAATAAAGCCGGGAAAATAAGTTTTGCCATGATAGAAAAAACATCTGTACCCCTTATAAACATTACCGCTTCAGAAAAAGAAATAAAAGAAGCGTTTTACTTATATAATAATTTATTATTTGATTAATTTTTTTTATATTTGATGTATCAAAATTTTAAAATAACCCACATGAAAAAAATACTTGTTTTTACTTTTGTTTTTATTGCCTTTAATGTTTTAAACGCGCAGATAATTACAACCTATGCCGGTAACGGAGTTGGTGCTAATACAGGCGTGGGTGGTTATTCAGGCGATTACGGTCCTGCCACAGCTGCTGAATTAACTACACCAAGTAGTATTGCTATCGATCCGCTTACAGGTAATTTATTTATTGCTGACGCAGGCAATAATGTAATACGTATGGTAGATAAAAACACCGGCACAATAACAACCTTTGCCGGTACCGGTACGCCAGTTTATTCCGGCGATGGAGGACCTTTATCTTTGGCAGGATTTAATGGCCTTTCTACCATTTTATTTGATGCAACAGGTAATATGTATATTGGAGATTACTCAAACCACAGAATACGTTATATTGACAGAGCTACAAATCAGTTAAGTACTATAGCCGGTAATGGTAACAGTAATTACAGCGGGGATGGAGGTCAAGCAACATCTGCCGGGTTGTGGCTTACCTATTTAGCATTAGATGGTTCGGGTGGATTATATGCAGTTGACGATCAAAATGGAGTTGTTCGTAAAATAGATATTGCTACAGGCATTATTACTAAAGTAGTAGGTACTGTAAATAGTATTGGTTATAATGGAGATGGAGGCCCTGCCACCGCTGCAAAACTAGATGCCCCTACTGCTATTGCTTTTGATAATGCAAATAACATGTACATTGCCGACAGAGGTAATTTTTGCATACGCAAGGTAAATCCATCAGGAGATATTAGTACGATTTATGGCAATCAATCCAATGGTTGCTCTTATACGGGGGATGGAGGACAAGCCTCCGGTGCAACTTTTTGTAGCCCTACCGGCTTAACGTTTGACGCCTCTTACAGCAATTTATATATTACAGATGCAGGAAATGATAATGTACGTGTTGTCAATCTGCCATCAGGTATCATAACTCCTTTTGCAGGTTTTAATCAATTTTACAATAATACCGGCTTTCCCATGGGATATTCAGGTGATGATAGTCTTGCCGTTCAAGCAACAATGAACCAGCCAACTCAAACTGTTTTTGATGCCCTGGGTAATGCCTTTATAGCTGATCAACAAAATAATGTGATAAGAAAAGTATGTACACAAACCGACTCAATAACCGGTTTTGTAAAAGATACGTTAGGAAACCCGGTTACATCAGGCAAAGTGTACGCTTTTAAAAATCAGTGGGTTCACCCGGGTTTTTTAGATACCATAGGTTCGGTTAATATAGCTTCAAACGGGTATTACGCTTTTTCAAATGTTATTGGCAATAATTACTTGTTACAGGCACAAGCAAATACAACAACCTATCCAACGGCCATTCCTACTTATTTAAGTAACAAACCCAATGCCTACCAGTGGGATTCTGCTTCTGTAGTCCAAAACACACCTTGCGGCGCATCAAACAATACGGGTAATAATATTCATATAATTCAAACGCATATTTCAAATGGATCTGGACTAATATCAGGTTATATAACCAAAGTAGCCGCCTTTGGGCATCGTTTGGCTAACAACGGTAACAATCAGGTTATGGGTTCTCCGTTAAAAGGTATAGATGTAAAGTTGGGTAAAAACCCGGGTGGTGGTTGCGCTGCTAGAACAACTACAGATCCTAATGGGTATTACCAATTT
>JBBRAG010000041.1:0-13728 GCA_038206945.1 Bacteroidia bacterium | reverse complement strand
AGTAAGTTACCCAACTATGTTTTATCATTGGACTATTTTTAAACATAGTTGATTGTATAACAAGAGCCGTATGAATCGAGAGGTTCACGTACGGTTCTGTGAGAGGCTTGGGCTGTAATGCCCTTGCCTACTTGACTTTGTAGTGCTGCGGTATAAAATAAAAACCGTCTTTGTTCTCGACTACCCTCGAAAGACGAGGCGGTTTTTTTATTATCGGTGCAATTAGTGCAATCTGTGACTAAGTTTCATTTATAAGCCAAAAGAATTTATACTTTTGCATCGCAGAAAAAAATCAACATGATAAACATCGAAAAAATAATATTTCCTACTAAAATTAAAGAGTTTATAGATTTTCCGCACGAATTATATAAGAATGACCAAAATTATGTACCCGAATTATATGTGGCGCAAAGCGATTTGCTAAATCCTAAAAAACACCCATTTTATGAGCACTCTAAACTGCAAATGTTCTTAGCTTATAAAGATGGTAAATTGGTTGGTCGTATTGCTGCCATTAGAAATAACGCGCATATTGAATTTACCGGAAACAAAGAAGGATTTTTTGGTTTTTTTGAATGTATTGATGAGTATGAAGTAGCTAAAAAATTATTTGATGCAGCTACTGAATGGATAAAACAAGAAGGCTTAACCAGCATTATTGGCCCCACAAGTATGAGCACCAACGAAGTTTTTGGCTGGCATATAGATGCGTTTGATATTCCGCCAATGATGGCAATGGGTTACAATAAACCGTATTACTCAGGCTTTGCCGAAAAATATGGTTTTGCTAAAAAAGTAGATTTTTACGCTTATTATGTAACTTCTGATACTATTTCTGAAAAAGCATTACGTGTTTCTGATGCGTTTGAAAGCAGGTTAAAAACCAAGGGCATTACCATTCGTCCGGTTAACATGAAAAAATTTAAAGAAGAAGCCGAAAAAGCGCACTTTGTTTTTAATAATGCTTGGGATAAAAATTTAGGTTTTGTGCCAATGACCAAAAACGAATTCATGCACTTGTGTAACGATATGAAACAAATTATGGATCCTGATTTATGTTTGGTTGCCGAAGCCGAAGGTAAAATTGTAGGTTTTTCGTTCTCCTTTCCGGATATAAACCAAGTATTAAAAGATGTAAAAAGAGGAAGATTACTACCAACGGGGATTTTTAAATTGCTATTTAATCGTGGCAAGATTGATAAAATGCGCGTGGTAGTTTTAGGCGTAATTGAGGGTTATCGTAAATTGGGAATTGAAGCTTGCTTTTATGCAAAAACCATTAAAACAGGCAGGGCAAAAGGTATTCATGCAGCCGAAGCATCGTTAATTTTAGAAACCAACGAAATGATGAATCAGGCGCTAATAAACATCAATGCAAAGGTTTATAAAACCTACCGCTTATATCAAATACCGTTGTAAAATTGAAAAACCAGCTCTCTTATTTTTCCGCACAACTTTCTCCGCTTGATGTAGGCATTTTGTTTTATGTGCTTTTATCTGGTTTATATATTGCCATTGGCGCGCCGCATTTGGTAGATATTATGCCACATGTTACCATGCGTATAGGCATTATTGTTTTAATATTTGGTTTGATCTATTTTCAAAAATTGTATCCTAACGCAGCCCTTTTATTAGTACGAAATCTTTACCCGTTAGCATTTTTAAGTATCTTTTATGCTGAAACAAGTTATATGAAAAACATTCTTTTCCATGCCGATTTGGATGCTTATTTTGCCAATGCCGACCAATATATGTGGGGCTTTCAGCCAAGTTTGCAGTTTTATAAAACCATGAGTCAGCCTTGGTTTAATGAGTTAATGAATATCTGTTATTTCTCGTATTATTTAATTACAGCTGTAATTTGTGTTAGCATTTATATAGATAAAAAGCATCTTTCGTATAAACCCATTTTTATAGCCGTTTTTTCGTTTTATCTCTATTATATTATTTACGATATTTTGCCAGTAACCGGACCTCAATTTTATTTTAATACCCTGCCAAGCGAACCAACTCCACCTTACATGTTTGGCAAATTAATGCGGTATTTACTGTTAAATTATGAAAAACCAACGGGAGCATTCCCAAGTTCGCATGTTGGTTTAGCATTTATTCTTAGTTATATTGCCTGGCAGCATCATAAAATATTGTTTTGGATAAGTCTTCCTTTTGTAATAGGCATTTGCTTTGCAACTGTTTATTTAAAGGCGCATTATGTGGTTGATGTACTCGCAGCGCTTATAACAGTACCCATTTTTATATACCTAAGTAACATTGTGTATAACAGGCTTTTATTGTTAAATACTCCTCAGAAACAAAACTCTTAAAAATTCGCAAAAAAGCATATTTTTGCAGTAAATTTCAAAAAAATAAATGACGCTTAAAGTAATTATGTTTCCCGGTCAAGGCTCTCAGTTTAAAGGCATGGGCGAACAATTATTTAAAGAATTTACCGAAGTGGTTGCCACTGCCAACCGTGTATTAGGTTATGATATTGCAGATATTTGTTTAAACAATCCCGAAAATAAATTAAATCAAACAAACTATACACAGCCTGCGCTGTTTCTTATTAATTACCTCACACACCAAAAATTTGTAAAAGAAAATAAACACGCACCCGATTATTATATGGGACATAGTTTAGGTGAATTTAACGCCTTAAACGCTGCCGGTGTTTTTGATTTTGAAACCGGTTTAAAAATTGTACAAAAACGTGGCGAACTTATGTTTTCTATTACCGGTACGGGTATGGCGGCCATTGTGGGGGCAGAATATAAAGAAGTAAAAGAAATTTTACACGCTAACTTTCCTGATATTGATATTGCCAATGTAAATACACCATCGCAAATGGTTATTTCGGGGCCGTTAGACTCGTTAGATAAAGCAGCGGATTTTTTGGAAGAAGAAGGCTTTGTTTATATCCCTTTAAAAGTTAGCGGCGCTTTCCATTCTCGTTACATGACTCCCGTAAAAGCGCAATTTGAAGCATTTATTGCCGGAATGAAACTAAATAAATGCCATGTTCCTGTAATATCAAATTATTCAGCTGCACCGCATCCTGAAGATCTGAAAGGTATTTTAAAAAACATGGTTAATCAATTAGATAATCGTGTTAAATGGCTGCAAAGCATTGAATATGTTATGTATCAAGGCGAATGCGAATTTACAGAAGTTGGCCCCGGAGAAGTGTTAAGTAACATTTTAAAGAAAATAAAAAACTAATATTGTATCGTGAATTTTGAAGAAAGAGAAGCTGTCATTAATAGCTTAAAAAGAGATGTGATAGAATTACCTGTTGGAACCACTACCGTTAATTTGGGCATGGATTCTATTTATAAGATAATTCCACATCGCCCGCCATTTGTATTAATTACCTCCATTTCGGCTGTAAATATCGAACACGGCATTATTGAAGTGCAATACTTGGTTAATCCAAAAGACCCTGTTTTTGAAGGTCACTTTCCGGGAATGCCGGTTTATCCGGGTGTTTTTCAGGTAGAAGGTATGGGACAAGCAGGTTTATGCCTTTCTTATTTCATAAAAAATAATACCTTAACAATTGATGAAAAAAGTGAACCTGTTAAAGGTTTATTTACTCGTGTACACAATGCCGGTTTCAACAAAGGTGTTAAACCGGGCGATAAATTAACAATTCGTGTAAAATCTATTGAAGACGATGATTTTATAGGATTAATGAGTGCACAGGTTTTATTAAATAATGAGATATATTCGCACAGTATTTTAGAAGTATATTATCCATAATCAATAAAAATATAAAATAAACGTTTATGTTAAAAAAACGCGTAGTAGTAACCGGTATGTCAATTAATACTCCTATTGGAGATAATTTAGATTCGTTTATAGAAAATTTATTAGCAGGTAAATCAGCTCTTCGTAACTGGAAAACATTAGATTCGAGCAAAATTTACTCTAAAGTTGGTGGAGATTTAGGTGATTATGACATCAACACAAAAATTGAAAGTTATAAAGGTCAAATTCCTGACGATGTGTATGCTCGCTTTGAAAAATTAGGCAAAAAATCACCTTGGGCTGTGGCTATCTCTTTGCAAACCGCTGTTGAAGCGTTTAAAGATGCGGGTTATTTAGATCAAATTAAAGATGGTAACAACATTGCTACCATTGTTGCCGGACATAACTTAAACCAAAAATATACGTTTGAAAATCATGAAGCTTTTAACGAAGATCCTGATTATGTAGATGGTTTATTTGCTTTGTACGGGTTAGATACGCATCACGTTGGTTCTGTAACCGATATTTTGCAATTACATGGGCCGGCTTATACCGTAGGTGCAGCTTGCGCAAGTGGTAACGTAGCTATGCGTTGTGCGGTTGATGAAATTCAATTACATGATGTTAATGTGGCTGCTGTTGTTGCCCCGGTTTTAGATTATTCTCAATTAGATATGCAAGGTATGGCCATTTTAGGGGCTATTTCTTACAAATCTTTTAACGATGAGCCAACCAAAGCCAGTCGCCCTTACGATACGCGTCGTGAAGGGTTTGTGCCAACACACGGTGCAGCGGTTTTAATTTTAGAAGAATTAGATCATGCAGTTGCTCGTGGCGCAAAAATTTATGCAGAAATTTTAGGAGTTGAATCATCTTCTGATGGAAATCACTTGCCTCAACCTTCTCGTATCGGTCAAGCACGTTTAATGAATCGTTTATTAAAAAATTGCGGTGTTAAAGCAAGCGAAGTTGATTTTATCAGCGCGCACGCAACCTCTACTCCATTAGGTGATTTAACCGAATTACGTTCTATAAAAGATGTATTTGGCGAGCATTGCAAAACATTAAAAATTAACGCGCCAAAATCTATGTTAGGTCATACGTGTTGGAGTGCCGCTACGGTTGAAACGGTTGCTGCCATTTTGCAAATGAACCGTAACGAATTACACCCATCTATCAACATTGATAATTTAGATCCCGAAGTTGATGTAGATGTTTGCCGTAACGAACGCAAAAAACACAACATAGATATTTTATTGAAAAACTCGTTTGGTTTTGGCGGATTAAATTGCATCAGCCTAATTAAAAAATACAAAGGCGCAGGCACTGTTATAAAATAAATTTCTTGTCATTTAGAATTCTTATATGTCATGCTCAACTTGTTTCAGCATCTCATGAGATTCCGAAACAAGTTCGGTATGGCAATTTAAATAAAAAATAATACATGAAAATATTTATTACAGGCGGCTCTAGAGGAATAGGTTACAAAACAATGATGATGGCTTTAGAGCGTGGTCATGATGTGGCGTTTACCTACAACAACCCCGATACTGATTTGCAAAAAATTTACGATGAAGCTAAACGCATTGCACCTAACCAACTATGCAAAGGCTATCAATTAAATGTGAGATATAACACGCAAGTAGTTGATGTGGTTGATGCTGTTTTAGCCGATTTTGAAACGATTGATACCGTTATTAATAACGCCGGTATTAATAAAAACAACCTTGCTTTTAGTATGACTGATGATGAGTGGGACGATGTTATTGCTACCAACTTAAGCGGTACTTTTTATGTGATGCGCGCTTTTTTACCTGAGTTTTTATCTAACCGAAAAGGACGTTTTGTAAACATTTCTTCTATTGCAAAAGATGGCTTAACGGGGCAGGCAAACTATGCGGCCAGCAAATCGGGTTTAATTGGTTTATCTAGAACAATTGCTAAAGAATACGGGCAAAAAGGTATTACCTGCAACGTAATTGCACCCGGTATGTTTGAAACCGATATGGTGAAAGAAAACTTAAGCGATCAGCTAAGAGGTTTTTGGGTACAGCATTGTCCGGCAAAACGCTTAGGACTTTTAGAAGAAGTAGCCGAAGTTATTTTGTTTATAGGTTCAGATGCAGCAAGCTACGTAAACGGACAAACCATTGAAGTTAATGGTGGTTTAGATTGGGCTGATTAAAAAAAAGTATAATTTTTTAAATTAAAAGAGCCGATTTTTTCGGCTTTTTTAGTTAATGAAAGTTGCTTAGTCACTCTGAACTTGTTTCAGGGTCTGTTGAGATGCTGAAACGAGTTTAGCATGACGTACAACTTTGTTACTTTTGCGCGTTAGGGATTGAAGGGAAAATCCTTTTGCTGTAATCGGCAAAAGATTGCCCCGTAAAGCCCGACGGCGTATGAGATTACTTCACTTTGTATGCAAAGCCGAAGAGCCGTAACGCCCAAAAAATAGCATACAATTAATATCTTAAAATAGTTAAATTTGCACCTCAATTTAGGCAATGACTCATAAAAAATTCGGAATAGAAAAAATAGGTGTTTATCCAACGGCACTGCAATTAGATTTAGTTGATTTGGCTAATGCGCGCGGCTACGATGTGGCGCACATGAAAAAAGATTTAATGGTGGAGAAACGCGGCGTAAACCCACCGTGGGAAGATACCGTTACCATGGCAGTTAACGCGGCTAAACCAATACTTACACAAGAAGATATTGATTCTATCGGTTTATTAATTGTAGCGTCTGAAACTGGCTTAGATGGCGAAAAAGCGCTAAGCTCTTGGGTTTTGCATCATTTAGGTTTGCCAAGCACTTGCAGGCACTTTGAAGTTAAGATTGCTTGTTACTCGGGCACAGCGGCACTTAAAATGGCTGTGGGTTGGTTATCATCGGGCTTGGTTCGTAAAGGCCAAAAAGCCTTGGTTATTACAAGCGATGAAAGTTTAAATTCTATTCACCGTCCGTGGGAATACGTGTGTGGCGGCGGTTCTGTAGCTTTATTGGTTTCTGATAAGCCTGATTTTTTAGAATTGGAAGTAGAGAAATTTGGTGTGTACGCGCACGAAGTTGCCGATGTTATTCGCCCCTTGCCTTGGTTAGAAACCGGTAACAGCGAGCATAGTTTGTTTGCCTACATGGAAGCCTTAGCAGGCGCTTACGAAGATTACGAGCAAAATGTAGATGATGTAAATTTTGATACCTATTTTAAAAAAAATGTATACCACGTTCCTTTTAGCGGCATGAGTTTTAGAGCGCATAAACGCTTGTTACACATGACTTCGGACGCTACTTTAGAAGAAGTGCAAGAGAGTTTTAAAAACAAAGTATTGCCATCTATTAGCTACTCAAAAGATATTGGCGGCACCTATGGCGGCAGCATATTTATTGCGCTTTTAGCAACTATTGATACGCTGGCTTTAAACGCCGGAGATCGTATTGGTGTGTTTTCGTATGGCTCCGGTTCTTGTGCCGAGTTTTATAGTTTTTTAGTGGCAGAAACGTCTAAAGAAGTAGCTAAAAAAGCAGGTTTAAAAGCCTTAATTGATAACCGTTATAAAATTACCGTGCCTCAATACGAAGCTATGGAAAACTACCGCGAGCAACGTATTAAAGAAGGAGATTTTACCCCCGATTATAATATGGTATCCGGCCTATACGATGCCGCTTATAAAGGCAAAGGCTTATTAATTTATACAGGCTCAGAAGGGTATTACCGTAACTATAAGTTTAGTTAAATTAACTTCTTTCGTTAAACGATTATGAGCTGGGAGCCTTTGGGCGTTCCGCTTGGTTGATTCATTCGTCTTTATTATTTAAAGTAGAATTCATGAATACTGAAAAGCATTGCAAGCGGCGGGCTTTGCACTTCAATCTTTTTGCCGATTACAACAAAAAGGATTTTCGTTGCAATCCCTAACGCAAATCAACTAAATATGTGGCATAATTTTGCCATGTGTTTCATCTATGATAAAATATTTTTTAAAGCTAACCCTTTGTTTAAGTCTGTTTACATGTTCACTTAGCAAAGCTCAAACCACAGAGTTTAATCAAAACTTAAGCGTTAATAAATTTATTTTAGAAGTTAAAACGCCACCATTCGATTCCATAATAGGTTTTATGAGTTTGTATCATAAAGCCCTGTTTTCAACAGAGATAAATACATCTAATTTTTATACTAAAGAAACCATTAAAAATTAGGTAGCTTCAAACTATATGGTTAAAAGCCAGTTTCACGGATATGATTTATCCAAAATAAAACCCAATTTAATACAGTAAACTATTAGCATATAAAAAAGTAACTTCAGGGTAGAGTATGTGAAGACAATATGCGGAGCTGTTTAGTCTATGCGTAGTAGATCAGAACTTTTTTGACTTTTTCTTTCTTTTTGTCAAGGAAAAAGAAAACATTAAAAAGACACTCTGCTTTTTTTTAAAATCCAGCTCTGCTTTTTAAATCCTTCATTTAAATATGCCCAAAATTTGCTATATTTGAATTATGAAAACATTAACGCTTAATGTGCCTGATACTTTAGATGTAAACAACAGAGACCTTGCTATGCTTGTTTCTACACGCCTGTATGAGCAAGGCAAACTTTCACTTAGACAAGCCGCGGAAATTGCCGGCTTAACAAAACGTACTTTTGCCGAATTGTTAGGTAACTACAATGTTTCTATATTTAATTTCCCTGCTTCTGATTTAATAAGTGATGTAAATAATGCCTAAAACAATTATTTCTAATACAAGTTGTTTTATTATTTTAACAAACATTGGTGAACTTGGAATTTTACATAAACTTTATGGGCAAATAATTACTACACCCGATATTGCAGCCCAATACGGAGAAACATTACCACAATGGATTGAAATTATTGCCGTTACCGACAAACACAGGCAACAACTTTTAGAAATGCAAATTGATAAAGGCGAATCGAGTGCCATTGTGTTAGCCTTAAAAACACCAGGCAGTACGCTAATTTTAGACGATTATCAAGCTCGGAAAATAGCGCAGCAACTTGGGCTAAATTTTACCGGCACTATTGGCGTAATAATTAAAGCAAAACTAAAAGGTCTCATCCCATCCATTAAACCTATTCTCGAAAAAATAAAACAAACCGATTTTAGTTTGTCGGCAGATATTGAGTTGCAAGCATTAAAAGCTGCTAATGAATAAACCGCATTAAAAATGATTAAAGAAATAACAATCCCATCACTTTTAAACCCTGAATCTATCAGTAGTTTATCTAATCAATTAAGCGAAGCAGAAAAAGATGGTACACGTTTTCTTGTTTTAAAAGGAAGCGAAACCATTTTTTGCAATGGATTAGATTTAAAATGGGTTACCAAAAATGCAGGCGGAAACTACATGCCGCAAATGCAAGAGTATGGCGCATTTTTAAAAAAACTACAAACCGGTTCTTTCATTTCAATAGCGGTTGTAAAAGGCGCAGCATCGGGTGGGGGTATGGGCGTTGTTTGTGCCTGCGACCATGTTATTGCAAACGAAACAAGTACATTTTCATTGCCAGAAGGCTTGTTAGGCTTAATACCCGGTATGATTATGCCGGCTTTATTAAACCGTTTATCACCGCAACGCATTAAAAAAATGGTACTTACGGGCAAAAATTATCTTCCCGAAATAGCTTTACAATGGGGAATTACCGATGAAATTATAAAAACCACTGATATAGAAGATGCTATTACAAAGGCAATTTCTTCTATGAAAAACTGCAAAAAAGATCCGGTGGGCGATGTAAAACAATTGCTGTATAAAGCAAATATCCAAAAAGATGAACTTGCGCAATTGGGAATGAATATACTGGCAGCCAAACTAAACGACCCAGAAATTAGCGAGCGTTTAATAAATTTGGCTGAGTTTATGGAAGATTAAACGTTAAAAACGTCACATTTTCATAATCGATTTTTTCGTATTTTTACCGTCAATTCAACCAACAAAAACAGCAATGCAACAACCAAAATTTGTATCTAACAGTCAAGAGTCAAGCAGGATGTTTAAAAGCAATTTCTTCGAAATGTTTTCTAAAATTCATCCTGTAACACCTTTAATTTTATTTGTGCCGGTAGTTCTTTTCTTTCTATATAAAACTATTTTTGTTTTCTCATTAGCGGTGTTGCCTATCATTTTATTAATTGCCGCAGGTTTATTTGTATGGTCGCTTACAGAATATATTATGCACCGTTTTTTGTTTCATTACCATCCAACTTCAACACTTGGCAAACGCATACATTTTATATTTCACGGCGTTCATCACGATTATCCTAATGATGCAAATCGTTTGGTAATGGCGCCAGCGGTGAGCATTCCATTAGCATTTTTATATTATTTTTTATTTGCTGCTATTTTGGGTACAGAATACGTTGCTCCTTTTTTTAGTGGGTTTGTAATTGGTTATCTTTTGTATGATATGTCACATTACGCTATCCATCATTTTCAATTTAAAAGCGGCATGTTAATGCGCATTAAAAAACATCACATGGTGCATCATTATATGGATCATGATAATGGATATGGTGTAAGCTCTAAATTTTGGGATATTATTTTTAGAACCGATTTTAAAAATCAGCAAACAAATAATAAATAATTATTCGTTCATATTAAATGACCAATATTCAAGATATTACCATAACAGATCCGGTTTATAAAGAAAAAACAAAATTTAATTTTATAGAACGCTTCTTTATTAAAATGCTGAACGATAAACGCGATATGTCGTTTATTAAACTTTGCGGCTTAATACTTATTACCACTATTCCGTTTGCAGTTTATCTTTTTATACCAGGCAATTTAAACTGGTGGTTGGTACTTATTTATTACGCATTTAATTTTGGGGTACTAACGGGTTCTTTTATTTTAATGTTGCACTTAACCTCTCATCGTCCTTTATTTAAAAAAGAATACAGTTTTTTAAATAATTTTATTCCTTGGGTAATTGGGCCATTCTTTGGAGAAACACCCGAATCTTATTTTGCACATCATTTAGGGATGCATCATGCCGAAGAAAATATGCCAAGCGATTTAAGCAGCACCATGAAATATCAACGTGATAGTTTTACCGGCTTCTTACATTACTATTACGAATTTATGGTAAAAGGTATTTACGATTTAGCGGCGTATTTAAAAAAGAAAAATCGTGCAAAAATCAGAAAAAGCTTTTTAATTGGCGAGTTTTCATTTTGGATTGTAGCTATCGCTCTTATGTTCTTTAATTGGCAAGCCTCGCTATTTGTTTTTGTAGTTCCGGTATTTGTAGTCCGTTTTTTAATGCTTGCCGGCAACTGGGGACAACACGCTTTTATTGAAAAAAGCACCCCAAAAAACAGTTATACAAATTCTATTAATTGCATTAATGTGCGCTATAACCACACTTGCTTTAACGATGGTTATCACATCGTTCATCATTTAAAACCCGCCATGCATTGGTTAGAATTGCCTGATGAATTTAAAAATAACATTGATAAATACACAAAAGACAATGCCATTATTTTTCAAGGAATAGATTTTTTTATGGTGTGGTTTTACCTGATGTGTAAAAATTACAATGCCTTAGCTGAAAAAATGGTTATTGTAAATCCTGAAATAAAAACTAAAGAACAAGCTATTGCCTTTTTAAAAGAGCGTACACGCTGTATTGATGATTACGTAGCGCCTGTTAAGACTGTAAAAATGCAACCTGCGGTTTAATCTTAATTTGTTTTTGGCGTTCCTGCGCAATATCATTTTGTACAGTTCAATAAGCCTCTTGCGCCGTCGGGCTCTCCCTTCAATCTTTGCAGATTACAGCAAAGGATTTTCGTTCCATCCCTAACGCAAACATCACCTAATACCATAAAAAAGGCGCAAATTATAATCTGCGCCTTTTATTTTTTTAAAAGAATAAATTTTACAATCCTAATTCTTCTTGGTCAATGTACATACGTTGTAAACCTTCCATAAAATCATAACCTCTGTCGGCAGTAATAGTTTGCCCTCTAATGCCATCCATCAATCCGCTGGTCATCATGTAAGCAACCTTAGCAACTTCTTCCAATTCTATGTGCGTGCCCGGAATATCATATTTTGCAATAAACTCAACCCACTCATTGCCAAGCGTTGATAATAAGGAAGCTGTTATAACCGGACGCGTACGTAACACGTTAAAAATAACACCATCATCATAAAAATGGTAGGTTAGGTATTTTACCAAAACTTCGTTTAATGATTTTGTTGCTGCGGCAAAATCGTAGTTTTTATGAAAACGATCAGGGCCGTGAGAAGATAACGCCAGCACGTATTTTGGATACGCATTAAAAATGTTTTTCATTTGGCGCGTATATTCAATCATTGGCCAACAGCTGTACTCAATGCTTTTTAATAAGTACGCTTCGTTATAATCGTCCATGTTTTTTACCAGCGTAGTAAATGATACGTTAGAGATAAACACATCTAATTTCCCAAAACGTTCTTTAATTTCAGTCAATAACTCAATAGTATCTTCGTTATTAATAACATCGGCTTGCTTTAAAAACGGAGCCGGTAAACCACGCGACGTATATTCTTTTATCACATCTTCTTCTTCAATACTGCCCCAACCGTAAGTAATTACAACCTGGTCGCCATGTTCGGCAAATTTCAAGCCCATTTCTTTACCAATACCTTTAGTGCCGCCGGTTATTAAAACCACTCTTTGTTTGTTATCTGACATAGTTTTCTTGTATAGTTTTTAATATTTCTTCTTCGTTAAACGTTAATTCGTGCATCATGGTTTCAATGCTGTATGTTTCTTCAAACATTTTGCGGCGAGCCATGCTTTGGTATCTTTTTAATACTGATAAGGCTTTGCGAGGTTTTTCGGCCATAGCTTCTGCCAACTCAAGCGCTTTATCCATTACTTCTGCCTTTGGCAAAATATAATTAAAGTTTGTTTTACCTATTAAGTTTTTACCTTGATAAAACTTGCCCGTGTATTGCATTTCTTGCGCAACCGCCGGGCTCATATAATGTTCCATCAGCTTGGTAATGCCCATGCCGGGTGTAAAACCCATATTCATAAACGAACAACCATATCGACTTTCCTCGGCCAAAATAGCTACATCGGCACATAAACCAAGGGCTAAACCGCCGCCAATAGCGTGGCCTTCCATGACTGATATTACCGGAACGGGTATATCTAGTATCATTTTAGATAGTATAATATCTACCGGTTTTAGCTCTCTTTTGCAAAGTTTTACTAAGGTATCTAAATCGGCGCCCGAGCAAAACACTTGGGGTAAACCGGTCATTAACAGTACTTTAACATCTTCGTTAACTTTTACTTCATTTAGGCAATTAATAAGGTCTTCAATAAAATGAGGCGTTAAGCCATTTTTGCTGGCGGCATCAATCATTTGCATAGTTACAATCCCATCAGAACTATAAGAAAGCTGTACTAATTTATTTTTATGAGAAGATTGTGCCATTTAACAAAAACTAAGGGGCAAAAATAACAAATTATTAGATGTGAGGGTAATTTTTGCATCTTTTGACCGGAAAACTGTTTAATCATTTATTAAATAGCAATTAGTAATTTGTTAATTTTTTGAAATTAAAATATGTGCGAGATTGCAATTTTTAATTAAATTTGCCCCTTTGAAAACAATTAATCATAATTAACAATTAAATCCAAAATGGGAACAGAAGAAATTTTAAACGTAATTGAGAAACATTTAAAGAAATCAGTGCCGGGTATTACAGAAAAAGTTGACGCATCTAAATCATTTATAGATTATGGTGCTAACAGCCTTGATATTGTTGAGATTGTATCTGGTTCTATGCGCGAACTTAAAATTAAAATTCCTCGTACAGAGTTATCAGACATCAAAAACATCCAAGGCCTTATTGATAAATTTGTAGCATTCGCTAAGTAATTATGAGTAACTCTTTTTTAGATTTTTCTGGTAAGGTAGTTCTTATCACCGGCGGTACGCGTGGTATTGGTTTA
>JBBRAG010000040.1:0-13907 GCA_038206945.1 Bacteroidia bacterium | reverse complement strand
TATTGTTAAACATAATGCAGTTGTTTTTACGAATGGAAATGTAATTAAAGTAAAGGCCAAATCAATTTCTTTAAACGAAACCATCGAAGAATTTTCTGCTTGCTTTGAAATGGAGAATAAAAAACAATCACTTTTTGGTTATACATCTTACGAAGCTGTGCAGTTAATGGAAGATATAAAACTGAAAGAGGGTGCTAAAGAAACTGATATTCCTTTGTCAATTTATTCCCTTTATAAAAACACCATTGTTATAAATCATTTTAATGATGAAGTAGAAATTACCTGCAATGCCGAGAATGAAATTGAGTTGAATCAACAAATCATAGAAATAGAACATCTATTACAAAATAAAACAGTAGCCGAATTTTCTTTTTCCATACATGAAGAAGAACTTTCTGATAATACAGATGCCGATTATTTAAAAATGATTAAGCAAGCTAAGCAACATTGCAAACGTGGAGATGTTTTTCAGTTGGTGTTGTCTCGTAGATTTAGCAGGGCTTTTAAAGGAGATGAATTTAATGTATATCGTCAATTACGACGTGTAAATCCTTCGCCGTATTTGTTCTATTTCGATTATGGAAATTTTAAATTATTTGGTTCGTCTCCCGAAGCGCAGTTGGTTGTTCAAAATAATAAAGCAGAAATTCATCCAATTGCAGGTACTTACAAACGAACAGATAATGATGAAGAAGATTTAAAATCTATCGAAAAATTAAAACAAGATAAAAAAGAAAATGCTGAACACATGATGTTGGTTGATTTAGCACGTAACGATTTAAGCCGACATTGCAATGATGTAAAAGTGGAAACATTAAAAGAAGCACAGATTTATTCGCACGTTATTCATTTGGTTTCAAAAGTTACGGGTTTGCTAAAAGAAAAATCTTCTTCGTTTAAAGTATTGTGTGATTCTTTTCCTGCAGGCACTTTATCGGGCGCGCCAAAACACAATGCTATGAAACTAATTAACACCTACGAAAAAACTTCTCGAAGTTTTTATGGCGGAGCTGTTGGTTTAATTGGCTTAGATGGTTCATTAAACCATGCTATTATGATACGTACTTTTTTGAGCAAAAAAAACACCTTGTATTACCGTGCTGGTGCAGGCATTGTAGATTCTTCGATTAATGAAAACGAATTAAACGAAGTTTATAATAAAATTGGGGCTTTACAAAAAGCAGTTGTATTGGCTTCAGAACATAATTTAATCAAAAAATAAAACGGAAATGAAAATTTTAGTATTTGATAATTACGATAGTTTCACATACAACTTAGTCCATCTAGTTGAAAAAGTTTGCAATCATCAAATTGATATTTATCGTAATGATAAAATTACTATACGGCAAATCAACGATTATGATAAAATACTTTTATCTCCCGGTCCGGGTTTGCCAAATGAAGCTGGAATTTTGTTAGATGTTATAAAAATGTATGCGCCAACAAAATCTATCATGGGTGTTTGTCTTGGCTTGCAAGCTATTGGCGAGGCTTTCGGAGCGAAACTTAAAAATTTAGATAATGTATATCATGGTATTGCAACGCCTGTTCAAATTATAAAAGAAGATATTTTATTTAAAAATTGCCCGAAAGAATTTAAAGCCGGACGATACCATTCTTGGGTAGTTGATACAAATGGATTGCCCGATTGCTTTGATATTACATCAATTGATGAAGATAAAAATATCATGGCAATGAAACATAAAACCAATGATGTAAGAGGCGTACAATTTCATCCCGAATCTATTTTATCTGAATATGGTGAGCAAATTATCAGTAACTGGATAAATAATTAAAATGAAAAAGTATTTAAAAAAATTATACGATAGTCAAACGCTTACTAAACAAGAGGCGAGAGAGGTCTTGCTTTTAATTTCAGAAGAAAAATGTAATCCTGCTGAAGTGGCTTCTTTGCTTACTGTTTATTTAATGCGACCAATTAATGTGGATGAACTTAGCGGTTATCGCGATGTGTTGCTTGAATTGTGCATTCCTATTTCTATTGAAAAAGAAACTATTGATGTTTGCGGTACAGGTGGCGATGGTAAAAACACATTCAACTTATCTACGCTATCTGCCTTTGTGGCTGCGGCTTGCGGCGTGCCTGTTGCTAAGCACGGTAATTACGGTGTGTCGTCTATCAGCGGCTCATCTAATGTGTTAGAATACTTAGGTTACAAGTTTACAGACAATGTAGATGCGTTAAACAAGCAATTAGATAAAAATAATATTTGTTTTATGCACGCACCTTTATTTCATCCTGCCTTAAAAGCAGTGGGATCTATTCGTAAGGAAATGGGTGTAAAAACTTTTTTTAATATGCTTGGTCCTTTAGTAAATCCGGCAAAAACAACGCATAAAATGGTAGGTGT
This sequence comes from Bacteroidia bacterium, assembly GCA_038206945.1. GTDB lineage: Bacteria > Bacteroidota > Bacteroidia > B-17B0 > Aurantibacillaceae > PALSA-968. The sequence goes on along the minus strand of JBBRAG010000040.1, from coordinate 11,535 downwards.
ATATAGTTTAGAATTGGCGCGGGTGTATCATTATTTATTGCAGAAAGAAAATCAAAAATATTGCATCGTTCATTCAATGGATGGTTACGATGAAATTTCGTGTACGGATAATTTTAAAATTTACTCTCCACAAGGAGAACAAGTTGTTAGTCCGCAACAATTTAATTTACCTATTATAAAAGAAGAAGATCTGTTTGGTGGAGATACCGTTGAAGAAGCTGCCACTATTTTTATTAACGTACTTCAAAACAAAGGAACTCAACCACAGAAAGATGTGCTTGCAATTAATGCAGCCTATGCGGTACATTGTTACACAAACAAACCAGTTGCAGATTGCCTGCTTCAATCAAGAGAAATAATTGAATCAAAAAAAGCTTATAATATTTTTACAAATCTTATAAATAATCAATAGATGGATACTTTACAAACAATCATAGAATTTAAAAAGAAAGAAGTAGCTGAAAGGAAAAGTCTTTATCCTGTTAAACTTTTGGAGAAAACAATTTACTTTAATTCGCCCTGTGTATCGTTTAAAAAATATTTACAGCGAAATGATTTGACTGGAATTATTGCAGAGTTTAAGCGTAAATCTCCTTTGCGTGGTTTTATAAATAAATATGCTGATATAGAAAAAACCACATTGGGTTATATGCAAGCTGGCGCAAGTGCTTTATCTATTTTAACGGATACTAATTTTTTTGGCGGAAAGAATGAAGATTTGACGACAGCGAGAAAATTTAACTTCTGTCCCATTTTACGAAAAGATTTTGTGGTAGATGAATATCAAATTACAGAAGCAAAAAGTATTGGTGCAGATGTTATTTTATTGATTGCTGCTGTTTTAAAAAAAGAACAAATTAAAAATTATACCAAACTTGCTAACGATTTGGGTATGGAAGTTTTACTTGAAATTCATGGCGAAGATGAATTGGATAAAATTATTCCGGAGATTGAAATTGTTGGAATCAATAACCGTAATTTAAAAACAATGGAAGTTTCTATTCAAAATTCTTTAGCTATTTTACCGAAAATTTCTTTTTCTGTTTTAAAAATATCTGAGAGTGGAATTAAAACAGCCGAGCAATTAGTTCAATTAAAAAACGCTGGCTTTAATGGTTTTTTAATGGGAGAATTTTTTATGAAACATGGCCGACCGGAAGAAGCCTGTATGCAATTTATTAAAGAAGTAAAGCAGTTGCAAAATAAAACGGTACCAGCATGAAATTTAAAGTCTGCGGTTTAAAAAACGAAGAAAATATTTTACAGGTTTTAGAATCTAAGCCTGATTATGTTGGATTTATATTTTATAGCAAATCGCCAAGATATGTTGGTAACGAACTTTCTGTTGAATTTGCGCAAAGTATTTCTTCTACTAAAAAAGTTGGCGTGTTTGTCAATGAAAACGAAGTAACTATTTTAGATATTGCTTCACGTTACGGATTAGATTATGTGCAATTACACGGGAATGAAACAGCTGCCTTTTGTATCGAAATACAAAAATATATTCAGGTTATAAAAGCATTTCAAGTAGATGATGATTTTGATTTTTCAATTCTTAATCAATATGAAAATGGGTGTACTTATTTTTTATTCGATTCTAAAAGTAAGCAGTTTGGAGGCAGCGGAGAAATTTTTGACTGGAAAAAACTAAAGCAGTATAAATTACAAAAACCATTTTTTCTTAGCGGAGGAGTTTATTTAGAAAACATAGACGAAGTTTTAAAACTTAAATCTAAATTTTCAAATCTAATAGCTGTTGATGTAAACAGTCGTTTTGAAACTGAAGCTGGTATAAAAGATATTGAAAAAGTAAAAATATTAAGTAATAAAATTAAGAACGCATGAATTATCAAGTAGATGAAAACGGGTATTACGGGAACTTTGGCGGGGCTTTCATTCCGGAGTTATTGTATAAAAACGTGCAAGAGCTTCAAGAAAACTATTTAAAAATAATTTATGAAGAAAACTTTCAAAAGAAGTTTATCAATTTATTGCACGATTATGTCGGCCGGCCAACGCCTTTGTATTTAGCTAAGCGCTTATCTGAAAAATATAAAACCAATATTTATTTAAAACGAGAAGACCTAAATCATACCGGTGCGCATAAAATAAATAATACCATCGGTCAAATTTTATTGGCAAAACGCTTAGGTAAAACCCGCATCATTGCAGAGACAGGTGCTGGTCAGCATGGCGTTGCAACAGCAACTGTTTGTGCTTTAATGAATATTGAATGTGTTGTTTACATGGGCGAAGTCGATATAAAAAGACAAGCTCCAAATGTTGCTCGTATGAAATTGTTAGGCGCTAAAGTTGTGCCCGCCACTTGCGGAAGTAAAACGTTGAAAGATGCTACCAACGAAGCGATCAGAGATTGGATCAATAACTCACACAACACGCATTATATCATCGGTTCGGTGGTTGGTCCCCATCCTTATCCGGATATGGTGGCTCGTTTTCAATCGATTATTAGTGAAGAAATTAAAAAACAACTTTTAGAAAAAACGGGTAAAGAAAATCCTGATGCGGTAATTGCTTGTGTGGGTGGTGGCAGTAATGCAGCTGGTGCGTTCTACCATTTTTTAGATGAAAAAAATGTGCGACTTATTGGTGCAGAAGCAGCAGGGCATGGGATAGCAACAGGACATACGGCAGCTACACTTGCTATTGGCACCTCGGGTGTTATACATGCTTGTAAAACAATGTTGATGCAAGATGAGTACGGACAAATTACCGAACCTTATAGTATTTCGGCTGGGTTGGATTATCCGGGTATTGGGCCTTTGCACGCACATTTAAACGAAACTAAACGTGGAGAATTTTTAAGCATCACAGATGATGAAGCTTTGCAAGCCGCATTTTTATTATGCAAACTGGAAGGTATTATTCCTGCTTTGGAGAGTTCGCATGCGTTGGCTGTATTGGAAAAAATTAAATTTAAAGAAAATGAAACTATTGTTTTGAATTTAAGCGGACGAGGAGATAAAGATTTGGAAACTTATATGAAGCATATAAATTAATTGCAATGAATAGAATTAAAGAATTATTTAAAAAGAAAAGTAAAAATATTTTGTCTATTTATTTTACGGCAGGTTTTCCTGCGTTGAATAGCACGATGGAAATTTTATCTTCTTTAGAAAAGAACGGTGCAGATATGGTAGAACTTGGTATGCCATTTTCAGATCCGTTGGCAGATGGATCAGTTATACAACATAGTAGCGAAGTTGCTTTGCAAAATGGAATGAATTTAGATTTGCTTTTTGAGCAGACTAAAAACATGCGCCCGCATATAACCATGCCTGTAGTGCTGATGGGTTATGTAAATCCGTTATTGCAATATGGAGTTGAGAAATTTTTGAAGCGAGCTGCTGAAAATGGATTTGATGGATTGATTTTTCCTGATTTGCCAATGAGAGAATACCAACTCCATTATAAAAGTTTGTTTGAAAAATATAACATCAAAAATATTTTTTTAATAACACCTGATACAACAGAAGAGCGCATTAGAAAGATTGATGATTTATCTGACGGGTTTATTTATTTAGTGGCTACCAGCGGAACTACAGGTGCGAGAACTAATTTTAGTGAAGAACAACAAGCGTACTTTAAACGAATTGAAGGGTATAAATTAAAAAATGGGTTGTTGGCTGGTTTTGGTATTTCGACTAAAGAAACTTTTGATAAAGCTTGCCTGCATACAAACGGAGCCATAATTGGTAGTGCTTTTGTAAAAGCTTTAGAAAATGAAAAGGACACAGAATTAGCTATTAAAAATTTTATTGATAAAATAATTATAAAAGAAAAAGTAAACCCATAGTAAAATTTGCGTTAGGGATTGAAGGGGAAATACTTTTTATGAAATGCTTTTTTAGCATTAAGCGAATGCAAATAAAAAACTAAAACAATGAGCTAAATCATAAAAAGATTGTACCGAAAAGCCCGACGGCGCAGAGATTTCTCTACTTCGAACGAAATGACAAAGCGCCGTAACGCGCATAATCCGACAAGATCAGTATGACGGAAATTTATAATGAAGGATAAATTAACTATTAAATAAAAATTATGATTGTACAATTAGAAAAACAAATTAGCGAAAACCAAAAGCAACTGATACAGGAAACTATAAAAAGTATTTATTATAAAGCTACAGAAGTCAGCACGCAATTTGGCAAATACTTAGTGTGCATTGGTAAACAAGATTTTGATATTAGATTAATTGGTAACCTAACCGGGGTGCGTGATGTACACAGGGTGAGCGATAGCTATAAATTGGTGTCGCGCAAATGGAAAGTTAATTACAGCAGCATTGATTTGGGCGATGGCGTTGTAATTGGTGGCAACCAACTATCTGTAATGGCTGGTCCGTGTTCGATAGAAAATGAAGCACAGGTGCAAAAAATTGTAGCGCATTTAAAAGAAAATAATATAAGAATTATGCGTGGCGGTGTTTTTAAACCCCGAAGTTCGCCTTACGCATTTAGAGGTTTAGGTATTGAAGGATTAAAAATGTTTTCGAGTATTTGCAGAGAGAATGGAATTAAAATAATTACAGAAGTAATGCAGGTTTCTCAAATTAGAGAGATGCACGATTATGTAGATGTGTTTCAAGTGGGAGCGCGCAACTCGCAAAATTTTAATCTATTGGATTCGCTTGGTGAGATTGATAAACCCATTTTAATAAAACGTGGTATGAGTGGAACAATTGATGAATTGTTGCAAAGTGCCGAATATATTTTTAGTGCAGGTAACGAAAAATTAATGCTGTGCGAACGCGGCATACGTACCTTTGAAAATGCGTATAGAAATACGTTTGATATAAATGCCATTCAGGTTTTAAAAGATAAAACGCATTTGCCTGTTATTGCTGATCCTTCTCACGGAGTTGGCATAAGAGATTATGTGAGTAAAATTGGCTTGGCGAGTGCTGTTGCCGGTGCTGATGGTGTTATTTATGAAGTGCATGAAGTACCGGAAGAAGCTGCCAGTGATGGACAACAGACCTTGAATTTTGAAGAAAGTAAACTGCTTTGTAGTCAGCTTAAGAAGCTACAAGAATTATCTTTTTAGCTTTATTTTAATTTAAAAATTTGTTTAGAATATAAGTAGAGTCCGGCGATGTAAGTTTTGGCATCTTTTATTTTTCCTATTTTAATTTGTTTAGCAAATTGGGTTATGCTCATTTCAACTAATTGGATGTATTCATTTTCACTTTCTAATCCATGCTTATCCGAAACTATATCTTTATTTGTAACGGTTGCATAATAAACAAAAAACTTCTCTGAAGTATATCCAGGAGAAGAAAAGCAGGATACTAAAAATTTAATTTTATTAGCTTTTATTTTATAACCGGTTTCTTCCTGCACTTCTCGTATGGCAGTTTGTAAAGGCTTTTCACCTTTATCTATCTTGCCCGCAACAATTTCTAAAATTTGTTGTTTTGTTTTGGATGCAATGGCGTAACGAAATTGTTTGGTAAGAATTACTTTTTGGGAATCTGTATTAAAGATCAATACCGCCACAGCATCTTCTCGTTTTAATTTTAAACGAGAAAATTTTTTGTCTTTATATTCAATCTTGCCTTTTTGTACAATAAGCTTGTCGTTAAAAACTGTTTTTTCTTTTAGTATTTTAAACATATTTTTTATTTTAATATTATACAATTACTAAAGGCACTGAAATGTTATGCCTTACATCTTCAACAGTTGTACCAAGCAACAGATCTTTAATACCGCTATGTCCGTGTGTACCCATTACCAACATATCTGCACCATGTTTATTAACTAATTGCGGAATAGCTTTTTTAGGATTTCCATAACCTATTAAGTAACTTACTTTAATGCCTTGCTCTTCTAACAAGGCCACATGCTTTTCCATAATTTCTACATCTTTGCGAGTTTCATAATCTTCTGTTTCAGCACCGTAAATCATAGCGCCCGGGGTTTCTACAATGTGCATTAATTTATACTTTGCATCTTTGCCGCCAAGGGTAAGTGCATAATTCAAGGCCTTGTTATCTGCGGAAGAAAAATCTAAAGAGATAAAAATATTTTTAGGCGCTTCCATACTTTTTAGTTTTAGCTTATGCTGACTATGTAAAGTAAAGGTTTTTTGTTTTTTATTGCTTTTTAAAATCGGATATATAATTACGAACAGCAGTATTACAAACACTAATAAACACGCAACCGATAAAAAGAACTTAGCCGTAAAAGATATCCTATCATCATGCACCCACTCATTGCTTTGCACCAATACAAAATAAAAATTTAAACCTGTTATGAGGGCGGTGGCTACCCAGGCAAGTACCTTGTAGGTAGGGCGTACTGTAAAATCGCCCATTATATGTTTATCACCTGTAAAATAAATTAGGGGTATAATGGCAAAAGGTAGTTGAAGGCTCAATATAAATTGAGATAATACTAATAAATTTCCAGTAGCGCCTTCACCCATTAATAGAACAGTTAATAAAGCAGGAACAATAGCTAACAAGCGTGTTATTAATCTACGCAACCAAGGCTGAATACGAAGTTGCAGGTGCCCTTCCATAATAATTTGTCCGGCAAGGGTACCCGTAATAGTACTACTTTGTCCGGATGCAATCAACGCTACTGCAAATAAAATAGGAGCCAAAGAGCTTCCTAACAAGGGCTGTAAAAATTTATAAGCATCTTGTATTTCTGTTACGCCAAATAAACCATTAGAAAAAAATGCAGAAGCCGATAAAATTAAAATAGAAGCGTTAACAAATAAAGCTAAGTTAAGCGCAATAGCAGAGTCTATATTATTAAAACGAATAGCCTTTTTTATATCAATAGGCGTGCGTTTAAACTTGCGTGTTTGAACCAAAGAACTGTGCAGGTATAAATTATGTGGCATAATGGTTGCGCCTAAAATAGCCAAGGCTACATACACCGCTTCATTTGATTTAAAGGTAGGTATTAAGCCACCTGCAATTTGGGTAAGTTCAGGCTTAGCAAAAAATAATTCTATCAGGAACGAAATACCTATAACAGCTATTAAAGCAATAATAAAAGCCTCTACCTTTTTAATTCCAATTTTAAGTAAAAACAACAGTAAAAAAGTATCGAAGATGGTAATAGAAATACCAAGCCATAATGGAAAATGAAATAACAATTCTAACCCAATAGCCATACCTAAAACTTCAGCCAAATCGCAGGCGGCAATGGCAATTTCTGCAAACAGGTATAAAAAAAAATTAATAATCGGCGGGTACATATCGCGAGATGCCTGTGCCAAATCTTTACCGGTAACAATGCCAAGCCTTGCCGAAAAACTTTGTAAAAGTAAAGCAATTAAATTTGATACAACCAGTACCCATAACAACGAATACCCAAATTTGCTACCGCCTGTTATATCAGTAGCCCAGTTGCCCGGATCCATGTAGCCTACACTAATTAAATAAGCCGGACCTAAAAATGCGAGAAACTTTTTAAACGGAGATTTAATAGCCGTTACATCTACCGTTTGATGTACCTCGTTTAACGATTTTTTATGTTCATGCCCATCGGTCATATCTTGCAAAGGTAGCATTACTTAATAATTATTGAATGTAAAACTTATTATCATTATAAATTTATAATATTTTTATTTTTTGGCGTTACGCGTGCGTTATTCTAAGCCTGTCAAAGCACGCCGTCGGGCTGCCTGCAGTAAAGCTTTTATGAGTACATAAAAAGGCTTTCTTGCTGCATCCCTAACGCAAACAAACATTCAAAATAAACTATTGGGTTAATTAACCAATAAAAGCCATCAGCTTTTGGTAAGCGACTTTATTGGCATCGGCTTCTTTCAAAAAGTATTGAAGAGCCAGTTGGTGGGTTTTAGTTTTTTGTTCAAAAGGTACTTTTTCAAGTTGTAAGCTTTCACTAAATAATTGGCCACAGGCATGTTCTTTTACAAAATCTGTAAAATCTCCCATTCCATCAGATATTAATACCTGCAAGCCACAAGCTAAATACTCGGCAAACTTTACCGGAGAAGCAACTAAATTGGTAACACTTTGCTCGCGTATCAAAATTCCGTAATCAGCAATTATCAGTAAACTGCTAACTTCCTCGGGCTTTAACCATTTGGTAAGTATTCTATCGCTAAATTTTTTAAATGTTTTAGATTCAGTTGGTATCTCATTAGATAAAAAGATAAGTTTTAAATTTATATTTTCAGAAAATAACCTTAATAAAAAATCATCCACTAAATTAAAAGATTGCCAGCCCGCAGATGAACCTGAATAGATTAGAACAATATCATCTTTGGTAAAGCCAGCTTTTGTTCGTGCCTTTATCCATACTAATTCATTAATAAATTCTTTATAAAAAAAGCCGCTTAGAGTACAGGGTATAACCGCATAATTAACCGGTGTATAATTATATTTTGTTTTCCACCAATTAACCAACTTAGTAGAAACCGCCAATTGCGCATCACTCTTTTTAAGTGCATTTTTTTCTGTTTCCTCTATACTATTTATAACACTTCTATCGCCTACTACCTTATATTCTGTTAACTCTGCCTGGTAAGCGCCACGTGCATCAAATAAAACTTTTTTTACTAAAAAAATATTTTCAAGAAAAATAGCCATGTTTGCGGCAAAAGGTCCACGTGCCCAAATTTTTTTTTCACCGGTAAACAAACAAACAAAAAATAAAGTTAAAGCGTTCATTTTCCAAAACTTCACTTTAGGAAACATCGGTAACACTAAACAATTAGTATAATTTATTTTTATTTGCTGCTTTTGATAAACAAAATTCCTAATAGAAACAAATGCCACTAACTTAACTTTTACGTTACCTTGTTTTTCCAAAAAACTGCATACATCAATAACCTGGCTTTTATAAATTCCACCAAAATTATCGTTGTAGGTTAAAAAAATCATAGTACCGCTATTGCTTCAAAAATACGTTCAGTAGCGTGTCCATCCCAACGTTCAGGTATTTTTCCTTTTTTATACGTTCCGTTTTCAATATCAGAAATTAATTTACTTATTTCGGTAATATCAAACTTAACTAAGGTGTTAGTTCCTTCGGTACAGGTAACCGGACGCTCCGTATTATTTCTAAGTGTTAAACATGGCACTTGCAAAAAAGTAGATTCTTCTTGTATACCGCCACTATCGGTAATAATAAACTTACTATATTTTATCAATTTTTGAAATGCAAAATAATCAAGTGGCTTTGTAATGATCAAATTATTATTTTGCATTAATTTATCATGCAAGCCAAATTTCTTCAAATTAGCAACCGTTCGAGGATGTATAGGAAAAACTACTTTGCATTTTTTAGTTATACTTGCAAAAAGCTCAATCAGTTTTTTTAGGCCTTCTTCAAAGTCAACGGTAGCCGGACGATGCAAGGTAGCTAAAATATATTTTTGCTTGGTAAGGTTATGTTTTTCTAAAATATCTGCTTGTTCAATTTTATCAGAAAAGCCAACCAAGGTATCTATCATGGTATTTCCTACAAACTTTATTTTTTCATTTTGTACGCCTTCTTTTTTTAAATTTTCTAACCCACTTGGTTCAGTAACAAAAAATAAATTACAAATTTTATCCGTAAGAATTCTATTAATTTCTTCGGGCATGGTTTCATCAAAACTACGTAAGCCACTTTCTACGTGTGCTAATTTTATGTTCAGTTTATTTGCGGTTATTGCGCCGGCCAAGGTAGAATTTACATCACCCACTACCATCAGCAGATCAGGTCTAAATTTTGTAGTAATCAATTCTTCCAGCTTCAACATTATATCTGCTATCTGAAAATTTTGCGAACCAACACCTACATTTAAAAAATAATCAGGTGTTAAGTTAAATTGCTGAAAAAACACATCGGCCATAGTTGCATCATAATGCTGGCCTGTGTGTACAATCTTAATATCAATATTGGGATATTTTTTAGCCACCTCTTTAAAGCGTGTAACTTTAATAAAATTAGGCCTTGTACCAATAACTAAAAGTAATTTCATGTTAATATTTTATAGGAATCATTTTTTTAAAATCGTATTCTAAGGTAAATTTATGAGTTGCAAATTTTAAAAAACTATCAAAAGTTTTTAATCCGTGTTTGGTAAACATTTTTGGATGAGATATCCAATGCATATAATCATCGCCCTCTAAATATTTTTTATAAATACCAAGTTTTGCCAAACTAAGCATCTCAATCGAAATCATTTCTCTATTAATAAAGTTAGATTTTAAAGTGGCAGTTTGGGCACTTGTGCCATCGCCCCAACCCCTATCATTTATTTTCCATAAATATTTTTTAACTAATTTATCTTTTAACAAGGTCAATTTACTTAACTCAATAGTTGAAATAGGAAATTCAATAAATGTACCTTCAGAATCATAAATTTCTAATGAGTTCAAAAATAAATAGGGTTTAGTTTTTGTAACTGTAGAAAAATCAAAAGCTTGATTTATATTGTCGTGTTTGTTTGCAATAATGGCCCCTGCAAGACTGGAATTGACATCTCCCGGAGATGCCCGTTATTTAGGTTTGAAGTGCTTTATTGCAATTAAAAATTTCTCTGTAACGGAAGAAAATGTATATTGACTCACGTCAAAATACGTCTTATCAAAAGGCACATTTCCACTCAAATATTTTGGCAAATCACGCTTCATATTTTCTGGTAAAATATGGACACCTACACGATTTTCTCTAATAAATCTTCCAACATCGCCCTCTTCTCCAATATACACAATTGGCGTTTGTGTATAAATTATTTCGAAGAATTTTGTTGAAATCAAATCTTTATCGGTTATTGGGAAGAAAGCTAAATAAGCAGCAGATTTCGTAATCTTTTCAAACAACTGCTGTTCAGGAACAAACGAATGCTTTTGAATAGACCCATTAGCAAAATCCGAATCTATAAGCGGGTAATTTGTCCCTGTATAAATATCCCATTTAAAACCTGAATCTGGATTTGCTTTCACAATTTCACCAAGCTGTATAATATATTCTTCAATACCTGGGTACAGGCTGCCACCATAAATAAATCCTTCCCTCTTTTCTTCCTTTATTATATTCGGAAATTTATCCGGATCGTACGCGTGTGGAAGTAGATATAGCTTTGAGGAAAAGGATGGGTAAAGGCTCTTTAAAACATTTCCCATGTGTTCAGTAGGATAACAAACCATATCGCAAGCTTCCAGGGTTTTATATTCAGATATCTCCTGATATTTTTTCTTAAATCTTGATAAGTTAGGTATGCCGTAATAGCTTCCCCAGGTCCAAGGATCGCGAAGGTCCGCAACATACTCTATTTCTTTGTGGAGTTTTTTAAAAAGAGATCCATAATACAATAACGAAAAAGGCGCACCTGTTACAACAAGAACATCAATAGGATTTTTAAGGTGTGTATTCTCTAATGCGGTTAACATCGTATTCTTCCAGGCGAAACCTTTATCAAAAAGATTTTGTTTCGTGAATGGATTTAAAATGTGCGTGTAAAACTTGTATAACACTTTCTCTTTTAAAGATTTTGTGAAACCACTGAGCCAATCGGGATAACATTTTGGTAACACTCTAA
>JBBRAG010000039.1:0-15211 GCA_038206945.1 Bacteroidia bacterium | reverse complement strand
CCATCGAATTACTCCTTTAGCACCGAGAGGCGGTTTAGTACCTCCGCTTGCACAGCGATACTGGTAGACCTACTACCATCTTTTATACAACATACATTAACCTACAACTGTTAATGTTTCACGGCACACTGCAGCGGCGCGAGTTGCCGAAGTACGGGTGTTCACTGAAAAATAACGTTTTTGATACTTTCAGTCTCCTCTTGCGCATTTGTTTTAAAGAATTGCGATAGTATAAAAATGGAAATAATAATTATTTGTCTCATTGAATGATTGTTGATGGGTTTAATTTTCTATTATTATTTATAAATGATTTTAGTTTCTTCCTTCCAAATATATAAAATAAAAATTCAAGCACAATCACACCGATATAAGTGCTCTCTTGCAGGGAGAATTTAGGAGGGGTTTTATTTCTCAACCCTCATATCTCAACCCTCAATGTCTCGTAAAAATTAAATACTAAATTAGCGCCTCTATGCAAACAAAACACCTACTTATTATTTGTGGCCCCACCGCCGTTGGTAAAACCGCCTTAAGTGTTGCCTTAGCTAAACATTTTAATACCGAAATTATCTCTGCCGATAGCCGGCAACTGTATAAAGAAATCAGTATCGGTACTGCCAAACCCACTAACAAAGAGATGCAAACCGTTCCGCATCATTTTATAGATTGTATCTCCATCCACCAAACCTATACCGCCGGAGATTATGAGCGAGATGTTATCCATAAGCTAGATGAACTGTTTACCAAACACAATATCGTTATTATGTGTGGCGGTACTGGCTTGTATATAGATGCCGTTTGCAAAGGCTTTGACGAGGGCATAGAAAGCAACCCCCTTATTAAAAATCAAATTACTGAGCAATACAATTTGCAAGGCCTAAGCTGGTTGCAAAATGAGGTAAAAGAAAAGGACATCGATTTTTATAACCAAGCTGATATACAAAACCCGCAACGTTTAATGCGTGCCTTAGAAGTTTGTTTGGTTACCGGTAAACCCTATTCATCCTTTCGAAAAAACAATGCCGTAAAACGAAATTTTAACGCCATTAAAGTTTTCATTAATGAAGAAAGAGAAACGCTTTATCAAAAAATTAATCATCGCGTAGATGTTATGATGCAGCAAGGTTTGTTAAAAGAAGCCGAAAGCGTGTATCCCTTCAAAAAGGTAAACGCTTTAAACACGGTGGGTTATAAAGAGTTGTTCCAATATTTTGATAGCGCAATTTCTTTAGCCCAAGCCACCGATTTAATAAAGCAACACACCCGCAACTACGCAAAACGCCAAGTTACCTGGTTTAAAAACGATGAAGATTGCACCACTTTTCTCCCTACCGAAACTGAAAAAATTATTGTCTTTACCGAGATTGTGATGCAACATTAATAAAAGATCATAAAATGTAAGTGTGGCAAGGCCTCAACATTGGTGTAGAATATTTATATTCGCAACGCTATAAACAAAAAAAATATTTCATGAAAACAATTGCTTTAGATAAAAAACACCATTCGCTTGGCGCAAAAATGATTGAGTTTGCTGGTTATAATATGCCTGTTAGCTATACAGGCTTAAACGATGAACATGCCACGGTAAGAAATTCGGTAGGTGTTTTTGATGTTAGTCACATGGGCGAATTTATTTTAAAAGGAGAAAATGCGTTAGATCTTATACAGCGTGTTAGCTCTAATGATGCGGCTGTTCTTACCGATGGCAAAGCCCAATACTCTTGCCTACCTAACGGAAAAGGCGGCATTGTAGATGATCTTTTAGTATATCGTATAGATGAGAAAACATATATGCTAGTGGTTAACGCTTCTAACATTGATAAGGATTGGAACTGGATAAGCAGCCATAATACAAAAGACGTTGATATGAAAAACATTTCAGATAGAACTTCTTTACTTGCTATACAAGGTCCAAAAGCTATAGAAACGCTGCAAAAACTTACCCCTGTTAAATTAGCCGACATTCCATATTATAGTTTTGTTAAAGGTACTTTTTGCGGCATTGATAACGTGGTTATATCTAACACAGGTTATACCGGTGCGGGTGGTTTTGAAATTTACTTTGATAACGAACATGCCAAAAAAATTTGGGATGCTATTTTTGAAGCCGGCAAAGAATTTGGTATTAAACCAATTGGCTTGGGCGCACGCGATACACTAAGACTTGAAATGGGTTTTTGCTTATACGGAAATGATATTGATGATACTACCTCTCCGTTGGAAGCAGGGTTAGGCTGGATTACAAAATTTACCAAAGATTTTATTGACAAAGATTTTTTACTGGCTCAAAAAGAAAAAGGTTTAACTAAGAAATTAGTGGGCTTTGAAATGATTGATAGGGGCATTCCTCGTCATGGGTATCCTATTGTAAATGCTGAAGGAACACACATTGGCGTGGTTACCTCTGGTACGCAATCTCCAACACTAAATAAAGCTATTGGCATGGGTTACGTAAAAACCGATATGACTAAAGCAGGTACAGAAATTTTTGTGCAAATACGTGATAAAAACATTAAAGCGTTAGTAAGTAAAATTCCTTTTTTAAAGAAGTAGTTTATAGAGTATAGGTAAGAGTTACCAGGTAAAGCAATTTTAATACCTATTAATTCAATACTATTAACTCTTCACTCTTAACTAAAAAATCTACCAGGCATCGCCGCCCTCTTCCTGTTCTTCGTCATGATGGCTTTCATCTTCTTCGCCTTCTTCCGTTTCATCGTCAGGGTCTTTCTCTACTAAGTCGTTTTCATCTTCGTGTAAAGATGTTTCTTCGGCTTCATCAAAAATAATTTTCTCTTCAGAAATGGCTTTATAAACTTCATCGTCACGTATTATTTCATCATCAACGCCTTTTTCAACTTCTTCTTTTAATTTAGCAATAAGCTGCTGTTTGTATTGTTTAGGCGCACCCCCTGCAATTTTTACACAACGTGGGTAAGATGCTTTAGGATCTTCGGTTACTAATTTTATAAGTTCTATCATTAAAGACCAGCGTACATCTTTATCATATAAAAAAAGAAAGCGTTGATTTGGCTGTTCTATATAGGTGGCAATTTTTGCCGACTTCATTAATTTAACGCCCGGTTCTACATCTTCTTCCAGTAAAGTTATTTCAGTGTATTTGCGCCAATAATCATCACTCACAAAAAAAGAGCCAGGGTGTTTCTTATCAAAACCTATACTTTGTAAAATGATTTGATAAAAATCGAAAAAAGTTTGTGATGATTTTATTTCAATATCACGAGATATATCTTCATAATCTTCAAACGTAATTCTAAATTTATAAATAGCCATGGTATTTTATTTTGGGACTAAATTTACGGTTTTTTAGTCGCGCTGCAATTTGGTATTAATTATTTTATGAAAATTAATTCTTATAAGCATATTCATCAAACAAAATATGGATGTCGTTTATTAGCCGAGTAACTTCTGCTGTATCTGTTCCATCATAAAAACCACGTATATGTTTTTCTTTATCTATTAAGGCAAAATTTTGCGTGTGTATAAAATCATCAGCATCGCCCTTACCTTCTTCATTATTTAATAAATAACCTTTGCGTGCCAATTGATACAACTGCTTTTTATCTCCGGTTAAAAAAAGCCAATGCAAATCAGTTACGCCATGTTGTTTAGCATATTGCAACAATTGCGGTATCGAATCGGTTTCCGGGTTTACGGTATGCGATAAAATTAAAAAGTCATTTCTTTCTTTAAATTCTTTATAAACTCGTTCTAATTGATGACTCATAACTGGACAAATAGATTGGCAGGTAGTAAAAAAAAAATCGGTTACATATACTTTTTGCTTTGTTGTTTGCTCGTTAACTACTTCATTATACTGATTGATAAAACTAAACGCAGGTATCGTATGATGCTCTGTTATTTTAGCTTTCGAATGATTTTTAGGATCAAAATATGCCAGCGTTTTTATAGGTTTATTTAGTTTAGTGCTTAAGTAATATAACACCATACAAAGCATAGCGCCTAAAATTAATAGTATATAAATTTTATTTTTCATTAATTATTTTTTGCTTTTTGCTGTATCCATTTTTGAATTAAACTAACATCATAATCGCTTAATTTACTGGCTACTTTTGGCATAGCCCCAGAAGCAACTTCCGTATATAAACTGCTCGAATTTACGTTAATTGTATCAATTTCGTGTTTAGAAAATAATTGAGAATACGCCACGTTAGAAGTTAAATTTAAACTTGCCGCAGGAGAACTTCCGCTATGGCAACCACTTGATACACACGAAGCATTAAAGATTGGTATAATATGATTACTAAAAAAAACCACATCCGGCAGTACCTCAGTTGTGGTTAC
This sequence comes from Bacteroidia bacterium, assembly GCA_038206945.1. Lineage (GTDB taxonomy): Bacteria > Bacteroidota > Bacteroidia > B-17B0 > Aurantibacillaceae > PALSA-968. The sequence goes on along the minus strand of JBBRAG010000039.1, from coordinate 10,885 downwards.
ATTCTTTTTACAAGAAACAAAACAAGCACTCATAATTACCAATGGAACTACAAATACTTGTTTTATTTTATGAAGTAGATTACTCATCTTATTCTTCGTACCTAAATATGTTTGGTATACTATTATAAATTGTTTTTACCGCTGTAGAATCGCTATTAAAAGGCGTTGCCACAGCGTTGTTTGTTTTAAAATTTACACCGTTTAAAAGAATACCATAATCGCAAATTAAATGAAACTCGGCAGGTAAAGCTGTTGTATTTGAAGTAGTAACTACTATATAATCATTATTTGGTTTATCAGGCATTCTAATGTTTTTTAATTGATTGTTTCCACCTAGTTGATACGCAAATGCTTTGTTTGCTTGTCCGTTACGCATGACAGTTGTATCTGCATAGCCCTTCACATTCATAAAAACATACCCTTGATTACTATTGCCAAACCACATAGTTGGGTTTTGTATGCCTAAAACGCCTGATTGAGAAGCGGGATTTATTCCATTAGTTGCAGCATCAACACCTACATTAAACGAAATACTTTTGTAGTTTCCGGCAGGTACTTGTCCAAGGATGTATTCTTCTTGGGTGATGTTTTTTAAGAGATAAGCATTGCTTATTTGAACCGGTGTTCCATCAGATTTATAAGCCACAATGCCTGACATATAAAATTGTGCTATGTTTAATTGGAATTTTTGATGATGTAAATAATCTATTACTACAACACCAGAGTCTGCTTCGGTAGCATCTATATTTGTATGCATATGCAACGCAATAATGCCCATAGGAGTTGGTGGAGTAGGAGTGGTGCTATCTTTCTTTTTACAAGAAAAAAATGTAATTACCAAGGATATTAAAATAAATTTATTTGTTTTCATTTTAAGTTTTTTAAAAGTGTTTTTTAATTAAGATAAATTGATTAATAAGAATGATTGTTTCCAATAATATGATGACGCTTTATATTTTCATGATTTTATTTTTAAAAATTAAATTGCAACCTGGCTGTAACTGTTGATCTTACAGTTGATTGCAAACCATACACATTTTGATAAACAGGCATGCCATATTCTAAAAGCAGTCTTCCTCTCTTTAAAAAATAAGTAGGCGCATATAAGTTCAAACCTAAATAAGCATTTACTTTTTGTCCACCGTAATTTGTGGTATTAGCGGTAGCATCATTTAAAGACGATTGATTTATAGTTGCATCATACCCATATAATTTAGCTTGCATATAATATTCGGCACGCGTTGAAACACTTATCCAATTTGTAAGTTGGTAAGCCAACCACAAACTAACACTATACTCATTACCCACACTATAATTATTAGTGTTAGTGCCTAATTTAATGTTTGTGTTTAAAGCCGCACCCCAAGATAAATGCGTACCCTGACCAACATACACCAAACTTGGCAACAAATTATAAGTACCTGTGCCCAGTTGCATGCAATACGGCAACACATCATAATTGCTTTGCACGGTAGCGCCTTTTGCATAGGTGCTTCCGGTTGGTAAGCTTACTCCTAAACCAGCAACCAACCTATGATTGCAGGCAGGCAACATATTATATAAAGCATATATTTTTGTATCGCCAAAGCCCGATGATTTACTTACGTTTGGCGACGCACCGGTGGGCTTGCAACAAGCAGGTAATTCGGCTGCGCTTAATGTTGGTAGCGCACTCATATTCATGCTATTTACATTATAATTTAGCATGGCCATAACTGTCAATCTAACTGTAACACCATACATAGGCATAAGCATGTGCATTTGCATCTTCATACGGGTAGTAGCCATTAAGTAGGTATTAAAAATAGTGGGGTTGCTTACGTTTTTTGTCCCGGTTTGATTGCCATTCATAGCCATCTGCATATAGGTATAGGCAATGGAAAATTTTCCTTTTTCGTGCACATGATCGGTCATGATACCTGCGGGAGCAACGGCATCAGGTCTGCAGCAAGAAAAACGGCATTTAGTGCTATCTCCTTTTTCGGTTGCGTATGTTACAAATGGTTGCAACAAGGCAATAAAAAGAAGAATGGTTAATTTCTTCATTTTGTAAAAAATTAATTACTAGTTAATAGAAATGGTTAATACGTATAGGTAGCTTACTGCTAACTAATATCTATTGGCTATTAACTTTGTTGAGGCGGATGGAAAATATCTTGTAAGTGTTTTGAAGAAAGCATATTTTTAAATGAACGTAGATAAAACTTATTTATAGAACAAACAATAACCGTTGTTTTAAAATTAAATAGAGAGTTTACATGAAAGCAATTTTCTTCTTGATTAGAAGAGCCTTTCGAGGTAGTTCCATCTGTTTGGTTTTCTGCGCTGGCTTTTTTTAATTGCTTCATTAAATGACATTTACCGTTGCAATTAAGCTTTGGTTTTTTACGGTTTTCGCAAAGGTTTTTAACGATGTAATCTTTATTAATGGCGTAATCTACAAAAGGAGATAAAGGTTTTAGCAGCACTAAACTGTACACACATAAAAAAAATATAGCGAAACTTTTACGCAACATTGGGTACAAACTTACAAAATATTTAATTTAGTATGTTAATCAATTAAGACTTAAAATTTTATACCAATTTACTTTAGTAGATTTATGCTTATTGAAATGTTTAAGTAAGTTAATTAGCGTTTTGCGATAGGATCAGGCCAGAATCCCTTTTAAGAAATACTTTCTTAACATTTAGCGAAGGAAATATTAAAATTAATACAATGAGTTATATCTTAAAATCTTTATACCTACATCACAACGGCAAAGGGGATGTTGAAATTGTTGTAAATTTTAATGCGCCGGAACGCCTCCATCATTTGGAAAACTTAAAATGGTGAAGAAAATATTTTAAAAATCGAATTTATAGCCCACGCCTTTAATGGTTTTAATGTATTCGTCACCAAGTTTTTCGCGTAATTTACGAACGTGCACATCTATGGTTCTGTCGCCAACTACTACTTCGTTACCCCAAACATGCTGTAAAATATACTCGCGGCTAAAAACCTTGCCGGGCTTACTTATTAAGAGCGCTAAAAGTTTAAATTCTTTTTTAGGGAAGGACATTTCTATGCCGTTTTTAATAACCATATGGCGATCTTTTTCGACGCGGATGCCACCAACTTCTATTACATCGGTTGGTTGCTCGCCACTGGTTGATGCGCGGCGTAAAAGAGCTTTAATTCGACTTATTAAAACACGTGGTTTAATGGGCTTTGTAATATAATCATCTGCACCTACATCAAAACCCGCTATTTGAGAATAATCTTCGTTGCGGGCGGTTAAAAAAGCTATAATAGTGTTTTTAAGGTCGGGTATCTGTCGTATCTCTCGGCAAGTTTCAATGCCGTCCAGGCCAGGCATCATTACATCTAACACAATAAGATCTGGTGTTAATTTGGTAGCGGTTTTTATGGCATCTTTACCATTGCTGGCGGTGTGTACTTCAAAACCTTCTTTTTCTAAATTGTAACTTAAAAAATCTAGAATATCCTGCTCATCATCAACCAATAAAATTTTTGTAAGAGTATCCATATTTGTTTAAAGTATGATGTAAAAATAATAAGTAATTATCGATCCTAATCTTAAGTAATCGTTAAGTTATTTTAAAGTAACAAAAAAAGCCTCTCATTACTGAAAGGCTCTTTTAATTAAGTTATGTCAAATGTTATTGTTTTATCAATCGTTTTACTACTTTTTGGGTAGAATTTGTTATTTCTATAATATAAACGCCTTTGCTAATGCCGGCAATATCGTAGGTTACTTCCTGCGTATCTTTAGCAACCAACTCATCTTTTAAAATAATGTTACCAATAATATCATACATAGTTAAGGTATTTTTTTGTGTTTTGTTTAAGCCATTAATGCTAATGGTTACTTGCTCATTTGCCGGGTTTGGCATTAACTGCATAAAGGCGTTATTAGCTGCATAACTATCAATACCTGTCATGCCTGATATGGTAAAATTCTTATCATTGATATCATAAAAAATATTACCGATAGCAGTAACTTTTACACGACAGGTAGTTACGGTACCTGTTATGGTTGGCACTAGTATGGTTAAGCTTCCGGTATTTGGGGTAGAGGCTGATAAAGTTGTAAAAGTAGTTCCTCCGTTATACGAAATAGAAACTGATACATTAGCACAGCTTACCGGTAAAATATCAGTATTGTTAACATTCCAGGTAATAGTTTGTGTACTGCCAGACGCCCAGGTAATACCGGTAACATTAGGATAAGAAACAGTAAACGGACCAGCACTTGAAATAATAACTTGGGATGAAGCATAACATACGCCGCCGCCGCCCATTTTATTATCTCTTGCAGTTAACCTAAATTTTAGTGTTTGCGCAGTTGTAGGTAAAAATTCGCCCAGTACGTTTACAGTACCATTTAAAACAGTACTTAATTTAGGAAAGCTTCTGCTAGGCGAAGTAGTTGGGTTAAAAGAACGAAAAAATGGCGCGCTGCCCGAGTTCCATGTATTACCGGTTCCTGTACCTAAATCAACTTCTTCCCAAGAATAAGTAAGACTGTCGCCATCAACATCGGTGGCAGAACCTGTTAATGTAAAGGGTGTTTTAGCAGGTACAGTATAAGTAGCAGAACCTGTAACTACCGGTATATTATTGCCGGTTGCGCTATGTACAGGGCAATCATTACCGTAATCTGTTTGTGTATAAGCTATTATTTCATCAAAACTTATGGTATGAAAATAAGGTATGCTATGTGCAGCCAAGTCATCGCTTCCGCAAATACCGGCATACGCCATAATGGTAATACCACTACCTGGCTCTACCGCTGTACCTGCGTTACGGTTACCGCCGCCACAATTACTTAAGTTAGAATTAAAAGGATGGTTAGCACCCACTTCATGTCCCATTTCATGTGCTACATAATCAATATCGTAAGAGTCTCCAACCGGGCTTGGATCGCCGGTAATACTGCTTGCTTTATACCCGCTTTGGCAAACAACGCCTAAGTCTGATACACCGCCGCCGCCTGTGCTAAATGTATGCCCCATATCATAATCGGTATCCGCAATACGCGCATCAATAACGGTTTGGCTTTCGCCTAATAATATGTTTGCGTTATTGTTTCCGTTAAAAGGATCTGTATTTGGATTGGTAAACAAACACGTTGTTTCACTGTCAATTAAAACCATTCTGTAAGCTAATTCTGTTTCATAAACACCATCTACACGGTTAACAGTTGTTACAACCCTTGAAAGTGTTTGTGCAATGGTTGGGCTGGCTAAACCGGTGGCTGCTTTTGCATATTCGCCCGTGCAGGCAACTATCAAACGGTATGTACGTAACGTATCGCCTACACAAATTTGTGTGCTGGTTGTTCTGTTTGCCAATCTCGATTTTTTAAGCGAAGTGCCCGCAGTAAGTTCTGCTTCCGGAATGCGCAGGTTAATATCTCTTTCATAATCAGCGGTATAATAAGTAATATAATTAGTTACATCGGTATTGGTATATGGATCAATAAAAAAATCTCCTTTAGGTGTTTTGATCATTCCATGAAAACCAAAATCGTTCCAATCTAATTTACCCGAAGCAAACGCATCATCAACACCATGCACACTAAATGTTTTTATGTAAGGAAATTTACCGGCTAAGCCCGACGCCATGATAGGCGCTTCTACCACGCTAAAACGCTGAAAAGTGCCATCAGGTAAAGGCAATTCAATTACGGTTGAAGACTTTTTAATAAGAACCGTTTTTTCATTGGGCGCAGCAAACAAGGCTTTTTTAAGTTCATTACTTTGCAAAGATATTGTTACATATTTTTTAGGTATTATTTGGCGAATGCCTTCAACCAAAATTTCTTTTTCGTTTATGGGTTTCCAATATTTAGAATTATTTTGCGCCTGTAAACCAATAAAACCAAATGCTAAGGCTAATGATAGTAGTTTTTTCATGATAAAATTGTTTTCTCAATAGTATTACTTTTTTTTGAATAAACAACACATATATTGATGCGGCTAACGTTAATTTTAATACAGATTTATAAAACATTTGCCCGCAGCTTGGCTTATTTTTGCTTACTTTACATCCCATGACATTTAACGAATTTAATTTTCAACCCGAACTTACCGAAGGCCTTACCTATATGGGCTTTAATAAAGCAACTCCTATACAGGAACAAGCCATACCACTTATTTTAGCCGATAAAGACCTTATTGCCTGTGCGCAAACGGGTACCGGTAAAACAGCGGCGTATTTGCTGCCAATTATTAATAAAATTATACAGCAACCCGGCGATTATATCAACACGCTAATAATAGTACCAACCAGAGAGCTTGCCATACAAATTGATGAGCAATTACAAGGCTTTTCATACTTTGCACCGGTAAGTGCCTTGGCCATTTTTGGCGGTAATAACGGCTCTGCTTTTGAGCAAGAAAAAAAAGCTTTAACTCAGGGCGCTAACATTATAATAGCCACACCCGGCCGACTTATTTCTCATTTAAACGCGGGATATGTAAAAACCGAAAAACTAAAACATTTAATTTTAGATGAGGCCGATCGTATGTTAGATATGGGCTTTAGCGAAGATCTGCAAAAAATAATAGATTATTTGCCAAAGCAAAAGCAAACACTTATGTTTTCGGCTACCATGCCGCCAAAAATAAGAACGTTGGCTAAAAAAATATTGGTTAACCCATCTGAAATAAATATATCCCTATCTAAACCTGCTGCCGGTGTTACGCAAGTTGCTTATGTAGTTTATGATGCGCAAAAATCAGAATTATTAAAAGGCATTCTAAGTGAAAAAGAAATGACCAGCGTTATTATTTTTTCTTCTAAAAAAGATAAAGTTAAAGAGTTGGAAAGAGAACTTATACGCGCCAAATTTAACACGGCTGCTATTCACTCAGATTTGGAGCAAGACCAACGTAATGAAGTACTGCGTAATTTTAAAAACAAAAAATTACAAGTGCTTGTAGCTACCGATATTTTATCTAGAGGTATTGATATAGATTCTATAAGCCTGGTGGTAAATTATGATGTGCCTGGCGATGCCGAAGATTATATACACCGAGTGGGCCGTACTGCCCGCGCAGAAACTACCGGCACAGCTATTACGTTTGTTAACGACCACGACCAGCATAAATTTAAAAAGATAGAAGACCTAATTGGCTACCCGGTAAATAAACTGGCCGTACCCGAAAAGCTTGGTGCCCAACCAGAGTACGCCCCCGAAAATAAAGCTAAGAGAAAACCTTTTAATAAGTTTACCGGTAAAAAATCGCACAAGCGGTAAATATTAAGGTGTTTTTATTTTCTAACCCTTTTCTTAATCTCATAAAATAGTGAAACAAGTTCAATATAAAAACGAAGTATTTTTAGTTCGAGTATAATCAAAAACCAACTCCTAAACCCTCCAAATAAGAGAATAATACCACATGTTATTTGTTTATTAATAACTGCTAACTGTATACTGTTTTACTGTTTACACTTTTAAGCCAATAACCAAAATATCATCAGTTTGGGGTTCATCTTGTTTCCAATTATTGTGCGCATACTCTAAGAAAGAACCCTGCTCATCCATGTTCATCTCTTGTATGCTTAACAGCATTTCGTAAAAGTTTTTACGGTTAAATTTTTTGTTTTTCTCGCCGCCAAACTGATCTACATATCCATCAGAAAATAAATACAAAGCATCCCCGCTTTGCAAGTCGAACTCATGCAAATCAAACTTTTTTTCTACGTCGCCATACAAACCAATTGGGTATTTGCTGGCCTTATATTCTATAATCTTGCTGTTTCTTACCAAAACTAAAGGACGAAACGCGCCACAAAATTTTATTTTTTTATTCTCCAGATCAATTTCTGCCAAGGCAATATCCATCCCATCGGCCGTGCCTGGGGTAAGCAAAGCGGCTTGCAGTTCTTCATCTAAAGCAAAAAATATTTGGGCCGGGTTGTTTAAATTTCTTTTTACAATGGTGTTGCGCAACAAACTATTTGCAATAACCGACATTAACGCACCCGGAACCCCGTGACCGGTGCAATCTACAGCTGCCACATATAATTTAGTTTCTTTTTTGTAGTACCAGTAAAGGTCTCCGCTAACAATATCTTTTGGCTGGTAGTAAATAAAAGAACCATCAACTAATTGAGATAACCCATCACGATCAGCCAAAATACTTTGTTGTATGCGTTGCGCATAAGATATGCTTTCCAACATTTCAGCGTTTTTTAACTGAAGCTGCTTTACCTTTTCATCCAGCAAATTTTCGGCACGTTTTCTATCTGTTATATCATAACCAATACTTACCAGGCTGCCATCTTCGGCTACGGTGGTATTCCATACAATAAATTTTTTATCTCCGGTAGCGGTAAGCATTTCGCGTTCAAAAACAGGCATCTTTATTTTATCCGATCGTTCTATAACCAATAGTATTTGGTTTTTGATCAGCAACCCTTCTTCCGCAGATGCGCGAGGAAGATTCCACCAACCATTACCCAATAACTGTCTGGTGTTAAAACCAAGCAGGCGTTGTACAGATGGGCTTGTATAGCTAACCTCGCCTTTAGCATCTACAACAACAATAAGTGTATTTAAATTGCGAAGAATGGCTTCACCAATGGCATTCATGATAATTTGGATTAATTAAAAAAAAAAGGATAATAAGCTTAAAATTCTAACGACAGAATCGCATAGAAATACGACCACACATATTTGTACGGTGCCAATTAAAAATAATATGGTGCTTATTGATTATCATGTTGCGGGCAAATATACAAAGTGTTTTTATATTTTGATAAAAATTATAAATAAAAAAACCTCTGTTGCAATTAAACAACAGAGGTCTTATTGGTAGATAATAAAAAACTATTTCTTTTTAGTAGGAGATTGATTATTAGTAGTAGTTGCCTTTGGAGCTGTTTTTTCTTCATCATCAAAAGAATGTGCTGCAGCGCCCTGAGCTGCTAAACGAGTTTCAAGTGCTTTAACCTGTTTTTTTAATTCATAAACAGTTTTAGATAATTCTTCTGTTTCACTTTTAAAAACAATTGGGTAAATACTAAAAACACTTTCGTATTGTTTTTCAAATTGTTTTTTTACATCCATTGAAATGCTTAAGATTTCTCCTTTAAGTTTAGAATATTCATCAGAAGCAAAAAGTTCTGTAAATAAACTTTCGTTAGTTTTTAACCACTCGTTATAAAACTCGGTAAAGCTTTGTTGCTGTAGGGTTTCAGGAGTCATTTTTTCAAAAGCTTTTTTAGCAGATTCTTCCATTGCTTTTTGCGTAGTACTGTACATGTGCTGTTGTAACTGCGCTTGTTTAACGCTGTATTCAGAAATTTTATCCAACAAAACAAGGTTTGCTTCTACAGCTTCTTTGTCTTTGCCTGGTTGAGCTAATTTTAAAATTGGCTCAAAGCTTTTTGTAAAAACATTCTGTGCGTTTTTAAACATATCGCTAAGTTTAGCAAAATCTCCTGATACTAGCTGCGGGTATTCTGCAGAAATATTTTTGAACGTATCCATATACTCTTTAGATAAGTTGTTTTGATTTACAAAAAAGTCTTGTATTTTTTTAATAGAAGCTTCAAACACATCTTTTAAGTTGGCTTGGCCATACATTGATTGAAACATGGAGTGAGTAATTTCTTTATAAGCATCCGGCTGCATAAATTTTTTGAAATTATCTGCCGTAAAATTTCCGTTTTGGAAAGATGCAAAAGCAGGCTGCCAAAATTCTTGTAATTTTAAATACATTTTGCTTCCGTCAAACATGTTTTTAAAAGCATCTTTGTTTAAAGAGCTTGGCATGGTTTTAGAAAAAGTATCGTACGTAGAATTTAAAGTACCCATCCAAGTATTGTAAATATTTGTCCATGCCTGGTTAGATTGGCCATAGTTTGCCATATAATCTGCCGGAGATTTACCAAAATTAGCTACACTGCTGTATAAGCTTTGGTTAAAATCAGTCATTTTTTTAACTTCGGCTAACTGTTGGTTATACCAGTTCTTAAAGAATTCTTCAGGTTTGCTTGCATCCATTTTATTGAAATTAGCTTGTACTCCGCTAAATGCACCCATTTGTTTTTCCATCCACTCTTTGTAAATGTGCTGCCCTTCTGTAGCAATGTTTCCGCCCATTAAAGCAGATTGAATTTTTTTTGTAGAATCTACCCAGCTGTTAATTGCTTGAGTTTGTGTGTCGATCATGTTATCGATAATCGGGTTGTTGGTCTTCATTTTTTTTGGTTTAATCGTTTAATTCTTTTTGTTGCGCTGCAAATGTCGTACATTTTATATATACAAGTCAAGTTTTATTTATAATATTAGTGTTTATTTAACAGAAATAATGATTTGGTAACCCAAACTGAGCTAAAATCAGGTTTTTTTCCCCAATTCGATGATCTCCATATTTTTTATTTCGTTACCATCAATAGCAAAACGTAAAATTGTTTTAACTTGGTGAAAGCCTTGAATGCCGCAAGCACCCGGGTTTAAATGCAAGAGGTTGTATTTTTGATCGTAGATTACTTTTAGAATATGAGAATGGCCGCTAATAAAAAGGTTTGGTTTTTGTTGGTCGATAATTTTTTTTGCTTCGAGGTTATACCTATTAGGATACCCGCCTATATGGGTGATGAAAACTTTAACTTGCTCGCTCATAAAAATATTATTTTCGGGATAGATATTTCTAATATCTTGTCCGTCTATATTACCATATACGGCTTTTAGTGGTTTTATTTTTTCAATTTCACGGCATACAGCTATCGTACCAATATCGCCGGCATGCCACACTTCATCAACAGTTTGTATGTATTTAGCAAGCTTAGCATCTACGTGGTTATGTGTATCTGATATAAGAAGAATCTTTTGCATTTTTTTATTTCGATTTGTAGCTTAACGCTGTG
>JBBRAG010000038.1:0-15511 GCA_038206945.1 Bacteroidia bacterium | reverse complement strand
TAAGTGCCGGCAATTGGGATCTTACTTATTTACAACAGGAACGTTTTGTTGCAGCTACAGCAGCGAAGTATATTAATACACTTTACCTTGATGGTGAAAAAGGAACAGCAAAGAAGATTCTGCGGCTGGCTACAAAACATGGCTATTTTAAATGGAACCGGATGATGATTAGTCTGCGTTTAAAATTACTTTTTCAAAAGCATTAAATGGGTAAGCAAATTAAGATTAAGGCAACGCTATCTGAAAATGTAAACAAAGTTTTCAGGCTGCAAACAAAGTTGATCCATATCATAGTTAAAAACAATGATGTAAAAAAGTTTCCTGTTATTATTAATAATTTTAATAGACTTAATTACCTCCAACAGCAGATTGATTGGTTTTTAAAAACCGGCCATAAAAATCTACATATAATTGACAATGCATCCACCTACCAGCCACTTTTAAAATATTATAAAAAAGTACCGGGTATAGTTTATCTGCTTAATAAAAATATGGGGCATGAATCTTTATGGAGAACTCATCTCCACCATCGTTTCAGTAAATATTTTCATGTATATACTGATCCTGATGTATTGCCAAACGAAAACACCCCATCAGATTTCATGCAGTATTTTAAAAGCCTGCTAGATAAATATCCCACAATACAAAAAGTTGGGTTTGGTTTAAATTCTAATGACCTTCCAGAACATTACCCAAATAAAAACGAAGTAATAAAATGGGAATCTTTATTATACAACGACGAAGTGGAGCCGGGTATTTTTAAATCGAAAATAGACACAACCTTTGCATTGTATAGGCCGGGTGCTTCTTTCCAATGCTGGGGAAATACATTGCGTACAGGTAATCCTTACATGCTTAGGCACATGCCTTGGTATGAAAATCCTGGTTCTCCAGATGAGGAGACGAAGTATTACATGCAAAAAATAAATGCCGCAAGCTCGTGGTACAAAACATTAACTGGAGAAGATAAACGCTACATTGAGTAAAAATATTTACGTCATCATTGTCACGTTCAACGGCACAATATGGATAGATAAATGTTTGACATCTTTATTTTCATCAACCATTGTTCCCAAGGTAATTGTTGTTGATAATGCTTCGCACGATGATACGCTAAAAATAATTGAAGAAAAATATTCATCCATTGATTGTATAAAAAGTAATATTAACCTTGGGTTTGGCGGTGCCAACAATATTGGGATAAAAAAAGCCCTTGCTGAGAATGCAGACTATATTTTTTTATTAAATCAAGATGCTTGGGTAGAAAAAAATTGTATAGAAAATTTAGTAACTGATTTTGAAAATGATAATCGTTTTCATTTGCTAAGTCCATTCCATTATAATTACAATACAGTTGGGTTGGAATATTATTTTAAGGAATATGTGTTGAAACAATACACACCCGGTTTCAAGATAGATAAAGAAGAGAAAAATTTTATTTATGAAACAACATTTGTACACGCTGCAGCATGGATGATGCATGTGGATACGTTTAGGAAAGTCGGAGGTTTTGATCCGCTTTTTCACCATACCGGTGAAGACAATGATTTTATTCAAAGACTGCTGTACAAGAAGATGAAAGCCGGTATTGTGACAAATGCAATAGTATATCATAAAGGCACAAACCAAAATTTAATTGATCCGGCAAAAAATTATACATTTCTTTTGAATACAGCGTTATTAAATCTAAAAAATCCAACAGCAAGTTTGATAGGTGCATTTTGGCTTTTTTATAAAAATATTTTCAATACTCTTTTCAAAAATGATAAAGAGAACCAACATTTCAGAAAATCAAAGCAAAAAATATTTAAGTATGTTTTGAAGAAAAGTTTTCAAATAATTACTTCCAGAAAACAGCAAACGGGCGACATGGCTTACCTGAAACAAGGAAATGGTATAATAAACTAATAATAAATTGGCATGCTTAAGAAAACCATAAAATTAATATTACCTGCTAAACTGATTAACTTTTTTGTTGAAAAGAAAAATCATAAAAAAAACAAAAAGGATAAATTAAAAGAAGAAAACTCTGAGGAATTTATTCTTAGAAAAAACTTTTACGCCCAGTTTTTAAAAAAAGGAGATACTTATTTTGATATAGGCGCCAATTATGGAAACCGAATAAGCCCGATTCAAAAACTGGAAATGGGCATAATAGTGGCAGTGGAACCACAAAAAAAATGTTGTGATTATCTACGGGAGAAATATAAAAATATAACCGTTTTGCAGAAGGGTGTGGGTGCAATTGCTGGTAAGCAAACATTTTATCTTTCAGATGAATCTGTTTTAAGTTCGTTCTCGAAAGATTTTATTGCCAAGACGGGCGATACAAGATTTAGCGGAAATACATGGAAAGGAACAGAGGAAATTGAAATCATAACCATGGATAATTTAATACAGACTTATGGTGTTCCTCATTTTGTAAAGGTAGATGTGGAAGGTTTTGAACCCGAAGTTTTTAAGGGCTTAAGTGTTCCCCTAAAAGTTGTTTCATTTGAATATACTGTTCCTGAATTGTTGGAAAACTTGCACCCAATCGTTGGTAAATTATCGTCTTTGGGCATTTGTGTTTTTAATTATTCTGTTGGTGAAAGTATGGCAATGCATTTAACTGAATGGGTTGGTTATAGTGAAATAAAAAATATTATAGACTCTGAAAGCTTTATAGCATCAGGTTTTGGAGACGTTTATGCTAAATTTATTTAAGTAAAAGTGAATGAACTTGTATCCATTATAATGCCCGTTTATAATGCTGCTTTTTTTTTAGGTGAAACGCTTCAGTCAGTATTAAACCAAACTTATAATAAATGGGAACTTGTAATTGTAGATGATGGATCTACTGACGACTCTCAAAATATTTTTGCTCAATTTAAAGCACAACACCCGAAAAAGTTTATAAATATACAATCCAATAAAAATCAGTCAGGCGCAGGCGCATGTCGTAATATTGGCCTACAAAAATGTACCGGCGACCTTGTTATATTTTTGGACTCAGATGATTTGCTGGAAAGTTTTTGTATTGACCAAAGAGTAAAAGCAATTAAAACAAATGACGTTGCAATATTTAAACAATACGTTTTAACAGAAAATAGAAGTTACGATTTGCCCATTTTTAATGGCCCTGCAAATAATCGTAGAGATGCTGTTGATGCGTTTATGAGAATGGAAGCTCCCTGGCAAACGATGGCACCCATCTGGCGTAAAGCAGCATTGCAAAAATTGAAAGGATTTGATGAAAGTCTTGTATTTATGGAAGACCCTGATCTTCACCTGCGGGCTTTAGTAAATAAGGAATTGAAAATAATATTTTGCTATCACTTGCCTGCTGATAATTATTATCGCATTAATAACATGCAAAGCGAAAAAGCATTTTCTTTTTATAAAAATAGTATTCAAAGCAGAATAAATTTTTTGGATAAATTAATTTCTTTTACCGAGAGTTCATCTTCAATAGAAAAGGAAAGAAATACCAAGAATATCAAAATAGGATATTTTTCTTTTTTGAGAGATTTCGTAATGTCACGGTTTAATGATTGTAAAGACGATATTTTCCAATTAAACTCAAGGTTGAATAAGGCTAACATTTTTTCAATAACAGACAAATTGAAATTGAAGTTTTTATTTTCAATTTATGTTTCTAAATCTTCAATAGTAAAAAAAATGAGATTGAAGGGTATTGCTTACAAACTGATTAAATAATTGAAAATCGTTTCCACTTTTAATTTTAAATGATAATTCCTTACGATACACCAGGCCAATTGGGTAACCAGCTATGGGCGTATTCCAATATGATTGCGGTTGCTAAAACAAACAATGTAAGGGCAGTTATCATTTTGCAAGAAAGCTATTGTAAATTGTTGGATGAAAACGGTTTAGCTGAAGCAAGAAAGAATAAGATCTATATTTTAAGAGCAGGTACTCTAAAAACAAGATTTTACAAAAAAGCATTTTTATTATTTTTAGAAAGTAGCAATACTTTTTTAAGAAAACTTTTTGGAGTAAAAATTATAAACGATGGTACTGAGCGCCTTACAGACACTATAAGTAAAAACAAAAGAAAAATTTATATAGTAAATGCCTGGGAGCAAAGGGTTCACAGCTATGATTTCATAAATCAACGAGATTTTATAAGATCAATTATTTTACCTGAATTGAAAAGTAGAAGCATGGCAGAGGAACAGATTTTTGAACTCAGAAAATCTTTTGACAACATTATTGCCGTGCATATCAGGAGAGGAGATTACAAAGAATTTTTAGATGGAAAATACTATTTCGAAGATGATGTGTATCTGAAAAAAATGATGGAGGTTGAAAAATTACTAAGTCCTGCAACAGTATGCTTTGCAATATTCTCAAACGAAAATATTAATTTAAAAAACTTTGAAGGCATAAATATTTCATTTAAAAATACCAATACAGCTATTGGAGATATGTGGGGTATTTCGCTTTGCAATTATATTATGGGACCATTGAGTACTTTTTCTATGTGGGCATCTTTTTTAAAAAACGTACCGCTTCTTTTTTTAAATAAAGAAACAGCAATAAAAAGCTTATCTGAATTTAGCCCGGTGATAGCACAAGATGTTCAACAAAAAGATAAAGTATCAAACGCTTAAATTAAAAGATTGTTACTGCCTGATATTTCCATAATTATACCTGTAAAAAATGGTGCAGAAACTTTAGCAGCTTGCCTGCAAAAAATTGTTGAACAAAAGTATGAGGGTGTAAAAGAAATTATTGTAATTGACTCTGGTTCTAGCGATAATAGTGTAGCAATAGCTATATCTTTTGGTGCAAAAATTATTGACGTACCACAAGGTGAATTTAACCATGGGCTCACCAGAAATGTAGGTTCCGCCATTGCAAACGGCGAGTTATTATATTTTACCGTGCAGGACGCATGGCTTGCTAATGATGTAATGTTGCAAAAAATAGTTGAGCATTTTGTTGATAGCGAAGTAGAATCCGTAACGGGTATGCAGGCAATTCCGCATGATAATACTAAAAACCCTGCTTTGTGGTTTAAGCGTTCAGGCGAACCGGTTGCAGAAACATACCAATTTTTACCGGGTGTTTTTCAGGAATTAAATCCATATAAACAAAAACAAATTTGTTGCTGGGATAATGTGAATGCGATGTATAGAAAATCTGCGTTACTCAAGCAACCGTTTGTAAAAGCTAACTTATCTGAAGATATGATTTGGGCGAAACAGGCATTGGAAAAAGGATGGAAGATTGTTCGGGACCCATCCATACTCGTTTATCATTATCATCATCATCATTTTGGGTATAATTTTAGGATTAATTATTCTGTGGCTTTTGAAGACAGAAAAGTATTTGGAATATTACCAAGATATCCAGCAGTATTTATTCCGTTATCAAGACGTACATACCGTATTTTTAAAACCGAAAATATATCCGTTTTCCAAAAAATAAAATGGTCAGTGCATAATGCAAATATATTTCTAGCCCATACCTGTAGTGTGTTTTTTTTTAAATCAGTCCTTTTGTTGGGTGGGGAAAAATTGCTTGGTAAATCGCTAAAACTTTTTTGTAATATCATTCCTCAGGGCACCCAGCAATGAGTGAAATGTCGAAACCACATTTGGAGAAAGTAAATTCAACACCCTGGTTTAAAAGTATTACCGGTCTTAGATTTATTGCTGCCGCATTTGTAATTATAGATCATACAGAACAGGCAAGAAGTTTATTTGGACTTGATAATTTTTGGAAAATTCCCGGAATATACGCTTTAGGTGATAAGGCGGTTACCCTCTTTTTTGTGTTAAGCGGCTTTTTAATAACGTTTCTACTTTTAAAAGAAAAAGAGGCTACAAGCAATATTTCTATAAAAAATTTTTACATAAGACGAATATTGCGGATATGGCCATTGTATTATCTGATCGTTATTTTGGCGCTGTTTATATTTCCATTGTTTCCTTTTTTTGAATGGCCAGAATTGTCAGCTTATTTACATTTTGATTTTACTATTAAATGCCTTCTCTTCCTTTTTATCTTACCTAATGTAAACCAAGTTATTTATCCGGCAATACCATTTGGCTACCAGCTTTGGTCAATAGGAGTTGAGGAACAGTTTTATCTATTTTGGCCCCTAATAATAAAATATGTTAAACATGCAGGTGTTTTTTTAATTTGCATCGTTGTGGGTTTCCCGTTACTGGTAAGTTCGCTGTATTATATAGGCAACAGCAATATGCCAATACATTATTCTTTGCTAAAAGTTATAAATTTTTCAAAGCAGTTTTTATCTCTTACGAGAATTGATTGTATGGCCATTGGCGGCTTGGCAGCCTTCGTTTTATTTAACAAGAGAATTAGAATACTGCAAATAATTTATTCCCCTGTTGTACAAATACTTAATCTATTACTCTTGGTTTATATACTCTGCATAGGTTTTTATTTACCTGTAGTTAGTAATTTAATTCATGGGATTGTTTTTAGTGTTTTAATTTTAAACCTTGCCAGCAATCCGAAAAGCATATTTAGTTTAGAGTGGAAACCACTTAATTATCTTGGAAAAATATCTTACGGTATTTATATGTATCATCCATTATGTATCTTTCTGGCTATTAAAACAATGCTTTTGCTGCACTTACATTTAAATGGACTTTTGGAGTGGGTTATTTTATATGTATTCATTTTTGCGTGTAGCATTACAATAGCAGCAATATCATATAGATTTTTAGAGCAGCGAATATTAAAATTAAAACCATTTTTTAACAAAAGCGCTTTGTTAAAAAAGCAACTTGTTTAATGCAAAGTAAGTCTCCGTTGGTTTCAGTTTTAATGACGGCTTATAACCGTGATAAATATATTGCTGAAGCAATTGATAGTGTATTGAAATCAACGTACAAAAACTTTGAATTAATTATTGTTGATGATTGTAGTAATGACGATACTCTTGCTATTGCAAATGATTATGCTAGAACCAATAAAAAAATTAATGTATTTAGGAATGAGAAAAATCTGGGACAGTTTGCTAATAGAAATAAAGCTGCAGAGTATGCAAATGGCAAATATTTAAAGTATGTAGATTCGGACGACACAATTGCCTCAAATTGTATTGAAGAAATGGTAAATGCTATGGAATCTTTTCCCGAAGCAGTTTTAGGCTTCTGCCACACTATAAATAACCTGCCTAAGGTATATCCGTTTCTGATTTGTAGTAAAGAGGTTTATAAAAGGCATTTTTTTAATGGAGGACTTTTATTCACAGGACCAATAGGTTTAATAATAAGCAAAAGTGCTTTTAAAGAATTTCACGGGTTTGAAGAATTTGGAATGCCTTCGGATAATCATTTATCATTGAAACTCGCAGGAAAAAATAAAGTAGTTGCTATACAACCTAATCTCTTTTTTTGGCGCCAACATAGTGAACAGGTTTTTAATATTAATAAAACCAATTATTACAATATTTTGCATAACTATCAATATATAAAAGATGTTATAAAAAAATATTCGCCATTAACTACGGCTGAAAACAAAAAAGTATTGTATAATCAAAAAAAAATCTTCCTTAAAAATATATTAAATCTCTTTTTTAAAAAAGGCAAACCAATTTTAGCTTTTCAAATTCTTCTAAAAAATAAATTTTAATTTAATTAATTGAAGGTGCTTCATATTCTTAATGCCTATTTACCAGACCAGATTGCAGGTACAGAAATTTATGTAAATGCGCTGGCAAGAGAACTTAAAAATTTTGAGGTTGAATCTAAAATACTAATTCCAAATTATGGTTCAAATGATACTATAGGTTATGAATACGAGGAAGTAGAGGTAATTAAATATGCAGAGCCAACAAAAGCATCGAGAGATATAATAACAGGAAAAAAAGCACCTGGAGGATTGGAAACATTTCTTGCTATTTTAAAAAATGAATCTCCAGATATTGTACACTATCACGAACTCGCAGGAAGTATAGGTATAGGAAATTATCATTTAAAAGCATCCCATGAATTAGGTTTTAAAAATATAATCACATTTCATGTAGTAAAGTACAGTTGCAAAACAGGGACTTTAATGTACATGGGAAAGCAGAAGTGTGATGGCATAATAAAAAAATTAAGGTGCAGTAAATGTTGGTTACATCACAAAGGGGAAGTGGGACTTAGGAGAAACATTATTACAGCGGGGTTCACTTTTACTAAGTTTTTTAATCTGGATACATCTGTGTTTAATAATGAATTGGGAACAGCTTTGGCTTTTCCTAAATTGATTGAACGCTTCAAAAAAACGTTGCTTAGCATTCAAGCCAATACTTCAAAAATTATTGTACTTACAGATTGGTATAAAAATATTTTAATAAAAAACGGAATTGCAGAAACTCATATTGAATTAATTTATCAGGGGCTTCCAACAAAAAAATTACCGCTAAAAGTTACGAAACCAACTTCCCAAAAGCTACGGATTATTTATGTAGGTAGAATATCTCATTTTAAAGGAGTTGATGTTATGTTATGTGCATTGCAGCATGTAGATCCTGATTTATTTCTGCTGGATATTTATGGCGGCTGCAATGAAGATGATTATATGATGCTTTGTAAATCTTTATCAGCCTCTAATAAAAGTGTACAATGGAAAAGAGCATTGGCTCCCGAACTGGTGATTCAAACCATTCAGCAATATGATATCATCTGTATTCCATCTGCCGTGAGCGAAATGGGACCATTTGTTTTAAAAGAAGCTTTTGCTGCAGGTGTGCCTGCAGTTGCATCTGATGTATACGGAAATGCCGAGCAAATTGAACATGGGCAAAATGGATGGTTGTTTAAGTATAATGATGTGGAAGATTTGAGAAAGAATATAGAAAACTTGATCAGCAATCCGTCTCTCATTGGCGATGCAAATTTGAAAATGAAACCTGTAAAAGAATTTTCGTTGGTAGCACAAGAGCATCTTGTTCTTTATCAAAATACAGCTGCGGGGAAATGAAAAGATTAAAAAATATGATTTCATATAAATGTAAATGTGGCAGTTTATGCTAAAATTACTATCACGTAATTTTAGCTCTATAGACTTAATCTTTTAAAAAAATGCAGTTTACAGCAGATAAAAATATTATTAAAGGTTTAAAAAAAACCGACCATCATATAACCGAGCTTGTACCAAATTTAAAGTTGCCTCAGCTTACTTTTACCCGTTTTATTGCTGCCGTAGCTATTGTTATCTATCATTTTAAAAACACTACTTTTCCTTTTAATATCGAATATGTAAATAATTTTGTGAAGTATTTCAATGTTTTTGTTTCTTATTTTTTTGTGCTTTCAGGTTTTATATTAGTAATAAGTGGTTCCTATAGGCTCAGTTTTAGAAGGTTTTATGTAAACAGGTTTGCGAGAATATATCCTCTTTATTTATTTGCACTGCTGTTAATGTTATTCATATTTTTCATTGCCAGAACACCTAAAGATATTATTACTTCTAATGAATTCTTTCTTTCCTTTCTTTTGATCCAAGCATGGTTTCAAAAATACGCACTCAGTCTTAACTTCCCTGCTTGGTCTCTTTCTGTAGAGGCTTTTTTCTACCTTATTTTTCCGGTGGTGATATACCTATTTAGAAATATTTCTTTAAAAAGGGAACTAATAATCTTTGGCGCAGTTTGGTTAATGTTTCAAATTTATTTTATGTGGATTTATTCCAGTGGGAACAGTATTGGTATGTACCATCCTTTTTTTCACCTTTCCACCTTTTTAATTGGTATAATAGCCGGTAAGTTTTTTATAGCCAAACAGGGTTTCCTTTGGTTGAATTTAAATAAGATTATTTTTATTTTTTCTATTTCAGGTGTAATTTTAACATTGCTCATACTTACAAGAAATGATTTTTTCAAGCATTTTTATGCAAATGGTTTGTTGGCACCTTTTTTTGTATTAGTTATTTACATTACTGCATTGAGCAGAAATAAATTCTTTCTTTTTTTTAAAAAAAAGCGTCTTCAATATCTTGGCGAAATAAGTTATGGTATTTACATTTTACAAATTCCTATATCTATTTTTGTTTTTGGCATCATAGACAAAACATTTAAATTTTCAGTTTCAATTTATTTTTATATCTACTTAATTATACTATTTGTTGTATCAGCACTTACCCATGAACTAATAGAGAAACCCTGTAGTAAATTCATTAAAAATATCAATCGAAATTAATGAAGATATTAATAATGATGGATCCTGGTATTCTTATTCCGGTAACAGGCTATGGTGGACACGAACGGTTAGTAGAAATGTTTGCAAAAGAATATACAAGGTTAGGACACGAGGTTCATTTACTTGTAACTACCGGTTCGTGTGTAACCGGCTGTACCATGCATGCATTTGGTAAAGCAGGATTTCCACCTACAAAAAAGGATGCACGCAAAGCAATTTTTACTGCCTGGCAATTTTTAAGAAAGCATTATAAGGATTTTGATTTAGTTCATAATTTTGGAAGGCTTATTTACTTATTACCCATATTGAATGCGCCTGTAAAAAAAATAATGACATATGGCAGAGAGATAACTTCCAGAAATATTAAATGGATAAATGCGTTGCCAAATAAGAATTTAATATTTACGGGCTGCAGTCAAAACCTTATTAACAGGATAACCATTGCAGGCGAGTGGGAGGCTGTTTACAATGCGTGTGATTTTAATAAATACGAATTACAAACTGAAATTACCGCTGATGCGCCTTTAATATTCTTGGGAAGAATTGAAAAAATAAAGGGTTGTCATACTGCTATTAGGGTAGCCAAAGCAACAGGAAACAAATTAGTAATTGCAGGAAATATTTCTCCCTTACCCGAAGAAAAAAAATATTACGAGACGGAAATTGCTCCACATATTGATGGAAATCAGATTGTTTATATTGGTGCAGTAAACGATGCCCAAAAAAATGAATGGTTGGGAAAATCAAAAGCTTTGTTATTCCCAATAGAATGGAATGAGCCCTTTGGTATTGTGATGGTAGAAGCGATGGCCTGTGGAGCTCCTGTAATAGCCTTTAATTGTGGTGCGGTAAACGAGGTAATAGATGAAGGAGTAACAGGGTTAAAAGTGGATACTGAAGAAGAAATGATTGACGCCGTAAAAAAGATAAGCACCATTTCGAGGCGAGGTTGCAGGAGTCGTGCTATGGCTCGATTTGATGTAGCGATCATTGCGAAGCAGTACCTTGGACTTTTAAGTAAAACCAGCAAAAGAATAGTAATCTTAAGCACTCATCAGCCTGCTGCCAACCCAAGGGCATTAAAAGAGTATATTACTCTTAAAGAAATGGGTTATAGAGTTAGAGTTTTATATGCATATAATGCTGAATGGAGCTATAGGATTGATGAACAAAAATTTCGTAAAGGCGATTTGCCAAGGCAGGACTTGATTGAAGTGGGCGGAAATCCAAAAAAATCTCCTCTTCAGTATTTCATGAGTCGGGTAACACTTCGAATTTTTAGATCACTAGCAGCGTTTATGCATTTTAAAAATTTGTCGTTTGATAGAGTGGCTTTTCCTTTATGGGTAAAGGCTAAGCAACATCCCGCCGATATGTACATTGCCCATTATCTTGGCGCATTACCGGCTGCACTGAGAGCAGGGTTTACGATGAACGTTCCTGTGGTGTTTGATGCTGAAGATTTTCATCGTGGGGAAAAGTCCTATTATGGTGAACAGGAAAATGATGTGGTTTATTTGGAAAATGAGCTATTACCAAAAGTTAATGCAATTACTACTGCCAGTCCTTTGATTAGCGCAGAATATAAAAAATATTATCCTCAACAAAATATCATCACGATCAACAATGTATTTTCAAAACAGTACTTACAGTCTTATTATAGAAATAAAGGCGGCGACTTAAAATTGTTTTGGTTTTCTCAGCATATTGGGATTGGAAGGGGTTTGGAGGTTTTTATTGAAGCACTGAATTATTTTCCGGAATTTGCTATTAATCTCACTATTATGGGAAATGTGAGGTCAGAAGTTTATCGGCAACAATTGCTAAACTTATCACATCATCCTGAAAAGATATTTTTTAGGGATACTGCACCGCCTGAAGAACTGTTTTCTATTGCTGCAGGCTATGATATAGGGTTAGCGGGTGAAATTTCTAATTTTAAAAACAAGGAACTCTGCCTGAGCAATAAGATATTTACTTATTTAATGGCAGGGAATTGCGTCCTTGCTTCAGATATGCAGGGGCAAAAAGAATTTATGGAGCAATACCCGGGCATTGGCTTTACTTATAAGTATAATGATGCAAAAGATCTGGCAAAAAAAATTAAAATGCTTTATGAAAACAGGGAATGGTTGGAAACCTGTAAACAACATGCTAGACAACTTGCGGAAGAACAATTAAACTGGGAAACAGAAAAAGAACCCTGGATGAATTTGATTAATGAATTGCTGAACAAGGAAGACAGCAAGCAAAGTATGTTTGATGCCTAGAATTATTTTAATAAAATCTAAAATTTAAGATTTTACAGGTAAGTATTTAGGGGTTGATGTGAATTCTCTTGCAATTAAATATTTAAACTTACGATTACTGATGTTGAAATTTTTAAAGTCACTTTTTCCTTTTAAATTTAAAAGACAGATTAAAGATCATTTAGGTGTGCCCTCTTTGCACTGGAGTTTGCAGAACTTAAAGCGTAAAGGGTTTAATCCTGCTGTTGTTTTAGATATTGGAGCTTATGAAGGTTTGTGGACGATTGATTTCTTAGAAATATTTCCTAAAGCATCCATTTTAATGCTGGAGGCACAAGCAAAAAAAACAACAGCTTTAACAAAAATTGTCAAAGAAAATAAAAATGTCCAATTTCAAATTAGTCTATTGTCATCAACCGATGGAATAGAAGTTTTATTTTATGAAGATGAAACAGCCAGTCATATTATTAACACCACATCTAACAAAGATTTACCTGCAAATTTTATAAAAACAAAAACGGTCGATACTATTTTAAGGGAAATTGATTTTCCTCTGCCACAGTTTTTAAAATTAGATGTACAGGGCCACGAGCTTGAAGTATTAAAGGGTGCACGGAACTCGCTGGTTAGCGCAGAAGTTTGTTTGTTGGAAGTTTCCTTTTTAGATCTTGGTGATGGTACGCCATTAACTGCAGCTGTCATAAATTTTATGGCAGAATTTAATTTTCAGATGTATGATATAACACAGTTTATGCGACGACCTTATGATAAAGCACTCTATCAGATTGATTTAATGTTTATAAAAAAAGATTCTATTTATATAAGTGAGAAAAGGTGGAACTAATTTTTAAAAAAGCCAATTTTAATTAATGGATTTACCAAAAGCCCTATTCATTAGTAATTCAAAATTTTTAGATACTTCTTTTCCTGAAGGTGGTGTAAAGTTTTGTACAGATGAATATATACAGTTAATAAAACAGCAGTTTGAGGTTATACCATTTGCAGTTGATTATAGTAATACATTTTTTTATAAAATTAAAAAAAGAATAGGCGTCGCCGTTTATGAAGATTATGAGATAAAAGAATACAACGAGACTTTAGCAAAAAGCATTAAAGAAAATAACATAAAATACGTTTTTCTTAACCTCACCAATACAGCAACTTTTGCAAACTTAATAAGGCAAATTGCGCCCGACGTAAAAATAATTCTTTGCTCACATGGTAACGAGAGTGGAGATTTTTTACATGATATAGCCGGACACAATAAATACAAGAATATTAAAAAAAAGATTGCCATTTATGTCCTTGGCAAAACGCTTGTAACAGAATATAATTTAAGGAAATCTATCGACTTAGTACTTACTGTATCTGAGGTTGAAGAAAATATAGAAAAATGGTTGGGGGCATACAAAGTTTATATGGTTGCAAGAACAATGCAAAAAAACACAAGTGATACAGAGCCTGTTGGTGGCAGAGTAGGTTTTCTTTCAGACCTGAGCCATGAACCCAATTATTATGGAATAAATAAGGTTTGTGGAGAACTTACAATGGTGAATACTAAAAATATTGAATTGCATCTTGTAGGTTCCGGCAAAGAAAGAGGTGAGATGTTAGAGAGAAATTATTCTTTTGTAAAATATCTTGGACACCTTAACAATAAACAATTAGACATAGAAATAAAAAGTTGGACGTTTGCTTTGAACCCGGTATTTTATTACAGTCGTGGTGTAAGCACAAAATTGGGCAAAATTTTAGGAATGGGTGTACCTGTAATTACTACTAATAAAGGAATGCGTGGTTATACATGGAATGATGGTGAATTACCTGTTTGTTCAAATTCTGTTGAGATGGCTCAAATAATAATTAAAAATTCAAATGATAAAACTTCTTACTTACATTATAGAAATGAAGTAATAAAAATTCAGAATTCGGCACCTTCGCTTGCCAAAATGTTGAGGGATATTTTAAAATTAATCGATGGCGAGTAATAAAAAAATTCTTTTTATTTATCCGCATTTTCCACCGTGTAACCTTGCAGGTATACACAGGCCAAGGTTGTTTGCACAGCATTTACCATCTTTTGGCTGGGAGCCCATCATATTGACGGTGCACGAAAAGTTTTATGAAGAAACAAATGACGACGACCTCGTAAAATTACTACCTACAGGGTTAAGAATTGAAAAAGTAAATGCTTTCAAAAGATTTGGCCCCATAGGAGATATTGGGTTGCGTGGTTTTTTGCAACTGTATAAAAAAGCGAGTTCAATTATTGCTACAGAGCAAATAGATTTTGTTTATATTCCAATCCCGTCTTTTTATTGTGCATTGCTTGGGCGATTGCTGCACAACAGTACAGGAATAAAATATGGTATCGATTATATTGATCCGTGGGTGCACAACTTCCCGGGCAGCAATAAAATATTTAGCAGGCATTGGTTCAGTACAAAACTTGCAAAAGTACTGGAGCCTATTGCCGTAAAAAATGCGGTACTTATCACCGGTGTAGCCAAAGGATATTACGCAGCGGTATTGCAACGTAACCCACACTTAAATTTACAGGCAGTAACAGGAGCCATGCCTTATGGGGGCGAAGAAAACGACCATGCAATAGCAGCAAGTTTACAAAAGCAACCATATCTTTTTAATAAACGGAAAGGCAAATTACAATTTGTATATGCAGGTGCCATGTTACCCAAAGCGTATTTGCCATTAGAAGAAATATTTAAAGCCATTGCCGCAAATAAAAATGAATTTGCTAGTGTAGAATTTCATTTTATTGGTACGGGTAAACTTGCAAATGATCCTTTAAGTTTTAATATTAAACCATTTGCTGAAAAACATGAATTATGGAATACAATTGTTTTTGAATATCCGAAACGTATCCCGTATTTTGATGTGATTGTACACTTAAATGCCGCAGATGCTGTTTTTATTCTTGGAAGCACAGAGCCACATTATACACCATCAAAACTATACCAGGCAATACTTGCCGAAAAACCTGTGCTGGCTGTGTTGCATGAAAAAAGCACCGCTTCCGCAATATTAAAACATTCAAATGCGGGCATGGTGCTAACCATGAATGAAGATGACATT
>JBBRAG010000037.1:0-18052 GCA_038206945.1 Bacteroidia bacterium | reverse complement strand
TCCGCTTAGTTTAAAACAATGTTGCGACGAAGTTTTTACAGCGTCCATACAATCTGTCATTGATAAAATACAAGGCTTTGCCAACGATTGGAAAAATGTATCTATGTTGGCTAAAACACACGGACAACCGGCATCTCCAACTAGTTTAGGCAAAGAGTTAATGGTGTTTGTAGAACGTTTGCAATTGCAGTTAAACACACTGAAACAAAATCCGTATCCCGCTAAATTTGGTGGCGCAACAGGTAACTTTAATGCGCATCATGTAGCGTACCCACAAATTAATTGGGTAGATTTTGCAAACAACTTTGTAAATAATACATTGGGTTTAAATCGTAGTCAGCATACCACGCAAATAGAGCATTACGATTTTTTGGCTTCGTGGTTTGATAATGTAAAACGCATTAATACCATTTTAATAGATTTCTCGCGTGATGTATGGACGTACATTTCGATGGAATATTTCAAACAAAAAATTAAAGAAGGCGAAATTGGTTCGTCGGCTATGCCACACAAAGTAAACCCCATTGATTTTGAAAATGCCGAAGGTAACTTAGGTATGGCAAATGCGTTGTTTGAACATCTTTCTGCTAAACTTCCTATATCTCGCTTGCAAAGAGATTTAACCGATTCAACTGTTCTTAGAAATATTGGCGTGCCTATTGCGCATAGCCATTTAGCTTATCAATCTATCTTAAAAGGATTAAATAAAATTATCTTAAATGAAAAAGCATTGCATGCCGATTTAGAAAAAAATTGGGTGGTAGTTGCAGAAGCTATACAAACCGTTTTAAGAAGAGAAGGTTATCCAAAACCTTACGAAGCCTTGAAAGAATTAACACGTACCAATACAACCATTGCCCAAAAAGAAATTCATGCCTTTATTGAAACGCTTGCTGTAACAGATGCTATTAAGCAAGAGCTTAAAAAAATATCTCCGCATAATTATACGGGAATTAGCAATTATTGAGTTGTAGAATTGTTGAATTATAGACTAAATCAAATATCAGCAATGAATTTCAATCAAAAATTCTATAAATCAAAAATCATTAAATGAAAGTATCTGGTTTTACCATCGTAAAAAATGCCGTAAAGTTTGATTACCCGGTGTTAGAGGCTATTACTTCTGTGCTTCCTCTGTGCGATGAATTTATTGTAAATGTTGGTTTTTGCGATGATGGAACTTTAGAACTTATTCAAGCTATCAACTCACCTAAAATAAAAATTATACAAAGCACTTGGGATGATACCTTGCGCGAAGGTGGTAAGCTTTTAGCCGTAGAAACTAATCGTGCCTTTGATGCAGTTAGTGCTAATAGTCATTGGGCATTTTATATACAAGCTGATGAGGTATTGCACGAAAAATATTTAGATACCGTGCGCACCGCTATGGAGGCTCATAAACATAATTTTCATGTAGATGGACTTCTATTTAACTACACGCATTTTTATGGTAGTTATGATTATGTGGGTAATTCTCGGCGATGGTATAAACATGAAGTTCGTGTCATCCGTAACGATAAACAAATACGTTCTTACCGAGATGCGCAGGGCTTTAGGAAGAACGAGGAGAAGTTACGTGTAAAAGCTATTGACGCCTCTATTTATCATTATGGCTGGGTAAAGCCGCCTAAAGCGCAGCAAGAAAAACAAAAGAATTTTCATAAAATGTGGCACGATGATGCACAAGTACAAAAAATGATCAGTGCAACCGATGAGTTTGATTATGATACCATTGATAGTTTGATTCCGTTTACACAAACGCACCCTTCAGTTATGCAACAACGTATACAAAAACAAAACTGGCGTTTTTCATTTGATAGTTCTAAAATAAAACTATCAGCAAAAGATAAATTATTAATGAAGATTGAAACCCTTACCGGATGGCGCATTGGCGAATATCGCAATTATAAATTAATTTGATCTTCACAATTTATAGAATAGTATGTTTTAAAATTTTAATTTTGCAGCATGAACGTTTTAATATTGGGCAACGGCGGCAGAGAACACGCTTTTGCGCACAAAATATCTCAAAGTAAAAAATTAGAAAATTTATTTATCGCGCCGGGTAACGCAGGCACTGCACTTTGTGGTACTAACGTAAATATTTCTGCAACCGATTTTGAAGCCATTAAAGAACTAGTGTGGCAAAAAAATATTGATATGGTGGTGGTTGGCTCGGAAGACCCATTGGTTAAAGGCATTTACGATTTTTTTAAAAGTGATGATGTACTTAAAGATGTGGCCATTATTGGTCCATCTAAAGCTGGCGCGCAATTAGAAGGCAGCAAAGATTTTTCGAAAGAATTTATGATCCGTCATAACATACCAACAGCCCGCTACCAAACATTTACAAAAGATACGCTGCAAGAAGGATTAAAGTTTTTAGAAACTTTAATCCCACCTTATGTTTTAAAAGCCGATGGATTAGCAGCCGGCAAAGGTGTTGTTATACCCGATACCTTAGAGGAAGCAAAAAAAGAATTAACCGAAATGTTAGCTAATGCAAAATTTGGTAATGCATCAGCTAAAGTTGTAATTGAAGAATTTTTAAAAGGAATTGAGCTTTCGGTTTTTGTTTTATCTGATGGAAAGAATTACAAAATACTTCCGGCAGCAAAAGATTATAAACGTATTGGAGAAGGCGATATAGGCTTAAACACCGGTGGAATGGGCGCTGTTAGCCCGGTACCATTTGCAGATGCAGCCTTTCTTAAAAAAGTAGAAGAGCGTGTGGCCATACCAACTTTAAAAGGTTTACAACAAGAAAATATTATTTACAAAGGATTTATTTTTATCGGCTTGATGAATTGCAATGGCGAACCGCAAGTAATTGAGTACAATTGCCGCATGGGCGATCCGGAAACGGAAGTTGTAATTCCACGCATAAAAACTGATTTGTTAGATTTATTTGACGCCGTTGCTACTGAAAAATTAAACGAAATAAAATTAGAAATTGACGAACGTATTGCTGCAACAGTAATGCTTGTTTCGGGTGGTTACCCGCAAGATTATGAAAAGAACAAAATCATTTCGGGTTTAGATAAAACGCAGGATAGCATTATTTTTCATGCAGGCACGAAATTAGAGAACGACCAAGTATTGACTAACGCGGGTAGAGTTATTGCCATCACTTCTTTTGGAAATACAATGGAAGAAGCTATTACAAAAAGCATGAAGAATGCAGAAATAATCTCTTACGATAAAAAAAATTACAGAAAGGATATCGGACAAGATTTAATAAAATTAGAAAAAAAATAATGTTCGTCATTGCGACATACTACGGCAAAGCTCAGTATGACCTAGTAATGACATAATAATTTAAATATGGATTTCAATCTCGATATAAAAGAAATAGCCACCGTAACCATGGTATTGTTTGCGGTAATAGATGTAATAGGCTCTGTGCCTGTAATTATTAATTTAAGGCAAACAACCGGCGAATTACAATCAGGTAAAGCATCTTTGGTTTCTTTAGCTATAATGGTAGTGTTTTTATTTGCCGGCGAATCTATCCTTCAATTAATTGGTTTAACCGTAAACGATTTTGCCATTGCAGGCTCGTTAGTTATCTTTTTCATTGCACTAGAAATGATTTTAGGAATACGTTTATATAAAGAAGAAGTTACCTCAACCGCATCTGTTGTTCCGCTGGCATTCCCATTAATTGCAGGCACAGGCACGTTGACTACTTTGCTCTCTATGCGCGCCCAATACCATACCATATCTTTATTAATTGGTATTGTAATTAATGTAGGTATTGTGTATTTAGTTTTAAAAAACGTAAAACATTTAGAACGCATTTTAGGTGTAGGCGGTGTTGCTATTCTGCGTAAAGTATTTGGCATTATTTTATTAGCTATTGCAGTAAAAATTTTTAGAACCAACTCGGGGATATAACAAAGGACAAGCAACAGAAATGTTCAATTTAAGGCATACTATTTTTTTTCTATTCATAGCCTTTGGCATGCTGCAGGGTATGGCACAGAACAAACAAATAGACTCCCTAAATGCCATTTTAAAAATTGCAAAAGAAGATACTAATAAGGTTACTATTTTAATTAATCTTTCAAGACAAGTTAGTAATACAGATAGTTCCCTTTTGTTCGCCACCGATGCTAAAACCCTAGCTTCAAAAATTATATTTAAAAAAGGACTTGCTGATGCTTATAATATAATTGGAGTTGTTTATAATCAAGGTAATTACCCCAACGCATTAAAAAACTTTTTTGCCTCGTTAAAGATTAAAGAAGAAATAGGTAATAAAAAGAGCATAGCTAATTCCTATAACAACATTGGAAATATTTATTATCAACAAGGTAATTATACCGATGCACTTAAAAACTATTTTACTTCTTTAAAGTTAAGCAGAGAAATTGGCGATAAAACTGGTATATGCGCTTCCTATAACAGTATGGGAGCTACTTATAGTATGCAGGGCAATTACCCTAAAGCATTAAAAAATCATGTTGCTTGTTTAAAGTTGGCAAAAGAAATTTGCAACAATCAAATTATAGCTTATTCTTATAATAATATAGGAGAGGTTTATCACAAACAAAGCAATTATACCGAAGCATTAAAAAACTTTTTTGCTTGTTTAAAAATAATGGAAGAAATGGGCGATAAGCACGGCATAACTTCTTCTTTTATAAATATAAGCCAAGCCCACTTAAAATTAAAAAACTATATAATAGCCGAAGAGTATGGTATAAGAGCTTTAGTTTTAATTAAAGAAACAGAAGATTTAGAAAATAGTAAAGAAGCTAATAAATGGCTTAGCGAAGTTTATGCTGCCACCAACAGACACAAAGAGGCTTTAGCGAGTTACAAAGCTTATAGTATAGCAAAAGACAGCTTGCTAAATGAAGAAAATACCAAGAAAATTGTGCAAATGCAAATGAAGTACGAGTTTGATAAAAAGAAGCCATTGCTAATAAAGAGAAAAAAGATTTGAAGAAAGATATGATAATAGGATTTACTATTTTGGGCTTGATAATAGTAGTGATGTTTTTATTATTTGCCTTTCGTTCGCTTCGGGTTACTGCAAAACAAATACTATTAATGGTTGGTAATTTTTTCAGACTATTTATAACGCGTCCTTATACAAAAAAAAGAGGTTTTGGAAAATAGCATTCATATTTATACAGATGGTGCGGCCAGCGGAAACCCTGGTCCGGGTGGCTATGGCGCCGTTATGTTGTATAAAGAAAAACGCAAAGAACTTAGCGGAGGCTTTAAATACACCACCAACAATCGTATGGAATTAATGGCTGTTATTGTTGCTTTAGAGCATTTAAAAAATGATAGCAGTAACGTTATTGTTTATTCTGATTCAAAATATGTAGTTGATTCTATTGAGAAAAAATGGCTGCAAGGTTGGATTCGTAAAAACTTTAAAGACGTTAAGAATGTAGATCTGTGGTTGCGTTTTTTAGCTCTTTATAAAAAACATACTGTAAAATTTAAGTGGGTAAAAGGTCATGCCGATAATGTAGAAAATAATCGTTGTGATGTGATGGCAGTAGAAGCCTACAAACAACCCAACTTAAAGCCCGATACGGGTTACGAGCAAATTAAAAAAAGTTTACTTTAATTAATATTTACACCGCATTTTTTTAGCGAACAGTGCCAAAATGTTCGAATTTTCGAACAGTCGTTAAAAATCATAATAAATTGATTTTTTAGAAGTATAAAAGTTAGAAAAACAAGAAAAATTACCCGCTCCGCAGCATTTGCAATGCTGCGGCACTAAAGTGAATACAGCTGTATGTTTTAAGCAGTTAATTTTTGATTAATTCCCCCCTCGTTCGCCGGAACGCCCAAATTAAGCTTCTTTTTAAATGACTTACGATATTGCTGGTTGTTTATAAATAAGCAATATATTTGCAAAAAATATTTATATGACCCGAGCCTTTTTAGGCGAAAAGCATATTTCCGTAAAAGCAAAATAAAAAACAAAATATGAGTTTATTAGTTATTGGTACCGTGGCGTTTGATGCAATCGAAACTCCCTTTGGTAAAACAGACAAAATTGTAGGCGGAGCAGCTTCGTACATTAGTTTGGCAGCATCTTATTTTTATAGAGACATCAATATAGTTTCGGTAGTTGGAGATGATTTTTCGGAAGATTTTTTAAATATCTTAAAAAAACAAGGCGTTAATTTAGACGGACTTCAAATTAAAAAAGGCGAAAAATCTTTTTTTTGGGCAGGTAAATACCATAACGATTTAAATAACCGCGATACCTTAGATACGCAGTTAAACGTATTGGCAGATTTCGACCCAATTGTTCCTGCATCTTACCAAAATTGCGAATTTTTAATGCTTGGTAATTTAATGCCTTCCTTACAATTAAAAGTATTGTCTCAATTAACTACTCGGCCAAAATTAATTGTGTTAGATACCATGAATTTTTGGATGGATATTGCCATGGATGATCTTAAAAAAGTAATTGAAAAAGTAGATGTATTAACTATCAATGATAGCGAAGCACGTCAACTTTCGGGCGAATACTCTTTAGTAAAAGCGGCTCAAAAAATTATTAAAATGGGTCCTAAAACGCTAATCATTAAAAAAGGAGAGCACGGTGCTTTGTTATTTAATAAAGACGAAGTTTTCTTTGCTCCTGCCCTACCTTTAGAAGATGTTTTTGACCCAACCGGTGCCGGCGATAGCTTTGCCGGTGGCTTTATTGGACACTTGGCTAAAACAAAAGATATTTCGTTTGAAAACATGAAACGCGCCATCATTTACGGGTCGGCTATGGCAAGTTTTACCGTGGAGAAATTTGGTACAGAAAGATTAATCGGGTTAAGTCAAGCCGATGTTGAAGAACGCGTGCAAGAGTTTGTTGACCTTGTTCAGTTTGATATCGAATTAGTGTAGTAGTTTGTCATTCCGAACTCGTTTCGGAATCTTTAACGTGAAATGTTGAAATAAATTCAGCATGACAATTTTGGATAGGCATACCATGTGTAGAAAAAACAATACATTTGATTTCATCAATGAAACCTGTTTCCGATATAAATTATTATGTAGAAGGTATTCTTAGTAAAGATATTGCTATTTTGGCAAGGGCTATCACCCTTGTAGAATCTAGCAAAGCAGCCCATCAAGAAGTTTCTAAACAAATTATTGAAAAGATTTTACCACATAGTGGAAAATCTGTGCGCCTTGGTATTACAGGTATTCCGGGTGTTGGTAAAAGCACGTTTATAGAATCTTTCGGGCAGATGTTAGTTCGAAAAAATCATAAAGTGGCTGTGCTGGCCGTTGATCCAAGCAGTACGCTTAGCAAAGGAAGTATTTTGGGAGATAAAACGCGCATGGAAAAACTTTCTATAGATAACCATGTGTTTATTCGTCCATCGCCCTCAAGCGGAAGTTTAGGTGGCGTGGCACGCAAAACAAGAGAAAGTATTTTGCTATGTGAAGCGGCAGGTTTTGATTATATTTTAATTGAAACCGTAGGCGTTGGACAAAGCGAAACAGAAGTACATCAACTAACAGATTTCTTTTTACTATTAATGCTTGCCGGTGCCGGCGATGAACTGCAAGGCATTAAACGCGGCATTATGGAAATGGCTGATGGCATTGCTATTACAAAATGTGATGGCACTAATTTAGATAAAGCAAAAATTGCCCGTGCAGAATATGCCAACGCTATACATTTATTTCCTGCGACTGAAAGTGGTTGGATACCTGAAGTAAAAACCTGTTCAAGTACCGAAAATAAAGGTATTGAAGAAGTGTATGACATGATTGAAAAATATATTCGTCATGTGAAAAGCAAAAATTTCTTTGATAAAAAACGACAAGCACAAAGTGTTTTTTGGTTTGAAAGTTTAATACAAGAAAAAATTAAAAACTACTTTTTTAACAACGAAAAATTTATTCAACGTTATAACGATGCCAAAAATAAAATTAGGGCAAACGAAACCAGTATTTTAAATGCGGTAAATTCTGTGTTCGAAAAATAAACTAAACAGTAGCGTCTTTTTCTTTATTCATATTAATTACTTCTTGCAAAGATTTTAAAGCACGATCATGCTTTTTTACAAACGGATTGCTTACATCCCACACATAACCGGCCAGCACAGAGCAAATTTGTTTTTTAAAATCTTGGTTTACATTTTTAGAGAAAAATATATCATGCAAAGTGCCATCATACCAACCCATAACATAACTTCTAAAGGTATCTACGCCAATTTTGGTAGGTTCTGTAAATTCGGTTTGCCAATCTATTTTTTCGCCGTTTAACTGGCGTATAATTAAATGCGCCGCCCGCTGACTGGAAGCTGTTGCCAGCGTAACACCCGATGAGAACATAGGATCTAAAAACTCGGTAACATTACCGGTTAAAACAAAACCATCACCATAAAATTTATCAGTCGTTACACTCCAGCCTTCTAATGTTTTAGGTTCAAAAGCAAACTCTTGTTCACCAAAACGTTCTTTTAAATTAACTTCAGAATTAATTAAATAGCGTAACATTTCGGTGGTAGTTTTATCTTTATGTTCGGCAAAAAACTCCGGACTGCCCACAAACCCAACCGACGTAACACCTGTAGAGAATGGAATAACCCAAACCCATGTTTTTGGCTGATGTACAATTATTGTAATTCGATTTGGCTCATCGTAATTTAAACGAAGCGGATCTTTTATATGTGCAAAAACCGATTTACGAGGAGGAAGATTGCTTGGTTTATCTAAATTAAAAAGTTTAGGTATAACCCGCCCATAACCACTGGCATCAACAATAAACCGCGCTTTTACCTGAGATTCGTTTCCTTGTTTATCTACAATAGTAGTAATAGAATCTGTACCGGTAAATTTTATATCAGTTACGGTAGTTTCAAAATCAAGTTCTACGCCTTGTCTTTCCGCTTCTCTGGCAATAGCTAAATCAAAATCGGCACGTGGCACTTGGTAAGTCCAGCCCCAGCCTTTGGTATATTGTTCACTAAAATTAAAATCGCACACTTCCTTTCCGCGTAAAAATTTTGCACCAAATTTTTGCTGAAAACCCTGCTCTTTAATAGCACCTAATAAATTAGCTTCATCTAAGGCTTCCATGCAACGGGGTAATAAACTTTCGCCAATAACAAAGCGCGGAAATTTTTCTTTTTCAACCATGCGCACTTTTAAGCCGCTTTGGTTTATAATACTGGCGGCTACACAACCTGCGGGGCCTGCCCCAATAACTAATACATCTACGCTGCTTGTTTGCATAATTTACGTATAAAAATTTTTCAAAGATAGGATTTAGTTTGCCATAGAGCCTGTTTAATCGTTCGAATATAAAATATTGTAGAATTTTTTACACAAATAGTATAAAAAATAAGATATTTGTAAAACCATACCAGCATTTATTTCGTAAATATGGTAAGAGCGAAAAATGAAAAACATTGAACAATATATAAAAAGTGGGATACTTGAAATGTATGTATTAGGATTAACATCTGAAGAAGAGAGTTATGAAATTACTAAACTATCTTCAACAAACATTGAAATAAAAAATGAAATAGAAGCTATAGAGAATTCTATGATGCTTTATGCCGAAGACCAAGCCGGCGATCTTGATCCTACCATTAAACCAATGGTTATGGCTTCTATTGATTATACCGAGCGTTTAAAGGCAGGCGAGGCCCCAGGTTTTCCTCCACTTTTAAATGAAACCTCTAACCCTACCGATTACAAAGAATGGCTTACACGTGCGGATATGAATTTGCCGAAAAATTTTAAAGATGTATATGTAAAAATTATTGGCATTGATAAAACCACTACATCTGCTATTGTATGGTTTAAAGAAGGC
Source organism: Bacteroidia bacterium (assembly GCA_038206945.1). Classification (GTDB taxonomy): domain Bacteria; phylum Bacteroidota; class Bacteroidia; order B-17B0; family Aurantibacillaceae; genus PALSA-968. The sequence goes on along the minus strand of JBBRAG010000037.1, from coordinate 8,241 downwards.
AGCCCTTATGAAATACATAATAAAGAAATAGAAAAGTTTTTAATTATTGAAGGCACTTGCGATATTATTACGGAAGAAAAAACGTATTCTTTAAAGCCGGGTAATTATTTAAGCATACCTTTATTTATGGGACATGAAGTTAAAGTAACCTCTAAAAACCCGTGCAAAGTAATTTTACAACGTATGGCGGCTTAATTTTCTTATTATTTAGTTAAATGATTCTAAATTAATTTTCTGTTTAAACTTAATGGTTAATTTTCAGGATTGAAAAAGATTAAATATACCGAAGAAGAGCTGGTTATTCACCTAAAAAGTAAAGATCCTGCCAAGTTTGAAATTATTTACGATTATTTTTCAGCTTCCTTATATGGTATCATCAATAAAATTTTAGATAACGAAGAGCAGGCTCAAGACTTATTGCAAGACACTTTTTTAAAGATCTGGAATAATTCATTCTCCTACAACCCAGATAAATCTCGTCTTTTTACCTGGATGTTAAACATTGCACGCAATACTTCTATAGATTATATACGCTCTGCACAAGGCAAAAACGAGAAGAAAAACCAATCCGCAGATATTTACGTAAATATGCTTGAGAACGGAATAAACAGTTGCGAACTTCATAATCACATAGGTTTAAAAAAAATAATAAGTGAATTAAAAGAAGAACACAGGCAAATAATTGATTTGGTTTATTTTGAAGGTTATACGCAAGATGAGATCTCAAAAAAATTAAATATGCCTTTAGGAACTGTCAAAACCAGATCGAGAAGCGCCATACAAACCTTAAGAAAAGCATTAAGTTTAGAAATTGACTAAAATTGAATTCATAGAATCTGACATAATTGAAAAATATGTTTTAGGTGTTGCCACACCAGATGAAATTGCTCTCTTAAATTCTTTTTGCAATAAATATCCAGATGTTAAAGAAGAAATGCGCATCTGCGAAAAGATCTTAATGGCTTATGCCGAAACGCAAGCAAAAACACCACCCCCCCAAGTAAAACAAAAATTATTTGAAACGATAAATAATAAAAAGAAAGCACCAACACCTGAAACCAAAATTATTTCTCTTCCCTTTTCTCATAACGAAAATAAATTTATTTTTTTTGCAGTAGCTGCTTCTGGTTTATTTTTTATAAGCTTAGCGGTTAATTTTAATCTTTTTAATAAGCTGCAAAATGCAAACAGCCAACTGGCAGAATTACAAAATAAACAAGCAGTTTTAGCTACTGATTTTGAATAAAAAAACCAAATTTTTTAAAAACAGAACAAACATTACAAGCTGTATTAAATACCTCAACGCAAATTATTATTTTAAAAGGCGTAGCTTCTCTTTAGAAACCAAAGGGGGAAGTTCTGCACCCACTCATTCGGCTATGTACGTAATGGGTACTATTTAAAATTTCTTTCTTAAAATTATCACAAAAAAAGCCGTACAAATTGCACGGCTTTCTTATTTATAGATACGTTTTATTTCTGAATAGTGATCTTAGTTTTATTTACCTCGGTTCCATTAGCAATGATAACATAATACATGCCAGGTTCTAACGTATTAGTTGTTATGGTACTTATGGCAGATGAATCAATTGTTTGTGATAACACTTCTCTGCCCAGCGCATCTATAATTTTAACGGTAGCGTTATCATAATCGGTACTAACGTTTATAAAAATGTTATTTACAGCCGGGTTTGGATATATAGATACAAAAGACCTCTTATCAAAATTAACCTGCGCTAAGTTGGTATATTTATACGCGCCGTTTTTATCTATTTGTTTTAAGCGATAATAGGATAAGCCACTTAAAGGTTTGCTATCTCTTGTTTGATAGATCTGTGTAGTAGTGCTGTTACCAGAACCATAAGCACTTACAGTTGCTACATAATCAAAAGTAACACCATCTTTGCTGCGTTCAATTTCAAACTTGCTGTTATTTATTTCTGTAGCAGTAGCCCAATCTAATTGTACATGTTGTTCAACCGGTTTGCCGGTAAAGTAAAGCATCTCAACCGGTAAAGGATTCCAAATACCAATTTTACTACCTAAGGTAAATGTTGAGAATGAATTAAATGCTGATGGAGCTGAAGTTGACGTTACACTTCCCGCCAAAGCAATGCCACCTAAAGCAGCTGGTCCTCCTGTGCCTCCAATATCTATCCATGCAGTTGGAGCACCAACCGTATTTTTTACAATGGTAAGATTTGCACCGTCATAAACTTGATCGTTTACATCAAAATAAAGTGTAATAGTTTGATTGCCGCTTAAACCTGTTGCGGGTACAGAAACTAAAGAACCGGTATTATACCTGTTAATTACCCAATAATGCACGCCAGATACGGTATCAATAGTTGCCGGAAAAGTCCAAGTAGTAGGTGCAGGAGCATTAAACAATTCTGAATTATAAGTATACGGAGTAGCGGCGCTGTGATTTAGGTTTAAGATAGCCGGTCTCCAATCTGCTACCTTACCGATAGGGAAATTAAGTGTGCGAGCTCCGGTAAAAGCCATATCATAGTTTATCGGCCCGTTAATATAACTTGCTGAATTTCCAATATTCGTGGTAGACGCATTGTTCAAATTCACAATATTAACCGCAGTGGTATTTATTTTTCCAAGCGTCATGGTAAGAGAGTTAGAAATATTTATACGTGTATTTAAGGTAACGCCTGTTCCGATATGATTCATTACAAACCTTGTAAATACAGGAACGGCGCCTGCCACTAAACTGATGCTCTGTGTTCCACTTCCATTCATTGTAGAAATACCGCTTGCACCCGTACCAAAAGTTATTGTTACGCCTGCCGGAGCAGTAACTGTAATGTTACCACCATACGTACAATTTGCATTATAACTTGGACTTACCGCACCCGTACCACTTTGTACAAAACTTACGTTGCCATTATAAGCATCGGCTGTACCGTTAGCCATTCCTAAAATAAAAGTAGATTGGTTTGTAAGAGTTGTTGTGCCATTAAAGGTATTTCCTCCAGTCCAATAGTTATTAGCGTTACCGCTTACTTTAGTTAGAGTAGCTGCATTTCTAAAAGTACTGGTAATACAGTCTATCATTTGAGAAGAACCTGTTACGTTATCATAAAAAGATGAATTATTAAATGATAACAATTGGTTAGCTCCTGTAATACTTACATTAGATGTATTTCCGGTGGTTGGGCCGCTTTGTGTAAAATTACGAATGTATAATGGTCCGCCGGTAAAAGCACCCGTGTTAATGGTTTTATTATTTGCCTGTGTAGAAGTTCCTGTATTAATACCAAAAAGAACACCTGCTCCGCCGCTACTGTTTAGCGTTATGTTGCCATTAAAAGTACTTGACCCTGTATAACCAAAATGAACCACATTGGTAGAAGCAACTGTTCCGTTATTGGTAACAGTAACATCTCCGGCAAACGTAGTTGAAGAACCTGTACCGTTTGCAAAACGAATATAGTTTGATGTATTTGTATTTGTGTTGGTAATATTAGTGGTGCCGCCTACTGTAAATGAAGTAGAATTACCTTCACATACACGTATACCATTATTTATACCCGAAGTAGGGTTGTTGTTAACAATAAAATTTCCTGTAGTGCTTCCTGTCGAGTTTGCATTAGCACATACATATATACCCGAATTATTCCCTGTAGAACCAACATTGTTTAAGGTAACATTGCCACTAAAAGCATTGTTTGTTGAAGAATAGGCCAAATAAATAATATTTGATCCTGTATTATTAAATGTTGCATCCGTTAACCACTGATCGGTATTGCCATTACCAAACATAAAATAACCCGATCCGCTGTTATTCATTGTAGATACCCCGGTAAAGATATTGTTACCTATGCTAGCATCGTTTGTTGTTCCGTTTTTGGTACAGTTTGTAGTACCACTAAAAGTACAGCCGTTAAAAAATAAAGTAGGACTTGTACAAGTAACATTGCCTCCAAAAGCAGATGTAGGGCCAAAAGTTAAGTTAGCAGTACCGGTTAATGTTAATGCTTGTGCTGTACCACCAATTTGCGTAAAACGAATTAAAGATAGTATACCGGCGTTAAATCCACCTGCGCCAATTGAAATTGTTTTGGTATTTGCTAAAATAGAACTTGCCGCAGCGCCTCCGTTAAAGTAAATTCCACCAGCTCCACCACTATTACTTACAATAATATTTCCATTAAAAGCAGATGTGCTTGTTGCACCCATTTGCATTTGTGTAGATGCGTTGGTGTTTGTTACATTAATAGTTAAATCACCATTATAAGTTGCTAAAGTTCCGGCTCCAAGAAGAAATCTGCAATTGCTTTGTATAGCTCCGGTGTTATTAATAATTACATTTCCACCAAAAGAAATGTTGGTATTATTTCCTTCGCAGATAAAAAACGACCAACCGTCTACGCCTCCTGATTTGTTTGAATTAAAGGTTACATTGTTTGCAAATGTGGTTGTTTGTGCAGCATGGTTATACGCTAAAAATATTCTATAAGAACCAGTATTATTAAACGTAGTAACTGCATTAAACTGATCAGCATTTCCATTTCCAGTCATTAAATACCCTGAGCCACTATTGGTAATTGTGGTAACACCATTAAAAATATTCCCTCCCGAGCCGCTATTATCTACTGCCCCATTTTTTTCGATAGTTGCAATGCCTGAATATGTACAACCGTTTAAATAAACTTGAGGAGCTAAAAAGTTAACATTGCCTCCAAAAGCAGAGAGTGGGCCTAAAGTTAAATTGCCGGTTCCGGTTAAAGTAAGTGCTTGTGCTGTACCACCAATTTGCGTAAAACGAATTAAAGATAGTATACCGGCGTTAAACCCACCGGCGCCAACTGTAATAGTTTTTGTGTTGGCTAAAGTAGAAGAGGCTGTTGCGTTAACGTTAAAATATATTCCATTTGCACCGCCGCTATTGCTAACAATAATATTTCCATTATTAGTTGAGATACCTGCAACACCCATTTGCATTTGCGTAGAAGCATTGGTGTTTGATACATTAATGGTTAAATTTCCTGTATAAGTTGCGGTACCTCCTGATCCGTTAAGAATTCTGCAATTACTTTGTATAGCTCCGGCATTATTAATGATTACATTTCCACCAAAAGAAACGTTGGTATTATTTCCTTCGCAGATAAAAAACGACCAACCGTCTACGCCTCCTGATTTGTTTGAATTAAAGGTTACATTGTTTGCAAATGTGGTTGTTTGTGCAGGATGGTTATACGCTAAAAATATTCTATAAGAACCAGTATTATTAAACGTAGTAACTGCGTTAAACTGATCAGCATTTCCATTTCCAGTCATTAAATACCCTGAGCCACTATTGGTAATTGTGGTAACACCATTAAAAATATTCCCTCCCGAGCCGTTATTATCTACTGCCCCATTTTTTTCGATAGTTGCAATGCCTGAATATGTACAACCGTTTAAATAAACTAGAGGAGCTAAAAAGTTAACATTGCCTCCAAAAGCAGATGCAGGCCCAACGGTTAAATTGCCGGTTCCGGTTAAAGTTAGAGCTTGAGCTGTTGGACCAACTTGTGTGAATTGTTTTAGCAATAAAGTTCCAGAAGAAAAACCGCCTGCCCCAACGCTAATTGTTTTAGTTGCAGATAAAGTAGCTGTTGCTGTGGCATTGCCACCACAAAACTGAACCCCTTGTCCATTATTAGAAGTAACCACAATATTTCCATTAAACACAGAACCTGTTGAATAAGGAGAAACACTAATTATTGTATTAGCGGTAGGGGTATTGTTAAAGGTTACATCGCCTCCAAAAATATTATTTGAACTATTATAGGCAACGTATATATTGTTGCTACCGGTATTATTAAAAGTTGATGTTGAATTAAACTGATCGGCATTGCCGCTTCCAAATAAAAGATAGCCGGTACCTGAATTAGTCATTGTAGTAGCACCATTAAATATATTACTTCCCAAACTCCCATCATTGGTTGCGCCTGTTTTTGTAGAATTAACTGTACCGCTAAACGTACAACCATTAAAATATAATCCAGGGCTAGAAGATGTTACATTTCCTCCAAAGGCAGATGATGGTCCAAATTGTAGGTAGTTAGCAGGTGATGTTAAGATAAGGTTTGTTGCCGCATTGCCTAATTGTGTAAAACGTTGTAATATTAAATAACCCGAGTTAAAACCAAGTCCTCCAACTGATATCGCAAAACCCGCAGCTTGTGTGGCATTTGCTCCAACGGTTCCGCCACAAAAATTGATACCTACCGCACTTCCTGTTGAGTTAACGATAATATTACCGTTAAATTGATTTCCTGCAGAATTCCAGCATGGTAAAATACGTTCTGTTCCTAAGTCCGTAAATGTTACATCTGCATTCCATGTATCAGCTGTTCCATTTCCAAGAATTAAATATCCGGAACCGTTATTTGTAAAACTACTTGCTCCCTGAAAAATATTTCCTCCACTACTTGCATCGGATGAAACTCCATTTTTTGTGCCGTCAACCCTACCATTAAAAGTACATCCATTATAAAATAAAGAGGCGCTTGTTGAAACGAGGTTGCCTCCTATTGTAGCCGTGGGCCCAAACGTTAACGAAGAAGTTCCGGTTAAAGGCAAATTCATGGCCGCATTTCCCAATTGGATAAATCGTTCAATTTGCAAATAACCCACATTATAACCTGCAGCACCAATAGAAATTGTTTTTCCGGCAGCCAAAGTTATGGTTGTTGCGGCATTCCATCCAAAGGCAATACCTTGCGAAGAACCAATTTGGGTTAAAATAATATTTCCATTAAATTGATTATTGCTTGAGTTTTGACCGATAAGTATTCGCTCGTTGCTGCAATTATTATTTAGATAAACATCTGCATTAAAAATATCAGCAGCGCCATTTGCAAAACCTAAAAAACCAGAACCTAATTGGTTGATAGTAGTTACCCCGTTAAATATATCTCCACCCGCACCCCATTGCCCATTAGAACCTGTTTTGGTGGCGTTAACTGTTCCATTAAAAGTACACCCATTAAAATAAACATCGGCGCTAGTGCAGATAAGGTTACCGGCAATTGTTGATGCGCCCGAATATGTTATTGCACCCGTAATTGCCGTAATATTTGCGGTTCCATTAAGTATTGAACCACCTGTATGTGTAAAAGAAGCACCTGTAAAAATTAAATTACCTCCAATGACCGAATTACGTGCAATTGTCATATAAGCTGTACCTGTAAAAGTTAAATTCATGGCGGCATTTCCTAATTGGGTAAAGGTGTTTAAATATAAAAAACCTGCACTAAAACCTGCGCCTCCAACTGATATAGTTTTTCCTGAAGCTAAAGTTGGGGTTCCGGTACCTCCAACCCATCCCAAATAAATTCCACCGGTACCGCTAGAAGTTACCGTTATATTGTCATTAAATGCGTCTGCTGAATTGTATCCCAACATAAAATAACCGCTGCCCTGTTGATTTATGGTGCAGGTTGAATTAAATATATTAAGATTTCCATTATTATGATCGCTGCTGTTACCGGTTTTTGTGAACGAAGCAGTACTGTTAAATGTTCCGCCTTGTACATAAATATCTGGGGTAGTAAAATTTACAGCACCGGTAAATATGGTGCTGCCGGTAATTGTAACGGCAGAAGTACCTGTACCTGCAAGTGTAATTGCTGTTGCATCCGATTGGGCAAATTTATTAAATACCACACCACCGGCGGTAAAACCTGCCGCACCAACAAATACACTTTTACCTGCGCCCATTTGTACAATAGGATACGTACCACCCCAACCTAACCAAATATTTTGTGAAGAACCTATGGAGGTTACGTAAACATTGCCATTAATTTGATTATTGCTTGAGTTTTGACCGATAAGTATTCGCTCGTTGCTGCAATTATTATTTAGATAAACATCTGCATTAAAAATATCAGCAGCGCCATTGCCCATGCCCCAATACCCAACTCCTGTATGATTCATGGTTAGTAAACCATTAAATGTATTTCCGCCGGCCGAAGCATTATTTAAGCCGCCTGTTTTATTTAGCGTTACTGTACCATTAAAGGTGCTGCCTTGCGTATAAATATTTCCTGCTGTTATGGTTAAATTGCCTGTTACAGTAGATGAGCCATAAATGCCTGCGCCGCCATTAATACCCGGGTTAAGTGTTAATGCGGTGGCATCAGATTGAACAAGCCTATATATGATTAAATTTCCTCCAACAAAAGAACCGCAATTAATAGTAACACCTGCACCTAACGTAATAATACCGCCAGTTGG
>JBBRAG010000036.1:0-20011 GCA_038206945.1 Bacteroidia bacterium | reverse complement strand
ATGTTAGTTTTTACTTTAACCGCCGCAAAAAACGGTACCGAATTTATTGCGGCGGTTAAAGTAAAAACTAACATAGAGATTGAAATCATCAGCGGCGAAAAAGAGGCCGAACTTATTTATTACGGCAACCGCCTTGCTTTTTCTATGAGTGAAGAGCCATATTTAATTATGGATATTGGCGGCGGAAGTGATGAGTTTATCATTGCCAGCCACAGTGCCATCATCTGGAAAAAAAGTTTTAAGCTTGGCGTGGCGCGTTTATTATCAATGTTTAAACCAGAAAATCCTATCACTCCCCAAACTTTAGAAAAAATAAACAAGCACCTCGAAAAGCAATTACAGCCTTTATTAAAAGAAATAAAAAAATATTCCATCAACACCTTACTTGGTTCATCGGGGGCGTTTGAAAGTGTGGTGAATATGATAGGCAAAGAAAAAACCAGCTCAGATAAAAGTTCGTATCACATAAGCCTCGAAGATTATTTTAAGATCAGCGAGAAAACAATTCACTCAACCACCGAAGAAAGATTAGTTATGCCCGGCCTTATACCCATGCGCCGCGATATGATTGTACTATCCTATATCTTAATTGATTTTATCCTTAACAACAGCCAGATAAAAAAATTAGGCATATCTTCTTATTCCTTAAAAGAAGGCGCCATTACACTCTTCTTTAAAAACTTTTAGTTTTTTGGGCGTTCCGGCTCTTCGTCATTGCGAACAACCTGAAGCAACCTCATACGCCGTCGGGCTGCCCGCAGTAAAGCTTTTGCGATGACACAAAAGGCTTTCTTGCCGCATCCCTAACGCAAATCAATTAATTTTCTTCACCCGCCATATCATCAACAAAATAAAACCAAACAACATACCCCCAATATGCGCAAAGTGTGCTACATCATCTGCCGCGTTATTTCTTATTCCCGAAAATAATTCAATAGCGCCGTAACCCATTACAAAATATTTTGCTTTAATAGGTATAGGTATAAATAACATCATCAATTCACTATTAGGAAACAACATACCAAAGGCAATCAACAAACCAAATAAAGAACCAGATGCACCTACAACTACATATCGGTTTAGGTATTGATTACGTATTTCTACTATTTTAGATTGTTCTACATAATCTTTTGTCTGTGCCAGCACTTCGTTTATATGATTTAAGTTTGGTGTTATTTCAAAATAATAAACCAATAACTGTATAGCCGCTGCACCCAAACCGGTAAAAATATAATAGAATAAAAAACGTTTTGGCCCCCACACATTTTCTAAGATGGCGCCAAACATAAACACGGCATACATATTAAAAAATATGTGCATAATGTTGCCGTGCATAAACATATACGTAATAAACTGAAAGGGTTTAAAAGCGGGCGCTGCAAAATAATGCAAGCCCAATAAATTAGTTAGGTCAATGCCTTGTTTTTCAAAAAGAAAGGTAAGGCCAAATAACAATACATTTACTATCAATATATTTTTCGTTACCGTTGGCAGCGAGCTAAAATTATTCATCTAATTCCGTTTAAAAAGTTTGTCAATATCTATATGGCTTATTTGTGTGTACACCATTTTTCCCTGCGGACTATAAGTATGTTCTTCGCACTCAAATAAATGTTCCACCAGTAATTTCATTTCTTCTGCCTGCAATTCTTTTCCGTATTTTATGCAGGTGTTTTGCGCCAGTGCTCGGCAAATATTTTCGTCTTTATCTAATTTAATATCCAGGTTATTAAGTTTATAATTTTCAAGTAAACCGTTTAAAACTTCTACGCTGTTTAACGTACTTAGGTCGGCAGGTACTCCCTGCACCACAATGGTATTTTTACCAAAAGGCACAATATCAAACCCTAAATTCTTAAGGTCATCATTCAGCTCATTTAATAAAAGCATATCACCCGATGAAAGCTCGATCGTTTGTGGAAATAATTCCTGCTGCGAATTGATAGGATGCTTTGCAGATCGTTTATAATGTTCATACATAATACGCTCGTGTGCGCGCTGCTGGTCTATCAATAATAATCCATAAGCCGTAACAGCCACAATATATTTATTTTGCAACTGAAATACTTTATCAAAAATACCTTCCATTCTTTGCGCGTGAAACAAATTTTCTTCCCGCTGCTTAACAGATAATTCCTGATTTTCGGGCTTTACATAATCTTCATATAAAGATTTCCAATTAGTGTTTGCCGGCTTATTTTCTTTGGTATCATTAAACGGATTGTAGCTTGGGTTGTATTGTATCTGCGGGGCTTGCGGCACCCCCTGACTTTTAGAATAATTAAATTCTATAATTTGTTCCTGATCAAAATCTATAGAAGGCGCTAAATTATTTTTTCCTAAAGCGCGTTTAACCGATGTTTTTAAAATGGCGTAAACGGTTTTTTCATCTTCAAATTTTATTTCTGTTTTGGTAGGATGAATATTTATATCAATAACATTTGGGGGTACCGTAATAAATAAAAAATATGCAGGGTATTCGCCTTCGGGTATCAATTGAAAGTATGCACTCTTAACTGCATGATCTAAATATGCGCTTTTAATAAAACGGTTATTCACAAAAAAATATTGCAGTCCGCGTTTCTTTTTAGAAGAAGCCGGCGTGCCTACATAACCGTTAATGCTTATGTTAGGTGTTTGCTCATTTACCCCGACCAATTTATCTTTCAACGTATTTCCTGCCACACCAGCTACTCGCAATAATAAATTAGTAGGCGGCAAGTTATACACTTCGTTTGTATTGCTTATCAGTTTAAAGGAAATGTCTATATGGGCCATGGCCACCCGTTCAAACTCATCAATAATATGACGCAGTTCTATGGCGTCATCTTTTAAAAAATTACGACGGGCAGGTACGTTAAAAAATAAATTCTTCACGCTAATAGATGTACCGCTTGCACACTGGCAATCTTCCTGGCTGATAAAATTTCCGCCTTCAATTAGTATAGATGTGCCGGTTAATGCTTCCGGTGTTTTTGTTTTAAGTTCAACCTGCGTTACTGATGATATAGCCGCTAAAGCTTCGCCTCGAAAGCCTTTGGTAACTATAGCAAACAAATCATCAGCTGTTTTTATTTTAGAAGTTGCATGGCGTTCAAAGCACATACGAGCATCCGTTTCGCTCATGCCCTTGCCGTTATCTATAACCTGTATCAGCGCTTTACCGCCTTCTTTTATGAGTAACGATATTTGCGTAGCTCCTGCATCTACAGCGTTTTCCAATAATTCTTTTACAACCGAAGCCGGGCGTTGTACCACCTCGCCGGCCGCTATCTGGTTAGCAATATTTTCGGGTAAAAGATTTATAATATCTGCCACTGCTTATTTTAAAATTACTTTTACATGGTAAGAACCCGTGTTGGCAGGGTTAAAAACACTTTCGTAAATAGATAAATATAAAACACCCGCGCTTGTGCTTGCGCCGCTATACTTTGAACCTGCACGTAAGGCGGTTGTGCTTTGCTCGCCTATTTTATAAACAACATTTCCGTAAGTTGGGTAGGTAGATGCATCAGCATAATCGCTTCCAGCATTATCGGCGCTTCCATTAGGATGATACTTTTGATTAGATAAACTTGCCAACGTAACTTCGCCCGTGGCAGAGATAGAAAATTTTTGTCCGGACTTTAGCACAATGCCTGTTTTAAGCCAGCCGCCGTTTGTGTTGCCGCTTATGTTCTTTGAAGCATTCAGTTTAAAAGATAATTCGTTGCTGCCGTTTTCATTAATGTAACTAATATCAATTGTCTTTATTTTTTCTTTCGGAATAGATAAATTGCCATACTCTGTTTTTACATCCAGCTTGGTAAATTCGTAAGTGCCGCCCATGGTATATTGATTATCTATAGAAAGAATATCTTTATCAGTTGTGGCATCATCAATAAAACTGTTGGCTTTAATATCATTCAGCGCGTTATCAGGCGTATAATCTCCTGTGTATTCTGTTTGGTTCTTAGGGTCGCTGGTAAAATTTGCAACCGCAGGAATGGCTTTGATGCCAAGTTTTACCAGTTCATCATATGCGCCTTTTTTAATATCATCGCTGCTGTTGTTTAACTGCTTTAAATAAGCAAGCGCCTTATCACTCACCGCTTTATCAGCAGGTATGCCCACCTGTATAGAGTTTACACTTTTTACAGGAATAATCAATTTACCAAAATCAGTCATTAAATTAATGTCTGATAAAGATGTAATGCCGGTAACATTGCTGCCATCGCGTAATTTTATGGTTACCTCAGCAGGTTTTTGCGCCAAGCCTACCGCAACACATGCCACAGTATAAAATGTTGTCAATTTTAATTTCATAATAAAATAATTAGTATGTAAAATTACTATTTTACCCTAAAGTGCAATGCGTATTATTTGCACAATGCCTGCTTAAAAAAACTTATAAGTTTTAATTGTTTGGGTGTTTCGGTAGATTACTGCCGTCGGGCTTTATAAGCAAAGCTTTTTGGTTAGCTCATTGTTTTAGTTTTTTAATTGCTTCGCAAAATGCTGAAAAAACATTTCAAAAAGGCTTTCATTATCAATCCCTAACACAAATAAAATTTTTTTGCCATATCAAGTTGTTTCCAACTAAGGTCCATGTTCCACAACACAAACAAAAACAGTATCTTTATAAACTTGCCTTCCACCATTGACATAGATAAATTTCTTCAGCTTACTAAACAAGGTAACGTACTTATAGATGTACGTACACCGGCTGAGTTTGAGCAAGGGCGAATACCCGGCGCAATTAATATCCCCTTATTTACCAATGAAGAACGCGTTTTGGTGGGCACTTTGTACAAACAACACGGTAAACAACCTGCCATTTTAAAAGGCTTAGAATTAGTTGGGCCAAATATGGCTGATATCATTGTTAAAGTAAAAGCCCTTGTAAAAAATAATACCGTGTTGGTTCATTGTTGGCGTGGTGGTATGCGTAGCGGCAGCGTGGCTTGGCTTTTAGAAACCTATGGCTTAAAGGTGTTTGTTTTAAAGGGCGGTTATAAAGCTTTTAGAAATTTTGCTTTAAGCAGTTTTAACCAAACTTATAATTTAAACGTGCTTGGCGGTTATACGGGTTCTGCAAAAACATTAGTGCTTATAAAATTAAAAGAGTTGCATCAGCAGGTAATAGATCTGGAGAAATTAGCGGCGCACAAGGGCTCGGCCTTTGGCGCTTTAGGAGAAAATAAGCAACCCACGCAAGAACAGTTTGAAAATGAATTAGCCATTGCCTTGCAGGACATGGATATAATAAAATGTATATGGTTAGAAGATGAAAGCCGTTTAATTGGCAACAAAGTTATTCCTGGCGGTTTGTGGGAGCAAATGCGTATATCTAAAACTTTTTGCATCAACCTTCCTTTTGAAAAACGTGTAAAATACCTGAGCAATGAATACGGTAAATTTCCTATAGAGCATATTAAAGAATCTCTGCAAAAAATTACTAAGCGCTTAGGCCATCTGCAAACCGAAATTGCCATTACTGCCTTAGATAATAACGACCTTGAAACAGCCTGTCGTATGTGCTTGTTTTATTACGATAGGTCTTATAAGCACGGAATCGAACAAAGAAATAAAGAAACCATTACGCAGGTTCATTTTGATGAACTGGATGTGAATGCAATGGCTCAACAATTACTAAAACAACTTTAGATGGAAGAAATAAAACTGACCAAGTATAGTCATGGTGCCGGTTGCGGCTGTAAAATTGCTCCTGCTGTTTTAGAGAATATTTTAAAATCTAACATACAAACGGTTTCGCCTAAAAATTTATTAGTGGGAAACCGCACAAAAGATGACGCCGCTGTTTATGATATTGGTAACGGACACGCCCTAATAAGCACCGTAGATTTTTTTATGCCCATTGTTGATGATGCTTTCGATTTTGGAAGAATTGCTGCAGCCAACGCCATTAGCGATGTATATGCCATGGGCGGAAAACCTATTTTAGCAACGGCTATACTTGGTTGGCCTGTAGATAAATTACCTGTAGAACTGGCGCAGAGTGTGCTTGATGGCGCTAAAACAATTTGTAACGAAGCCGCTATTCCTCTGGCTGGCGGGCATAGCATTGATACACTGGAACCTATGTTTGGTTTATCGGTTAATGGTTTGGTCAAAATTAAAAACCTGAAACAAAATTCTACCGCACAAATTGGTAATTTAATTTATATCACTAAAAAAATTGGTGTTGGTATTTTAGCCACGGCTTTAAAAAGAGAAACTTTAAAAGAAGAACATAAACAAACATTTATAGATCAGTTAACGCAATTAAATAAGTTGGGCGAAAAACTGGGTGGCTTACCGTACGTAACTGCCATTACAGATATTACCGGCTTTGGTTTATTAGGGCACTTAATAGAAATGGCCGAAGGAGCTAATTTATCTGCTGAGATTGATTACAAGAATGTGCCGCTTATAGATGGTTTGCAAGAGTATATTGCCAAAATGATGATACCTGATAATGCCTACCGTAACTGGAATAGTTTTGAAAAGAAAGTTAAAAATATTGGAGCAGAATCTTTCTTTACCCTATGCGACCCGCAAACAAACGGTGGTTTATTAATTACCGTTTCGGCTAAAAACCAAACAGCCTTTGAAACTTTTTTAATTGACAATAACCTGCGCGAATTTGCAAAACCAATTGGTAAAATGATGGCTAAACAAAATGAAGCTGTAGTTGTTATTTAATTGCCACTTACCACCAGTTTTTTCTTTTAAAGAAAAGCGCCATGCTTGCCATAACAATAATCATAACTCCCCAAACAATGCCATACGCATAAGGGTTATTAAGTTCGGGCATGTATTTAAAATTCATACCATAAACACCTGCAATAAAAGTTACCGGTATAAATATAGACGAGATAACCGTTAAGGCTTTCATAGCCTCATTTAGCTTGTTAGAGTTGTTGCTTAAATAAACCTCCATAATGCTGGCTAACATCTCGCGGTATCCTTCAATAGAATCTAACAAACGATTAATATGGTCTTGAAGATCGCGCAGATAAGCATCATTAACATCACGTATCAATTCGGTTTCGTTGCGTACCATGTTGTTAATTAATTCGCGCACGGGCCACATTTGTCGGCGTAAAAATATCATTTCACGTTTTAAATCGTGTAGCTTAACAAGCGATTCTCTTTGTGGAGAATCTGTAATTTCTTCATCCAGTAATTCAATATGCTCACCAACTTTTTCGAGGATTTTAAAATAGCAATCAACTACGGCATCCATCAAGGCATACGCTAAATAATCGGCCTGCATTTTGCGTATGCGCCCTTTGCATTGGCGTAAACGATTTCTAACAATATCAAAAGCATCGCCACCGCTTGGTTCCTGAAACGAAATAACGGTATCCTTAAAAAGTAAAATGCTTAAATGTTCGCTATGAACGGCATCATCATGATACAACATTTTCATAATGCTAATTACATAGTGGTCGTAATCTTCAAACTTTGGCCGAGATTCGGTATGCACGATGTCTTCCAGCGTTAGCGGATGTATGTTGTAATGCTTGCCAATTTTTTCTATCAGTTCTAATTTATGGATGCCTTCTACATTTATCCATTTAACTAAATCGGGTTTTATAGTTGCCAAACATTCCGAAAGATCATGAAAAGCGTTTTCTAAAAAAACAGTTTCGTTGTATTGTATTAAAGTAATTTTAACACGGTCGCTGCGTTCTCTACCAATGTAGTAAAGCTCTCCTGGAGGCGCGCCAACATTATGCTTCGTTTGTTTCTGTTCCATGTATTCGAGTGTATTATTTTGTTTTTTAGGAACTCATGTGTTCGCTTAGCTCGGTTATTCGTTTTGTATTTAATCCTTCAACCACAATAACAATTTCGCCTTTTACGGTTTTTAATGAGAAATAAGTAATCAGTTCTTGCAAGGTGCCTCGTTTGGTTTCTTCAAAAAGTTTAGATAATTCGCGCGAGACAGATGCTTTTCGTTCATCGCCCAAGGTTGCTTTTAATTCTTCTAATGCCTTTACTAATCGGTAAGGAGATTCGTATAAAATAATAGTTTTAGTTTCTTCAACTAATGATTTTAATTTGGTAGATCTGCCTTTTTTTACCGGAAGAAATCCAATGAAAATAAAATTATCGCAAGGGAAACCGCTGTTTACTAAGGCTGGTACAAAGGCGGTTGGTCCGGGTAAGGTTTCTATATCAATGCCCTCTGCAATACATTCGCGCACCAATAAAAAACCGGGATCGCTAATAGCAGGTGTACCTGCATCGCTTACCAAAGCAATGTTTTTGCCTTCTTGTATAAGGGAAATTATTTCTTGTAAAATTTTATGCTCGTTATGTTGGTGATACGATTTTAGCGGCTTACTAATCTGAAGATGTTTTAACAAATAAACAGTGTTACGCGTATCTTCGGCTAAAATCAAATCGCATTCTTTTAAAATCCTGATCGCCCGCAGGGTAATATCTTCTAGGTTTCCGATAGGAGTTGGAACTATATATAATTTGGCCATTTAAACAATTATTGATTTATAGAGTTCGAGTTTATAGGAAACATTTTTTCAAATCTACAAATCTATATCTCAAAAATGTTTAATGAATTGTTTAAAATTAAAAATAATTTAATATAATTAACCTTGTAATTGATACTAAATTTTTTTATTATTGTAAAACGAATGAGGAGGCTGTTAACAATATTTTTGTTTTTTGCAATAGTGACGTTAATAACGCCTTATAAAACATTTTCTCAAGGAAATTACCACGAGAACACCAAAGGTGGTCGGAAAAAGGAAGGTAAAAATACTTCAAGTGCTCTCTCAAAAAGGGGTGGAGGGGTTTTTAAAAGAAATAAAAGTGCAGGCAACGCAGATGCCTTTGCTACTAACCGTGCCAGTGGAGGCGGTTTTTTTCATAAATTATTTCATGGCGGAAACCATTCAGCCAAAAACGCTTCTTTAAGAAAAACAAAGCCCGGTAAAGTTCAAAATCATGAACAAAAAGGCTTATTTAAACGAAATGCTTCCAAGCACAAACTTGGTAACGAAAAATTTCAAAGCAGGCAACGTAAAGAGCGTTCAAAAAGTCGTTCGCGCGGCGGGTCTTTTTCAGGTAAGAGATAATTTTCTTTTCATTAAAATTTTCTTAAAAAATTATTATACTTATCTTTAGTATCTATATGCGTAACCTTATTTATACCTTATTTTTGCTTGTTGCTTCGCATAGTCTATTTGCGCAGGATAGTGAAGGGGATGAGTATGATAAAGCCATTGAAAGCCGAAGGGTACATACCGATTTTAAAGAGTCTTTGTTTTCGGTGAGGTTTTGTGCCACATTACCGGCGCCTGTATCTAACGCGGTGTTCAGGGCTAAGTTTAGAGGTATATATGAAGTCAACTTATCTGTCAATTTACGTTTAGCCACTAATTTTTTTGGAGGCTTTGGCTTTAAGAATGGTTTGCTTGGATTAAATGCCATTCCAAATCCACTAACAACTAACTCTAAAAATTTTGATCTGAGTACAAAAATGCACATGTATATTGGTTACTTAAAACTTGGTTATAATAAATTTCATAATGAAAATGTTTTTTCAACCTTTGCATTAAACATCGGTTATAACTCATCTTCTTTTACAAACGTGGTTAATCCTAAAAATGAAACGGATATAAATATAAATTATGGATCTATGTTGATAGAGCCAGAATACAGTTTAAATTTTGCTGTAGAAGATAATTTCTCTATTGGTATTTTTGTATCGTATAATTATATGCCTACTGTTTTTAATCCGCGCAGTATTGCCTTACAAGATGTTACCAGCACCACCGGTTTAAATACTACACACGCTACAGGTATTATTAATTTTGGCTTTGGATTTTATTATGGCTTGGGTAAAAAATTCCAACGAAGAGACCGGCATTAGTGGAAGCTGCTGATATACTAAAAAAATACTGGTGCTACAATGAATTTCGTCCATTGCAGAAAGAGATCATTCAATCTGTTTTAAAAGGAAAAGATACACTTGCTTTATTGCCCACCGGTGGCGGAAAATCTGTCTGCTACCAGATACCAGCTATGGCAATGGAAGGTATGTGCATTGTGGTTTCGCCACTTATAGCATTGATGCAAGATCAAGTAGAGCAGCTTCAAAAAAAAGGTATTAAAGCAATAGCTATCACTTCAGCTATGAACTTTAGAGAGATAGAAACTACCTTCAATAACGCCCTTCATAACAGCTATAAATTTTTATACATCTCTCCTGAGAGAATTCAAACGCCTTTATTTTTGCGAAAGCTACCTTCTTTAAACATTAATTTAATTGCCGTTGATGAGGCGCATTGTATTTCTCAATGGGGTTATGATTTTCGTCCTGCCTATCTTTCTATAAAAAAAATAAGAGAGCTAAAGCCCGAAGTGCCTTTGTTAGCGGTTACTGCAACGGCTACGCAAAAAACTGCCGATGATATTTGTAAGCAGTTAGAATTTAAAAATCATCAAGTATTTAAGACTTCTTTTGCACGAAAAAATTTGCATTACCACATTAAGCAAGATGAAAATAAAATGCAAACGCTTTTAAATCTTTGCATAAAAACAAAAGGCTCGGGTATTGTTTACGTGCGCAACCGTCGTAAAACAAAAGAAATTGCTGATTTTTTAAATCAAAATAAAATCAATAGCGATTTTTATCACGCAGGTTTAGAAGCTACCGAGCGTGCAAAAAAACAAAGTGATTGGATCAATAATCGCAAACGAATTATTGTAAGTACCAACGCATTTGGTATGGGCATTGATAAGCCTGATGTTCGTTTTGTGGCTCACTTAGATTTGCCGGATAGTTTAGAAGCTTGGTTTCAAGAAGCCGGTAGAGGGGGAAGAGATGGTAATATTGCCTATGCACTCACTTTATATCATCAATCAGATATTATAAATCTGCAAGAACAGTTAGAGCAAGCTTTTCCAAGTATAGAACAAATAAAACAAACGTATACGGCTATTTGTAATTATTATCAAATTGCTGTTGGGGCAGGCGAGGGGTTAAGTGTAAATTTTAGTTTAGATGAGATAAGCGCTAAATTCAAGCTGCATCCTATAGTCGTATATAATTCGGTTAAATTTTTAGAGAAAGAAAATTATTTTTCATACACAGATACTTTGTATCAAGCGGCCAGAATTCATTTTATGGTTGGTAAAACAGAATTGTATAATTTTCAAGTACAAAATCCTCAATTAGATAGTTTTATAAAAGCCTTGCTAAGAAATTATGCTGGTTTGTTTGAAGAATACATTATTATAAACGAATTTAAAATTGCCAAAGCCATCAATGCAGATATTGCTTATGTGAAAAAAACATTGGCGTTTTTACATAAACTCCAAATAGTAGATTACATTGCACAAACAGGGTTTCCAAAACTTATTTTTATACAAAGTAGGGTGGATGCTACTTTCTTAGCAATTTCAAAAAAAAATTATGATACGCTTAAAAAGCAGGCAGAGCAACGCATTCAGGCTGTTATAGATTTTATAGGGAATACACAGGTTTGTCGTAACCGACAAATATTGCAATATTTTAACGAAATTAATTTTGAGAACTGCGGTACTTGCGATGTGTGTTTACATAAAAATAAACAAAATAAATCAGCCATATTTGTACAGATAAAAGAACATCTGTTAAAATTACTCGATCATAAAAATTATGAATTGAATGAGCTAGTTAGTTTGCTTTACAGATATGGAAAAGAAGATGTGGTTGATTGCATTAATAAACTGACTGACGATAAAGAATTAAATATTAACCCCGATAAAATAGTTTCTAGAACATGAGCCCTACACTTTATTTATTGCCAACGCCACTTTGCAACGAACACATTTTAGCTATGACGGCACCCTATAATATAGGCATCATTAATAGCTGTGATTGTTTTGTGGTAGAAGAATTAAAAACCGCGCGTCGTTACTTAAAAGCGCTTGATAGAGATTTTAAGATTGACGAAAAACTATTTTTAGAATTAAACGAGCACACAACCGAAACAGAAACAGCCGAAGTTTTTAAAACATTACAGAAACATAAAAAAGTTATTTTAATGAGCGAAACCGGTTGCCCCGGTGTGGCAGACCCAGGTGCTGCTATTGTTAAACTAGCACATATTAATAATGTGAAAGTTGTTCCGTTAACAGGACCATCTTCTATTATTATGGCCATTATGTCGTCGGGTTTAAACGGACAAAATTTTGCTTTTAACGGGTATCTTCCCAAAGAAAAAATACAACGCACGCAAAAAATGAGAAATTTAGAAAGACTTGCTGCGCAACAATCTCAATGGGTTATAGAAACACCTTACCGTAATATTAATTTACTGGAAGAATTACTAAACACACTTGCTGCAAATACTAAAGTATGTTTAGCTGCCAACATAAATTCAGATTCAGAATTTATTAAAACCAAAACCGTAGCTGAGTGGAAAAGTTTAGAAACTGCACCTCCCATACATAAAGTGCCTTGTGTTTTTGGCATAGGGGGTTAACCATTTTTAGTTAATAATGCACAAATTAAAATGCTACCTGATAACGGTAAATATTATCTGTATAAAAATGCACCATTTGCGGCGCGCAATTACGAGGCCTGTAAGTTATTATAGTGGCTGAATTAGGAAAGAGGTCTATTAAAATTTACTAAATAAAAAAGGCGGCTATTAACCGACTTTTCTCTGCATTCTATATTCTAAATACTACTTCTTACCTTGTTTAAATCCAATTAACAAAACGGCACAGCCAGAACCACTGTTGGTTGGGTCTAATTTTGCTTCAAGAGTAACATCTACTGTAGATTTTACTTTAAAATCCCAATAAGGCGCGTTTTTAAAATCTTTATTAGTGAAAATTAAATTACGGTCTTGGTCGTAGATATTAAAAATCAAGTTACCATCTGTTAATCCGCTGCAAGCTGCAATACGATAAACAGTTTCGCCAAAAAAAGTTGTTTTAAATTCAGCTGTTTCATCCGGGTTTAAAAGTAATGAACGGTATTGTTGCCCATCAGATATAAAACTGGATATAATATGCTTGGCACATACGTTTGCAATGGTATCGCACTGGGCGTTTGCTTTAAACGGTTTGCCAATTATAAATAAAGCGGCTAATAAAGTACTTGCTAAAATTTTTTTCATATGTATTATTAATTATTTTTTTAGTTGTCACTTGTTATAGGTAGGCGTTTTATTTGGGTTGTGCCATTTAGCCGCCTACCTATTTCATACTATTAAGAGATGTTTCTAATTAAGCTTTTGCTGTTGGGTTTACAATTTTTTTACGAATAGATTCTACTTTTGCAGTTATCAAATCCAACTGCTCTTTGGTAATAGTAACCTCGGTATGGCTATTAATTGTAGTTATTTTTTTTGCCGCATCAGTCTCTGCTTTTTCAGCTACAAATTTGTATGTAATGGTATCATACACTTTACTTAGATCTTTCAACTCGTCAATTAAACCGGTATAATCTCCTTTTGTTTCATACTGAGAAAGTAATTTTATAATGCTGTTAAGTGCTTGCTTTTGGTCGGCAATGCGGCGTTTAACATCTTCGTTACTTTTTGTTTTGTTTACCGTAATGGCAAAATTAAAACTCTCTATCCAGCCGCCAACCAGTATTAAACTGCTTATATCGGTACGTTTGTTCTGTTGTAAAAAAGCATCCCCTTCGCGGTAAGCCAATCCAACCAACATGGTCATAGAATCTTTGTTAGACATGTTATCCTGAAAACGTTTCATTGTTTTAGCATCAAAAGCGCCAGAAACTCCAAGATCGTCAGATAATTTTTTAACCGCGGTTAAGTACACAATAGCATCTTGCGTTTTGTTATACATACTTACATAACCTAAATCTGCTCCGTAAACACCAAGGTTTAAAGCTTTAGAGTAATCAGTAGCATACTGACTTAAATTATCTTTTGTATTTAAAATAGCTTTATCATAAGCCGCGCCCGAACCTTGTATAAGCATGGCAGTTTGCATGGGAGAAGGAACACTAAAAAGCTCGCCGCCCATATTTAAAACACCCGCCGAAACAGTTTTGGCAGTATCTTCCTGTATTTCTTCCGGGTTTTCAGATTTTTTTTTGTCATCGTTACCGCCACAAGAAACCATGGCCAATAACCCAAACGACAAAAATAAAGAAGATGTAATTTTTAATACTTTACTCATAATTTTTATTTACTGTTAGGCAAAGAAACAAAATAATTTCAAAACTGTAAAAATATCCTTCATTAATAATTAACAATGGGTTTTAGGCGTTTTTTTGGGCGTTCTGGCTGATTTTATTTATTTGAATACTTTTTTAAAATGAAATTCATTAATATTAGAAAGTATTTTAGCCGTCGGGCTTTTTGCTTCAATCTTTTATTGATTACTAAAAACTCGAATTTACCACATCAGCCTATTAATAGGGCTTTGTAAGGTATTGATATGGCTTGGTTAACAAGCAGATAACATTTTTACTATTAAAGTATCTAACCTAATGTATAGTCAAATTACACTTTAGTTTTAGCTGCTTTTTGTTAGCCTTTTATCAAAAAATCTTTCAAAGAATTACACCACAAGTGTAATAAAAGAATTTCACATTACCATATAATTTTTCGCAATTCAACTGTCTTTTATTTTTAAGCGCAAAACCGAGTATAGTCTTTTAAATATGCGTTACAAACGCATGGTTAAAACATCCTCGTTACGCTTTGCTAAACGATGACGAGGGAGGGATACTTTTAGCACATAAATATTTACTTTACTTGTATCAATGCCCCTAACGCAATACAACATTTACTTAAACGGTAATAATTGTTTAGAATTATCAAAAAGTTTTATTTTTACTTATATAAATTCAATTAAATTTGGTAAAAATTATATACTTGATCTATGAAGAAATATTTTTTAGCTTGTCTGGTTTTTCCATTTGTTCTTTCATCTCAAACCGATGAAGGTAGCTTAGGAAAAGTATCTGCAAAAGCAGCCGAAGAAAAATTATTGAATGGCAACTTTGAAGATGCCTTGGTTGATTATTTGGCTTTACATACCGAAAATCCGCAGGATGAAAAATACACCTACAACTTAGCTGTTTGTTATCTTAATTACAATGGTAATAAAAGCAAGGCCGTTCCTTATTTAGAAAAACTTACGCATAATGCTAAGCACGATCCTAATGCCGATTATCTTTTAGGGAGAGCTTATCAATACGCATTACGTTATGATGATGCCATTGCAGCATTTACCCGTTTTACCAAGAACGGAAAAGGCAAAGAAGAAAATTTAAAAGATGCCGAGCAGCAAATACAGTACAGTTTAAACGCTAAAGAACGTTTAAAGTACCCGCTAAATGTAAAGTTTGAGAACTTAGGGAAGCCCGTAAATAGCGAGTTTAATGATTATTACCCGTTCATTCCATTAGATGAATCATTTATAATTTTTAATTCTAAGCGTCCCTTTGGCGATGAGGAAAAACGTGTAAACGGAGAATATCCAAACGTAATTATGCTATCAGAAGTTAAGAACGGTAACTATCAGGCTGCTGTTAAATTAAACCTTCAATTACCAAAAGGCACCACAAACGCAGAGGTTATAGGCCTTAGTGCCAATGGCAACACCTTACTTTTATATATAACCGATGCTAAATTTGCAGGTAACATATATTCATCTGAGCGAGGCGCGGATGATAAATTTTCTAAATTAGTTTTGTTGGATAAACATATTAATTCGCCAAGCGATGAAATTGCCGCTTCAATTAGCGCAGAAGGGGATGTTATTTATTTTGCCAGCAACAGGCAGGGTGGTATGGGGGGTACAGATATTTATATATCACGTAAAACACCGCAAGGCAATTGGGGCATAGCACAAAATTTAGGCAAAGAAATTAATACCGCTCAAAACGAAGATTTTCCTAACATATCTCCAGACGGAAAGATACTTTATTTTAGCAGCACCGGCCACAGCAGTATGGGTGGTTACGATATATTTAAAGCTACTAAAAATGAAGAAACCAACACTTGGGAAAATACCATAAACATAGGTTACCCTGTAAATACACCGTTAGATGATTATAATTTTCGCATCTCAAAATCTAACCGCTACGGCTATATTTCTGCTATACGCGAAGAAGGCCTTGGAGATTATGATAATTACCGAATAACCTTTAATGATGTTGAACCGGAACTTTCTGTTATGTACGGACAGGTTTTGGCAGAAGATGGTTCTCAAATAAATTTTCCGGATGTATTGATATCTGTTACCGATGATAAAACAGGCGAGCTTATAGGAAATTATCTTGCCAATGCAAAAACGGGTAAATATGTGGTTATTCTCCCCCCCGGAAAATATACGTTAACAGTTGAATTATTTGAGTTTAAACTACTCACAAAAAAGCTGGAAATATTGGATAAAATATCTTTCCAGTCAGAGATAGAATTTGATTTAAAGTTACAGACACAAAAGTAATTTCTACTTATATTTGATATAACTTTTTTAAAAAAAAACATCATGGGATTATTTGACAAACTAAGGAATGAATTTATTGATATTATCGAATGGACAGATAATACAACCGATACAATTGTGTGGAAATTTCCGCGCTACCAGAATGAAATAAAAATGAACGCCAAGCTAACCGTACGCGAAAGTCAGGTAGCTGTGTTTTTAAACGAAGGCGTTATTGCAGATGTTTTTCAGCCGGGTATGTACACACTGCAAACGCAAAACATGCCCATACTTTCTACCCTTAAAGGTTGGAAATATGGTTTTGATTCGCCTTTTAAAGCCGATGTATTTTTTATAAACACCAAGCAATTCATCAATCAAAAATGGGGTACCAAAAACCCCATTATGCTGCGAGATGCCGAGTTTGGCCCGGTGCGTTTACGTGCGTTTGGCAGCTATGCATTTAAAGTAACCGATGGCGGTAAATTTTTAAAAGAAATTGCCGGTACAAACCTAGAGTTTACGGTTGAAGAAATTAATGAACAACTGCGCAACCTAGCTGTATCTCGCGGTATGGATGCTATTGCAGAAAGTAAAATTGCCGTGTTAGATCTTGCTTCTCAATATGATGAAGTATCAAAAATTATTACAGATAAAATCAAACCCGAATTTGCGGAAATGGGTTTGGATGTAACGAAGTTTTTAATAGAAAATATTTCTTTACCACCTGAAGTAGAAGCCGCTTTAGATAAGCGCAGCAGCATGGGTATTATTGGCAACTTAGGTGCATTTACACAATTTCAGGCAGCCAACGCTATGGAGGATGCGGCTAAAAACCCTAACGGAGGCGGCATTATGGGTGCTGCTATGGGTGCGGGTATGGGCTTTGGTATGGCCAACCAAATGGGTAACGCTTTTCAGCAACAACAATTTAACCCAAACCAAGGTATAAATACACCGCCGCCAATGCCACTGGCAACGCAGTATTTTGTAGCTGTTAATGGCGGGCAAACAGGGCCGTTTAGCATCCAGCAATTACAAGCTATGGCACAAGGCGGGCAGTTTATAAAACAAACCTTAGTTTGGAAACAAGGTATGGCAGGTTGGGCTGCCGCAGAAACAGAAGCCGAATTAGCTACCTTATTTAGTGCTATGCCTCCCCCTATACAGTAGTTAGTATTAACAGCCCCACTTGCTAAAGCGCACACAATAATCACAAAAATTACCGGCAGACCTTTGACTTGTTGTTGTACTGAAACTGTTGTATTTATGCAAACAATTACGAATCTAGCGCGTGGACTTGGCGAAACGCGGTGCCTACGTGCTTGTGCAGTTGCAATCGTTTCGTCTTGACTTTTTGTTTTTTTTGTGCCAAGACAAAAGAAAGTAAAAAAATGCAATAAAATAGTTTCGGCAGAAAGCGTAAAACCAATGGAATTTTGTACGTGTTACGTGGGCTGGCAAATGCTAACATCCGTCTTGCGGCACGCTGGCGATTGTGGTAAACAAAAATTTGTATCTTTAACTTTAGTTTTTAGGTAACAACGGTTTGTGCAATAAGGCACTATCGTTAAACTCTGCAAAAAAAAACTATGGAAAACAACATTAACCAATTAGATAAATCTCTTTTTTTAAAATTAAATGGCGAGCACCATCAGGTTTTAGATCTTATAATGAGCCTTGCCAGTAACAAGCTTACTTTAATACCTGTATTTTTAGTTTGCAGTTATGTAGTTATTAAATATTTTAAAAGACAAAAAGAGACGTACCATCCTTCTATAAATTATATAGTATTAGTTAGTATTTTATGCCTGCAATTTGTGCTATGCTTTTATATTTTACCCGATATTTTTAAAAGCTTATTTAATATGCCCATGCCTTGTGCAAACCCAGAAATAGCTGAGTTTGTGCGCCTGGTAGATACAACCTGTAAAGAAACAGCGCATTCTTTCTTTTCTTACAGGGCATGTTTGGTTTTATGCTTTACTTCTTTTTTATTTTTTATTATAAAAGATGGTTTTTGGGGCATTAAATGGTTGTTGGTTATTTGGTGCTTGCTTGTTTCTTACAGCCGGGTTTATGTAGGGGCTTATTTCCCAACCAATATACTTTTATCTAATATTATTGGTATTGTATTGGGTTATTTAGGATACAGGTTCTATTTTTATTTACGTTACAATTTGCTTGTAATTTAAGGATTGTATATTTATACTATAGCTGATTATTAATATGCAGGTTTCTTTGAGTAGCTTGAAATAATAAACTTGTTTTCTTTTACTTTTACTTGTATTTGCGTTAGGGATTGCAGCGAAAATCCTTTTATTGTAATCAATTAAAGATTGAAGCAAAAAGCCCGACGGCGGTAATCTGCCGGAACGCCCCAAAATTTTATCTATTTAAGAAGTTGGAGGATCTGATCAAAAGCAATTTTAGCTTCGGGTAGTGGAAATAATATCCAATCGTGAAACATGCCTTGGTATTCAAAATAATTTATATCTAAACCTTCGGCCTTGGCCCTTAATTTTAATTGGCGTGCATCGGGGTTTAAAATATCGTACGTACCTGTAAACAAACTTATTTTACCAAGCCTCTTTAACGGGCCATATAAAGGACTAACCAAAAAATATTTTAAATCCTTATCGCCGGCGTGCAACTTAGCCAATTTATCATCGCCGTACGGTAAAAGTGGGTCGTGCTTATTTACTTCTGCAATTTTTGGGTTACACATGCTTACATCTAACCAGGGCGATAGTAATATTATTTGCGCTGGCTGAGCAAAACCGTCGCTTTCTAGTTTTTGAGCTAATGCTAAACCGATGTTTCCGCCGGCAGAATCGCCCATTAAAATGATGTTATCTGAAGTTGTTTTTTTAAGAAGATCTTTATATACGACTTCGCCCATGCTAATTCTTTCTTTATATGAAAAATTAGGTAATAAGGGATAATCTACTGCTATTACAGCAATATTTGCATGTTTAACAAGATTGGTGATAAATTTCCAGTGAACTAACGTAAAATTTATTACAAAAGCGCCACCGTGAAAAAACAAAATATGTTTTTTTGGTTTAATTCCTAAAGGTGTTAGTGTAAAAACTTTTTGGTTATTTACGATGCTTTCACTTACGTGTATGCCTTTTAAAAATTTGGTTGGAGGTTTAGGTACATTTGCTTTTTTAAGATAGACAGAGGAAAAATTTGCTTTACCTAATTTTTTTTTAAGGTTTATAAGTCTGAAAAATAAACAAATAAATTTACTTTTTACACTTTGTGTTTTATGATAGTATAAGATAGAAGTGCCCACTTTTTAATCTGTAAATAGATCTACCTTGGTAGAAAGTGGATTTTTAACCTTGTTGTATTTTTTCATCAGCTTATACATTTTTATGTTTCCTAAAAAATCAGCCAGGTCAACAAACAAACCAAGAGATGAATACACGCCGTTAAATTCAAACTTTTTTTCTTCGGGATAAATAGATTTACGATAGCCTACCATAACCTGTAAGCCAACAAATTTAAAAGGTTTAAAAGTACCTGATAATCCAAAATTAGCAAAAGCAAGAAATTTTTGTTGTTGGCTTAAAATTGCATTATTATT
>JBBRAG010000035.1:0-20880 GCA_038206945.1 Bacteroidia bacterium | reverse complement strand
TAGTAGCGCGCGGATCGCTTGGATATGGTTGCTGTTGTTGCGGTGGGTTTTGGTTTTGATCGCTGGGATAAAAATCTTTTATAGTATCTGTGGATGCATTCTTGCCTTGATCATAATAATTTTTTATGGTATCGCCTTGGGCAGGCCCAACTTTTTGATATTTAGTAGTATCAATATTTTGAGCGAACGAAAAAACGCAGCAAAGCAAAGCAATTTTTAATAATGTAATTTTATTCATTTTCTTTGTAAGATATTGTAAAGATAAACCAAAAACATGACAGTTGTAATAACAGGCGCATCGCGAGGAATAGGAAAAGAATTAATTAACTTTTTTTTTGAAAAAAATATAGAGGTGATTGCCATTACTTCCAACCCAAGTAAAATAACAGCGGCGCATGAAAAATTAAAAATTGTACCCGCTGATTTTAATGATGTAAACGAAGTTTTTAAAGCCGCCGAAGAAATTAAAAAATTGACTTCCGAAGTAAGTTTTCTTATAAATAATGCAGCAGCACTAGTAAGTAAACCTTTTAAAGATATTTCTATAGCCGATTTTGAAACTACCTATCGTATAAATGTAGAGGCGCCTTTTTTTCTTACTCAACAATTAATAGATGTGATGGGCTTAACCACTACGGCGCACATAGTAAATATAAGTAGTATCGGTGGTTTTATAGGCAGCTCTAAATTTGCAGGCTTAAGCGCTTACAGCTCTTCTAAAGGAGCGTTGAGTGTATTAACAGAGTGTTTAGCCGAAGAATTAAAAGATAAAAATATTCGGATAAATTGCTTGTGCTTAGGTTCTGTAAACACCGAAATGCTTAAACAGGCTTTCCCGGGTTACGAAGCACCTTTACATCCTGTTGAAATGGCACAATATATTGGTAATTTTGCGTTAACAGGTCATACTTACTTTAACGGTAAAGTTTTACCGGTAAGTATTTCAACACCTTAAAATAGTATCTTTTATATAATGAAGAAAGCATTTTTTATAGCTTATATTTTATGTGTTATTTGTTGTCCTGTTAGGTCGCAAAACCTTTCAGAAAAAGATAATGCTTACTTTAAAAAGTATGAAGATAGCTTAGCTGGCATGCAGCAAAAAGTTTTTTTTTCGAAAGCAGATACCACTAAATTTAAAGCCAACGCTAAATTTTTTCAATTGTTGGAAGAAGTATTGCAGAACAACCTTTCATTTTCTTACCCTTTCGATTCTTTAAAGGAAATAAACAGGCTGGTTTCTCCCGATAAAAAATTCAGGCTTATAACCTGGAGTATTCCAAACAAAGAAGGTAATTTTTTTTATTTTGGTTTTTTACAAGCCCTGCATCCTAAAACAAAAAAGTATGAGGTTTATGAACTTACCGATAGATCTGTCGGCGTAAAAAACCCGGAAACCTACCAAAGCGATAATACAAAATGGTTTGGCATGTTATATTATTCTATCATTTCCTGCGGCGATTATTATGCCTTATTAGGCTGGGATGGTAACGATAAACTAATTGCCCGAAAATTTATTGATGTGTTATCTTTTAAAAAAGACGGATCGCCTATTTTTGGTAAAGATGTTTTTAAAATGCCGAAAAAATACCCGAAACGCATCATGTTTGAATACAACGCGGATGTAATAATGACGCTGCGATATAATAGTAATGCATCTTCTATTGTGTTTGACCATTTAACCCCAAAAGAAAGTTATTTAGATGGACAAGCTCAATTTTATGGCCCTGATTTTAGTTACGATGCCTTTGTTTTAAAACACGGTAAATGGGAGTTTGAAGAAGAAGTTGATGCAAAAAACCCGCGTAGCAAAACCGATAATTACAAACGCGATAAAAGCAAAAAAGAAAAGCCTATCTACGCGCCTAAGTAAAATAAATTATTTGCAATATATCGGTATCCTATAAGTAAGCTAAAATTACTAAGTTCTTTAGTATCTTTGTGTAAATTAGTTTATTATGAAAGCTGCCAATATTCATCACTATATAACACATACAAAAATTGATAACGCTTTAAAACAGATCGCTCAAAAAGTAATAGATAATAAACGCATTAATTTTGATGAAGGTGTACTATTATTTGAAAAAGGCGAACTTGGTTTTTTAGGTGCGCTGGCAAATTTTGTAAAACAACGCAAATCTGGCGATAAAGTTTTTTTTAATCGTAACTTTCACGTAGAACCTACTAACATTTGCGTTTATACCTGCTCATTCTGTTCTTACTCTCGTTTAATAAAACAAAAAGAAGAAGGGTGGGAATTATCTGTCGAACAAATAGTAGATACCATAAAAAAGTGGGATGATAAACCTGTTACTGAAGTGCATATTACAGGTGGAGTTATACCTAAACAAGATTTTAAATTTTATACGGATCTCTTTCGTAAAATAAAAGAGCACAGGCCAGGTCTTCACATTAAAGCGCTTACACCGGTTGAGTATCATTACATATTTAAGAAGGCCAAGCTTAGCTATGAAGAAGGCATGAAACTTATGAAAGAAGCTGGTTTAGATTCTATGCCAGGAGGCGGCGCTGAAATATTTGACCCCGAGATACGAGATGAAATTGCAGGTGGTAAATGTACTGCCGATGAGTGGCTGGCCATACACGAAGCATGGCATAACCTCGATATGAAAAGCAATGCTACTATGTTATACGGACATATAGAAAAATTCAAACACCGCATAGACCACTTGGAAAGATTAAGAACCTTGCAGGATAAAACGGGTGGATTTAATGCATTCATCCCTTTAAAGTTTCGTAATAAAGATAATCACATGAGCAACGTTGCGGAGGTTAGTGTTATTGAAGATTTACGAAATTACGCAATCAGTCGCATTTACCTTGATAACTTTGATCACATTAAAGCTTATTGGGCTATGATAGGAAGAAGTACCGCGCAGCTTGCCCTTAACTTTGGCGCTGATGATATTGATGGTACCATTGATGATACTACCAAGATCTATTCTATGGCAGGCTCTGAAGAGATCACCCCTGTATTAACTACGCAACAGATAGTAGATCTTATCAAGCAGGTTGGTTTACGCCCGGTAGAAAGAGATACGTTGTATAATACAGTACATGATTACAGCGTAGAAATTGTAGAAGTTTAATTACCACTTAAATAAAAGCCTTTCTCCTTTTTGTTTTTCATTAAACGTGCCTCTATCGAAAATTTTGTGACCATTTACAAATGTGCTTATAATAGATGATTTAAAGGTATGTCCTTCAAACGGACTCCATTTGCATTTATATAAAATGTTTTCTTTGGTTACGGTTTCTGGTTTATTTAGATCTACCAAAACCAAATCGGCATAAAAACCTTCACGAACGTAGCCGCGTTTATCTATATTAAAAATATCAGCTACATTATGGCTTGCCTTGCGGGCAATTTGTTCTAAAGTTATTTTCTTCTCATGATAAAAATCTAAAAGAGCTTGTAAACTGTGTTGTACCAATGGTCCGCCCGAAGGAGCTTTTAAATAAGCTTGTTGTTTTTCTTCCAGCGTATGTGGTGCATGATCGGTTGCGATAACATCTATTCTTCCATCTAAAACGGCTTCAAAAATTTTATCTCTATCGTAGGAAGTTTTTACTGCTGGATTCCATTTAATAAAATTGCCTTTTGTTTTATAATCATCGTCGCAAAACCAAAGATGATGTATGCAGGCTTCTGCTGTGATGCGTTTTTGTTTTAAAGGTGTTTTGTTCTCAAACAACTCTAATTCTTTTGCCGAGGAAATATGTAAAATATGCAAACGAGTATTATGCTTTTTAGCTAATTCAACCGCCATAGATGAAGAGGCAAAACAGGCTTCGTCATTTCTGATAATAGGATGAAAATACGTTGGTAAATCTTCGCCGTATTCTTCAACAATTCTTTTTTGATTTTGTTTGATGAGCTCATCATCTTCGCAATGTGTTGCAATTAATGTTTTAACGGATGAGAATATTTTTTCCAAGGTTTCTTTTTTATCTACCAGCATGTTTCCGGTAGAAGAGCCCATGAATATCTTTACACCGCAAACCTTTGTGTAATCTATCTTTTTAAGTTCTGCAATGTTATCGTTTGTTGCACCTATAAAGAAAGAATAATTTGCCAACGATACTTCTGCTGCGCGCGTGTACTTTTTTTCTAATTCTTCAACGGTTATAGCTTGCGGATTAGTATTGGGCATTTCCATATACGATGTAACGCCACCGGCAACAGCCGCTTTGGCTTCGGTATAAATTTCTCCTTTATGAGTTAAGCCCGGTTCACGAAAATGCACTTGGTCATCAATCAAACCAGGGAAAAGATGTAAGCCTGTTGCGTCTATTATTTCAGCACTTTCTGCATCATCAATATCTCGTTCAATTTGTTTTATGATGCCATTTTCTATTAAAATATCGGAGATAAAAATTTCATCTTCGTTTACTATAGTGGTATTTTTTATAAGAGTTTTTTTCATTTTAATTTATTTAATTAGCTGCAACATACATTCATCTTCAAAAGTGTTTTGGGCTATTTTATTCCATTGTTTTTTTATGCCAATTTCGTTAAAGCCAAGTTTTTTAAATAGATGCAAACTCTTTTCGTTAGAAGAAGATATGTTGCAATACACTTGTTTTACTAATAATACTTCAAAACAATATGTGCAAAGTAATTTTAAGGATTCCGTTGCGTAACCTTTGTTTTCAAGGCTTTCATCAATCATAATGCCCATACCAACACGGCTGTTATGTACATCAAATTCAAACAACTCTATTGTACCGATAGGCTTGTTATCAGTCGAGCAAATTAATAAGCGTATTTGCTTGGTGGTAAAAACATCTTCGTGGGCGTTGATTAAATATTGTTCTAACACAAACTTAGAGAAAGGAGCAAAGGTGTTGCTTACTTTCCAAATAGTTGGATTGTTTTCCCATTTGTAAAGCAGCTCTAAATCACTTGGTTCAAGTGCGCGTAAATAAATATGTTCTCCATTTAAGTTCATGTTACGCTTTTACTTTTTGTAATTCGGTTATGATCTGCTTTTTTAGATCAACTTGATTATAAGATTGAAGATAAAAAATATTTTCTTTCAGTTCGCTCATATTTGTACCGTAAGTGTCATCTATAAAATCGTTTTCATTTAAGGCGCTTAGTAAATCAAATATAAGGTTTATGTTTTCTTTTGGAATGGCGTAAAATTCTTCCATAAACAAACGTATGGGAGACATGCAGGTGTTTGTGCTATCGTTTACTTTATCAAATAATTTTACTTGTTCTACAAAAGTTTCGTTTAAGAAGTTGTTGCTAAAAACAGGATGCTTTTTTAGTTTAATAAAAACGGTACATATCTTTCGTAAAGAAATGTTTTTAAGCAATACGTTGCCGTTAATGTTTAGTTCTTGTCCTTTTATGGTTAGCGAATGATACTTATTATCAATCATTAAACCAATGTGTGGCGGTATTAGATTGGCATTAAGCAACACCAAATATACACCCTTTTTAATTTCATCGGGTTTATAGGTTTTGCTTATATGTAGGGCGTTGCTGCTCACGTTTTATTTAATGGCTTCGTAAATGGGGTTGCCAATGTTACCGTTGGTGTAAGGTATGTTTAATAGCTGACAAATAGTAGATGCAATATCGGTTATGTAAATTGAACGAAGCGAACTGCCTTTGGTAATGCCGTTGCCATAAAAAATGACAGGCACATGTGTATCGTAACTAAAGGATGTGCCATGTGTAGTACCCGTTTTATCGGTATCCATAAAGCCGGGTTTGTACATAACCATAACATCGCCGCTGCGCTTGTTATTAAAGCCATGCTGCACTAACGATTTAAAGAGTACATCATTTTGTGTTTGCAACATAAGCTGCTCTCCACATTGTGCATCACTTATTTCGTTTATAGATAGCAGGGTGCGTGCGCAAAATTTCTCTACTGAAAACTTATCCAGCTTTTTAGCAAATAGGATAGAATCGTTTAAATAAACTTGTTGGTTAACATACTTCATAACCAACGAATCTGAATATCTTTTAAAGAGTTCTTTCTTTAATTTTTTTTCTATCTCTTTGCCGCTTACGTAACCCGCGTTTATTTTTTCTGATTGCAGGTATGCTGCGTTTTCAGATGCACCATGATCGGCGGTTAAGAAGACGGTGTAATTGCCTTTACCAACTTTAGTATCGAGGTAGGTAAAGAATGCTTCCAAATCTAAATCTAAACGAATGTAAGTATCTTCTAACTCGATAGATTTTGGTCCGAAGGAATGCCCCACATAATCGGTTGAAGAAAAACTTACGCAAAGCATATCGCAAATATTATCGGCACCTAAGCCCTCCCCTTCTATAGCGGCAATGGCTAATTGTTTAGTGATGGTGTTGCCAAAAGGTGTAGCACGAAGAATATTAAAGTTGTTCTTTTCTATTTGTTTTGTGTATTCGTATGGAAAGATGGGTTTTTCTTTTTTATTGGGAGCTAGTTCAAATTCATTATCATCCGCTAAGCTTTCGGCGTATTTATCTAATGGTAATAAGGCATTCCAACCTTGTTGTAAATATTGTTTGGCAAAACCTTTGTTATTAAAATCTTGCAGCCATTGCGGTAAATCGTTTCTGTAAAAAGAAGAGGTAATAAAACTACCTGTGCTTCCATCAAACCAATAAGCCGCATCTGCAGCATGACCGGCAGGAAGAATAGAACTTCTATCTTTTAAAGAAACGCCAATAACTTTTGCTTTGTTGTTGGAAGCTATTTTAATTTCATCGCCAATGGTAGTAGCATCTAAATTTACTGGCGACATTAAGCCAGCATCACTGCTGCTGCCAACCGTAGTTACACTTTTATCTTGTGTGCAATAGATTTCTTTTTTGTTTTTTTTATCGTACCACTCGTTAGCGGCAATGCCATGTATAGCAGGCGTTGTGCCTGTGTAAATTGATGCGTGCCCAGGGCCGGTGTAGGTTGGTACATAATTATATTGCGCGTTCTTACAAAGAAAACCGTCTTTCAATAAACGTTTAAAACCACCTTTGCTGTATTTATCGGCGAAGCGATAGAGGTAATCGTAACGCATTTGATCTACTACGATGCCTACAACAAGCTTGGGTTGTGTTTGAGCCAAACTTGCGTACCATGTACCATGTACAATGATCAATGAAATAAGAATTTTCTTTTTCATAACTTACTTAATATTTAAGTGAAACATTTTTTTGCCTTCGATAGAGGCTTCTAATACATCGCCTATGTTGACTGCTGAAACTCCTTTGGGTGTGCCGGTAAAAATAAGATCGCCGGTTTTAAGGGTTATGAATTGAGATACGTAGGCTATTACTTTTTCGAACGAGAAAATTAAATCAGCCGTGTTGCCTGCCTGGCGTTGTTGGCCGTTTATGTTTAAGTTGAATGAAATATTTTTTAAATCGGCAAAGGTTTCTTTAGGAACGAAATCGCCAATAGGTGCTGCGTTATCAAATGCTTTGGCTTTTTCCCAGGGCAAGCCTTTTTCTTTGCATTTTTGTTGAATATCTCTGGCGGTAAAATCTATACCGATGCCAATTTGGTTATAATACTGCGAAGCAAATTCTTTGGCAATGTATTTTCCGTTTTTAGAGATCTTTAAAACTATTTCCACTTCGTGGTGAAGGTCTTTGGTAAATTCGGGATAATAGAAATCCTTATCTTTTAAGAGCGAAGTTTCTGGTTTCATAAAGAAAACAGGTTCGGTTGGCACTTCAGATTTCATTTCTTTAGCGTGTTCGGCGTAGTTACGGCCTATGCAAATTATTTTCATATTGGTTGCGTTGTAATTGTATCACAAAGTAAGGGTTTTTACCAAAACATATTTATTAAATTTAGGTAAAGCGCCCCGTTGTTTTACGGTAGTGCCCTAAACTTTAGCGTGGCGCCCCCTGGTTATACCAAAGTGCCCCCCACAATGGTTAAAGAAACGCCTACAATATAAGAAGTAAGTTAGTTCATGGTTCAAAGCCCGAACACAAGGACACCGACCTACTTGAATTTGCAAGGAATTGGCCTTGGCTAAACGCGGTGCCGACGTGCTTGTGCGGTGCAATCGTTTCGTATTGACTTTTTGTTTCTTTTGTGCCAAGACAAAAGAAAGTATAAAAATGCAATAAAATAGTTTCGGGAGAAAGCGTAAAACTAATGGAATTTTATACGTGTTACGTGGGTTGGCAAATGTTAACAGCGGTTTGGTGGCAGGCTGGCGATTGTGGTAACAAAAGTTTGTATCTTTAAACAATGTTTTTCGAGGTGACAAAAGAAGATAATTACCGGACTATATGCCCGGAATGCAAAGGAAGTGGCAAAGTAAGAGGCAAGATTCGCAAGAAATTGCTTTTCTTATACCAGTTAGCATTAGATGAATTTGAAAAAACTTATGGCGAAGGAAAAACTCCTGTTCGCCCTAAAGGGCATTTAGCTGTCTGCACACACTGCAAAGGTTGTGGGTTGGTTCAGGCTGTTAGTCCTACAATAGTTGATACAGAAAACTACCCGCACGTAGGTATTATTGGTGCAGGCATAGGAGGCGTGGCTTTGGCTGTGGCTTTTTTGCACCGCGGCATTCCTTTTACGTTATATGAGCGCGATAGTAGTTTTGATGCCCGCTCTCAGGGCTATGGGCTTACTTTGCAACAAGCCAGTAAAGCCATTGCAGCATTGGGTATTTTATCGTTAGAAAAAGGAATGACTTCAACCAGGCACGTGGTGCATACCACAGAAGGAAAAGTGGTGGGTGATTGGGGCTTTAGAAAGCGCTTGCCGGAAGATGTGAAACGATACCCGAAACGTATTAATGTGCATATTGCACGGCAATCTTTACGCTTAGCGCTGTTGGAACAACTAGGTGGACACGATGCGGTGCAATGGGGACACCAGTTAATAAATTTCAAACAATGCGAGAATGGTGCTGTTGAACTGAACTTTGAGGTAGAAGGGAAGACAAAGAGTGCTAAAGCAGATTTGGTGGTTGGAGCAGATGGTATTAGAAGTGCAGTGCGGAGCTTGCTGATTGGCGAAGATGTTAGCCCTTTACGTTACTTAGGTTGTATTGTGATATTGGGTATTTGTTCGTTGGAGGCATTGGAAGGTGTTGATAGTCCTTTGTTGGATTCTTTAACGGTATTTCAAACCGCCAATGGCAATGAACGAATTTATATGATGCCTTATTCATCAGACTCGGTGATGTGGCAACTAAGCTTTCCTATGCCGGAAGAAGATGCCAAAGCTATGAGTGCCAAAGGAGCTCAAGCACTTAAGGATGAAGCTTGCAGAAGAACGCAGTGGCACGATCCTATTCCGCAGATTTTAGCTGCAACGCTCGTCGCCCAGGTTTCCGGTTATCCCGTGTATGATAGAGAATTACTTGATGCAGAATTATTGAAGAAAGCCGGATCGATAACTCTAATTGGAGATGCGGCTCATCCTATGAGTCCGTTTAAAGGACAGGGTGCAAACCAAGCCTTGTTAGATGCGTTGGCCCTTGCACGGGCAATTTCAAAAGGATGCAGCCCCTTATTTAACTGGAGAGAAGCCGGACTGAGGGAAAGTGTATTAACTGGTTTTGAATTAGACATGTTGGCACGCAGTTCTTCTAAAGTAAAAGATTCGGCAGAGGCGGCAGAGTTTCTGCACTCTGAAATTGCGCTATTGGAACGTGATGGGCCGAGGAGACGGTATCAAAAAAAGGAAGAGGAATAAGAAAGACGCACAAGCTAAACTGCTGCGCGAACTTTCTTTCTCGCCACTCTGTTTGATGATTTTTGCATACGCAATAGGTAATTGAAGAGGATAAATAAAATTTATTACCTTCTTTAACAACCTTTAGCAAATGCGCGCCGTACTTAATTAAATTAATGTTTAATACCTTTGAAAAAACGTATTTATTGTTGCTGTTTAAACATACATGGGTGCGTTGTAAGAGTTTTGCAGGATAGAAATAAACCAAATTTATGTCGAAAACCTTTGGAGATAAAGTAATTGATTTCAATCGTAAGCTAAACTATGCAGGCAAACTTCCCGATGGTTTTCAAGTAATTAATCCTTATTTGGATAATCCTGAAACGATAAAAGTAATGCAAGAATTTTATCATAAATTTTATAACGACAACAATCAACGAAAATTTATTGTGGGCATTAATCCTAGTCGCCATGGAGCTGGTGTTACAGGTGTGCCATTTACAGATACCAAACGATTAGAAAGTATTTGTGGTATTAAAATGCAATCAGCATATACGCACGAAATTTCATCTGTTTTTATGTACGATATGATTACTGATTTTGGTGGAGCAGAAAATTTCTACAAACAATTTTATATCAACTCACCATTTCCGTTAGCCATTGTTAAGCAAACAAAAGATGGCAAATGGTTAAATGCCAATTATTATGATGATCGTAATCTTTTTGAAATGGTAAAAGATTTTATGACCATATCGTTAAAAAATCACATACGTATGGGTTTAGACACTTCCGAAGTTTTTGTATTAGGAAAGAAAAATGCTGATTTTATCCAAAAGCTTAACAAGGAAGCTAAGTTATTCGAACGTTTAAAAATTCTTGAACATCCGCGTTATATCCAGCAATATAAATCTAAAGAAAAACAGCTTTATATAGATAAGTATATATTGACACTAAATAATATTTTATGAAAGCTATAAAGACAAATTTAATTTATACCATAGGGCACTCTACCCATACGTTGCAAGTTTTTATGAACATGCTACAATCTTTTAATATTAAAATGCTTGTTGATATACGTCGTTTTCCGGGCTCACGCAAATTTCCTCAATTTGATCAAGAGAGTTTAAAAACATCATTAGAAGAAGCCAGCATATCGTATATACATTTAGTTGATTTGGGTGGAAGACGAAAAGCAAAAAAAGATTCTAAAAATTGCCGATGGAATAATCCTTCTTTTAGAGGTTATGCCGATTATATGGAAACCGAAGAATTTACGAATGCTGTTGAAGAACTAGAAGATATAGCCTTGAAGCAAGCCACAGTTTATATGTGCTCTGAAGCAGTTTGGTGGCGTTGTCATCGCTCTATGGTGTCAGATTATTTAAAAGCAAAAGGTTGGATGGTATTGCACATTATAGCAGTTGGTAAAGCTTCAGAACATAAGTACACAGCGCCTGCCATAGTAGTTGATAACAGCGTATCTTATGCAGGTGAGGTTTAATTTGTAATTAAAAATAGGTATGAAAACGAAATTTAAAATAGGCGACAAAGTAAGCTGGAACTCCGAAGCTGGAAAGGTTTCTGGAACTATTATTAAAACACATAAAAAAGATTTTGATTACAAAGGTTACACACACCACGCTAACGAAGAAGACCCTCAATATGAAATTAAAAGTAGCAAGACAGATCATGTTGCAGCTCATAAAGGTTCTGCCCTTACTAAACACTGAAAAAAATAATAAGAGTCACCTGTTGAAAAAACAATAACTCTAACAATAATGCCAATCTATTCAGTAGGTGCATTAAAACTAAAATGTTATTTACTAGTTATCAAAATGCTCGAAATGATAATAAGGATTAATTTGTTGCCAATTTACTTTTCCTAAAGCCGTAGCTAAAGTAAACTACAAGGCCAACCACAAGCCAAATGCCAAAGCCTATCCAGTTAGATAAACCTAATTCGGCCATCATGTACAGGCAGCAAATTAAACCAAGTAACGGTATAAGCGATAGGTTTTGACGGAACGCCCAAACGGCCAATACAAAACAAACAAAAATAAAAATCCACATAGGTATTTTGTGCTTAAACAAATCGAAACTGCTTTGGTATTTGGTCGCGTCATCTATAGGTAAGGTTTGCACTAATGCGGAGTAGTTGGTTTCGTTTAAGTTGCTCATGTAAGTTTCTACATCGTTATAACTGGCTGCAAAAGTGGCATTATCGGTTTGGGTAAGATGTGTTTTAATGGCATCTATTTGCGTAGTGTTTAAAGACGTGATAATTGTTTTGGCGTCGTTTATTTTTATCTCGTTGGTAAAAAAAATTATAGTATCGTTTTTATTATACGTAAACGAAAGTATGATGGTTAGCACAAGCAATGCCGACATAATATATTTTGAATTAATGTAAGGCGTTTTAAATTTCCCCCTGGGGATATCTTTTTTGTTTTGAAGAACCAACACGCCTAAGCAAACTAATACAAATGCAAAGAGGGTACCTATGCTACATAAATCGGTAACCATGGTGAGGTTTAAAAACAGGGCAGGCACGGCAACTACAAAGCCTGTTACAATGGTGGCGAAAGATGGCGTTTGAAATTTTGGATG
Organism: Bacteroidia bacterium; assembly: GCA_038206945.1. Taxonomy (GTDB): domain Bacteria; phylum Bacteroidota; class Bacteroidia; order B-17B0; family Aurantibacillaceae; genus PALSA-968. The sequence continues at coordinate 8,602 of JBBRAG010000035.1, read as the reverse complement.
CACGGTTGAGAATTTTTTTGGCAATAAACCATCACGGCTCATGCTCATCCAAATACGTGGTTGTCCCATTTGAAAAACAAGTAATACGCTTGCCATAGCTATTACGGCACTTACCGCAATAATGCCCGACATCCATTTAAGGTTAAGTTTTTCAAACACAAAAGCAAGAGGATCGCCCACACTAAGTTGCGTATAACTAACCATACCGGTAAGAATTAATGCAATGATAATATAAAGTATGGTACAAATGATGATAGCCCACATCATGCCTCGCGGTAAATCTCGTTGCGGATCTTTACATTCTTCGGCAGTGGTTGATATGGCATCAAAACCAATGTAGGCAAAGAACACAGCGGACACGCCTTTTAAAATACCACCCACGCCATTGGGCGCAAAGGGATTCCAATTTTTTGTATCTACATAAAAAATACCAACTGCAATAACCAATAAAATAATACACAGCTTAACCACCACCATTAAGTTGCTGGCGTTTTTAGATTCTTTCATGCCACGATACACCAAGGCCGTGATGGCAATAATAATAAACAGCGCAGGAATATCTGCAATGAAATGTAAACCACTAATGGCAGGTGAGGTTGTCCATGCGGTGTAAGCAGCTTGCACTGAACTATCTAAATTCTCGAAAGCTTTGCCGCTTTGCATTAGTTTGGTGGCCTCGTTAAAACCCTTAGAGGCGCTGAGGTAATCCATCTGTATCCATTGCGGAAGATGCACGCCCATGCTTTGCAGGAGTCCAGTAAAATAATCGCTCCACGAAATGGCGACGGTGATGTTACCAATGGCGTATTCCATAATTAAAGCCCAACCAATTATCCACGCAATTAATTCGCCAAAGGCAACGTACGAATAGGTATAAGCACTACCCGATACAGGAACCATAGAGGCGAATTCGGCATAGGCAAAAGCTGCAAAACCGCAGGCAATGGCTGTAAATAAAAATAAAAATATAACAGCCGGACCGCCATCTGCACTGGCTTTACCAATGGTGCTAAAAATACCGGCACCTACAATGGCTGCAATACCAAAGGCGGTTAAATCTTTTACGCCTAAATGTTTACCTAAAGTACCATGCGCACCTTCGGCACCGTTTTTTTCTACTTGTTTTAAAATATCGGTAACCGATTTTTTACGAAAGAGTTGATTGAGGTTCATATTCAAAACAAAAATAGAAATTATGGCTTACCAATTAACAAGAAGATTTAATTTTAAATCGCACTTCTTATTTATTTTCTTTTTCCTTGACGAAAAAGAAACAAAAAGTCAAAGACAAACGCCAACATTCGCTTCGATGGCGCACAGGCTGCCCTGCTTGGCTATCTACGCTCAAGTTCGCTCCGTTCGTTCACGCCAGCCCCGGATAAATGTGAGTTTTTGCTCGTCGATAATAAGGATGCCGCACATAAGTAAAAATGGCATAATGGGTACTTTGTAGCGAACGATGGCGCCTGCTACGGGTGTGGTGTAACCAATGAGTAGTAATATAATGAGGCAAATAAATAAACACATAGCAAATAGATTACGGCTATAGATTTCTTTTTTGAACCAGACGCAAACGATTAGAAAGAGTAAAACAAAAGCGTTTTCGAGTGCTGAGAATTTTTCTAAAAAAGATTTAGACGATAATAAACTTGGTTTGCATAAACTATTGTAAAGCGCAGCAGGTGCTGTTTTTATTAATGAAAAAACGTGGGGCTCTAACTTTGCTATGTTGATGGTGCTTCCTGCAAGGGGTAAATCCCACACTAAATGATAAGTTGCAGTATCGCTGCTGTTGGTAGCGTAAAGGGTGTCGTTTAAATTGGCGTTTGCCCAATACATATAATTGCTACCTGTTTTTATTTTGAAATTTGTTTTTGAAAGTGTATCTAAAAATATTTTTTTATCGGGAGCAATGCGCACAAATATTTTATCGTTTTGAATAAATACGCCTCCTTTAGAGACGTTAATGAAATCGCGTTGTTTGAGTGAAAAGGTTTGCAATAAATTGTTTTCTAAAAAGAAATTTGAAAATAATAATCCTACCAAAAAAGCGACAGTATAAAATGCGGAGTAAAACAAAACAGGACGAGTCAATTTAAATTTATTTACGCATAAAAAACAGAGTAGAGCAGGGGCAACTGCCAAAAGCAAATAGTTTTTATTGATGAGAATTAGCCATGAAGCAATAACTAAGCAAATGATATTGAGTACGATATTTTTTTTAATAATGAATACATTAAAAAACGAATAGAATAAATAGCCCAGGGCAAAAAGTAAAATACCTTCTTTTAAAACACCCGAACTCCAAAACACAACCGTTGGTACTAAAAATAAAGCCGCAAATAAAAGTCTTTCTTTATTGATAAAGTATGCAGCGAAAGTTTTGTAAAGAGCTGTTAGACCCAAGAAACAAATAAAGCACATAAAAATGGTGTGCACATGAAAATTACCAAAGGAAAACAACATAATAAACGCATTGAAACGAATGATGGTATGGTTATCATTATAGGTTCCAAAATCGTAATGACGAAACCAATGATTCATGTGGTTGTAATAAGTTTCGCTAAAATGATCCGTATCATTTCCAATGCCGCCAATCATTTTTAAATAATCAAGGTATTGATGATTGTTTACCGACGAGAACATAACAGTTGCATCGTCGAAATATTTGAAGATGTCTGCAGTTTGTCGGTCGGGGTAATAGTGCGTATAAATCCACGTGAGAGCAAACCCGGCTATAATTTTCAATAAAAAAACTGAAGTAAAAGCAATTTGATTAATAGATTTATCTCTAAAAAAGGGCAGTGTAAAAATTAGCGCGCAAAAAATTAGTATATAAATTATGGGTAAAATCATTTACTTTTTGGTTGATAAAGATTATCAAATTTAATTTCCATTATGTTTTCTGGATTTGCACTTACGTTAAAACCAAACTGTTTGTATAAACCGTGCGCATCTTTGGTGCGTAATGAAAACACCCGTAAACCTTGCAGTGTTGGATGAGCCATAATATGTTGCATCAATATTTTCGATAAATTTTTACCGCGATGTGCTTCTAAAATAAATACATCTGCCAGGTAGGCAAATATAGCGTGATCGGTTATTACACGTGCGAAACCAATTTGCTCATCCTTAAAATAAAGGCCGAAGCAAAAAGAGTTTTCAATGCTTCGCTTAACAACTTCTAAAGTAATATGCTTTGCCCAATAACTTTCTTGTGAAAGATATGGATGAACAACGTTTAGCTGTAATTTATTTTTATCGGTAGAAATGCTATAATTAGCAGGCAGTTCAAACATATTACAAACTTGAAACTAAGGCAATATATTTTTCGTTTTCGCTAATGGTAAAACGGGTTATTTTTTTTGCGTCGTAAGAAGAAAAATCTGCCAGCTCAACCCAAACTTTGGTGTCTTTGCTGTATCTAAATAATTTTCCGTCTTCAGATTTTAATATGCCTAAAACCCGATGCCAGTTGTAATCTTGATTAGCAGCTTTAGCATCAACAGCAACTTCAGTTGCTTTTTTGGTACGGATATCAAATAGATATATTGTGTTTTGTTTTTCGCTATGTATCACATAAAAAAAAGTGGTTGCACTTACTTTTTTAAAGGAACGAGTTGGATTATCGCATAGCCAAACATCTTGATTTGTCTTGGTATTTAAAGCGTGTAGCGAATGTGGCGTACTTAATTTATAATATAAAATACTATCGTTGCCAAGCCAAGTATAATATCCAACTGAATCGGTTTGCTGGCTAAGGCAATATTTACTATCGCCTTTAGGTAATTTAAAAATCCATACACGTTGCATAGAATCTTCTTCAACCATCACCACCGAAAAATCTTTTTTATTTGGTAAAATATTAGCGGAGTACTCGCTGGTGTTGGTTATACCTAATCGTTCTGTTTTTTTTGAACCGAGGTTATAATCGCAAATATGTGTTTTTGTATCTGAGATAGCATCGGCTGTAAATAAAATATCAGCATCCTTATTTATAAAGCATGGTTGGTTATTATAACCTTTGTGACTACTTATTTTTTCGACAGATTTTACTTTTACTAAATTGTTTTTAATTTCTACGTTAGCCAAAAACAATTCTGTTTCTGGCAATTGAGAAAATACTTTTAACGAGATAAATACTAATGCAATACAGATTTTTTTCATGTACTAAACTTACAGAAAATTTGTACTAAACTTACAGAAAATTTTGTAAAATAAAAAAGCCAATAAACTTCCTAACAATGCGCCGCTTAATAAATCAAACGGATAATGAACGCCTAAATAAATACGGGTATAACAGAAAATGAATGCCCATAAAAATAAGCTGATTTTCATCCATTTTTTTGGTTTTGATTTTATTAAAAGAAAAATAAAAATGGCTACAGCAAATGCATTTGTGGCATGCGATGAAACGTAACCATACTGCCCCCCTCGATACTCGTTTAGTACATAAATTTTTTCTTTTAATTCAATATTATGTGTTGGTCGGTATCTTTGAACAGAATTTTTAATAAGTACAGAAGTTCTGTCGGCCACCACCAACAAGCCAACTACACAAACAACAATAAGCGCTAATTTTTTACTGTAAATTTTATATAATTCGTAAATCCACCAAATAAAGAGTGGAATCCAAACCCAAAAGTTGGTTAAATGAGGGATAATTATATCCAAAAAGCTATTATGGAGGCTATTTCCAAATAAAAGCAACTGTTGATCTATTTTTTCTGCTGCGTCAAACATTTATCCAAAAATACATGTTACAAGTGGTATAAATTAAAAAAGCCTCTCAAATATTTGAAAGGCTTCTAATAGTCGGGGTGGCCAGATTCGAACTGACGACCTCCTGCTCCCAAAGCAGGCGCGATACCGGGCTACGCTACACCCCGAACTGATTATCTTAAAATTTTGTAAAGAACTAATAAAAGGAGTGCAAAAATACATTTAAAATTAAAACAAACAAATATTTTATCAAATCTTATATAATAAGTGAATTAAAACCACGTTAATTTGTTATATTTTTGTGTTAGTTTGAGATATACTTTTATTTATATATTATTTTTTGCAGGCTTTTTAATTAAAGCCCAAAATATTACTGCCCCGCAAATACGTTGTGTATCTGTTTTACCTAACGGTAATATAACTATATCATGGCAAATTCCACCAGACCCTAACCTTCAATTTAAAAGTTATGAAATTTATACGTCTCCTATTTTAACAGGAACTTATACCCAGCAAACTCCTGTAGTTACCAATTATAATACAAATACCTATACCTGTACTTCAATTACTGATGCTGATGTTAAATCTTATTTTATTTACATACAAACCGTTACAAATACTAACCAAACCATCTTGCAGATGGATACTGTACGAACCATTTTTTTGATAGCCACGGGTACAAGCCCTAGCAGCACACCTTTACTAAACTGGAATAGCTTTGCAAAGCCATTGCCACCAGGTGAAGGAACTATGTTTGACATTTACAGGCAGCGTAATATAAATCCTTGGACTAAAATTGCAAGCGTACCTTTAAATGTAAACGGAAATATTAATTATTCATACCTTGATTCGATACGCGGCATTTGCAGCAAAGATTCGGTGCATTATCAAATAAAATTTAATGATGACCTTACAGGCTGTACATCAACTTCTAATATATCAGCCTGGATAAATGTTAAAGATAAAAACCCGCCAACTATTCCTTTATTAGATTCTGTAAGTGTTAATTCTAGCGGATATGCTGTAATGGGAATTAGCCCGGCGCACTCAGAAGATGTGGCTTGTTTTGTGCCTTATATCAGCCCAAGTGGTGATGGAATAAGTTACAATATTTTAGATACGCTTTGTACAGCCAACGTGCCTATCGTTTATACGTACACATCTTCCAATGCTAATTCAGCTTCGCAGGAATTTTCGGTAGCTGCTTTAGATAGTTGTAGTAATATTGGCACGATTGCTTTTAATCCTCAAAAAACTATTTACACAACAGTTTCTTATACTTTCTGTAATAATACGGCTTACATTAGCTGGTCGCCTTATATTAATATGGTTACAGGAGTAAAAAATTACGAAATATATTATTCTTCAAACGGGGTGGCGGGTCCTTATACCCATTTAGGCGATACTACCGCAACTACTTTCATGCATCCAAATTTGGCACTCTCAACTACCTATTGTTATTATGTTAGAGCGCATTCAAACGGCAAAACAGTGGCAGGTAAAGATACAGCGTCATCAACCTCTAATTCATTTTGCATAACAACTTCCAGTCCGTTAGAGCCCACCTTTGCTTATCTTAAAAATGTTACCGTTAATACACCACAAAGTATCGATATCAGTTGGCATATAATTAAAACAGAACCCATTGGAGGATTTAATATTTACCGTACAATCGCTAAAAATAGTACATATACACTTATAAAAAATATCCCATTCAATACATCTCAGAGCGATTATATGTATACCGATGATGATGTAAACACGCATACTACTGAATATTTTTATTATGTTGATGTATTGGATAAAACCTGTACGCAACACGCTATTCGTACAGATACCTCTAACAGCATTCTTTTAAAAGCAGAACCCACAGCTAACTTAACCGCTACTTTAACCTGGAATGATTATGCAAAATACGTAGGCGGTGTAACCGGTTATAATGTTTACCGTGCTATTGATGGTGTTTATGGAAACCCGGTTGCTTTTTTGCCCTTGGGTACTAATAGTTTTGTAGATGATCTCACCCAGTTTGCCGATAAACAGGGCATGTTTTTATACTATGTAGAGGCCGTTGAAGGTACGCCGGATTCTTTAGGAGAACAAAAAAGTACAAGCAACTATGATACTATTTATGTAGATGCTAACCTGTATATTCCAAACTCTTTTGTGGCTGGCATAAGAGGCGTTAATAAAATATTTTTACCCATAGGCGCTTTTATAGATAGTAGCGATTATATTTTATCTATTTATAATAGGTGGGGAGCAAAAATTTATGAAACAACAGATCCTGACAAAGGCTGGGATGGTGGCGGATATGAAGAAGGCGTATATGCTTACAGGATACAGTATAAAACTTCTCTTGGAGAATACCGGCAACGTAACGGTACGGTAAATTTGTTACGGTAAATAATTAATCAGCATATTTGTAAAATAATCATAACGTATGTATATAGGAAATTTAATTTTTTTAATTCTTGTTCTTTTATCCTGGATAGGTTTATATAAATGTTTTCAAAAAGCAAATATTGCGCCATGGAAAGCTTTTATTCCTTTCTATAATTACTACGAAGCCTTTAAAATGGTTGAAAAACCGCGCTGGTGGTTTCTTTTAATGATAGTGCCGGGCGTAAACATATTAATGTATGGCGTATTAGGCTTTAATATGGCGCGCTACTTTGGTAAGCGAAAAACCTCAGATCTTGTGTTGGCTTCCTTCGTTCCTTATTTATATATTCTTTATTTAGGTTTTGATGCTAACACAAAATTTACGGGTGCAGCAGATATAAAAGGCAAAGAGCTTCCGTTCATAAAAAACTGGATAGATCCCTTGGTATTCGCAGTAGTAGCAGCCTCTGTAATACGTACATTTTTTTTAGAAGCATTTACCATCCCCACATCCTCCTTAGAAAAATCATTATTGGTTGGCGATTTTTTATTTGTAAGCAAGTTCAGTTATGGCGCTAAAGTACCTCAAACACCTTTGGCTTTTCCGTTTGCGCATCATACCATGCCTTTTACAAAAGGCACTAAATCATATTTAGAGTGGATAAAACTGCCGTATTTTAGATTACCGGGTTTAGGTACGCCAAAAAATAATGACATTGTTGTATTTAATTATCCTGATGGAGATACTGTGGCTGTTGGCGTGCAGCAATATATAAGTTATTACCAATTAGAACGTACTTATGGATATGCAAATATTCATAATCCTAACTTTACCTTTAGCCCTAATTATCCGCCTGTGGGCGAAATTGTTGCCCGCCCGGTTGATAAACGAGAATTTTATGTGAAGCGTTGTGTGGCTATTGCTGGAGATAAACTTCAAATAAAAAATTCTGAATTATACATTAATGATAAGCAAGTGCCTATGCCGCAACACGCGCAGCATAATTATTTTGTAACTACTTTGGGGCAAATTTTTAGTCCTACCTCTTTTGATAAGTTAAATATTAATGCAGATGAGGCGTATTTGATACAGCAAATTACCGATACAAGTTATGTGTATCTTTTAAATATGCCGTCTTACGTGGCTAAACAAGTGCAAAATATTCCGGGGGTAATTTCTGTTAAAGAAAAAATGGATACCCTTGGTGAATATGATGATCATATCTTTCCTCATAACCCACGTTACCCTTGGAACAACGATAACTTTGGCCCATTAACAATGCCTAAAAAAGACGTAACTATTAAAGTTGATACCGCTAATATTTGTTTGTACGAGCGTGTTATACAGGTGTACGATAATAATCAGTTAGAAATAAAGAACGGTAAGATATTCATCAATGATAAAGAAACTGATAGCTATACTTTTAAGCAAGATTATTATTTTATGATGGGTGATAACCGCCATAACTCGGCAGATTCCCGCTCATGGGGTTTA
>JBBRAG010000034.1:0-21010 GCA_038206945.1 Bacteroidia bacterium | reverse complement strand
TTCCCGCTCTTGGGGTTTAGTGCCGTTTGATCATGTAGTTGGTAAACCTCTCTTTATTTGTTTTAGCATGAAAGATGCGGATAAAAATCCTGTAACAGGTAAGGGCATTGTTTCTTCTTTATTTAAAAATAGTAAAGAAGGTAAATACCGTTGGGAGCGTTTCTTTACCTACGTAACCGATGATGGTATTTCCAAATCATACTTTATGTATTTTATTGGCATCGTTGTATTATGGGTTGGATTTAATCAGTATAGAAAAAGAAAAGCGAAAAAAGAAACTACGTAACCTATGCGTCGGTTAAAACAATATGTTACCAAAACGCTTGTAGTATCTATATCTACAGGCGTTTTTGTTTTTTTGTTTTGCATCTTTTTTTTGATTAGTGTTGTAAGGATAGATTCACTTTCTATGTCGCCTACTTTAAAGCCAAATGAATTGGTATTTATTAGGCCGTATAATTTTTTGGCTTGCGCTATAAAAAGAAATGACATCGTACAAGTATCTTTTTCCGCTACCGAAAACGATAGTATTTTTCAGCAAGGTTTGTTTTTTAAAAGAGTTATAGGGTTGCCCGGAGATACAATAAAAATTAGCAATGCTGAGTTGTATATTAATAATCAATTGGCCGAAATCAATTCAAATTTATTACACAACTACATTATAAAATTTAATCAACAAAAGGATACTGCTTTGTTTGAAGAAGAAAAAATTACCGATAAATATTTAATAGATGACAGCTGTGCCTATTTGGTTACACTTACAAACCGGCGTTACCTAAAAATAAAAAATAGATCAATTACTATTAAAGAAAACCATGAAGACTCAGCGCTTTATGATGAAACTATTTTCCCTAATACATCAACAATAAAATGGAATAAATATTTTTTTGGACCGATGTATATTCCTAAAAAAAATGATACTATTCATTTAGATACTTTCAATATTGTACTCTATAAAAAATTAATTACCGTTTTTGAAGGAAATGAACTTGAAATAAAAGAAGGCAATCTATTTATCAATAAACAGAGAATAAACTATTATATCCCCAAGCTGAATTATTATTTTCTAATTGGAGATAACTTTGATAATTCAATAGATTCCCGCCAATGGGGTTTAATCCCTGAAAAATCGATAAAAGCAAAACTTATAAAGTAATTTCAGAATCAATGAAGTTTACACTTATTAATCTTTCTGTTTTTATTGTCATACTAATTATTGGCGTATTAATTTATTATCCTTGTTTTAATTTTGGTTTTTTATTGTATGATGATCCGGAATATGTTATGGATAATTATTTTCTCCGCGATTTTTCTTTTAGAGGCATCATCAATCTTTTTACCAATAAGGTTTATGATCTTTATATTCCGATAACCTGGCTTAGCTATTGGGTAGAGCAAAGTATTTTTAAATTTTCTGCCAAAGGAATGCACCTTACTAATGTTATACTTCATATTACAAATGCATATCTAATTTTTAAAGTATTTCTTAAATTATTTAATAAATCCTTTCCTGCTTTTTTAACTGCACTTTTGTTTCTAGTTCATCCACAACATATAGAAAGCGTGGCCTGGATAGCTGAACGAAAAGATGTGCTTTACACCTTGTTCTATTTATTATCTATTTTATTTTACATGGAGTTTAAAACTGAAACCAACTCAAAATATTATTACCTGGTTCTTTTATTTTTTATTTTATCCTGTCTTTCAAACCAATAGCAGTAAGTCTTCCACTGGTTTTAATTGGCATTGATTATTTTATCTACGATAATAAAAAATTAAAAGCTCATTTTAATAAAATACCTTTTATATTGATCGCAATGTTGATCTCTATTGTTGCCATTAAATTTGTGGGCATAAATTCCCGACAAAGTGAATGGAATGATTTTTCGTTTATAGATAAATTAAGACTTCCCTTTTACGAATATAGTTTTTACATCTTTAAATTAATTTTACCAATAAATTTGTGCGCTATATATGCCGCGCCATCCTTTTTAGAAATATATTTATTTGCTGCTTTTTTTATCACCATCTCAATTTTTGTTTTCCTAAAAAGAAATAAATTTATAAACCTTGCCTGGTTTTGTTATATAATTGTATTGCTGCCGGTATTACAGGTAATACCTAATGCCAATGCCTTGGTAGCTGATAGGTATTCGTACATGAGTAGCGTACCTTTATTTGCTGCTATATGTTTTTGGGCAGATGGAAATAATTTCTTCCAAAAAAATGTAAAATTAATTTCTACTGCAATTATTTTATTTCTTGCCATAGTTAGCTATAGCCGATGTAAGTTATGGAAGAATGATAGCATGCTTTTTACCGATGTTTTGCAAAAGAATATAATATCTTACACAGCGTATACAAACTTAGGTATGTATTATCTTAAAGAAAACAATGCGAACGGAGCCTTGGTATATTTACGGCAAGCTGTAGAATTGAAGCCAAACAACCCTATTTTATTAACCAACTATGGCTGGGCTTTGGCCATTACTGATCAAAGTGATCTTTCTTTAAAAATTTTGTTAGCATCAGCAGATAATGATCCGCTTTATTTTAAAACCTGGAATAATTTAGGGGTTGTTTTAGGTATTAAAAGAAAATATAGATTGTCTTTGAAAAGTTTATTGTTGGCGAAAAAGCTTAATCCTACTAATGCAGAAATATATTATAATTTGGCGATAACTTACGTCAATCTAACGATGAATGAGTTGGCTATTAAAAGCTATCAACAAGCCGCTAAAATGGGTTTAACTCAGGCGCAACAGTTTTTAACTGCCAATCATATCAATTGGTAGAATACGACTAAATTTCTTACAGGAAACTTGCAAGACAAAAAAAGTTTCCTTAGTTTTGCCTCGGATTTATAAAATGGAAGTAAAAGATAAAATATTAGAAACCGCGTTAGGTCTGTTTTACAAGTTTGGTATTAAAGCTATCACAATGGATGATATCGCTAAGGAAATGGGCATATCTAAAAAAACAATTTATCGCTTTTTTAAAGAGAAAGATGATATTGTAAGTGTGCTTTGCGAAATGCAAATGGCAAATTATCAAAAAGATTTAATAGAAATTAAACAGCAATCTAAAGATCCGGTGCACGAAATGATTTTAACATCTCAGCACCTCGAAAAAGTATTTAGTGCCATTAACCCTGTTTTTTTTCACGATTTACACAAGCAATACCACCAGGCGCTTCAACTCTTTACTAAGTTTAAAAAAGAGCAGGTTTTATGCAATATTCAGCAAAACATTAAAGAAGGTATAGAACAAGGTTTGTATAGAGCAGATTTAGAGTTGACCTTTATAGCACAATATCGTTTAGCGCAAATGGATATTATTATGACGGGCAACGGCTTCAATTTTGAAAACATGAGCCTAACCAAAGCGCATCAAATGGTGTTAGATATTTTTATGCACGGTATATCGACAGTTAAAGGGCATAAATTGATCAATAAATATAAAAACAAACAAGAAGAAGAATAATAAACTAAATGAAAAATTCAAAATTCAAAATTCAAAATTATTTTGCCTTAATAACTGTTGGTTATTTGCTTATAGCAAACAATTGCTATAGCCAAGCAGATACCGCCGTTAAGCAATTTAGTTTGCAGGCCGCTATCGAATACTCAACCAAGCACAACAACACGTATTTAAATGTTGAAAATGATGCTAAGTATAATACTTACAAAAAAAAGGAGTTGCTTGCGCAGGGCTTGCCGCAAATTAACGGTATGGCAGATTTACGCGACAATTTAGTTATACCAACGTCGTTAATTCCGGGGCAGTTTTTTGGCGGAGCGGCAGGCACTTATATACCCGTAAAATTTGGTGTAAAATATAACGTTACAGGAAGCGCTTCGTTAAACCAATTAATTTTTAGCAGCGATTATTTAGTGGGCGTGAAAGCAGCTAAAGAGTTGGTAAGTCTATCGCAAAAAAATGTTTTACGCAGTAAAGTTGAAACTGCACAAAATGTATCTAAAGCATATTATGGTGTGCTTATTAATAGAGAGCGTATTAAAATTTTGCAGCTTAATATAGATCGTATAAAAACTTTAAAAGACAATACCACTGCCTTAAACAAAAACGGTTTTGCCGAAAAAATTGATGTGGACAGATTAGAAGTTAGCTATAATAATTTAACAACTGAAAAAGAAAAAACAGAACGTTTAGTTGAAATTAGTGAATTGGCGCTTAAATTCCAAATGGGCTATGAATTGCAAAAACCCATTGAGCTTACAGATAGTATAAATAAAATTGAAAACAGTTTGGATGTTCAAAATATAAATATAGATAAGGTAGACATTAGCAATCGTCCGGAATATATGGTATTGCAAGCGCAACAAAAATTAAATGAGCTCGATTTAAAACGTTATAAACTTTCTTACGCACCCATCTTATCCGGCTATGGGTTAGTGGCAGAACAATTCCAAAAAAGTAATTTAGATTTAGGTAACGGTAAAAACTGGTTTCCGCTTTCATACGTTGGCCTTACACTTAACGTGCCTATTTTTGATGGCTTGCAAAAAAATTGGCGTGTACAAGAAGCAAAAATAACCTTACTTAAAACACAAAATAATTTTACCCAATTAAAACAATCTATCGATTTAGAAATACAAAGCTCAGTTGCCAATTACAAAAACGCGTTAATTTCTTTGCAAACTCAAAAAAGAAATATTGCTCTTGCACAAAATGTTTACGATGTAACTAAAAAGAAATATGAACAAGGTATTGGCTCTAGTTTGGATATGAATACAACCGAAAATGATTTGCGTACATCAGAAACAAATTATTTCAATTCGTTATACGATCTAATCATCGCTAAAATTGATTATCAAAAAGCAACGGGAACATTAATTAAATAAAAAACAGAATTATAAAAACAACATCTATGAAAAATAAATTTCTATACATTTCAATGGCAACGCTAATGATGGCTTGTGGAGGATCGGATAAAAAAGCAGAACTTGAAAAATTAAAAAAACAAAAATCAGATATTGAAACAAAAATTACTTCTATTGAAGAAGAATTAGCAAAAACAGATACTACTAATAAAATAAAGGCCACAGAAGTTATTGCGATGTCTTTAACGCCACAAACATTTAAAACGTATATCGAAATTCAAGGTAGAATTGATGCCGATGAAAACGTTTCTTTGTCGACAGAATCGCCAGGTACGGTTACTAAAATAAATGTAAAAGTGGGTGATAAAGTTATTAAAGGACAGGTGCTTGCAGAAACAGACTCTCGTGCATATCAACAACAAATGCAAGATTTTCAAACTAATCTAAATCTAGCTAAAGATGTTTACGACAGGCAAAAAAACTTATGGGATCAAAAAATTGGCACCGAAGTTCAATTCTTGCAAGCTAAAACCAACAAAGAAAGTTTAGAAAATAAAATGGGTTCCTTGCAGGAGCAAATACGTATGAGCAAAATTATTTCTCCTATAAATGGTACTGTTGACGGAGTGAATATTAAAGTTGGTCAATCGGTTATGCCGGGTTTAAATGCTATAACTGTAGTTAATTTTTCTAATTTAAAAGTTAAAGCTGATGTATCAGAAAGTTATGCATCTCGTGTAAAAACCGGTAACGACGTAAAAATTTTATTTCCTGACATGAATGATTCTATCGAAGCTAAAGTATCTTACGCATCCCGCGCTATAAGCAACTTAACCAGAACGTTTGGTGTAGAAGTAAACTTAGATAACACCAAAGAATATCACCCAAATATGGTGGCTAAACTACGTATTAACGATTTTACATCTCCCGCACCTGAAATTGTTGTGCCTGTAAAATACATACAACGTGGCACTACTGATAATTATGTATTAATTGCACAAAACGGTAAAGCCATTAAAAAAGTAATTAAAACAAACCGCGAGTACAAAGGTATGATTGAAGTTATCAGCGGTTTAAACGCAGGTGATATGCTTATTACAGCCGGTTACGATTCACTTAACGATGGAGATGCCATCACTGTAAAAAAATAAAATAAAGAACTTTTTATGTTAGATAAATTTAAAGAATTTAAACCATCCAGTTGGGCCATAGATAACAAAATTACTGTTTATCTAATTACAGTCTTTATATGCATCGTTGGTATAATGACATACAACTCATTGCCTAAAGAAAACTTTCCGGATATAACCGTACCTACTATTTATATCAACACAGTTAATGGTGGTAACTCGCCAACCAATATTGAGAACACCATAACCAAACCGATAGAAAAAAAGCTGAAAGCAGTTGCCGGTATTAAAAAATTCACAAGCACATCCTTACAAGATGTATCGGTAATTGTGGTTGAATTTAATACTAATGTAAAGGTTGAGGAGGCAAAAACAAAAGTAAAAGATGCGGTTGATGATGCGCGTTCCGACTTGCCACAGCAGCTTACGCAAGAACCGATGATCAAAGAGATCGCTTTTTCGGAGATACCTATTATGTACATAAATATTGCAGGTAACTATGATTTAAAAGAATTGAAACGCCATGCTGAAGATTTACAAGATCGTATCGAAGGCTTAAAAGAAATCAACGAAGTAAAAATTGTTGGTGCACTTGATAGAGAAATACAAGTCAATATTGATATGTATAAATTACAAGCAGCGCAACTTACATTAACCGACGTATCTCGTGCCATTGCTGCAGAAAACTTATCGCTTACAGGTGGTAGTGTTCCTTTAAACGGAATGAAACCAACCCTTAGTATTAAAAGCGAATTTAAAGATCCAAAAGAAATTGAAAACATTGTTGTAGCATCTGCATCTGGCGCAAAATTATTTATTAAAGATTTTGCCGAAGTAAAAGATGGTTTTTTAGAACAAGAAAGTTATTCAAGTTCTAAAGGTAAAAATGTAATTACCTTAAACATCATTAAACGTTCTGGCGAAAATTTAATTGATGCATCGGATAAAATATACAAAATAATTGAAGATATGAAAGCGCATTCTTTTCCTAAAGGATTAGAAGTTACCGTAAGTGGCGATCAAAGCTCTAAGACAAAAGTCACTATGCATGATTTGATAAATACGATCATTATTGGTTTTATATTAGTAACTATAGTATTAATGTTTTTTATGGGAGTTACCAACGCCTTGTTCGTGGCACTTTCGGTTCCATTATCTATGTTTATTGCATTTTTAATTATGCCAAGCATTGGTTTTACGTTTAATATGATTGTATTGTTTGCCTTTTTACTTGCCTTAGGTATTGTGGTAGATGATGCTATTGTGGTAATAGAAAATACGCATCGTTTGTTTGATAATGGGAAGCGAGATATTAAAACAGCTGCTAAAATGGCTGCCGGCGAGGTTTTCCTTCCTGTATTATCAGGTACTATTACAACCCTTGCTCCGTTTATTCCTTTAGCATTTTGGCCTGGTATTATTGGTAAGTTTATGTATTTTCTTCCCGTAACATTAATCATTGCCTTACTCGCTTCGTTGTTTGTGGCTTATATTATCAATCCGGTTTTTGCTGTAGATTTTATGAAATCTCACGAAGAAGAAGCAAAAGAACATGGCAAAATCACTAAAAAAGCACGTCTTCAATTAATTGTTTACGGTATTGTTATTGCGTTTTGTTATGCAACCAAACATGTTATGGCTGCAAACATTGTGGTATTCTTAGCATTGTTTTTAATCTTAAATCGTTTATGGTTGTATAAAGTTATCGAATACTGGCAGTTTAAAGCATGGCCGGCTTTTCAAAATTTTTACACCAGCGCGTTAGCTAAATCATTAAAACATCCGTGGACTTCATTAGCCATTGTTGGCGTTGTGTTTATTGCTTCTGTTATGTTCTTTAGTGCCCGAAGTCCTAAAGTGGTGTTCTTTCCGCAGGGCGATCCTAACAACGTATATGTATATGTAAAACTTCCAACAGGTACAGATCCTGCGGTAACAAATGCGTTAATGCGTAAGGTTGAAAAGAAAGTTTATTCAGTTATTGGAGAAAATAATGATATTGTAGAATCTATCATTACCAACGTAACTATTGGTACAACCGATCCTCGCGATGGCGATCAAAACAAATATCCTAACCGTGGAAAAATTGCTATCAACTTTGTTGAATTTGAAAAACGACATGGCATTGCAACCAACAATTATCTTTTAAAATTACAGGAAATAAAATGGGATTTGCCCGGCGCAGATATTACCGTTAATAAAGAGCAAAGCGGACCACCAACCGCTAAGCCTATTAATATTGAAATTACCGGCGATAACCTGGATGATTTGGTTAGCAACGCATCTCAATTTAAAAAATATATCGATTCATTAAAAGTAGGCGGAGTTCAAAGTTTAAAATCTGATTTTGAAAGCAACAAACCCGAAATTGTTTTTGATATTGATAGAGAACGCGCTAACAGAGAAGGACTTACTACATATGCACTTGCAACTGAAATACGCGGTGCGGTTTATGGTGTAGAGGCTTCTAAATTTAGAGATGTAGATGATGAATATAAAATTGAGCTACGTTATAAATT
Organism: Bacteroidia bacterium; assembly: GCA_038206945.1. Lineage (GTDB taxonomy): Bacteria > Bacteroidota > Bacteroidia > B-17B0 > Aurantibacillaceae > PALSA-968. The sequence goes on along the minus strand of JBBRAG010000034.1, from coordinate 12,517 downwards.
AGATCAACGTAATAATATTGAAGCTTTGCGCAACTTAAAAATTACCTATCGTGATATGAACATGGGTGGGCAAGTGCGTTCGGTACCGTTATCTTCGGTTTGTAACATTAAATACGATTATACATTTGCAGGTATTAAACGTAAAAACAACAAACGTGTTATTACGCTTTCATCTGATGTAAAAGAAGGTTTTAACGCGAACGAAGTGGTTACTAAATTAGAGCATGTGGCAGCAGGTTACAAAACACATGGCGATGTTACGGTTAAATTTACCGGCCAGCAGGAAGATCAACAAGAAACGATGAGTTTTTTAGGTAAAGCTATGATGATTGCTATTGGTTTAATGCTATTGGTGTTAGTTGCACTCTTCAATTCATTAGGGAAACCTTTACTTATTTTATCGGAAATTGTGCTTAGTATTATTGGTGTATTATTAGGTACAGCAATTTTTAAAATGGATATGAGTATAGTAATGACCGGTATTGGTATTATTGCTTTGGGAGGTATAGTGGTAAGAAATGGTATTTTATTGGTTGAGTTTGCTGAGTTTGCGCGTGCCGGTGGCATGGGGCTTTATGAAGCAACCGTAGAAGCAGGTCGTACACGTATGACTCCTGTATTGTTAACAGCAACAGCTGCTATACTTGGTTTAATTCCTTTGGCCGTTGGTTTAAATATAGATTTCGAATCGTTATTTACACACTTAAACCCACACATTTTCTTTGGTGGAGATAACGTGGTGTTTTGGGGTCCTTTATCATGGACGATGATCTTTGGTTTATCATTTGCAACCGTACTAACTTTATTATTAGTGCCGGCTATGTATTTAATTACCGAAAGATTAAAACGTAAATCGGTAATTATCATTAAACATTTTGATTTACCATTACTGGCTATGTACGTGCCCTTCTTAATTTTAATATTACGTTTAGTGTTAAAAATACAAGGTAAAAAATTAGAGTATGGTAATTTAGATGCCTAAATAAATTTCCTTTTTAAAATTAAGTCCCGCTTATAAATCTAGGCGAGATTTTTTATTTATAAAATAATCGTTTTAGCTTTCCTGCAAATTACCTTCCAAGCACTATAAGTATATCATTACTTAAAGGTAGTAACTTTTATGAACTGAGCCTTATTGTTTGCACTTTTTATACCAATTAAATATAAGCGGCTGCTAAGTTCTTTGGTTTCAAACACTCCCTCTAGCTGCTTATCGGCAAGAGTTTTTTCCATTAATATTCTGCCGGTTGCAGGTTCAATTAATTGTAGTTTGACATCTTTTGTATTTTCAGGTAGGGTAACACTAACCGTAAACCCTAATTTTAAAACAAGCCAAGGTCTTTAGTAGCAATAAAACCTTCGTTGCCATTAGCCAATTGAATGGCTGTATAATCTGCATTGATATTTAATACAGTTACTTTAGTGCCGTCGTGCAGGTTAAATTTAATTTTAGAAGTTGTATTTGGTTCGGTTAAAACAGCTGCTTCCTGTACAATAATAATGGCTTGCGTATGCTTATTTTTATTAAGTAACGCAGCATAACCTATTAGTAAAGAGAACACAAAGCTTATTACAAATAAACAGCCCATCCAGAAACCGAAACGCTGCAACATTATCTTATCTGTAACTTTAAAAAGTACAAACAATAAAGCCGCTACCAACAGGCAAATTATGGTTAAATAAGCCCAACCTGTGGTGCTAAACAAAGTATATAAACCCGTTTTAAGAGTATTGGCAAAATAGTTTTCTTTTATCTCTATCTTATCTACAATTTTTGCATTAGCTATGCGCAAGTTGTTTTTTATATCCTCATCTTGAGGATTTAGTTTTAAAGCCAGTTCATAATTGAAAATGGCTTTACCCAATAGATTTTCCTTAAAATACGCGTTACCTAAATTATAATGCAGCGTAGAAGAAGTAAGCCCTTCTTTTAAGATGATCTCATAATAATTGATTGTCTTTTTATATTCTTTTTTACTGTATGCTACCTCGGCACTATCTTGTACATTAATAGTAGCACTTAATAGTTGAGCGCCCATAAATAGAAACATATACAATGCTATACTTTGAACTTTAAACGTTGAACTTTGAATTTTTTGTCCAAGCTCATTCTCTATTTTAGTTATTAATTCAATGGTATTATTATAAACTAAATTAAGGTCTTTTTCGGCTGCGGCAGGCGCATAGCGGGCGTATTCGCAATCGTTTAATGTGCTTGTTAATTTATCTATCGTTTCCTGCCTCACATTTTTTTTAGTTAAATTTTCTGCAATGTAATCTTTAGAAAGATCTGCCACCGGAATATTTAATTTAAAACTTATATAGTTGTTAAGCGCGTTAAGCACTTCATTATAAAAAACATCCTGCTTGTTATCGTTCTTAAATTTTTCCGCAAGTGCCAATCGTTTACGGGCAATTTTTATAGCGCGTTTTTGTTTTACGCCTACTACATCACTTAGTGTTTTTAAATAATTTTTTCGGCCAATAAGAAAACCTATAAATAGCCCGGTTATCAATCCTAATAAAGCGTAATGTTTCCAGGAAGCGAAAAATTCGTCGTCGGCAGATTGTAGTTTAAGGTCGCCGGTTTTTATATAGCGTATATCATTCTCTTCTGTTTGAATTTCATGCTTAGGGTTATAAACCTGCGCACTACCTGCTGAATTAGGATCAGGAGCATCTACCGTAACTTGTATTTCGGGCGAAGGAAGGATTATATATTGTTTTTTTTCGGTATCAAAATAACTGAAATTAATATCTTTCAATATAAAATCGCCTTGCTTACGCGGAATAACTAAATACTCATACGTTTTTGTACCGCTAACACCACCAATAGTTGATATATTCTCGGTTATTTTTGGATCGTACGTTTCAAAACCTTCGGGGAAATTAATTTTTGGTGTAGAAGCTAAATTTATATTTCCTTTTCCGCTAATGGTCATTTTTAAGTTTATACTTTCATTCGCTTTTATTTTATTATGATCTAATTTTGCACTGAAACTAAAATTGCCAACCGCGCCGGTAAAATTATCAGGCTTGCCTTTTTCAGGCAGCGCCATAACATCTACACTCACAGGTTTGCTTTTTATCTTAACAATAATATCTTGCGCACTACCGCCAAAAAACTGATCGAACAAAGATTGTTGTCTTTTTACTTGTTGCCTTACAATACAATCTATCTCTATAGGCTCTATAGTTAGTTTACCGGTTCTTTGCGGAAATAAATAAGTTTTGCTAAACTCGGCCACGTTATAATTTACGCCATCTAAATTTTCTACATTTAATTGTATCTGCCCTTTGCGCTCTTCGTCTTTACTCCAAAAACCGTTATACTCCGGTGGATTAAAATTTTGAAAACCGCGTAAATTTGCACGACAATAAACTTTTTGAGTAATCACTATCTGCTCGCCCAAGTAACATTGTTTTTTACTTAAATAGGTGCGTACAAAAAGGTCTTCGCTGCTAACGCTGCCATCACTATTCACATTTTGCTGCTGGCTTGGGCCTTGTTGCTGTTGCGGGTTACCTTTACCAACTTCTATAGTAATTGGGTTAGATTCTGATTTTGTGCCATTTATTGTTGCTACGGCCGAACCAATGGTAAATTTACCTTCTTTGCGGGCAGCCAGCATAAAAGAAAAACTCATGCTCTGGCTCATAGTACCATTAATGATTTGCATACTAGTTGATTGATTGGGACCACTATATACATCAAATTCTGAAAAAGCGGGAGCTTTAAAACTACCAATGTTGCCACTTGCCGAAAATGTTATTTGAAAAACTTCGCCGGCAGCAACTTTATTATTGCTTACTTGTGCGGTTAATTTTTGAGCAAAAGAATTAAATGAAAAGAAAATTCCAATTCCTAACAGAATAAAATATAATATGTTTTTTTTTGCAGTTTTCATTTTCAAATTAATCCAATGGTTATCCCCAACTTGTTTCGGAATCTGTGGCAGATGCTGAAACAAGTTCGGCATTACATAATAATAATTACCAATCTTTATCAATGTTTTGTTTTGAAGCGTTTTCGTCTTTATTTTTTTTCTTTAATTGTAACTTTTGTTCCTTGTTTTTAAGTGCATCTAACATTCGTTGCGCTTCTTCTTTACTCATTTGCGGTTGTTGCGGTGGCGCTTCTTTTTTATCCTTATCGCCTTTTTTATCTTCCTTTTTTTGATCTTTTTTCTCTTTATCGTCTTTCTTTTTTTGTTCGTTTTTTTTATCTTTATTTTTTTGCTGTTGTTCCTGCAATTTCTTTTTGGCGTATGCTAAGTTGTAACGTGTATCTTCATCTTTTGGATTAAATTTTAAAGAATTTTTATAAGCAGTTATTGCTTCATTATAACTTTTTGTTTTTAAATACGAGTTACCCAAATTATGAAACGCTTTAGACAGCGTATCTTTATTACTCTCGTTCTTTATATAAGTGTCATATTGTCCAATAGCTTCGGTATATTTACCTTGTTTGTAATACGCATCGCCCAAGTTAAAATTAGATTTATAGTAGTTGCTTTTCTTTTTTAAAGCTTCATTATAATATTGTTCTGCTTCACTATACTTACCACCAAAGTAACTGTTGTTACCGTTTCTAATGTCTATTTTTTCACTTTGCGCAAAAGAGGCAATAGATAATAAATAAAAAACAAAAAGCAACAGGTAACATTTGATGGAAGACAAATGATACCTATTACCTGATATTTGAAATTTGAGATGTTTCATTATTTATTAAATAAATTTAATTTTCTCCACCAGTTATTAATGCGCTCGCTTATGATAAATTCAATTAACAAAAAAAACAAACTCGCACCAATAAACCATTGAAACTGATCTTCATAATCGGTATACTTTTTAGATTCATATTGTTTTTTCTCCAGTTCGCCCACTTTATCAAGCACGGCATCTAAACCTACATCGCCGTTATTTGCTTTAACAAATACGCCGTTAGTTGCGCGGGCAATACTTTGCAGTAATTTTTCATTCAACTTAGTAACAACCGTATTACCTTCTTTATCTTTTCGATAACCGGCCGGAACGCCATTATTATAAACTGGTATAGGAACGCCGGCATCAGAACCAATACCAATAGTATGAATAGAAATGCCTGCTTTCGTTGCTTCTTCGGCGGCTTTAATGGCATCTTCTTCATGATCTTCTCCATCAGTAATAATAATGATGGCCTTGTTTTTTTCTTCGTCTTTTCCAAAAGACTGCGTTGCTTTTTGAATAGCCGCACTTATATCTGTTCCTTGTCTTTCAATAATATTAGGTGTAATAGCATTTAAAAATAATTTAGCCGAACCATAATCGGTGGTAATAGGTAACTGCGTATACGCTTCGCCCGCAAATACAACAATGCCTAAACGATCTCCCTGCAATTTATCAATCATTTGCTCTATGGCTTGTTTGGCGCGTTCTAAGCGATTAGGCTTTAGATCTTCTGCCAGCATAGAGTTTGATACATCGAGGCAAATCATAATATCGGCTCCTTCTCGTTTAACATCTTGCATTTTACTGCCGGTTTGTAAATTACAAATACCCAATATTAAAAAAGTAAGTGCAAGTATGTATAAAATAAATTTAAGTGTCTGTTTGCCACGAGAAACATCGGGCATCATGGCTTTTATTAAAGGATAATCGCCTAATTTTTTTAAACGTTTTTTACGTGATGCAACTGCTAAAATATAAACCACAATCACTAACGGCACCAATGCTAATGCCCACAAATACTCGGTATGTTGAAACTTAAACATTTATGGTAGTGAACGTATTACAGTTTTTTTAATGACAAATTCTACCAACAAAAATAATGCCGCCAGTAAAGCAAAGGGTAAAAAATGTTCTGCTTTATTTGAAAAGCTTTTTTCGCTTATGATAGATTTTTCCAGCTTATCAATGTCTTTATAAACATTACGTAAACTTTCGTTATCCGTTGCACGAAAATATTTACCGCCTGTTTCTTCCGCAATTTTAGTCATGGTAGCTTCGTCAATATCAACATCCACATAATCGTATTCCATTTGTCCGTTAGGAAACATAGATATCGGTGTTAATGCTTTTCCTTTAGTGCCAACACCAACCGTATAAACACGCACACCAAAAGTTTTTGCAATATCGGCAGCAGTTAACGGCGCAATTTCTCCTACATTATTTACTCCATCCGATAAAAGAATAACGATTTTACTTTTTGCTTTGCTTTCTTTTACACGAGAAACTGCATCGGCCAAGCCAAGTCCAATAGCGGTTCCCTGCCCTACAGAACCTGCCGCTATATCGGCAAATAAATTTTTTATAACCGTATGATCGGTTGTAAGTGGACATTGGGTAAAGGCTTCTCCGCCAAAAATGACCAAGCCAATTCTATCGTTAGGGCGAGAATCTATAAATTCTTTGGCTACTTCTTTAGCCGCTTCTAAACGATTAGGCTTAAAATCTTTTGCCAACATAGAGTAAGAAACGTCAATTGCTAATACAATATCAATACCTTCTGTTTTTACATCTTTCCAACTGCTTCGCGATTGCGGTCGAGCTAACACCAATATTAAAAGTGAAATGGCAAATAACCTGAATGCAAAAATTACATGACGAAGTACAGCTTTGTAAGAAGTAGTTATAGTTCCTAAATTTTGAAAAGAAGAGAAATTAAATTCAGCTTCTTGTTTTTTTAATTTGAATAAATACCAGGCAATCATTACTGGCAATAATAAGAACAGCCAAAAGAATTGCTTATCGGCAAACGTAATGTCTTTTATGAAATTATCAGTTAACATTTAGCAGTTATCAGTTATCAGGTTTGATAGGTGGATTAATTCTTATTGTTTTTAAGATTGAAAATAAAATTTTAGCTAACTCATCTGCTTGGTCAAAAAGTTTTAAGTATGATGGTTCATCAATATAATCAGTATCTCTAAATAAAGAGAGCCAATATTTTGTTTCTAAACATTCTTTATATGAAATTGACATTTTAGCAGAGAAATCATTTTTAGATATTGCTCCATTAGCTTCTGCAATATTTGCGCCAAAAGGGGTCCCGGTTCTTAAAAGTTGTTTGGATAACACAAATTCTTTATCCTTAATTAAAAACTTATAGGTTTTAATTATCTCAACAGAAAAACTGTATGTTTTTTTATATAGATTGTTATTTAAACTCATTGCTACAACTGTTCATTGTTAACTGATAATTGCTCACTATCCCGTTTGGTTCCATTGATAAAATCAAATGCACTGCTTAAAGACATTTCATTCTCCGCATCAATAGGAATTACTTTGGCAAACTTTACATAATCGGCCAAGGTTAAAACTTGTTTTAATTTTTCTTTACTGATACTGTCAATTACTTGCGAGTTCATTATTTTAAAAATCTCATCCGAAGTTAATTCCATCGCAAAAACACCGTAACGCCCTTCAATATATTCGCGCAGCGTATCTGATATAAGTGTGTGATATTCTTTATACTTACCTTCTTGCCAAAGTTTTTTATTTTTGATTTCTTCTAAAGCACTAAGCGCCGTAATGTGTGCAGGCACTTTTGGTTTGGGAGGTTCTATAACAACTGGTTTCTTTTTAAATACTTTTATAAAGATAAAGATGATGATGCCAATGACAAACAAAGCTGCAGCACTTGCATAGATGTACGGCAAATATTCATGCCAATTAAACGGTTCATCAAACGGAGCTTTTATATCTTTTATACTTGTTTCAGCAGTATCAACGGGCATGGTATACACAGCTAACAAAAGTGCATCTGTTTCAACAGGTTTTGAAGTATCTTTATTTATGATGAACACAAAGGGTGAGATAGCCCAAAAACCTGAATCTGCTGATGTAATTGTAATAGTTTGGTGTTGTTGTATTTCTTCTGGTTTATTTTTATCGGGAATGGTGGTATCTATTCTTGAAACATCTATTACATCAATTTCTTTACGCAGGGTATCTCCAATAACTGGCCATTGTATATTTAGTTTTTTCTGGTTGACATTGTATTTAATGTATAAGTCAATTTTAGATTGTTCGCCAATACGGATTTTATTAGTATCCATAGTAACAAAAACTTCTACCTGAGCAACCATTTTAGAAGTAAGAAATAAGAAGCAAGAAATAAGAAATACAAACCCACGAAAATTCAAACTTAAAGCCGTAATAAATTTATCTTGAATCTTATGTCTTAAATCTTGAGTGTTCATTTACGCTCGTTTTTTAAATAAAGTCATTAATGGTTTTATGTAACCCTCGTGTGTGCTTATTTTGGTATAATCTACGCCTGCACGAGAAAACACCTCTTTCAATCTTGCATCTGTTTTTACTTGTTTCAATTTTAATTCGTGCTGAAATTTATCACTACTCGTATCTACCCAAATGTTTTTTCCGGTTTCATTATCTTTTAATTTTATTAAACCGATTTTAGGAATTTGAGTTTCCATTCTATCATAAACACGAAGTGCAACTATATCGTGTTTTTTATTGGCGATTTTTATAGCGTCATCAAAACTGTTATCAATAAAATCTGATATAACAAAAGCGATGCTTCTTTTTTTAATCACGTTGGTAAGGTATTTTAACCCTAACGAAACATTGGTACCTTTATTTTGCGGTTCAAATTTTACAAGCTCGCGTATCAACCTAAGTATATGCGTTTTTCCTTTTTTAGGCGGAATAATTTTTTCAATCTTATCGCTAAAAAATATTAAACCAATTTTATCGTTATTTGTTGCTGCCGAAAATGCAATAACAGCACACAATTCAGTAATTAAATCTTTTTTAGTTTGTGCGTGCGTTCCAAAATTACCTGATGCGCTTACATCTACAACCAACATCACATTCAGCTCACGTTCTTCTTCAAAAACTTTTACGTAAGTGTTTCTTAATCGCGCAGTAACGTTCCAATCAATGGTTCTAACATCATCGCCAGGCGTGTATTCTCTAACTTCACTAAAGGCCATCCCACGCCCTTTAAATGCACTATGGTATTCTCCCGAAAATATCTGAGAAGATAATCCACGGGTTTTAATTTCTATTTTACGAACTTTTTTTAAGAGTTCTGTAGTTTCCATTTTTTAAAATTTTCAATGAGATGCTGAAACAAGTTCAGCATGACAGATGACTACTAAGGAACTTCAACCGTGTTAAGTATTTCGTTAACGATATGTTCGCTGGTAATATTTTCAGCTTCGGCTTCGTAAGTCAAACCAATACGATGACGTAAAACATCTAAACAAATAGCACGTACATCTTCCGGAATTACATAACCTCTGCGTTTAATAAACGCATACGCTTTTGCAGCCAAGGCTAAATTTATACTGGCACGAGGCGAACCGCCAAAACTAATTAACGGCGCAAATTTTTCTAATTTATAATCTTTAGGAAAACGAGTAGCGAAAACAATATCTACAATGTAACGCTCAATTTTTTCATCCATATAAACATCTTTAACCACGTTGCGTGCGCTAACAATATCTTCTGGTTTTAAAACTACATTAGGCGTTTGCATGCCTTCTTTCGAAATGTTTGAAGCGATAATTTTACGTTCTTCTTCTTTAGTTGGATAACCAATTACGACCTTCAACATAAAACGATCTACCTGTGCTTCGGGTAGGGGGTAGGTACCTTCTTGCTCAACCGGGTTTTGCGTTGCCAAAACCAAAAACGGATTAGGCAATTTAAACGTTTGATCACCAATAGTAACTTGTTTCTCTTGCATGGCTTCTAACAAAGCACTTTGCACTTTTGCAGGAGCACGATTGATCTCATCGGCTAAAATAAAGTTGGCAAATAAAGGGCCTTTACGCACGGTAAACTCTTCTTTCTTTTGGTTGTAAATCATAGTACCAACCAAATCGGCAGGTAAAAGATCGGGGGTAAATTGTATGCGGCTAAATTGTCCATCTACACATTTTGCCAAGGTGTTAATGGCTAATGTTTTTGCTAAACCAGGTACACCTTCTAATAAAATATGGCCGTTGCTTAACAAGCCAATCATCAGGCGTTCTACCATGTGTTTTTGCCCTACAATTACTTTATCCATTTCGGATGCAAGTAAATCCACAAAGGCACTTTCCCGTTGTATGCGTTCGTTCAATTCTTTAATGTCTGTCATATATAAAAATTTCGGATCAAAATTACGCTGTTTTCCTATTTTTAGGATTTGGTTTAAATTTTTTTAACATTTTACAGATTACCACAAACTAAAAAGGTTTCAAAATTTACATAATGAAACCTTTTTAATTAATAAGCTATAATTTATTTTTTTGGTTCGGGTGCAGGATTTTGTTGCGGTTGAGGCTGTGCAGCAGGTTGAGCCGCCGGCATTTGCTGTGGCGCGGCAGCAGGAGCCATCATTTCAGCTTTTTTACGCGTTACAGACTCTGTACCGGCAGGGTTTGCATCTGCAACCTGGCGTTTAGGAGTTCCTAATAAACAAAGTACAAATAAAGCGATAGCAAAACCCCAGGTAGTTTTTTCTAACACATCGGCTGTACGCCTAACGCCCATAATTTGGTTATTAGATGCAAAAGAACTGGAAAGCCCACCACCTTTAGAATTTTGAATTAATACAATTAGTGCAAGTAGTATGCAAACGATGATAATTAGTACTGAAATTAGGCCACTCATATTCTGTTTATTTTACGTTGTTTTTAAGATCTTTAATAAGGGTGGCAAAGTAAGCACTTTTTTCGGGAAATTTCAAACTTAAAATTTCGTACGATCTAATTGCTTTTGGGTGGTTTCCTTGCAGGACATATATTTTAGCTAAGGTTTCGGTTACCAAATTTTCGTCTTCGAGCACACTGCTACGGGTTTTTTGCGATGCGGCGTAAAAATTTTTATCGGGTTGAGGCTTGGAAATACGCAAATCTTCTACTAAAAGTTTGTCTAAAAATTCTTGCTTTTCAATTTTTTGCTTTGAACTTTGAACCTTTTTCGAACTTTCCTTTTTTATTTCTATTACCTTATACTTGCTACTTGCTGCTTGTTTACTAATACTTGGTAATTGTTTCAGCCATTGCGTAAACGATTGAGGCTCTTCTATGCTTATTTCAGGCTCCTTTTCATTTATTTTAAGTATTTCTGTTTCAATATAAGCCTCTACAATAGGATTTAAGATGATTTCGTTTAGCGTTTCATTTCGTACTGGCTCTTGTATGTTATCTTTTGTAATTTGTATTTCGTTTTTTGTAGGGTTTTCCTCAATTACAGCATTTATTTTATTACCTATTTCCTCTTCACTCTTAACTAAGGTATAAACATAATTTACAGCGGTCGAAACTTTCTCAGGTTCTTTTTCCTGAAAGATAGTAGGCTCTTTTACTTTAACTTTAATTTCTTCAACAATAATTTCCTTTTCGGGAATTGCTTCTTCTATTACAGTATTATTTGGCTTAGGAGCAGCCTGATTTATCAATCTATATAAAACCGCCCTGTTTCCGGCAATAACAGCCGTTCTTTTTAAAGCATTGTGGTAATTTATGTGCTTACTATTTTGAAGCGCTTTGGCATAAAGTAAATGTCCGCTTTGGAAAAAAGGATAATCGCCTAATATTTTTTCGATAGAAGAAATATGTATTTCTGCCAACTGATTGGGATTATCTATCAGATCTATAAATTGCTCTAGTTGCATTTTCGGATCCCAAAAATAACAATTTAAAGGGAATTTGTAAGACGGTTAAAAAAAAGAAGTCTTAACCATTTGATAACATTATAGTAATTTTAGATTAAACTCTATGGTTTTACTTTGTATAGTGAAGAATATCATAGCCATACTTATTTTTACTTGCTTATTTGTTTCCGGTTTATTAGCTAATAACGACCCGCGCACAAATAAAATGTTATCGGGTAACATAACCGATAAACAAACCGGCGAAACTCTTGCAGGCGTTAAAATTGAGGTAAAAGGAACAAATACTTTTTGTTATACAGATATGAACGGCAATTTTGCGCTTTCTGTTAATACAAATAATGTAAATGAAGTGCTTGTTAATATGATTGGATACGAGCCTTTATCTTTAAAAATAAACCAACTTACTTTTGGTTCTATTTTCGTTTTAAGTCCACGTTAAAAATAAATCTATTTTTAAATAATTACATTTAAATCTCTAATGTAAATTTAATGTTATGTTTTTAGCTTAAATGTTATAAATAGGTTATTAATGTGTTACTATATCTATTAAGATGTGTAACTTTACAATAAGTAACTTTAAAAAACTATTTTATGAAAAAACTAAGCTTCATATTGGGTTTGTATTTATTGGCAATAGTTGCTAATGCCCAGGTAAAACAAAACGAGAATGGTTTATATGCTAATGCAGATGGTACTTTATTTACCGGTATGCTTGAAACGAAAGATAAAAATGCGTTAAGAACAGAACTTGAAATAAAGAATGGTTTATTGAACGGAGAAGCGAATTATTATTACGCTTCGGGTAAATTAATGGAAACAGGTATTTTTAATAGCGGACAAAAAGATGGCAAATGGTTGCGCTATAATGATAAAGGTGTAAACATTGGTTTGGCTATTTATAAC
>JBBRAG010000033.1:0-24464 GCA_038206945.1 Bacteroidia bacterium | reverse complement strand
ATAATCCCTTTTTTCCTTGTGTTTTGTAGCGTATTAACTTCATTTTGCCTATCTTGTTTATAGCATAAATATAGCCATAATTATATGATAATCAAATAGTTATATTATTACTTGCTAACAATTTGATTTTTAGAACCCCCCTTAATAAACCCATTTCAAAATCAATATAACTTTGCTTATGTAGGGTATTAGGAGCTTCATTAAAACAATTTCCAAGCAGAATTGACCACCTGTTATGAACAACCATTACATAATCTCCTCCATTAGCTGTTTGTCTTATATAATCGCCAAATTCAACCAAATTTTTATTGGCAGGAGGTGAAGTATCCGGAGAACATAAATAAGGATGAGTAGATGGAATAGCGTAACCAGCCGCAACTTCATTTGCCTCGGTAAACGTTCTATCCCATATTAATGCTCCTGACGTAAAGTCTACATTTCCAATATAAACATCATTATCATTACCCGCATTTCCATTTCTTCTTGTTCCGCTAAAGGCAATTTGTTGAGGATTACCAGATGCATCATAATTAACACATACGCTTCTGATGGCAGCTTCAAAAAAAGTGTTTGGGGCTATATTAGGACTATAATTTTGCATTCCATTACCATAACTTCCAAAAGAAGGAACTAGATTTCCTGTAGCATCAAATTTTATAATTAATCCACCTTCGTTTCTTCCCATTCCACCATTAACACTAGTTACCCCCGTAGTATGATTAAATAATCCCGTTGCGCATAAAAAACCGATAATAGTTCCAGTATTGTCTTTAATTTCTTTAAATTCTTTAAACATATTATACCCATCACTTCCAATATTATAATTGTTATCGCTAAAACCAAAATTACTGGCACTATAAAATTTAAACGGGTCAACAATATGCCCATCAGTTTTATCGATCTTCACATAAAAAATATTATAATGCCCTCCAATAACACTTTTATCTCCAAAAATCACGTAACCATCACTAACTTCAAAAGCATTTAAAGCTTGTCCAGCCGTAGTCAGATCATTATTATCTAAAACCACTTCCCAAGTAAATTGCCATTTTTATCTATTTTTGAAGCGGTTGGTTGGACGGCATAGGTATTACTTGTATTAGGATTTGGCGTTTCTGCATATCCTATCCCTAAAGAACCGCCATCCGAGGTTGCAATTACCCCATAAAACCAATCTTCACCAACAGGCACTTGATGGTATTGTGAGTAAGCTGAATAATTCCATTGAACTCCAGGTAATGCATTCAAATTTTGTGCATTTAATGTTTGGATAAATAGTAATGCTAAGCATACTATTAAAATTTTTGATGTTGTTTTCATAGTTTTTCTTTTAGGGTGTTTACGAAATCTTAACAAGTGTAGTGAAACTTTTAATACAAAACAAGAACGATTATTAGGTAACAATTTTGATAATATTTTAATAATAGAGTCTATACACGATGGCTCGTGCTTTGTTTGAGAGGAGCGAATGTATATAAATCGTACTTGTCATACTGCTTCTGCAGGACATGATTTTAACTGATTTGTAACCCTTAAAATTGATAATATAATAATTTGATAAATGTTTGTTAACAGTAATATGTTGTGGAAGGTAGCAAGTTGTTTTACTTTTTTATTTTTCACAAAAAAGTAAAACATCTTGTTTAGTATGGCAAATACGATTTACTGCGTATCTACTTCCGTTTTAAAATTCAAATGCAATTGATTAAAGGTAATTTTAGAATATACGGTAGCTAATTCATAGCGTTGAAGCATTAAATCTTTCTTCGTGCCGAACTTTAAAGTAAGTTGCGCAAATTCTTCATCCTGTGTTTCAAAGCAAAAGCATTTTAATTTATCTCTCAGTAAAATAATATCTTTTGTAAACGGATAATCTTCCGGCAACTCTTTAAAATAATTACTTGCAATTAAAAAAGTAAGGGCGTTGGTTAATTCGGCTAAATCAGCCCACGCAACCGCTTTTATTTCTGAAACAGTTATAATACAATCTAACAAGCAACGATAATGAATACTTATCCATTCAACTTTTTTTTCTTTTTCGCCGTATAAAAGTTTAAGCCATGAATCCCTTCCTCTTTCATCAAATTTATTATAGAGTTCATCCATCCATTTGCACCTAATGAGAACATAAACTTCTTCATCGCCCTCATAAACTAATGATTCCGGCTTATTTTCTTTAGTTTTTATGCCTGAACCGTCAATTTTTTTTAACCGCATCAAATTTGCGTTTATCCCTAACCTTAGCGTATATCTGTGTAGATTTTATATCCTTATGCCCAAGGAGTTTTGATACGGTGTAAAGGTCGCCATCTGCGCTACTTTCTAATACATTGGTGGCAAAGGTGTGCCTGCCGCTATGAAAGTGGAGCTTGCCCTTTTCAAAGCCTGCCGCCAAGCCCCATCTTCTTAAAGCCCGTTGCATACGGTTGTAGCTGTTTTTTGTACCGTCGTCTTTTTCTTCTTTCAGTTCATGGAATACATACAGGCTTTTTTCTTCGCTTTCTGCCTCTTGTTTTCTTTCTTTGATAATATCAATTGCATTATCAGAAAGCGGCAGGTATTCTATGCCTTCTGTCTTTTCTTGTTCAAAATAAATAAAGTAGCGTTCTTCTTTTTCTATTTCCTTGATGATAATCTCATCCCAACGTAAAGGATTTACATCACTCCAACGCAAACCTGTAAAACACGCAAAGAAATAACCTTGTTTTATTTGCTTATGTATTTTGCAAGGTGTTTGTGCTAAATGCTCCAACTGCTCTTTTGTAAAGGCACTTCTAAAAGTATCTTGTTTTCTAAGTCGTTGTTGTTGCGGTACATCATGCCACGGATTGCTGTTAATTATTTTTTGCCTGATAGCTTCGTTTGTTCCTGCATTTAAGGCTATCAAATAAGCAAGTGTGCTGTTATTGCTAACCAACTTTAGAAGATAGTATTCAAACTCTTTCATCCAAGCGGTGGTTAGTTTGGTAAAAGGCATCGGTTGGTTATTGGTAAACTTTTTAAGATGATAAAGTACACCATCGTTTGTGGTACTGCAATTTTTGCGCTTAATGTAGTCTTCAAAAAAGGATACAAAGTTTCCATGTTTCTTTTTACGGTTGGTTAAGCCGTTATCTTCTACAATCAGCTCATGCTCTCGCTTAGTTCTGATTTCTTGCGCCAGCCGTCTTTTTTCTTTGTCTTCGTGACTTGGTCTGCTTTTGTTGATATGAATTTCTAAAAATTCGTACCACCTTGTTTTGTTGTGGTAAATATCCAAATAGAAAGATACCTGCCCGCTGCTCAATTTTTTTTCTCTAAGTTTTACACCCATTTTTTATGGTTTTTTAGGTTAATAATTACCCGAGTACAATGTTCCTAAAAAGAGAACATTTTACTTGGGTTCATGAACTATCGTGTAACTCTTGAACTATTTTTGGGTAACAAAGTGGTAACAAAAAGTGCAAAAATACCTTGTTATTACCTAATCAAGCATAAATCAATTTCCTTTTAAAAGCCCTGTTATTAGGGTTTTCAAGCCTTTGCTTAGATGGGGTTAAGTTTCATATCTTTACTATTACAAAAAAAGGCTTTCAGCCACCATCCCTAACGCAAACACACTAAATTAACCATCAAAATCACAAAAATCAATTCTTATTCAGAATTCTTCACACTTCACTCATAATTCTTATTTTTACCGCATAATACATTTCATGGAAAATAAGATAAAAGCATTAGAGCAAAAAATAGCCGAAGCAAAATTAGGCGGTGGCGAAAAACGTATAGAATCTCAACATAAAAAAGGCAAATTAACCGCACGCGAACGCATACATTTTTTATTAGACGATGCCAGCTTTGAAGAAATTGGTCTGTTAGTTACGCATCGTAGCAACGATTTTGGTTTAGAAAAAGAAAAATATTTAGGCGATGGTGTAGTTACGGGCTACGGCACTATTAGCGGAAGGTTGGTTTACGTTTTCTCACAAGATTTTACCGTTTTTGGTGGTTCTTTATCCGAAACGCATGCCGAAAAAATTTGTAAAATAATGGATTTAGCCATGAAAAATGGCGCACCTGTTATTGGTTTAAACGATAGTGGTGGCGCGCGTATACAAGAAGGTGTGGTTTCTTTAGGCGGTTATGCCGATATTTTTTATCGTAATGTAAGAGCCAGTGGTGTTATACCCCAACTATCTGCTATAATGGGACCTTGTGCGGGTGGTGCAGTCTATTCACCCGCCATTACCGATTTTATTTTAATGGTAGAAAACACTTCGTATATGTTTGTTACCGGCCCAAATGTAGTAAAAACTGTAACGCATGAAGAAGTAACTTCCGAAGAATTAGGCGGTGCTATGACGCATGCTACAAAAAGCGGTGTAACACATTTTGCTTGTGCCAACGAAATAGAATGTATCAACCATGTAAAACAATTATTGAGTTACGTGCCGCAAAATTGCGAAGAAAATGCGCCTTCTTTGCCTTATGAAAATAGCGGAAGTGAGTTGAGAAAAGAATTAAATAGCATCATCCCTCAAAACGCTAATCAACCGTATGATATTCGCGAAGTAATTAGCGGCGTAACCGATACGGATAGTTTTTTAGAAGTCCATAAACATTTTGCTGATAATATTGTAGTTGGTTTTGCGCGACTTGCAGGCAGAAGCATTGGTATTGTTGCTAATCAGCCAGCTGTTTTAGCAGGTGTGTTAGATATTAAGGCCAGCACAAAAGCAGCTCGTTTTGTTCGTTTTTGCGATTGCTTTAATATTCCTTTATTAGTATTTGAAGATGTGCCGGGCTTTTTACCGGGCACCGATCAAGAGTGGAATGCTATCATTACCAATGGTGCTAAACTTTTATATGCTTTTAGTGAAGCAACCGTGCCACGCATTACCGTTATTACACGCAAAGCTTATGGCGGAGCATACGATGTAATGAATAGCAAGCACATTGGTGCAGATATGAATTACGCATGGCCAAGTGCAGAAATTGCTGTGATGGGCGCAAAAGGTGCGGCCGAAATTATTTTTAAAAACGAAATTGCAAGTGCTACCGATAAAGATGGTAAGTGGAAAGAAAAAGAAGCGGAGTATCAAGCTATGTTTGCTAATCCGTATCGTGCGGCAGAACGTGGTTTTGTAGATGAGGTTATTAAACCTGAGCAGACGCGCGAAAAATTAATTAAAGCATTTAAAATGCTGGAGAACAAAGCAGAGAAACTTCCTAAAAAGAAACACGGTAATATTCCTTTATAAAATATAACATGACTAAAGAATTGTGGATTAATCTTCCGGTAAAAAATGTAAAAGCAACCAAGGAGTTTTTCACCAAACTTGGCTTTTCATTCGATACTAAATATGGTAACACTGATCATTCGGCAGGCATGTTGGTTGGTTCAAAAAATATAGTAGTCATGTTTTTTGAGGAAACTATGTTTAAAATGTTCACGCAAAACAATCCTACTGATACTAAATTTGGTACCGAAGTTTTATTTTCTTTTGATGCGGAAAGCAGAGGCGAAGTAGATGAAATGGCCAAGAAAGTTTTAGCAGCAGGCGGCACTATTTATAGCGAGCCAGCTGAAGTGCAAGGCTGGATGTATGGTTTTGGCCTTATTGATTTAGACGGTCACCGTTGGAATATGTTGCACATGGATATGAGCAAGATGCCTCAAGTAAATTAAATCTTTACCCCTAAAATAAGTATATCATCAATTTGTTCTCCAAGTCCTTTCCACTCTTCAAAATTTGCATTTAATTTTTCTCCTTGGGTTTCCATATCATCACCGGATATTTCTGTTATCAACGCTTTTAAGCGCCTGGCCGTAAATTTCTTTTTATCGCCATCTCTAAATTGATCGGCATAGCCATCAGAGAAAATATAAAAAATGTCATCTTTTTGGATGTCAATTTCCGTATCAGAATAGGCAAGGTTCATTAAACCGTAATGCCCCCCAATAGGATAACCTTGTCCTTTAATATCATTTAAAACTTTATCGCGCACAAAATAAAGTGGACGTGCAGCACCGGCAAAAACTAATTTAGATTTCTTTTTATCGATTCTGCAAATAGACATATCCATCCCATCACGCGAAGAATTTTCGCTATCATCTTGTTTTAATACTTTAATGATGCTGTTATTTAATTCTTGTAAAATTTGCGAGGGAACAATAATTTTTTTATCACTTACAATTTCATTAATAAGCGTAGATCCTATCAACGACATGAACGCGCCAGGTACACCGTGGCCGGTACAATCAATGGCTGCGATAAGGCAATAATCTTCGGTTTCCATAAACCAATAAAAATCTCCGCTAACAATATCTTTCGGTTTAAATAAAATAAACGCTTCCGGAAAAATTTTAAGAATAGCTTCTTTAGATGGAAGGATAGCTTCCTGTATTCTCTTGGCATAATTTATACTATCTGTAACATCTTTATTTTTTTCTTCCAGTTGAATTTTAACCTGTTCAACTAATTCTTTTTCTTCTTGTAATAAATGTGTTTTTTCATCTACCATTTTTTCTAATAATACCCTTGCCTGTACAAGTTTTTTAGTACGCCAAAAAATAATTACATAAAGTAAGGTAATTAAAAAAATGGCCGATGCAACATAGAACCATGCTTTTTTCCAGACGGGCAAATCTATTTCAAATTTTATTTCAGCGGGTGAGGTATTCCAAATCCCATCATTGTTACACGCTAAGAGTTGAAAAATATAATTGCCTTCACTTACTCTTGGAAACTCTACATATTGATTAGAAGTGTACCTCCATAAAGTGTCTAAGCCAAGCACGCGGTATTTGTATGTTACCTTAGTTGGATCAACTAAAGAAATACCAATAAAATCGATACGCGCAGAGTAATGCTGGTAGGGTAAAGAAATATTTTCTGAGGCGGCATAAAAGTGATTATTTAAATTTATTCCTAAAATATTTGTGCGTGGCTCATTAGTATTTATTTTATTAGTGCGGCTATCATAATGTACAAGGCCTGTGGTAGTGCCAAACCATAAATTCTTTTTAACATCTTTAAAGCAAGCGTTTGTATTGTTTTCGGTAAATAATAAACCATCCGCTCTTGTAAATTTTTGAAAAGATGCTTGACCGTCCTCTTTTTTACTTAAGCCATTTTTGTGGCCTACCCAAACGTTATTATTCTCATCAGCCGTTATAAAATAACAAAAGTTAGAAAGCATGCCATCTTCTAACTTATACTTTTTAAATTCATCACCATTGTAGCTAAATACGCCGTCGCCTTCGGTAGCTATCCATATCATGCCTTTATTATCTTCGGTTACCGAATTAATATTAAAGAATTTCATATCCGGAATATTTTTTAGAACCGTAAACTCCTCATTCTTTATATAGTAAGGCACTGTGCCATGCGATGAAAGCCACATACGGTTTTTACTATCCACAAATAAGTTTTGTATATTATTATGTAAAAGTCCATCGAGCGTGGTAAATAAATTAATGGAAGAGTTTTTGTTATTGTAATAATACATACCATCTGTAGTAGCTATTACCACATTACCAAATTTAGATTGAATGATGGAATTTATAGTAAGAGATTTGAGGTTATGTGCTTTAGAAAAATTTTCAAATTTTTTTGTAGAAGGATTGAAAATATATACGCCATTCTCTGCCGTACCTATCCAGATATTTCCGGCGCTATCTTTCATTAGTGCATTAACCTGATCGTTTATAAAACCGTTTTCTTTATTATATAAAATGTTTTTATTTTGTTCTTTTAAACTCAACACAAACATGCCTTTATCATTGCCGGTATAAATAATGCCTTTTATATTATCAACCACAATTGATTTTACATTGCCTTGTGATACGAAATAGCTGAATTTATTAATCGGCATTTCTATTAGGCCGCCACCCGAGGTACCAAACCACATATTATCTTCAAAATCCTGAAAGATGGATTGTACGTATTCATTACTTAATCCATTTTGTTTATTGATAAAAAGTACATTGCTTATATCTAAATAATTAAAAGATATTTTACGTAAACCTTCTCCTAATAAAGATACCCAAAGGTTGCGTGATTTATCTACATATAATGTTGCAATATTCATGGCCGCAGAACCTAACTCGGCTACAATTTGCGAGTAGATATAATAACAACTTCCTGCTTTTAGTATTTTATATACGCCCTCGCCGGGCACAGCTACCCAAAAAGAATTTTTTAAGCTATCGCAAGGTATGATACATTGTATTTTTTTATCTTCTAATCCTTTAATCGTGCAAACGGTGGTTACTTTTTTATCGGTTTTTAAAAGAAATAATCCCTCATCTGTTGCGGCAAGCATCTCGTTATCAAAATCAAAATATACAGTATTTACATTAGCAACTAACGGTGTTTGTACAACTGTAAATTTAAAAGCGGTATCTATTTTGTATAAGCCTTTTTGCTGGGCTACTACCCAAATATTTTTTTTATGATCTTCGGTAATGAAGTTAACCTTTGTTTCTATCTTTTCAGAATCTTTTACTTTGTAAAAGGTATTTCCGCTTAAATAAGATACCCCGTTTTGAAAATGGCCTATCCACGTAACATTGCGTGAATCTGTAAAATGCGTATTGATAAAATTTTCGGCAAGATTGTCTCTTGTTGTAAATGTTTTGAAATGATTTCCGTCAAACTTGCAAAAACCATCTCCGGTAGAAAGATATAAAAAACCTTTACTAGATTGCGATACACAATATACATACGACTGTGAAAGCCCATCTTCATCTGTATAATTCTTAAAATTATAGGTCTGGCTTTGCGCTAACTCACAGAGCAATAACATAAAAAGTAAAGCTAAATTTTTGTACATTTTACTTATCAACCTTTACACCAATTTTAAATTTATATTTAGGTACACCGCCAATGGGTGTAGTATAAAAAGGCATCAGCTCACCATATTGGTTTGTTATGTAAACTACAATGTTATTATTTTTAGAATCTTTCTGTTTTACAAACTGTACATCTAATGAAGTATTTAATTCTTCGCTTACAATTTTGTGTTTATTTTCTAGCCACACCCCATTGCCGGAGGATTTTGTAATATCTCCTTTTTTAGAAACCGATACTACCCTTAAAATACCGTCATCATCAAAATCAAAAACATTAATATTTACCGCCGTTACATTAGTGGCCACAAAAGGATAAAGATGAGAAATAGAACCTTTGGCTTCTGCCAGGCGTAAAGAATATTCAAATGTAAACGCATTGCCACCTTCTATGGGTTTGTTTTCATTTGGCAGAGATGAGAGGAACATGCGGTATAAATTTCCGTCATTACCTTCCATGCCTTCAATAATTAATTTAAATACGTAACCGCCGTACTCAGGTTGCAACTCACCTTCAACGGGATTAAACGGGCCAAAGGTGTACCATTTATCATCATATACGTCATCTTTGGCAAAGGTTTTTGTGCTTAACTGCACACCGCTTTTATAATTGCCTGTAGGGGTTTGCTTTTTTGCATCTGGAGTTGAGATAGCTCCTTTACCGCCATATACAGAAAATTTTGTTTTACTGTTAAAAGCATCATGCGCTTCATCGTACTTACCGCCCATATCAGGATCGAAAACACGGATATAAACGGGGTTTTTTTCTGTTTGCGGAACAACAAAAAAGAAGATTTGTATAAAGTCATCATCTCCCCAATCTTTATCAGAACTTTTACTGAAGGTACATAGAAAAGGAATTTTTTCATCGGGCGAAGGAGCCTGTTGCGCAACTATGTTTTGATAACAAAGTATATAACACAATATAAAAAGAGATAATTTTTTTTTCATTACAATTGTTTAACCAATAAAATTTCTACACGGCGATTTGAAATTACGATAATTTTGTTTCGATCGTATACGGCAGGCATATTTTCTCCAAAAGTATTAATATCTAAACGACTGTTACTTATACCTTTTTCAATAAAATATTGTTGCACGGCTTCGGCGCGTTTTTTTGATAGATCCCGGTTGTAGCTACTGCTTCCTACTGAATCTGCCGCAGCTAAAATAATCAGTTCGTACTTTCTGTCTTTTTGCAAAACGGTAGTTAGTGAATCTAAATATTTATAATAATATTTGTTTATAACAGCTTTGTCAAAATCAAATAAAATATTTCTATGATTAAGCCCGCTGGGGAATTCTTCTTCACTTTTTATTTCGGTAGGGCTAACAATTCTTCCTTTTAAAGATCTTTCCTGGTGGGCAACCAAGCTATCACCATAAAAACCAACTACGGCCGCATTTTTAAAACCATTTTGCTTAGCTTTTTTATATTCAGGAATTATGTTTTCTATCTTTTTATAAGCACCCGATGTATAAGAATAACCTTCTTTCTCTTTATATTTTTTTACATCGTTAAGGTTTGTGAAAACTTTCGCGTTTAAAGGAATATTTTTTTTAGATGAACCCAGATAAATTCTGAAGTTAACACTATCTCCTTGGTTAATTGAATATAAGGTATCTGTATTTTCAGGAATAAAATTTACATCATTCTTATGCCGGGCAATCCAAGCGGCATCTATCTCATCTTTATATTGTAAGGAATCCGCCCTGGATGGTTTAGAATTATAATAAGGGTTATATTTAGCTTTCCATAAACTATCAGCAAACGTATAATTTTCATCTTTAATTATGTAAACTATATTTTTGTTCTGAGACATCCACAAACTATCTTTTACAACAATACTTTTTTCGGTACAAAATTTTTCAATCTTTTTGGTAGAATCATTCATGGCAAGAACACCAAGTTTCAAATTATAGATTCCTTCTTTTTGGTATGTATGCGCGGAAGAATCTCCTTCGTAAAATTTACCATCGCCAAAAAACCAATACGTTTTTTTAATAGTATGATTTTGAATGATAGATTTTTTTATATCAATATTAAATTGTTTTGAAACAAATAGTGTATCCGGACAATCTATAAAAAGATGCGGCGGCTCTTCTACTGTAAAATCGTAACTCAATTCGTTATAAAATAAATTGCCTGATTCTTTTTCAATAATATTTAATTGAACAGAGTAATTTCCTGTATGCGCAAAGCAATGTTTAACTTCAATACCTCGTTTTTTGATTCCATCCCCAAAATCCCATTCGTAAATCATTCCTAAAGTATCTTGGGTTACTATAGTGGCTTCTTCAAAAAAAGTATAACAATATGTTGATCTTTTATAAGGTGTACAATTTTCAAATGTGGGATATTTATTTCTTACATAAAAAATATCATCTTTATTTAAGGTATCTCTTGAAGATGACAGATAACCCGTATTTTCTGTTGAGTCAAGCCAAATACCAAAATCATCGTAAGCGCTGTTAATTGGCAGTTCTAACAACTGTAATGCAGTGTTTTCGTCTTTCAAATCAGCCGCGTAAATATCAAGCCCTCCGTGGCCATTACTTCTATTGCTTGAAAAATAAAGCGTTTTATTTTCAGAAATAAAAGGAAACACTTCATTGCCTGTAGTGTTTATTTTTTTGCCAAGGTTTCTTGGTATGGTCCATATTCCATTTTCTAAGGTAGAATAATAAATATCCATTTCCCCATACCCATTTTCTATATCCGCCGAAAAATATAATGTTTTCCCATCTGCCGAAAAAGTGGGATGGCAATAATTATAAGTGCCTGTGCAAAAACTTAAAGGAATTGGCTTGCTCCATTTATCATTTACTTTAGTGGAGATAAAAACGCTTAATGGCTTTTTATTTTTTTTAGAGGCCCTTGCCAAGTCGTTTTGCGTAATAAATAATTGCTTGCCATCTTTGCTAATGCAAAGCGGCCCATCATTATAAATAGTATTTATTTCTGAAAAGAATGAAGGGCTTTTAAAAGTTACTGAATCTTTTTTTTCTGCATAAAAAATATCTATTAGTTCTTTATCAGTTTCTATACTCGAATACTTTATGCCAAAATTATGCTCTCTGCCCGAAGAAAAATATAATTTATTATTATATAAAAAAGGACTAAAATCTGAGTGCTTTGAATTAATGGCTAAACGTTGAACGGTATACTTGGATGAATCTTTATTCTGCGCTAAAGAAGCAAAACATACTGTAAGCACAAATAATATAGAAAGTGTAAACCTGCAATGCTTCATACTAAAAATAGCGCGGACTTTGAGGATTTACTTTATAAGAAAATTCATATTTCAACATAATTTCATGCGAACCTCTTACATAAGTATTAAGTTTGGATGTAACATAATCGTAAGCATAACCTACGCTAAATTGTTTATTTAGTTGAATGGAAAGTAACGCTACCATGGCGTTTTTGTTTCGATAGGAATAGCCAAGGCCAATAATTTTATAATATACAAAAGCGTTTATATCAAATTCTATTGGAGAGTCTTTAATGTATTTTATAAGCACAGATGGTTTTATTTTCACATTTTCTGATACATTAAAAAGATACCCCGAGGTTAAAAAGGCGGCTTTATAAACAACGCTTGAAGTACCTATTGAAACCATATCGGGCGATGATATACCTACATAAAATTTATTTGATTTGTAGTAAATACCAAAACCTATTTGCGGTAAATTTTGCTGACTATATTGGTTTGTAAATACTACATCGCCGGGTGTAGTAGTTTGAATAGTGTTAAAATTATTCTTTATAAGATCTATACCACCTTGCAATCCAAAAGACAAACTACTTTTCTTAAAATATAATCTATAAGCAAACATAGCATTTATTTTATTTTGGGTGGTAATACCAAAACGATCATTTATAAAAGTTAAGCCAATATTTAGTTTTTTATTTTTTAAAGGTGTGTGTAAACTAAATGTACTTGTTTTAGGTGCACCATCAAAACCTACCCATTGGTTACGGTTTATGGCGGTAGCGCTTAAAACCTCATTACTGCCGGCGTACGCGGGGTTTAGTAGTAAGCCGTTAAACATATACTGGCTGTATAAATTATCGTGCTGTGCTTTTGCGCATAACATGGTAAAGAATAGAAGTATTATTAGCACAATTTTCATTTTCTTTTTAATACAACGTAACCTTTATATGTTTTTTTATTAGGAATTTCTATCGTATAATAATATGTATCATCAGTTACTTCTTCTCCTGATAAATTTTTTCCGTTCCAGTTGTTTTTATAATCGTTACTATCATAGATCATACTTCCCCAACGGTTAAACAAATTTATTTTCACGTTGGTAAATTCATCCAACCCGTTAATTACAAACGTATCATTTACCCCATCGCCGTTAGGTGAAAAACCATTTGGAATAATTAATGCTTTAATTATTATAGTAAGCTCGTCTTTCGAAGCCGGGCAAGAACCATTTGAAATTGTCCATTGCAAAATAGTTTGTCCGTTATTTAATCCGGTAACTTGTGTGTGTGGGTTTAAGCTATTTACAAAATTAGCATCGCCCGAAATAACCAACCAAACACCGGTACCAATTACTGGTGTGTTGGCATCCAATGTAACATCGGTATTATATAAAATAGTATCATGTCCTGCATTGGCAACAGTAGGAAAAGCCTCAATTAATAAATTGGTTATAACAATACTATCACAACCTGAAAAAACAGATGTTAAGGTGTTAGTATAGACCCCTGTAGTGCTATAAGTAGAAGCGCCAACAGACATAACTTGACCAACGCAAATCGAGAAACTTTGCGTACTAATAATAGCAGGCATTACGGTAAGATTACTAGTAACGGTACTATCGCATCCATTGGCGGCCGTTAAAATATCTGTATAATTTCCACTTGTAGTGTGATTATTTCCTCCAACCTTTAATGTATCGGTTGCACAAATATTTATAGTTTGAGATGAAGCTGACACCGGTTTAACTACTACTAACTGAACAGCAGAATTACTGCAACCGGTTAACGTATTTGTACCTGTAACACTATAGGTGGTATTACTAGTGGGAGAAACAGTAATAGAATTGGTTGTTATGCCGCCAGACCATGTATAGGTATTTGCTCCGTTTCCTGTTAATATAGTAGAAGTACCATTGCAAATAAGATATGAACCTGTTATAGCAACCGCAGGCAAAGCATATTCTGTTATTTTAAATGTATCTTTAGAAGAAGGACAAACTCCATTGCTGATGGTCCACACAAAATTGTTTGAGCCGTTACTTAAATTATTTACACCCGAAGTATTGGAAGAAGGTATTGCTACATTGCCTGTGCCCGAAACTACCGACCAAACCCCTGTTCCTACCGCAGGGATATTAGCGTTGATAGTTGAAGTTGTAACCGCGCATAATGTTTTGGGGCCTGTGGTTACCGCCTGGCTTGGTAGTGCATCTACATTTATAGAAACTGTACTTGTTGTAGAAGGGCAGGTTCCGTTAGTAACCGTCCACTTAAAAATAGTTTGCCCTGTATTTAAACTGGTAACGCCGGTTGTATTTGTTGTGGGTGAAGTAATGTTTGCCGTACCTGAAATAACCGACCAAACGCCACTGCCAACACTTGGATTAACAGCTGCAAGATTTGCATTGCTTGCCGCACAAAGTGCTTGCGGGCTGCCTGCATTAGCCACACTTGGCATCGCATCTACCTTTACACTCATTGTTGCAGTAGAAGCAGGACAAGTACCATTACTTATTTTCCATTTAAAAATAGTTTGTCCAACATTTAAACCTGTTATAGAGGTTGTGTTTGTTGATGGAGATGTAATATTTGCTGTACCAGAAGTAACCAACCAAACACCTGTACCAACGGTTGGATTATTAGCGCTTATAGTTGTAGTTGATGCGCATATAGTTTGGGAGCCCGCTGTTGAAGCCGCGCTTGGCAATGCATCTGTATTAACGGATACTGTGCTGGTAGATGAAGGGCAAGTTCCGTTTTTAATTGTCCATTTAAAAATGGTTGATCCAATATTTAAACCTGTTACAGTTGTAGTATTTGATGTTGGAGATGTTATGTTTGCCGTACCTGATGTAATCGTCCACATTCCATTTCCTACAGCAGGATTATTAGCAGTAAGTGTTGCATTAGTGGTAGTGCAATGCGTTTGCGGCACGCCTGCGTTTGCAGGAGAGGGAGGATTATCTACCAAAACTTTAAGGGTATCTTTTGAAACAGCGCAAACAGTACCGGTACTGATGGTCCATACAAATTTATTTAATCCCACACTTAAACCGTTAGCGGTGGTAGAATAGCTTGAAGGAGTAGTAACCGTTGATGTGCCTGCAATAACCGTCCACTTACCGGTGCCCGATGTGGGATTGTTAGCGGTAATAACTACAGTGCCAGAACAAATCGTATCATCTGCCATAACAATTGCTGTGCTTGGTATTTGACTTACTGAAATTAAAAGGCTATTGCTGTTTAAAGTATTATAACATCCCGCGGTAGCTAAAACAACTCTTCTGTAATAGGTATTTGATGCAAGTAGGGTAGGAGAATAGTTCTGGGTGTTATTGGTTGCAGTAGCGGCAGACCATGTAATATTATCAGGGCTTTGCTGCCATAAAAAGTTAAAACTGCCGGCTGCCCCCGATGGGGAAGAACCTGTAAGTGTAGCAGGTAGTTGGTTAGAACAAACCGATTGATTATTTGTTATCGTATTATTTATAATAGGCGGGCAACCTATTTTAGCTGTAAAAATGTTAGGTGGCCCATCTTGTATAAGTGTAGTAGCACCAAAAACAGCGTTTTGCTCATATTCACCAGCTACGTAAATTTCTCCTAAGCCCCCTGTAGTAATTGCATGGCCAATATCGGTTCCGTTATCTCCGGCCTGGGTTGCCCATTTAAAATTTCCTGCCGTGTCATAAGCTACAACAAAAACATCTTCGTTTCCGGAAGAAGTAATAGAAGTTCCTCCAATAAAATTAATTGATTTGTTGAAAAAACCGGTTACAGTAAGCAGGTTGGTGGTATCCACACTTATGGATTTACCTTCTTCATCATGATTACCATTACTGCTAGGTTCTGATTTTATCCAATTTGCATTTCCGGTTGATTTATTAAGTTGAGCTGTAAACAGATCCAATCCATTTGCGCCAGAGGCTGCAGGATTAGAGGCATAACCGGTAAAATTTGCATTGGCACTTGTAGCACCTGTTATGTATAAATTGTTTGCGGCTAGTGTAATTCCATTGCTAAAATCATCATTATTGCTATGTATACCTGCACACCAATTATAAACGCCTGAAGCGGTTGTAAAAGAAGCGGTAAACCCATCATATTTGGATGGGTTTGCATTGTTTAATGTACCGGAAGATATATTTGTATGATAGAAGTTTGCCGAAGATCCCTCATAAATTCCTGTAATAAAAACACTCGAATTATCTACACAAATATCCTTTCCAAAAGCATCGGTACCTGTGTTACCAATTGTTGAATACCAAAGGTTATTACCATTAACATCAAAAGCGGCCACATACCCTTTCTTATCAGACCCAGTTAATAGGGTTGGGCCTGTGCCTCCAAAATTAGCCGCCCCTGTATAATAACCTGTAATATAAACCCCGTTTGCATTTACAGAAACAGCGGTTCCTTCATCATCGGTAGCATTACCCGCTTGGGTTACCCAAAGTAGCTGCCCCGCCGAATTATATTTAGCCACAAAAATATCTTTACCACCGTTTGAAAATAAAACAGTTGACAGTAAGTTTGTACCTTTAAAATCGG
Source organism: Bacteroidia bacterium (assembly GCA_038206945.1). Lineage (GTDB taxonomy): Bacteria > Bacteroidota > Bacteroidia > B-17B0 > Aurantibacillaceae > PALSA-968. Next base: position 7,866 of record JBBRAG010000033.1, on the reverse strand, counting down.
CAATTTGCTGTAAATAACCGGTAACAAAAATGTTACCACTACCATCTACGGTAACCCCATTGCAGGCATCATCTTGGTTATTGCCTATAGGAAATGCCCAAATAACGGCTCCCGTTGGATCATACTTAACCACGTAACCCCCACCTATAGCACCTATAAATCTTGAACCGAAAAAAGAACTTAGATCACTATTAAAAACACCTACTTCTACTACATTACCTGAGGAGGGATCAAAAGCTATGTCCGTTGCATATTCGGCCGAATTTGTATGTACACCCTTGGCCCAATTCCATGGCGGAGCCTGTGCTAGAACACTATAAGGCATACCTGCCATACAAATAATACAAATTAATATTTGTAGGAAATATTTTTTACGCAATAAGTACAAATTAAACCAAATTATTATATCATGTTAAAATGTAAATTTAATAAAAAACAATAAATATGTCAAGAAATTAGATGAAAGCACATTTTTACATTATTTATCATGCATAAAGCCAAATAAACTTTATAATTTGTGTTTTTCCCTGTATAACATGGCATAAAAAAGCCCCACCTTTTTAAAAGTGAGGTTTTTTATTTTAAGATTATTTATGATTAATGACCTATCAATACTTTGCCTGTAACTGGCTTTGTAATGCTGGAAGTTATTTTATATAAATAGGCACCGGGTGCAAGATCACTCACATCAAAACTTACTTTATTTGCATTATTGGCCGGTACACTAATGGAGGTGACCTTAACTGTTTGACCTAAAGTGTTTATAAGAGAAATAGTACAGTATTGCGGCTCTGTGTAATTAAAAATAAAGTGTAGGTCGTTAGTTGCAGGGTTAGGATAAACACTAAAATTTTGTGCTGTATTCTTGTTAATGCCGGTTGTTAAAATGCCATTATAACGTACATAAGCCGTATCAGCACTTACCTGTAGATCAGCTAAATTATCTCCTGCTAAAAGAGCAAAAGCAACTTTAACAGAATCTCCTGCCGCAATCGTAAACGGACCAGAACTTATAACATTACATACATCGTTACCAGGAGTGGTAGAATCTCCTGCTTGTGCACGTATAGTAGATAAAGTAGTGTATTTACTTGCCTTTGTAAAGCCTGCAGAAGAAGAAATGTTAACACCTCCATTACCGCCGCCTGCATTATCAATTGCATAAAAATTAGCCGGGGTTTGACTTACTACCCGCATACCCGCGTATAAAGAACTTGCACCCGTTGCCCAGGTATAGCCTAACTGCCTGGTAGCATCGTAATCAGATTTGTTGGTAGATGCCGTTGCCGCATCAACATCCCAATCGGCAAAAATACCGGCCCATAAATTACTTAAAGTAGAAGAGCCTGCATTATGAATTATGTATTCTACAATAACAAACTTTCTGCTGCCAATTGTAGACCAAGCATACGCATTATGGCGAATTAATAAATTTTGAACAGGGGATGCCGTTGCATCATTAAACTCTCCGTTAACATCAAATTCAGAAAAAACAGAAGGGGAAACTTTGTGAGCGGTTACTGTCGTTGCAAAATCTAAATCGCTTGCAGCGGTAGTACTTGTTCCTCGTACACAATCTGAAACTGCCGTTGCAGAGGTACCAACCATTAAACCCCCTTCGTATAATAAATTATCTCCGTTATAGGCAAAACCTAAGCCACCTGCTTCAGCATCTTGGCTCCAGCCAATTTTACCTTTGCTGGTTATGGTAGTAAATACATCGTTAATAGTAATGTTTACATAATCAGGGTTTAATAGAACAGAGAAAAAATAACTTTGTGTATAAGTGCCATCGGTAATTTTAACCTGAAATACTACTGTTGTATTTAAAGGAGCGTTACCCACTTTAAATTTGAATGGAGAAGTAAAGTTGTTTTTAGAAGTATTAGAGTTCATTACCCCTAAACCAAATGCGCTTGATAAACCCGTAACATACGCTCCACCTGTAATAGCTGTAATAGTTGAGGTTGCAGCCGAAGTAGTAGCACTTAAATAGTTTATAAATTTTCCGCTAATAAACATGGTATCACCTTGAGTATATGTAAGATCATTATGATCTGTAATACTGTCATTACCAAATACTACCGATTCTCCCTGAGCAGTTACTGTAGATGTTACCGCGTTAAATAAATTTAAACGGCCACTTCCCAATTTGTTAGTATAAGAAGCTTGTGCATTATTATCTGTAGTAACAATTAAACGCTGACCTGCTTGCAAACCTGTATATGCAGGGTATTTGGATAATACCAAAGCAGCTCCCCCCGCTGTAATTGGTGACGCCATAGATGTGCCACTTAAAGAAGCGTAACTACCTGGTAATGCACCACTTGTTGTGGAATAAATGGTGTTATAAATTCCATTACCGGGTGCACATAAATCAACTGTATAATTCCAATTAGAAAAAGTTGCTTTGATATCATTATTAGCATTTGTTGCTGCTACTGATAATACATAATTATATCCGGCAGGGTATGATATTTTATCGGCACCATCGTTACCCGCAGCGGCAACTACCAAAGCATTTTTATTGATAGATGCGTAATTAATAATAGTTTGTTCGTAAGTACTGCCGCCGGCACCACCCCAAGAGCAATTAATAACTCTTGCGCCATGATCAGCCGCATAAGTAATACCTTCATAACCGGTAATAATATAACCTTCTCCACCTGTGCCACGCGTATCATTATCTGCCGCGCATTTTACCGGTAAAAGTTTACAATTAAAACCTACACCGGCAACACCAATACCATTATTTGTTGAGGCAGATGCATCCCCTGAAACGTGAGAACCGTGTTCGTTATTGGTACCCATAATTTGTGGTGTATTATCACCCACAATATTAGCATACTGTGCGCCTGCCATATCCCACCCGGTAAAATTATCTATGTACCCGTCGTTATCATCATCCACACCATTAATAGGATCATTGTAATTATGTTTAAAATTTGCTTTTAAATCGATATGTAATAAATCAGTACCTGAATCTACAATACCTATTACTACGTTTGTATCGCCTTGTGTACCACCTGTAGTCAAATCCCAGGCTGCGTAAGCTTTAATACGATTTAAATAAGCATATTGAGCCCCACTGGTTGAATTTGCTTTTGGATCATTAGGAAATATAGAATACACTTTACGTATGTAACGAGGCTCGGCATATTCAAATAATCCGGTTGATAGCATTAGGTTGATTGCTTTCTCAAGAGAAACATCTGTTTTGCTGAATTTTATTTCGTAAATTAAAGAAAGATCGGCGTAAGCTTGCCCAAGGTGATTTATCTTTTCTTTAGGGGCTGCATGGTTTGGATAAATTTTAGCTAAAGATGTTACACCTAAAAAATTTAAAACAGGTGTTAGGGTATTATCATTAATAAAGCTAACCGAACAATTATTTCTGTATTGTTCTTTTACTTTAAAAATAATGTGCCCGCCGCTATAGTTAACACCATCTTTAAAAGAAGGGTCTAACCTAAAAGCCATAGTTTTTTGGGCAACATTTTTTTGAGGAGCGGTGCCATTGTGCGCGCTTACGTTATAACCTGCTAACAAGCTAAGCGATAAGCTCACAGATGTAATTATGTTTTTCATCTTTTTATTTGTTATCTTTTTAAATATTAAAATTTATTTTGCTAATTAAGTGAATTATTTTAAGCTATTATAAAAATAAACTATTTTTTATTGAAATGGGGCTGATAATTACCGATTTAACAAAATAATCAGTTTTATTCAAGCATTTCTTTATAAGAAGGTAGATCTTGAAGAAAAATTACTTTTTCATCCACTAACTTCATAACAATATGATTCAGCCCATTTGTAAGCATACTATAAGGCGCTTTTAAGGTTATTTGGTAGCGTGACATCTGGTTAACTTCTTTTTGCGTAAGTGCCACACCTACCGCTTTACACTCAACAAGTAATAAAGCTTTTAGGGTTTTATCTCTTACTAAAATATCTACTCGCTTAACTGTATTAAAAAGCGTAATTTGCTTTTCTACTTCGGTTAAACCTGCCGGAAAGTTTTTTTCATTCAGTAAAAAATGAACAACATGCTGCCGCACCCATTCTTCGGGCGTTAGTAATACAAAGGTTTTTCTTAGTATATCAAATACCTGCGTTTTGCCTTTATCGTGTTGTAACCTTAACTTAACCTGCGGAAAGTTTAATACCCTAAACAATTTTGTATCTTTGCTGCAAATATACATCCTACAAAATATAAAACTCAATATTACAGTATGAAATCAAAAGAAGAGATAGTAAACAATTGGCTGCCACGTTACACCGGCGTTCCTTTAGAAGAATTTGGACAATACATTATACTTGTCAATTTTAGCAGTTATGTATATCAGTTTGCCGCAGATAACGGTGTAGAAGTTAAAGGTACTAATCGCCCAATGATGAGTGCTACTGCCGATAATATTTCCATCATAAATTTTGGTATGGGTTCTGCAAGTGCCGCTACCGTTATGGATTTGTTAACTGCCATACACCCAAAAGCCGTTTTATTTGTAGGAAAAGGTGGTGGATTAAAAAAGAAAAATCAATTAGGCGATCTAATTTTGCCCATTGCTGCCATACGTGGCGAAGGTACATCTAACGATTATTTTCCTGCCGAAGTGCCTGCTTTACCTGCCTTTGCTTTACAAAAAGCCATATCTCACACAATACGCACAAATGACCGCGACTATTGGACAGGTACCGTTTTTACAACCAATCGTCGTGTTTGGGAACATGATGATGATTTTAAAGAATACCTGCGCGAATTGCGTTGCATGGCTATTGATATGGAAACGGCCACTATTTTTATAGTGGGTTTCCACAACGAAATACCTACGGGCGCTTTGCTTTTAGTAAGCGATCAGCCCATGGTGCCCGAAGGTGTAAAGACTGAAGACAGCGATAAAAAAGTAAGCGAGCAATTTCAGGCAGATCATCTTCGTTTTGGTATACAATCGCTTAAAGAGCTTATAAACAAAGGCTCTACGGTTAAACACCTTAAATTCGATTAAATGCCTGTACACATTCAAGCATCCATCGGTAAAGATCATTATCAAACAAAAATTGAAGCAGGTACTAATACTTTAATTGCCGACGAATCAACCGGCAATGGGGGCCAAGGTACAGGTATGGATCCGTTTGAATTACTGGCATCAGCCTTGGCTGCCTGCACCTGCATTACATTGCGTATGTATATAGATAAAAAAGTATTAAATATCGAAAACATACAAGTAGCAGTATCTATAACGCGCCAAGAAGCACATGTAACAACTCATTTTGATAGAGTTATAACTTTTAGCAGCCCTACTACCAACGAGCAAAAAAACAGATTACTCGAAATTGCCAACCTTTGCCCCATACATAAAGCCCTATCAAAATCAATTTACGTTAATACATCTATTTGATTATTAAATATTTTGGCGATCCGGCGATTACGCCGTCGGGCTGCCCGCAGTAAAGCTTTTTAAGAGTACTTATAAAGGCTTTCTTGCCGCATCCCTAACGCATGTAAAGGGTAACAACATTTTACAAACTTAAGCAGTATTAAAAACAAAACTACTTACGTACAATATCAGCACCAATAGCATTAAGCCTGGTATCAATGTGTTGATAACCCCTGTCAATTTGGTTAATATTAAACATAACGCTCTTACCTTTTGCACTTAACGCAGCAATTAATAAAGATACACCAGCACGAATATCAGGCGATGCCATTTGTATGGCTTTTAATTGTGTTTGCCTGTCTAAGCCCATTACCACGGCTCTGTGCGGGTCTGATAGAATAATTTGCGCACCCATATCAATAAGTTTATCCACAAAAAACAAACGACTTTCAAACATTTTTTGATGAATGAGTACATTACCTCTTGCTTGTATAGCGGTAACTAAAACAATGCTTATTAAATCAGGTGTAAAGCCGGGCCAGGGCGCATCCGAAACAGTTAAGATAGAGCCATCAATAAACGTATCAATTTCGTAGTGATCTTGTGCCGGTATGTGTAGATCTTCGCCGCGGCGTTCTAATTTAATTCCTAAACGAGAAAATATATTTGGTATAACACCCAATCTATCGTAAGCAACATCTTTTATTGTAATATCAGATTGTGTAACCGCTGCAAGCCCAATAAAAGAGCCTATTTCAATCATATCGGGCAATAAACGATGTTTGGTGCCGCCTAATTTTTTTACGCCTTCAATAATCAGTAAATTAGAACCAATGCCTGTAATTTTTGCCCCCATGCGGTTAAGCATGTCGCAAAGTTGTTGCAAATAAGGTTCGCAAGCTGCGTTATAAATAGTAGTAATGCCTTCCGCTAAAACGGCCGCCATCACAATATTGGCAGTACCTGTAACCGATGCTTCATCAAGCAGCATATAACCGCCACGTAGGTTTTTACCTTCTACTTTAAAAATTTCGTTTACATCATCGTAAATAAATTCGGCACCTAATTTTTCAAAACCTAAAAAATGTGTATCCACTCTACGGCGACCAATTTTATCTCCGCCCGGTTTAGGCATGTATGCTTTTCCAAAACGCGCTAACATAGGCCCAACAAGCATTACAGAGCCACGTAAACTTCCGCCTTTCTTTTTAAATTCGGGCGAAACAATAAAATCAATATTTACATCATCTGCTTGGAAAGTATATTCTTCGTGTCCGGTTTTTTCAACTTTTACACCTAAATCTTTCAATAAATCAATTAGTTTTAAGATGTCAATAATTTCAGGAATGTTACTAATAGTAACTTTTTCTGGAGTCAACATAACTGCACAAATAACCTGCAAAGCCTCGTTTTTTGCACCTTGTGGGATAATTTCGCCGCTTAAATGTTTGCCTCCGTTTACTTCAAAAATCATAGTTTAGTGTTTATTTCAACAAACTTATAAAATGGTTTAGTGCTTTATAAGGCTAAAAAAAAAAAGAAGTAACAACAGGAAGTTAATTAAGATTAACCAAAAATTATTTGCGTTTAAAATTTTTGTGGTGTTTTTTAAAATTCTTTTTCGGACTAGGATTGTTGCTGATATTAAGCGGACCACGTTTTATCAAATCGTTCGAATCCAATAGTTTTTGTTTTTCATCCATCTTAAGCTCTCCACCCGAAAGCTCTGCCAAATGCTTAAAAATTACTTCATCAAGCACAGAATCTTTATTCCAAAGTAGGTAAGATTTTTTTAACTGAGTAGCAATGGTACGCGTTAAAACTTCTTTTTCTTCGCCTTCTTTAAAATCTTTTGCCTTGGCAATAATATCTTCAATAATTTTTCCGTAATGACGATATTTTATTTTCCCCTTAGGGTATGCAACGTTTTTCGGCTTTGTAATAAAAGTTTCTGCAGATGGCTTTGGATAAGGGCTGTCAACATCTAAATTAAATTTAGAAATTACAAATAAATGATCCCAAAGTTTATGTGCAAAATCAGGTACATCACGCAAATGCGGGTTTAATTGCCCCATAACTTGTATAATAGAGCGTGCGCAACGGTTTCGTTCATCGCGCGCCTCTAAAGTAATGCAATGGTCAACCATACTTTGCACATTTCTGCCATATTCAGAAATTATTAAGTGAGGTAATTGAGTGTTATATGTCATTTAATAAAAAAATAATTTCGTCAAAAATAAGCTAATAGGCGCAATATCAGGCATTTTATTTTAAAATTAACCCTTTAGGAAAAATATTTTAAAATATTTTATGAAAAATACACTGTTAATTAAAATTCTTTAGTAAATTTGCGCCCCCATAAGAGAATAACTTAAGGGGAAGTTCTTTAAGAGTGAATGAGATTAGTTGGGAGTCAAAAAATAAAATAAAATATTTTAATTATTTTTTGGTAGAGATGAAAAAAGGTATTACTTTTGCAGCCCGAATT
>JBBRAG010000032.1:0-25049 GCA_038206945.1 Bacteroidia bacterium | reverse complement strand
TTGGCGTTATGCTTTTATTAGGTAAAATTCATTGGTAAAAACAACAATAATTTTAAAAAGTATATAGAAGAACAAGGAGCAAGAAAAATTATTGACAAGATAAAAGATGTAAATACTACGAAACCATAGTTTTTTATGAGATGAAACATTTTTTTTTAGATACATATTTTGGAGGGGCATTAATAATAGTTATTGGGTTATTAATTGGATTTCTTACAATAAGATACGGTAAAATAGAAGATAATAAAGACTCCGTTTTACAGCCTTTTTTAAGCGGGATTGCTGCTGCCATAGGTTCTATTGCTTTAGGCATTATTATAATTTATTTAAAATTAAAGAAGGGTTGTAGTTGATGATATTGTTAATATTTGGCTCTGTTGCCGATACTATAATAAATTACTTAGCAGATATTAAAAGTGTTAGTGATGTAAGCCCCTTTGGGGCGCCTTTAAAAGATAGAACCTGGAGTGCGGGTTCTTATAGATATGGCATGAATGGGCAAGAGAAGGATGACGAGATTGCGCAAGGGATTTATACCGCTATGTACTGGGAATATGACAGTAGGTTAGGGAGAAGGTGGAACTTAGATCCAAAGAAAGCCTTTTGTGTACCCACAAAAGCTTTACTGCGGGCAGCCCGACGGCAGTAATCTGCCGGAACGCCCAGATTTGTATGAAAGGTATTTGTTATTGCCCAAATACATTTATATTTGAAGGGTATGAAAAAAATATGTTTACTGTTATTTTATGTTTTTTGGCAGCAGTTGGTAGGGCAAACTTACACATTATCCGGCAAATTAACCGACACTAAAAAGAATGCGCTGCCCTTTGCATCGGTAGTTATAAAAGGAACAACTATTGGTACAAATAGCAATGCGGATGGCGCTTACAGCATTAAACTATCTGCGGGCACTTATGATGTTATTTATCAATACATAGGTTATAAAAAGGAAACAAAATCTATTACTATTAATGGAGATGTGAATTTAGATGCCGCGCTATCCGACGATAGTTACCAATTAAAAGAAGTTACCGTAAAAGCCGGCGAAGACCCTGCTTATGAAGTGATACGACAAGCCATTAAAAAACGGAAGTATTATTTAAAACAAGTAAACTCATACACCTGCACGGCTTACATTAAAAGTTTGCAACGTTTAAAAGAAGTATCTAAAGCCATGAAAAAATTGATCTCCGTTAGCGGAGAGAAGTTCGATTCATCTATGTTGGGCGTTATATATTTGTCGGAAAGTGAAAGCAAGTATTTTTTTAGAAAGCCGGATGATGAAAAAGAAGTAATGTTCTCTAGCAAGGTAAGCGGTAACAACAAAGCTTTTAGTTTTAACCAGCTAAGCGATATGAAATTTAATTTTTATGAGAATCTGGTTACGATTGACGGTTTAAGCGACAGGCCGTTTATTTCGCCCATTAATGAAAATTCTTTTTTGTCGTACCGTTATCATTTATTGGGTACTTCGTTTGAAGATGGCAAAATGATCAATAAAATTGAAGTAATACCCAAACGTATTACCGACCCATGCTTTCATGGCATTATTTACATACAAGAAAATACCTGGCGCATCCATAGCGTTGATATGTATTTAACCAAAGATGCCAAAATAGATTTTGTAGATACCTTGCATGTGCGGCAATTGCACGCACCTATTTTAGGCGATAGTGTGTGGATGCCGATTAATTTGAATTTTAGTTTTCACTTTAAATTTTTAGGCATTAAAGGCGATGGCTACAACAATGCCGTGTTATCTGGTTATGAGATAAACCCCACGTTTCCAAAAAAATTCTTTAAGAATGAAATATTAAAAGTAGAAGATGAGGCTAATAAAAAAGATACCGGATATTGGAAAGAGAACCGCCCAATACCTTTAACCCATGAAGAGGTGGTTGATTACCATAAAAAGGATAGCATTGCTAAAAGAAAAGATAGCAGGCAGTATAAAGATTCGATAGACCATAAGACCAACAAATTTAAACCGGGCGCTTTGTTGTTGGGTTATCGGTATCAAAACACCTTTATGAAATCTACTTTTAATACTACCGGACTTATTAATGGGGGCATACAATATAACACCGTGGAAGGTATAAACTCAAGCATAAAGTTAGATTATGAAAAGCGTTATGAAAATTACCGAAGGCAGGATATAAGCGGTAACGCACGTTATGGCTTTTCTAATTATTTATGGGGTGGGAAAATAAATTATGATTACTTACAGAAACCAGAAAAATTTCAACATTTTGGCATTGGTCTTCAATCTATGGTTGAGCAGTATAATCCTGCCAATCCTATTTCGCCTATTGTAAATACGGCTTATACCTTACTGGTTAATGATAATTATATGAAGCTGTATAAAAAAACAGCCTTGCAATTAAGTTACCGACGAGAATTAATTAACGGCTTAACTATTATAGCCAACGCTGAATATGCAGAACGTGATCCTTTAAAAAATACCAGCACTAATTTATGGATAGATGATAAACATAAATTATTTACAAGTAACGATCCGCAAAACCCGACAACAGATAATTTATTGTTTAAGACCAATAACGCGTTGGTGCTTGATGTAACATTTCGCATACGCTTTAAACAAAAATATTATACACTGCCACATCGTAAAATTATAACCGGCTCTAAATACCCGCGTATAAATGTGGGTTATACCAAAGCTATTCCAACTTTAAGTGCTGTGGCAGACTACGATCTGGTAAAAATTAGTGTAGAGGATGATATTAAGTTAGGTTTAGTAGGTACATTTTCTTATCATGCCAAAGCGGGTTACTTCATAAATAATAAAACCATGTATTTTATGGATTACAAACATTTTAACGGCAACCAAACTATCATTGCCAATTCAGAATACCTGAACGCTTTTAAGCTCTTGCCTTATTATACTTACAGTACTAATAAAGAATATATTGAACTGCATGCCGAACATCATTTTAATGGGTTTATTTTCAATAAAATTCCGCTATTAAAGAAAACAAAGATACAGGAGGTTGTTGGCGGGCACGCTTTGTTTAGCGATAAACTAAAAAATTACTACGAGCTTAACTTCGCCCTTGAAAATATTTTTAAGGTGGTACGTTTTGATTATGTATTGGCTTACGGTATAAATAGCAAAGTGAGTAACGGTTTTTTAATAGGATTAGGAATAAGCTTTTAATAAAATAAACGCCACTTATTACAGAGATATATGAATAGAAATTTACGATATCTGCGGCAAAATAAAAATAGAAAAATGAATAAAATAATTTGCATCTCGGCTTTGCTGCTAAATACATTAACTGCCAGTGCCATAGATTACCCGATGAAATCTACTGTTTTAGATAATGGTTTAAAAGTTATTGTCTGCGAAAAGAATACTAACGCCATGGCGGAAGTAGAAGTGTGGTACAGAGTAGGAAGTAAAGATGAATGGAATGGTGTACGCGGTATGGCGCACATGTTTGAGCACATGATGTTTAGAGGCTCTAAAAATTTTAATGGAGAAGGTGATGTATATATTAAACTGATCGATAAAATGGGCGGCAATGTAAACGCTTATACAACTTTCGACCGTACGGTTTACCACGAAGAGGTAGAAGCAAAAAATGTAGAAAAGGTATTGGAAATGGAAGCCGACCGTATGGCTAATCTTTTACTCAATCAAAAAATATTAGATACCGAAAGGCAGGTAGTAGGCGAGGAGCTGCGTTTAGGACAAAACAATTGGTATAATCGTATGATGGAAGAAAGGTATAAAGGTTTGTATCCTTTAGAGCATCCGTACCAGGTAGATGTTATTGGATTTTTGCCCGAAATAACAGGTTTTACCACGCAGCAATGCCAAAGTTTTTACGATAAATTTTATAGTCCGAATAACGCCTTTATAGTAGTTACGGGCAACGTAAAAGCGGAAGATGTTTTTGCTTTTGCTAAAAAATATTTTGGCGGCATTACCAAACAATTGCCTGTAAACATAAAAAAAACAGAGCCTAATATTTTTGATCACACCATTGCTATGGAAGAACTGGTAATTGATTTTCCGGTGCAGATATATTCATACATCGTACCTGCGCCAGCGTTTGGCAATAAAGATTACTACGGCTTTAATTTATTGAGCGAGCTGTTGTTTGCAAATTCTAATTCTGTTTTAACCAACCGCATTGTAAACAGTAACCTAGCTTACCAGATAGTCGCACAAAATGATGGAGGTAGAATGTATAACAATTATGCAACGTTTGATATTGTTATGCAAGCTACGATGGGAAATGCCAAAGTAAAAAAAGTGATCTTTAAACAAATTAATGAAATTATTAATGAGGGCTTAGATCAAACTTTAATAGATAATTACCTAAATAATTTGCAGGCCAAAGAAGTGTTTAATAAATATTCTAACCAAACAATAGCAGCAGAATTAGGAATGGCTGAATATTATTATAATGATTATACCAAATATAATGCCACTATTGATGCTTACAAAAAAATTAAAACCGACGATCTTAAACAAATTGCGCTAACGTATTTTAACCCTGAGAAAATGAAAGTAATTAATTGTAAACCGTTAAGCGAATAAATTATGATGAAGAAAATTATAGCACTAACGCTTAGCATTTTATTTTTCACCTCAGTTGCACAAGAAGTACCACAACTGGAAACGTATTCACTAAAGAACGGATTAAAAATATACCTCCTTCCATACGGAAAGATACCGGCAGTTAATGTACGCTTTATCATTAACACAGGTAAGAAGAATGAAATACCGGCGCAACAAGGCTATAGCGAAATTACAGCCGGTATGCTTTTAAAAGGAAATATAAAGTATACAGAAGAGCAACAAAACGATAAAGCTTTTACGCTTGGCGGAGAGATAAACAGCAATTCAACTTTTGATAATACAACAATAAATGCTAATTTTTTAACGAAAGATTTTGATGCGGGAATGGATCTTTTTAGCTCGGCTATTTTGCACCCGCTGTTTGATAAAGATAAATTAGATCAAACAATTTCTTATTTGGTAGATTATAATAATCCTGCAAAAATGGATATTGCAGACCTTAGTAATGTGTTTAGCGATCTAAATATTTACGGTACGGGTAGTCCGTTAGGAAGGCGTTATTATAAAACGCAGTTACAACAAATAACAGTTGATAAATTAAAAGAATTCCACGTGTTTAATTTTACGCCGAAAAATTCTTCGGTAGTTGTGTGTGGTAATTTTAATGCGGCTGCAATAAAAACCATCATTGAAAAATATTTTGGCAGCTGGCAATCTACTTTTAGTGAAGTAAACGGTGTGGCATTAGATGCGCCAATAATTAAAAAGAAAGAAATAGCTTTTGTAAACCGTAACGGTGCTACCCAAGCAGCCCTGCAATGGAACAAGACGGCCCCTACTTTAAAAGATAAAGATTACATGGCTTTTAGAGTGGCTAATACTATTTTTGGTCGCAAACTTTTTTTGGAAATTAGAGAGAAAGGCGGCAAAACCTATGGTATATCAAGCGCTAACCGGCCAACGAAATTTTCTAATTTAGTTGTGGTTGCCTGTTCGGTAAGAAGCAATGAGACTGCCAACACGATTGCTTTATTCGACAAAACCTTGCAGGATTTTAGCCAGGCAACTGTTTTGCAAGAAGATTTTGACAAAGCTATTACAAGCCTTCGCATAACGGTTATTACCTCTGAAATGCCTGAAAGTATTTTATCTTTTTATAACCCGGTAATTTATGATTTTCAAAAAAGAAAGAATTTTTTGAATGACCTAGCCGCTTTAAAAATAGAAGATGTACAAAAAGTAATTAAAAAATATTTTACCGATGATAGTTACAAATTAGTAATTGCCGGCGATGAAAGCGTACTAACTAACCAACTTTCTACTTTAAAGGGTTTAGTTAAATACAAGCCTGCCGATATTGAGAGGGATAATTGATTTATGTTTTTTTAAAACAATAATTCATGTCTTGTATTGAAAAAGAAGTAATTTCGAGACCTAAAAATTTTAAATGAAACAACTGGTAACTATACTAACTATATTTACAGCCACTACTTTATTTGGACAGGCTGCGGATGCTAATTTTAAAAAAGGACTTACCAAATATGGTCTTAAAGATTATAAAGGTGCCATTGTAGATTTTACAAAATCTATAGCGGTAAACCCTAAAAATGCTACCACCTATATTTGCCTGGCTAATTGCAAAGAAAATATAAATGATTATGCAGGCGCTGTAGAAGATTTTACCAAGGCCATTAAACTTAAACCCGCTAAGGCAGATCTATATACAAGTCGTGCAAAGGCTAAATATGTTTCTTTAAGTTTAGCAGGCACACCCGAAGATTACAAGAGTATTTTGGCAGATTATACAAAAGCTATCCAGTTAAATCCAAAAGATACAGTGGCTTATCTTAACCGGGGCATTACTAAAGAGTTTTTAAAAGATTATACCGGTAGCATAGATGATTTTACAAAACTATGCGAAATGAATCCCCGAAATGGTGAGGCATATTATTACAGAGCTATTTCTGAAGATAAAGCTGATAAAAAAGAAGCCGCTTGCGAAGATTGGGATAAAGCTTTAGAATTAGGCGAAACACGCGCGCAACCTCTTAAAGCTAAAAATTGTAACCTTTAATTTGGGTGCTTTCTTATAAAATGAAAAAGATAGTCCTACTTTTATTCTTATTAATTTTTTGCATTCCGTTTGCCAAAGCAGCGCATAAACCTGATACAGTCTTTGTAGGTACTTACATTAACAGCATACACGATGTAGATTTTAAAGAAAACCAATACAGCATCAACCTGTGGTTATGGTTGAAATATAAAAAGTATGATTTTGATTTTTCAAAATACATGGAAGTACCCATGGCAAAAACGGTTGATAAATCTTTTTACACAGTAGATACGTTGGCCGATGGAAGAATTTATATGCTGATGAAATTACAGTGTGTAATGAAAGATTCCTGGAAGATTCACAACTTTCCGTTCGACCAACAAAAGATTAAATTCTCTATTGAGAATTCACAGTATGATTCTGAAGACCTGATTTTTATACAAGATACCTTGGGCAAGCATTATTCTAAATGGGCAATTGCCGAATGGCAGGTAATTACAGATAGCTTTAAAATTACAACAGGTATAAAAAAATACGAAACTACATTTGGAGATCCTACTTTAACCAAACCACACTCTGAGTTTAGCAACTATAAGATTGAGCTTTGTATAGAGCGAGAATCAGGCTGGCTGTTTCTTAAATTATTTATCGGTATGTATGTTTCTTTTTTCTTATCTTTTTTATGCTTTTTTATTCATAGCGATAGTGTAGATTCTCGTTTTAGCTTAACCATGGGTTCTTTATTTGCCGTTATAGGCAATAAGTATGTAATTGATACAATGTTGCCAGAATCTACTACGTTTACCTTGGTAGATTCTTTGCACGTAATTACCCTGTGTTTTGTATTTGCCGTTGCATGCTGTTCGGTTTATACGTTAAAGCTGGTTAAAAAAGGTAAGGTAGAACAATTAAAAAAGTTCGACCGATCAGCCGCTTGGGTAATACTCGCAGCTTATTTAAGCTTAAATGGCTGGTTTATATTAAAGGCTTTTTATTTACACAGCGAGTAGCTAAAAGAATTGTTCTGTATTATAAATTTTATATTATAATACAGAACAATATTACTCTTTCACAAATTTGGTAATAGAAGAACCTTCGGCTGTTTTAACTTTTACCATATAAACACCACTTTTTAATTCGGCTACCGGAATAATACCGTATTTATCTAGTTGGCTATATTGAAACCCGTGTATTAATTTGCCAAGCATATCAAACACTTCTATCTTTACATTTTTTTGTGAAGCATCAAACTCTACATATACATTGGTATTTGCCGGGTTTGGATATATTTTTAAATGTAATTGCGGAGCAGCATTTTGTTTAATGCCAAAGCATCAAACTAATTGAAAATAAGTTATTAATTAGTGGCGGCAGAAACTTTATAACTTGCCGGTTTTAAGAAATAACTGGTAAGGATTTAAAGTTTGGAGAAATTACAAACAAGTTATGAATGATGTTCATGTATTTGCGTTAGGGATTGAAGCGAAAATCCTTTTTGTGTAATCATAAAAAGATTGAAGCGTAAAGCCCAACGGCGGATAAGATTGCTTCACCTTGTTCGCAATGACGAAGAGCCGGAACGCTATACTTAGACAGTCTCAGCACGACACAAATTTAAGAATCTTCGTTTTTATTTTTCTTCTTTTTTAATCTGCCGGCTTCTTTTAAACTATTGTTAAGCATCCATTCTATTTGTCCGTTTACACTTCTAAACTCATCGGCAGCCCATTTCTCAATCATTTTCATGGTTTCCGCATCAATTCGTAAGGCAAACGGCTTTTTATCCGACATTTATTATTGATTTAAAGTGCCTGTATTTACAACGGGTTGCGTTTCTCTATCGCCGCAAAGTACCACCATTAAATTACTAACCATAGCTGCTTTTTTCTCTTCGTCTAACTCTATAATTTGTTTTTCAGATAACAAACGAAGCGCGCTTTCAACCATGCCAACTGCGCCTTCCACAATTTTATGACGAGCCGCAACTACGGCAGATGCCTGCTGACGGCGTAACATAGAGTGTGCAATTTCGGGCGCGTAAGCTAAATAACCAATGCGAGATTCGATAACTTGTATGCCTGCAATTTGCATGCGTTCCATAATTTCGTGCTCGAGTGCTTTATTTACATCATCAAAATTGGTGCTTAAAGTTATGGTTGCTCTTTCATCTTCAAAATGATCGTACGGAAAAGAACCGGCTAATTTTCTAACAGCCGAATCGGTTTGAACACGGATAAATGTTTCGTAATTATCAACTTCAAAACTTGATTTAAAGGTGTCTTTAACTTTCCAAACTAAAATTACACTTATCATAATGGGATTGCCCATTTTATCGTTTACTTTTATTTTTTCGCTTTCAAAATTGCGTGCCCGTAAAGAAACGGTGGCTCTTTTATAAAATGGATTTATCCAAAATAAACCGTTATCAACTACGCTGCCTTTGTACTCGCCAAACAATACTAATATTTTAGAGCTATTAGGACTAACCACAATTAACCCGGTGGCCAATGCAATTATAAGTGGAAATAGTAATGCGCCGTAAACCTCATACTTATTTACCATTAAAAAAATAAAAATGATGGCAAGTACAGCTAATAAAACTGCAACAATGTAGCCATTTACGGGTTTAATAATTTTTTCTGTTTTCATAATTTTATTTATTTTGATATTAAAATGATATCACAAATGTAAATAATAATTTGATGTACAGAAATTTATTTTTTTGAACCGATTAAATGAAAATTTAGCCCCAGATTACGCTAATTGCACAGATTATATTGTGTGATAATCCGTGCAATATGTGGCGTGAAAAAAAATATTACGTTTTTACTTTTTCGCCGTAATGTTGCGCACGGGTACGCTGTACGTCTTCGCTATTTAAAAACTCGTCGTAGCTGCAAACCTTATCTATCATGCCTTTTGGTGTAATTTCTATAATACGATTTGCAATGGTTTGTACCAATTGATGATCATGTGAAGTGAAAAGAATAGTGCCTTTAAAATCTGTCATCTCATTATTTAAAGCAATAATGGCTTCCAAATCTAAGTGATTGGTTGGCTCATCCAGCATTAATAAATTAGCGCTAAGCAACATTGTTTTAGAAAGCATACAACGCACTTTTTCTCCGCCAGAAAGAACAGTTGAACTCTTTAATGTCTCTTCGCCTGTAAACAACATTTTACCTAAAAACCCACGAATAAATGTTTCGTCTTTATTTGTAGAGTATTGTCGCAACCAATCAATTAAATTATTATCGCCTTCAAAATATTTATGATTTTCGTTTGGCATATAGGCTTTGGTAATAGTAGTCCCAAAAAGATACGTGCCTTTATCTGTCGTTTCTTTCTCGTTTAAAATTTGAAACAGTGTAGTAATAGCAAGTTGATTTCGGCTGACAAAAGCAATTTTATCTCCTTTACGAACGTTGATGTTTATGTCTTTCAACAACACACCTTCTTCGTTTGATTTACACAGGTTTTCTATATGAAGAATTTGATCGCCGGCTTCGCGTTCTTGCTTAAAAATAATAGCTGGATATTTTCTAGTAGAAGCGGGAATGTCATCAACCGCTAATTTATCTAATAATTTTTTACGTGATGTTGCCTGGCTCGATTTAGATGCATTAGCCGAGAAACGCGCAATAAACTCTTGCAACTCTGCACGCTTATCTTCTGTTTTTTTGTTGGAATCAGAACGTTGTTTTAATTTCAACTGACTCATTTCATACCAAAAACTATAGTTACCGCTGTAGGTAGAAATTTTACCAAAATCTATATCGCAAATGCTGGTGCAAACAGCATCTAAAAAGTGCCTATCGTGACTAATTACAATAACCGTATTTTGAAAATCTGCTAAAAAATCTTCCAACCAATTAATGGTTTCGGCATCCAAATCGTTGGTAGGCTCATCCATCAATAAAATGTCCGGGTTTCCAAAAAGCGCCTGCGCCAATAACACACGTACTTTTTCTTTACCCGTTAAATCTTTCATTAAACGATTGTGAAAAGATTCTCCAATACCTAGACTGCCCAATAACTGCGCAGCATCGCTCTCGGCATTCCATCCGTTCATCTCGCCAAATTCGGCTTCTAATTCAGAGGCTTTAATGCCATCTGCTTCGGTAAAATCTGCCTTGGCATAAATAAGTTCTTTTTCTTTTATAAGGGCGTGTAACTTTTTGTTGCCCATAATAACGGCATCCATCACATTGTATTCATCAAAAGCAAAGTGATTTTGACTTAGCACACTCATTCGTTGTCCTTTTGGAATATCAACCGTGCCTTTATTGGCTTCAATCTCTCCCGAAAGAATTTTCATAAATGTAGATTTACCCGCACCGTTGGCACCAATAATGCCATAGCAATTGCCGGGCGTAAATTTTAGGTTTACTTCATCAAATAAAACGCGTTTTCCGTATTGTAGGGTAACGTTACTAACTGTAATCATTTTTCAAGTGTTGAATTATTGATTTAAAGAATTGTAGATTTAATTCAATCAACAAATCTAAAATTCTACAAATCAGTAATTAATTTAAGGGCGCAAAGGTAACATTTTTTAGGTTTTATTTTGGACGTTGTTTACCATAATCAGTCATAAAAATCCAGATATACCTAAAAATTACCGCTTTTTAAAGGAAAGACCATTTCGCCTTTCAAAAAAATTATCTTTGTCTGAAATTATATATAAATGAAATTTACAAAGCTATTATCGCTTACGCTTATCGCATCTGTTGTTACGCTCCAGGCACAAACCACAACGCCTAAAGGAAAATCAAAAAAAATTGATATAAACGATGTAACCGGTTCGGCTCAATCCGGCATTAAATTAATAGAAACAGTTACTAAAAAAAGTGATAATGAAATAGTCATTCCTTATAAAAAATATCTTCTTTCTAATGGAATGAATGTTATTATAGCCGAAGACCACAGCGACCCGATCGTTTATGTGGATGTTACCTACCACGTTGGTTCTGCCCGTGAGCAGGAAAGCCGCAGTGGTTTTGCACATTTTTTTGAGCACATGATGTTCCAGGGGTCTAAGCACGTAGCCGATGAACAACATTTTAAAGTAGTTACAGAAGCCGGTGGCACGTTGAACGGAAGCACTAATACCGATCGTACAAATTACTTTGAAGTAATGCCGGTTAACCAATTAGAAACAGCGCTTTGGTTAGAAAGCGATCGTATGGGATTTTTGTTAGATAGTGTTACAACTACAAAATTTGAGAACCAACGCTCTACCGTAAAAAACGAACGCGGACAAAGTTATGATAACCGCCCGTATGGCCTGGTGCAGGAAAAAATTGGTGAGGCTTTATATCCACAAGGGCATCCATATTCGTGGAGTACTATTGGTTATTTAGTAGATCTTGACAGAGTTGATGTAAATGATCTTAAACGTTTTTACCTGCGTTGGTATGGTGCTAATAACGCTACCTTAACTATTTCAGGCGATGTTACGGCGGATAAAATTCTTCCTTTAATAGAAAAATATTTTGGTACCATTCCTGCTGGTCCTGTTGTAAAACCAATGGATAAAAAGCCTGCGGTACTTACTGAAACAAAATATATTTCTTATGAGGATAACATTAAATTCCCAATGCTATCAATGGTTTGGCCAAGTGTAAATGTTTACAACAAAGAGAGTGCCGCTATGGATGCCTTATCTCATTTTTTGGCGGGATCTAAATCTACACCGTTTGAAGTTGGCTTGATAAAAACTAAAAAAGCGGTGGCTGTTAACGCCTTTAATTACGACAGAGAATTATCTGGACAATTTCATATACAATTGCGCGCTAATCAGGATACTAAGTTAGCCGATATGCAAAAAGAAATTTATACCATTTTAGAAAATTGGGAAAACCAAGGCGGCGTTACCGATGAACAATTGGCACGTTATAAAACATTATCAAAAGCACAATTTATTGATAGACTTACCACTGTGCAAGGCAAAGGTGCGGCGTTGGCAAACTATCAAACATTAACCGGCAATGCAGATTATATTAAAAATGAATTAGCCGCGGTAGAAAATTTAACCAAAGAAGATGTGATGAACGCTTACCGCAAATTTATTAAAAATAAACCTTGTGTTGTTTTATGTGTAGAACCAAAAGGCAAAGCAGATTTAAAAGCGCATGATGATACCTGGAAAATGTATAACAGAAATGTTGAAAAAGAATCTGCAGAATATAAAGATCTAGTGTATATTCCCATAAACGAAACATTTGACAGAAATATCAAACCTGTTTCAGGAGAGAACCCTATTGTAAAAGTACCGGCTTACTGGCAGGATAAATTTGAGAACGGTATTAAATTTATCGGCACTTACAGCAATGAAATTCCTAAAGTAACGATACAAATTGCCATACTTGCAGGTCATCGTTTTGAACCAAAAGACAAAGCAGGGCTTGCTTATTTAACCGCCAATCTTTTAAATGAATCTACACAAAAACATACAGCCGAAGAAATAAGCGATATGCTGGAAGCATTAGGTTCTGATATTGATGTATCCTGCGGAGGAACAGAAATTGTTTTAAATATTTCTACACTTACAGAAAATATAGATAAAACATTAGCTATTGCCGAAGAGATTTTATTCAAATCAAAATTTAGCCAGGAAGATTTTGACCGATCTAAAAAACAACAGCTGGATGTTATACAACAACAGCAAACAAGTGCAAGTGCCATTGCTGATCAGCAATTTGCCCGCATTTTATATGGTTCAATTAATATTATGAGTTTGCCAACAACGGGTACTACAGAAACAGTTAACGCTATTACGTTAGATGATGTAAAGAATTATTACAGATCTAACCTATCACCGTCTCAAACAAAAGTTATGGCTGTAGGCAATTTAACGCAGGCGCAATTAATGCCTAAGCTTCAATTTTTAAGTAAATGGATAGATGTAAAAGTTACTAAAGCGGCAGAACCGGCAGTACCTTCTATTATTAAGACAAGTATTTATTTTATTGATAAAAAAGCGGCTCCTCAATCAGAAATTCGTATTGGTAATCTAGCTATGCCTTATGATGCTACCGGTGAATATTATAAAGCCAGCATAATGAATTTTCCGTTTGGCGCATCTTTTAACGGAAGGTTAAATCTTTTATTAAGAGAAAAACGTGGCTTTACCTATGGAGCACGCGGTAGTTTTAGCGGCGGCTTATATGATGGTACATTTGTTATGAGCGCTGCGGTACGTGCTAACACAACAGATAGTTCGGTAACTGATTTTATGAATGAAATGAAAATTTATGCTGATAAAGGTATTAGTGCTGATGAGCTTGGTTTTACCAAAAGCAGTATGGCACAAAGCGATGCGCTTAAGTACGAATCGCCATTTCAAAAAGCGGCTTTCTTAAAACGAATTGCAGATTATAATTTGAGTGGCAATTTTGTTAGGCAGCAAAGCCAAATATTATCGGCCATTTCGCAAACAGAAATAAATGGGCTGGCAAAAAAACACCTGCCTTATAATAAAGTAAATATTATTATTGTTGGCGATAAACAAACCAATCTTGATAAGATCAAAAAACTTGGTTATGATGTAAAACTGCTAGATGTTAACGGAAAGGAAATAACAGAATAAGCCGTTAACAAAAATTAATGTAAAAGATCAATTGGTTATATTAACTTTATCTAAAACATACAACTATGGAATTATCAAAAAAAATGACCGAGGCTTTAAATAAGCAAATTGAAATGGAAGCAAATGCAGGTCAGATTTATTTAGCCAGCGCATCCTGGCTTGAAACACAAAGCGGCTTAGATGGTTTTACCAAGTTCTTTTACCGCCAGAGTGATGAAGAACGCGAGCACATGCTTAAGATTGTTCATTTTATAAACGACCGCGAAGGCCATGCCCTTATACCCCAACTTAAAGAACCTAAGAACGATTATAAAAATATAAACGAAGTTTTTGCAAATTTTGTAAAAAATGAACGAGAAGTAACCGCTTCTATCAGCAGTTTGGTTGATATGGCGTTAATCGAAAAAGATTACCTTACTTTTGAATTTTTACAATGGTTCTTAAAAGAACAATTTGAAGAAGAGCGTATGGCAATTACCATGTCAGAAAAAATTAAATTAATTGGTGATGACAAAGCCGGCCTTTATGAATTTGATAAAGACACAATGAAAATAAGAAAGCACACTTCTGAAGAAGCTAAAAAAGATATAGGCGGAGAAGAATAGGTTTGATTTTAAATTTTTTAAAAGCCCTTGTTTGTAAAAAAGCAAGGGCTTTTTTTGTATATAACTAATAGTTATTTTATACATAGCAATGCTTCTGCCAATGCAGTAATTTCTTTATTTGTGTTAGTTGCGTGCAGGCAAATACGTAAACGCTCGGCACCCGCTTTAACGGTTGGGCTTTTAATAGCACGCACATCAAAACCTTTTTCTTTAAGAAGTTTTGAAGAATTAATGGCATGTACATTGCCTTTCGCTAAAAAACAATGTATAGCACTTGTACTATTTATTTTATTTTGAAGTGATGAAGTAAGTTCATTAAACAATAAGATAGTTGATTGCAACTCTTTTGTTGGATGTGTATTTTGAAGCAATTGGTACGAAGCCATAATTAAGGCAACACTCGAACACGGCAAAGCCGTTGTATAAATTAACGAACGGGCAAAGTTTACCAGGTAATTATATAAATCATCGCAGCCCACAACTGCTGCACCGTGCGCGCCCATTGCCTTGCCAAAAGTATAGATGCGTGCAAAGCAATCTTGTTCAATAGCTAGCTTATTACATAAGCCTCTACCTTGCTCTCCATATACACCAATAGCGTGCGCTTCATCAACAATCAAAAAAGCGTTTTTTGCTTTACAAAGAATACAAATTTCTTTAAGCAAAGCACAATCCCCATCCATAGAAAAAACAGATTCTGTAACTACGTACATATTCTCGGCAGTTTTATTTTTCTCTATTAATTCCTGTAATTGGGCCATATTATTGTGCTTAAATTTATAAGCTGTTGCAAAACTTAAGCGGATACCATCAATGATAGAAGCATGGCAAAGTTCATCATACAAAACAATATCTCCACGTTGGGGAATGGAAGATAAAACACTCAAATTGGCATCATAACCTGAATTGAATAATAATGCTTTTTCACCTTTATGAAAATTAGCAACTTGCTGTTCGCAATCTACATGAATTTGGCTGTTACCTGTTATTAATCTAGAACCGGTTGAGCCTTGCTGCTTAATGTTGTATTCCATCACAACAGAATCTTTCAACTTTTTTAGTTCTTCGCTGTTAGAAAAACCTAAATAATCATTACTGCTAAAATCAATTATGTTAGTAGCCGGTAAGGTAAGCTCACGAAAATTATTTTCAGATTTTCTTTTATCCAATAAGGCTAAAAGTTTTTTAGGAAAGTGATTCATTGCAAATAGTTTTTAAGGCCACAAATTTCACTAATTTGCACCAATCCTTTCGCATTTTAATTGGTGTAATTAGTTGCTGTGTTCAACAGGTTGTTTCTTTTCAGAAAAAGCGGCTTTTGGTGTTAAGCCAAGTATATTAAACATATTCATATCCTCGTTAAATGCAGGGTTTGGCGTAGTTAATAATTTATCGCCTGCAAAAATAGAACTTGCACCGGCCATAAAACAAAGCGCTTGTGCTTCCATGCTCATGCTCAATCTGCCTGCCGATAAACGCACGGCCGTATGAGGCATAACAATACGCGTGGTTGCAATCATACGTACCATATCCCAAACAGGCACTTGCTCTTGCTTTTCAAGCGGTGTACCTTCAACAGGCACTAAACCGTTAATAGGCACCGATTCTGGTGGAGGGGTTAAATTAGTAAGGGTAAACAACATACCAATTCTGTCTTCAGCAGTTTCTCCCATGCCAATAATGCCGCCAGAGCAAACAGTCATGCCTGCTTTGCGTACGTTTTTAATCGTATTCAACCTGTCTTTGTAGGTGCGTGTAGTAATTACATCGCCATAAAATTCTTCTGATGTATCTATATTGTGGTTGTAGGCATAAAGTCCGGCATCGGCCAGTTTCTTAGCCTGATCTTCGGTAAGCATACCCAATGTGCAGCAAACTTCCATCTCTTTTGAATTGATTGTCTTTACCATTTCCAACACTTTATCAAAATCTTTATTATCGCGTACTTCGCGCCAAGCAGCGCCTAAACACATACGAGACGCACCTGCGGCTTTAGCTCTTTCAGAAGCCGTATTAACTTCTTCTACGCTCATTAATTTATGCACTTTAATATCGGTATGGTAGCGCGCAGCTTGCGGACAATAAGCGCAATCCTCAGCGCAGCCTCCGGTTTTAATAGATATCAATGAGCTTATTTGCACCTCGCCCTCTTTATGATATTGGCGGTGTACAGTGGCGGCTTCGTAAACAAGTTCTAGTAAAGGTTTGTTATAAACATCTAATATTTCGGCTTTTGTCCAGTTTTTCATTTGTCTGAAATTATAGCAACAAATGTAACAAATCAAAACAAAAATTCAATGATAGGTTCTTTAATAATTTCAACCGCTAGCTTATAACTTTATGTTTATTATCTTAGCTTGTGTTTTTAATATTTGTGGTTACGTTTTATTTGTGAATGTTATTAAAGTATTTAGCGTTTGGTATTTTTAGTAAGGATTAATTAAGGTATAGATTTTGAGATTCAAATACTTTTTGGGTTTAGTACCAAACAAAATAATAATAGCGATAAGTTTAAAATTTAACACCAAATAAATCATGCTAATTGATTTATCAGGTTGAAAAATAAACTAAAAATTTGGGTAAAAATTTGTGGTAAAGTATAATTAAACTTTAAGCTTTTGGCCAAGTCGTAATACTTTTGTGCGGCTGATACCGTTCTTTTTACATAGGGCGGCAATAGTTGTGTGGTTACGTCGAGCAATTCTATCCAATGTATCTCCGCTTCTAACTGCTATTACTTTACTGGAAGATGTTTTGTAGCTAACAGGCGCGGCATGGCTTTTTGATGCAATCTGATGGGCGTGTATACTTCGTAAATCATATTTAGCGCCAAAATCTGATTTATAAATTACGAAAGAATTATTTTTTAGTTCGTTCTTTTTATAATCAACCAAATCTTCTGTATCAATTGCCTTTCCTAAATAACGTATCTCAAAGTGTAAATGACTTCCGTAAGAGTGACCCGTATTTCCTCCCAAACCAATTTGCATACCGCTAACAACTGCTTCTTCGGGCTGTACCAATATTTTAGAAAGATGCGCATAAACAGTTTCTAAACCGTTATTATGACGAATGATGACAACATTGCCGTAACCACCCATAAAACGTGCAATACGTACTTTGCCATCAAAAGCAGCCACAACTGTATCGCCGGTATGCAAACTAATATCGGTGCCATAATGCGGGCGGCGCCGTCTCCAGCCAAATTCAGAAGTTAAGATTCCTGTATAAGGCATGGTAAAACCGCAATTCCAATCGTCTGTTAAATACACAGTGGCAGAATCTCCCGAAAATTGTTGTTCAAATAAATTAGGGTGGCAAGCAGCAGTATCCCATGTGCCATATAAATCATGCGATGGAAACATTAATAAAGAGTCTACATCATCATACGCAATAGTTGCTGTATTAACTGTTTGGGTAGTATCGTCTTTTTTGTGTTTTTTATCGTCGCGTATGCGTTTATTTTTATCTCCAATGGTTGCTACTGATAACATCGGCACTATAAATGCCATTAAAAATGTTATATGTAGAATTGTTTTTTTCAACCGATTTTTATAAAATGAGATTTGCAAAAATATTTTTTTAAAATTACTATCCAAACTTAGTTTTGTGTTTTTTATGTTTTTTTGTCAACTCTTTTTGTTTACTTGTCTCAAAGCTATTGCTATCATTGAAAATATGCATATTTTAAGAATTTTACTATTTATGTTAATAATTGTTAATATTTTATTTATTTTTAAAAAAGGTTCGTAAACAAGTTTAAAGTATATTTTTGCCTTCCAGTTATAAAGTAACGACGAAACGTGAAGATTATTGTAAACACCCGTTTATTAATTGATGGCAAATTAGATGGCATTGGTTGGTTTACGTACCAATCTTTAAAAAGAATTACCCAACAGCACCCCGAAGTACACTTTATTTTTTTGTTCGACAGGCCTTTTAGCGATAAATTTATTTTTGGCGATAACATCACTCCTTTAATTGTTTGGCCACCTGCTCGGCATCCGTTCTTATATTATTATTGGTTGCAGTTTGGGGTTAAGCCTTTATTAAATAAGCTAAAACCCGCTCTTTTTTTATCTCCCGATGGTTTTTTATCGCTTGGTGCTAAATGCAAACAATTGCCAGTTATTCATGATATAAATTTTGTACATTACCCAAAAGATCTTCCGTTTTTAACACGTTATTACTATACGCATTTCTTTCCGAAATTTGCCGCAGAAGCTACCCGAATGGCTACTGTTTCGGAGTTCAGCAAGAAAGATATTTCAGAAAATTATAAAATCTCTCCTGATAAAATAGATGTGGTTTATAACGGCATTCACGATTATTTTCATACAGTTACCGATGAGATTAAAACCGCCACCAAAAATAAATTCACAAAAGGTGTTGATTACTTTGTTTTTGTGGGATCGCTCTCTCCGCGTAAAAATATTCTTCGTCTAATTAAAGCTTTTCATCTTTTTAAAACAGAAACCAATACTACTTTCAAATTAGTACTGGCCGGCGCTATTTTTTGGGGAGAAAGTGAAATGTACAATTTAATAGAAAAATTAAACCTAAAAAATGAAGTAATTTTTACCGGAAGGCTTGATAACCAAAATTTAAAGAATATTCTCGCTTCGGCCTTTGCTTTAACCTACCTGCCTTATTTTGAAGGTTTTGGCATACCGCTGGTAGAAGCCATGCAATGCGGCACCCCTATTATTGCAGCCAATGCCAGTTGTTTGCCCGAAATTGCAGGTAAAGCAGCTATTTATGCAAATCCATTTGATGAAAATGAAATAAAGAATGCCATGCTTACGTTATACAACAATCCAACTTTAAGAAACGAACTTATACAGAATGGTTTTGAGCAAAAAAATAAATTTAGCTGGGATAAAACTGCTGATTTATTATGGCAAAGTATTGAGCAAACGGCCTTATTCTAATACCTATTTCTTATTAACTAATTTGTTACCTTTGCACGCGTTATGCTAAAAAAAATTACCATACTATTTTTTATCATTCTATTAGTTTCTGCTTGCCGTAAAAGTGATAGTCCGGTTGGTATTGGCTTGTTACCCCAAACCGATCTTATTGGGGCATCGTATATAGAATTTACACCCGATATTGCTTACAGCACTTACAATCGAAATAATTACACATTACCCAGCACGCGTTTATCAAATTCAAGTTTATTAGGTTCTATTAACGATCCGGTTTTTGGCCGTACAGATGCTTCTATTTACTGTAGTTTTGAAACTTCGTATAATTCAGGCGGCATTGGCCAGATAGATTTTAACGGAACTCCATCCTTAGATTCGGCGGTTCTTACTCTTACTTATAATTATCAACCCGGCACTTCTAC
Source organism: Bacteroidia bacterium (assembly GCA_038206945.1). Classification (GTDB taxonomy): domain Bacteria; phylum Bacteroidota; class Bacteroidia; order B-17B0; family Aurantibacillaceae; genus PALSA-968. Next base: position 4,901 of record JBBRAG010000032.1, on the reverse strand, counting down.
AATTTTTGTGGGAGATACTGCGGATCAGCTTTCTTTAGATGTTTATCCTTTGCAATATAACCTATCGCCCGATACAACCTATTACTCAACCGGAAACAATTATTATTACACAGGTACGGGTGGATATGCTAAAAATCCTATTCCTTATAACGCCACTAAAAGCCTGCTTTATGGCGGACACAGTTTTTCTTTTACACCGCACCTTAACTGGTTTGCCCCGTTAAAAAAAGATACTAATGTGTATGGCCCTCCTCAGTTAAAACTTAGACTGGCTACCGATTTTGCGGAAGGAATTTTCCCCAGTAATATTACCGATAACGGAAAATTTCAACAAGCATTTAAAGGATTATTTATTACAACCAAACATTCAATTCTTCCACAACCCGCTTACGGAAGCATTTTTTTTGTTTACCTGGATGCTAACTCTTATGTAAGTTTTTATTACCATGTAGGAAATGAAAAACGACCGCCGGCTAATTTTATTTGCAACGGAGGTACCTGCAATCGCTTTAGTTATTTTAAGCATGATTATGGAATTGCCTCTTCTGACCTCCAAACTCAATTAAACACCCATTACGATACAACTAAATTAAATTACGCCAATAACCTGTATATACAAGGTTGTGCGGGCGTTGGTATTGTTTTAAAATTTCCTAATCTGGCTGCGTGGGCAAACAGCCTCCCATTTAATATTACGATTAATAAAGCTGAATTAGCTTTAAAAACCGATAGGTCTAATACCAATTTTTATAATTTAACTACTTACCCCTTACCCGGCAGATTATATTTAGAAGGCGATACTTTAGGTGGACCAAAGGGATTAATTGAAGACCCTTATTCTTTTGGAGGATATTATGACTTAACTAACAGCCAGTATTTAATTGAATTACCTAATACGGTTAGTCAGATCGTTAATAGAAAAACAGTAAGCACCAAGTTTTATGTAAGCGCTTATAACGCCGCTTTGTTCCAGGAAAGGCTTATAATAGGCGGGAATTCAGCCACTACCCCATACCCTGTTAAACTAAGGGTTTGGTACACGAAGCTTACCACCAAAAAATAAATTTATTACTTATCTAATACAACGCCCTTAAATCTTATTTTTTGAGGGATATCATCTACATTACTAAATATTTCTACCATCCTATCCTGCCGCCCATGTGCAGGTGCAGTATCAAATAAAATCTCAATACTTTCGTCTTTACCAGGCAATATAGGTTCTTTTGGCCATACAACCTTTGTGCAACTACAGGTGGCTACACCATCACGTATAAACAAAGGCAGGTTTCCGGTATTTGTAAAATGATAAATTAGTTTTACTTGCGCGCCATTTTTTACAAAACCGAAATTTTGTTTGGTTTCTGTAAATTTTAATTGTGGTTGCGCAACTATTTTACTAAATGATACTATTAATAAGAAAATTAAAACATTTTTCATTATGCTGTAAAATAAAAAATCGAGCCGAAACCCGATTTTAGTTCTAAAATAAATGGATTTATTTAATGCTTTTCCGCGGGTAGTGCTGGGGTTTCAGCGGCGGCAGGAGCCGGCTTAACTTCTCCTTTAATAGTTAACACCACGCTTGGTGTTTTTGCGTTAGAGGTAACGGTTACTTTTTTATCAAATTTACCCACACGTTTGGTATCATAATTTACTTTAATAGTACCCGATTTACCCGGTAAAATTGGTTCTTTAGGGCAAGTTGGCACGGTACAACCGCAGCTACCCTGGCAGTTACTGATAACCAATGGAGATTTACCTACATTTTTAAATTTAAACTCGCGCTGCGGGTTACCTTCATAATCAATGGTTCCGTAATCAACTACTTCGCTTTCAAACTTAATTTCGGGCGCATTAGGATCAATATTTGGTGTAGCTGTTTCTTGGGCGTTACCTGCAAAGGCTAAACCAAAAAACATAATGGCTGCTGCTAATACTTTGTTCATTTTTTTTCTTTTTTTTATAGTTATTAATTATTCCCTTTTTCAACTGGTGCGCCAGATTTTGGTGCACTACCACCCGTAGGAAATTGTTCTTCAACCGGGGCAGCTTCTACAGTACCTTTAATTTGGATAGTTTGCGTACCCGCAATGGCGTTTGATTGTACACTAACTGTTTTAGAGATTGGCCCAACACGTTTAGTATCGTAATGAACTTTAATAACGCCTGTTTTACCGGGTAAAATTGGTTCTTTAGGACAGCTTGGTACTGTGCAACCGCAACTACCCTGACAATTTGTAATGATTAATGGTTCTTTACCAGAGTTTGTAAATTTAAACTCGCAACCTCCATCAGCGCCTTGTTTAATAGTTCCGTAATCGTGAACCATTTTATCAAATTTAATATCTGCCTGAGATGCGGGTGCTACTGCCACAGCAGGTTTTGCTGCTTCCTGCGAAATTCCTTTAAATGCAAAAAGCGATAAAATACTTAGTGTAAATACTATTTTTTTCATTTTGTTTTGTGTTTAATGTTATGTTGCCAAAGATACCAAAATCGTGCCATAATTTAAAAATCTTTAAATTATTTTAATAATAATTGATTTTTTAAGTTGCATTTACGTTAAGGATGTAGGCAGAAAGCCTTTTTGTAATTGTAAAGATATGAAACTTATCCCCACCTAACCAAAGGCTTGAAAACCCTAATAACAGGGCTTTTTAAAGGAATTTGATTTATGCTTGATTAGGTAATATAAGGCTTTTTAAGCACTTTTTGTTACCACTTTGTTACCCAAAAATACTTCAAGAGTTACACGATAGTTCATGAACCCAAGTAAAATGTTCTCTTTTTAGGAACATTGCACCGGGGTAATATTAACCTAAAAAACCATACAAAATGGGTGTAAAACTTAGAGAAAAAAAATTGAGCAGCGGGCAGGTATCCTTCTATTTGGATATTTACCACAACAAAACACGGTGGTATGAATTTTTAGAAATTCATATCAACAAAAGCCGACCAAGTCATGAAGACAAAGAAAAAAGACGGCTGGCGCAAGAAATCAGGACCAAACGAGAGCATGAGCTGATTGTAGAAGATAACGGCTTAACCAACCGTAAAAAGAAACACGGAAACTTCGTATCCTTCATTGAAGACTACATTAAGCGCAAAAATTGCAGTACCACAAACGATGGTGGCGGGATTCATAATATTTAAACTTTTTATACCAAGAAAACCAGTTAAATGACAAAGTTTCGGAATTTTATTTTCTCTCAGAGCTATCGCATATGCATTGCTTTTTTTATAATAATGCTATTAATTATAACTATCTATCAGATTATTTGCTCTGAAAAAATTCCAGACATTATAGCTTATTTTTTTTAGTTATCAATAGGATTATATATAGGATGTTATTGGGGCATAGAAGCGATGAAGTATTCGAGTAAAAAAAATAACCATAAATTTACAAGCATAAGTGATATTAAAAGGTACAAATAGCAGCGATAAAAAAATAGCAAAAAACCCTAAAGAAGTGGATGTTGTTTATTCCTCGCCCGATGTGGTGCGCACAGGTATAGACAGTTTAGGCGGCATGAAAATACAGCCCATGGCGCAGTTTGGCGGTAACCATTTTACTATACACGCAACCGTTGGCGCAAGTTATAAAGTAGATTTTTATTTTAACTTAGCTAACACCAACCCCGATAGTGTGAGCGGAAACTTCCCAGTAATATCTTATGATGCTAATAATACAAATGGCTACTCGTATTACTGGCTTGGGCATACAGGGCATTACAGTTATACCTTAACTGCACCTGACACTCTGTTTGACATGAAGGTATTGTATTACGGTGCTACCATACGCCAGTCGGTTATTGCAAACTGGCTGAATGAAAAGAAACTTCCGTTGGAACAGGTGCAATTAATGGCGGGACACAGGTGGATTTCTTCTACGCTTAAATACCGTCAAAATAATATCGAGCAACAAAGGGAGTTGATGAATAAATGGTTTCCGTTGGGGTAAAAAAGGCTTAAAAATAAATTTGTTTTTATGTATCTAATTAGATACATTTGTAATACAACAATATGGCACCATTATTAGTAGATAAAGACGGAGTAAGCATAATTATACAAGGCAGGGAGCATCTCCCGCCGCACGTTCATGCCTACTACGGAGAAGATGTGGCTTCAGTAAATATCCGAACAGGTGAAATGTTTGAGGGATATGTTCCTAATAAGAAACTAAAAGTAGTTCAAGAGTGGCTTGCTGAAGGAGAAAATAGAGCAAAGGTCGAAGAAAACTTTTATGAGTTAAATCCAAGACACAGACTAAAAAAGACAGAAGAAGAAAGACCAACAGTAAAGAAAGCAGTTAAAAAAAATAAAAAGAAAGGAGGAAAATAAATGGAAAACAAAACTCACAAACGATTGCCGAAAATCTTAAAGATTAATAGCATCGATAAAAAGCATTTAAAGATTTCTGTTTTATTTAGTAATGGAGAGGACAGAGTTCTTGACTTTAACAGAATTTTCAAAAGTGATTGGAAGGTAACAAAGGTTGATCCTGAATACAAACTGTTTAACCCAATTGAATTTGCCAAAGTCAAAATAGCTAATCACACTTTGTCTTGGGATAATGCTGACCTTTTTATGACAGGATTTGATGGTAAGAAAAAGAAAGTGCCTTATGAAGTGGGAGCAGATACTTTGTATGATTTGAGTGAAGTAGATGAAAAATTAACTATCTCAATAGGTTCACTATTCAGAAAGGCAAGAGTGGCGGCAAATCTTTCACAAGAAAAGGTCGCTGAACTTTCAGGGACTTCAAGAACCTACATTACCAAGTTAGAAAATGACGGCGGCGATGTAGAAATTATGACGCTGAAAAAAATTGTTGAGGCTGGATTAAATCGACATCTCTCAATTTCAATCGACTAATAATTCTTAACCAATTTCTTAAAAGC
>JBBRAG010000031.1:0-27659 GCA_038206945.1 Bacteroidia bacterium | reverse complement strand
TGCGTCATTTCATTAATTCCCAATTCATCTCGTGCATGAGTTTCTAAGGCATTGTGTGCTGTTAGTGCTATAGCTACTTCCGATGCTAAATTTCTTTTCAAGCCTCTTTTTTCATAAATTATAGTAAGCTCTTCCAGTTCTATTTCGGGTATGGTTTCTAACTCGTTTTTTTCTCTTGCTAAATCTGCATTTTCTACGTCGGCTTGAGAACTTACCGATACATACTCTCCCGCAGCCATAGATAAGGCTCCAGCTACAACACCTGCTACAGAAGCTAATATTATGGGCGTTCTGGTTTGACTGGCAGCGGCAATACCAATAGCTAAACTAGTGGTTGATAAAATGCCATCATTCGCCCCCAAAACCGCCGCTCTTAACCAACCGCTTCTGTTTATATAATGTTTTTCTAACTCTTCATAATTTTCCATATACTTTTTAGCAAACTTTTACATTCTTTAAACAAATATATACAAAACATTTATGGTTGGTTGTTGTAAGCTCCATCTTCCTTGTTTATCGCAGCCTCCTTAAATCCTTGTTCAAAAATAAGTAATTAATTACGCAACCCACAATAAATTGTATCTTTAAAACCTAATGTGTGGTATTGCCGGAATTGTAAGTTTGGAAGGAGTTGAGCGCGCTGATCTATATAAAATGTCAGGCGTTTTGCAACACCGCGGTCCTGATGATGAGGGCTTTTTATTGGCACATCCACAAGCTCCACAATATTTTAAAGGCAACGATACTATTATTGAGTTAGCTCATTGGCCGCACATCAATCAACCAAACAATCATTCAAAGTCTAATGTTGGTTTATTGCACAGGCGTTTGTCTATTATAGATTTATCGTCTGCGGGGCATCAGCCCATGCCTTATGGCGGAGAAAAATACCACCTTGTTTTTAACGGAGAAGTTTACAATTACAAAGAGCTTAAAGAGACCTTACTTGCAAAAGGTTTTACGTTTAAAACCGATAGTGATACCGAAGTAATTTTAGCAGCTTATGCGTATTGGAGTACAGATTGTGTAAACCACTTTGTGGGTATGTGGGCTTTTGCGCTATATGATGCAGAAAAAAAAATGTTATTCTTATCGAGAGATAGATTTGGAATTAAGCCTTTGTATTATACCTTGTATAAAAACAAATTTGCTTTTGCATCAGAAATTAAAGCCTTACTTTCTTTAGATTTTGTACAACCCGAAGCCGATATGGAATCGATTTATGAATATATTTCTTTTGGTGCTACCGCTAACCCTGCGGCTAATTTATTTAAGCAAGTACAATGTTTAGAACCCGCGCATAATATGTGCATACCTATTGAGACTTTAAAACTGAGTATAGAAAAATATTACGACTTAGAAGAAAGTGTTGCTAATTACGTGTTGCCTCCGCAGGAAAAAATACTGACTACATTTCAATCTCTTTTAGATAATGCTATTCAGTTGCATCTTCGCGCCGATGTGCCTATTGGTTCTGCTCTTAGTGGTGGTCTGGATTCGAGTACACTTGTTGCCATGGCAGCAGCTAAAATGAATGGCAAAATATTTAAAACTTTTACAGCGTCGTATCAGCAAAAAAATATTGATGAATCTTACTTTGCTAAATTGGTTACAAATGATTTATCAAATGCAGAAGCACATTATACCTATCCGCAAATTGCCGATTATTGGGAAGAAATAGAGAAATTAATTTGGCATCAAGATTTGCCTATTAATTCGACTTCTATGTTTGCGCAATATCAGGTAATGAAACTGGCTAATGAGCAAAATATAAAGGTGTTGTTAGACGGACAAGGGGCAGATGAAATACTTGGCGGTTATTATAATTTTGCAGGCATCTATTTAATCGAACTTTTAAAGAAAGGCAAAGCACCTTCTTTCTTTTCTGAAAAAAATAACCTGCAAGAAAATTTTACACCAAATATAAATGCTGCTTTAAAACGAGCAGGTTTTTATTTTGTGCCACCGTTTGTGCAACGTAGGCTCCGTGCTAAAAAAAGATTAGGCATGAATTTTATTACTGATGAATTTCAAAACAACATAACTAATATTAAAGTCCCGGAGCGTGGCGGCAAAAGTTTTAGAGAACAATCTTTTTTAAGCATACATTTTGGCTTACAAGATTTGCTTCGTTATGAAGATCGTAACTCCATGGCTTTTTCTATCGAGAGTCGTGTGCCCTTTTTAGATCATCGCTTGGTAGAGTTTTCTATTGCCTTGCAAAACGATTGGAAAATAAACCAAGGTTGGACCAAATACATACTTCGCAAAACTGCCGAACCTCTTTTAAAGAAAGAAGTAGTTTGGAGAAAAGATAAAATGGGTTTTTTAACTCCACAAAAAGATTGGAAACAAAATTCGCAAAAGGAGTTGAGTGATTTCATTAACGAAACAAACGTTCCGACTTTTTTAAATAAAGAATATATTATAAAATTGTGTAACTCAGATTTAAATGACTCTTCTCACCTAAGCGAATTCTGGAAAATGGTTTCGTTTTTAAAGTGGGCAGATGTGTTTAAAGTAAAATTTAATTAGTAAATGAACAAGGATTTAAAATTTGCTTTGGTTGGTTGCGGTCGTATTGCGCAGCGCCATGCAGAACATATAAACAACCAAGCAACGCTTGCCGCCGTGTGCGATGTAAATGCAGAACGAAGAAACGAATTGGCAACAAAATATAATTGCAAAGCGTACGCATCTATCGAAGAGCTTATACAAAAGGAAAAGAATTTAGATTTGGTTGCTGTTTGTTCGCCAAACGGATTGCACGCCGAGCATAGCATTAAATGTTTGGAAGCAGGCATACATGTGTTGTGCGAAAAACCAATGGCTATTACTTCGGCTGATTGTCAGCGAATGATTGATGCGGCAGATAAAGCAAAGAAGCATTTAATTGTTGTAAAGCAAAATAGGTTTAATGTACCTATTGCTGAGTTAAAAAAAATAATTGATGGAAATCGTTTAGGTAAAATCATTAACGTGCAACTAAATTGTTTTTGGAATAGAAACGATATGTATTATGAAAGCTCTGACTGGAAAGGGACCAAAGCCCTTGATGGCGGAACGCTGTTTACACAATTCAGTCACTTTATAGATTTGTTGTATTGGATGGTAGGCGATGTAAAAAATATACACGCTATTACACGCAACTACATGCACAAACACAATATTGAGTTTGATGACACCGGTGTAGCATCACTTGAATTTGATAACGGCGCAATGGGCACGGTAAACTATACCGTTAATAGTTTTGATAAAAACATGGAAGGTTCTATTACCGTGTTTGGTGAAAAAGGAACTGTAAAAGTTGGTGGACAATACTTAAACGTGTTAGAGCATCAAAGTATAGAAAATTATAAAATGGAAACTGTGTTTGAAATAAAACCGGCTAACGATTATGGATATTACCAAGGCTCTATGTCTAACCACGATAAAGTTTATGAAAATGTAATTGATGTTTTGACTAACAACGGAACAGTTGCCACCAATGGTTTTGAAGGATTGAAAACGGTAGAAATTATAGAACGAATTTATAAAAGTGCGCAAGGCAATTAAATGAAAATTGGAATTATAACAGCGCATTACATGCCCGAGGTTGGTTACCAGGAAGTCCATTTACCAAGGGCTTTTGCACGACTGGGTTATGAAGTAAAAGTTTTTACATCCAATGCTTCGGTTAATTTGGGAGGAGAAATGAATAAGCTCAATTACCAAAGCGGCGTATCGCATGATGAAAAGTATAACTACGTAATTCTGCGCTTGTCTTCTTTATCCTATAAATCAAAAGCTTACTCTTCGGGTTTACAAAAAGTAGTGCTTGCTTTTAATCCTGATGTATTAATTATATTGGGTATAGCTAAAATATTTCCGGTTTCATTGTTAAATGAATCATTCTACAAGAAAATAAAAATGGTTTCTGTTTATGGAGATGCTAAAGAGTATTTAGATCGAGGCACTTTCAAACAAAAATTTAAAACATTTTTTCACGAGCTTGGTTATCGTTTTATAAAAGAACCTTTGTATCGTAAAGCCGTACATTTTAATCATCGTTTGGTTATGAACATTCCCGAGACTAATGATTTCTTTCTTAGTTTTCTAAAAGGAAAGGATAAAGTATTATTTGAGCAAAAACGACAAATGCTTACGCTTGGTTTTGATCCTGATGAATATTTTTTCAGTGAGACAGACAGAAATAAAAAACGTACCGAGCTTGAATTTAATGAAGAAGATATTGTTATCATTACATCAACCCGTGTAAACAAACGCAAAAATTTAGAAAAGAATATTAAACTCATTTCTCAATTACACGCGCAAGGGAAGAAAGTACGTTATGTTATCATCGGTTTTTTAAATGATGATTACGAGCGCCAGTTAAAAATCTTTATTCAAACGCAACCAAATCCTGATTTATTTAGGTGTTTTCCTTTTTTGAATGCGGCGGAAATTAAAAAACTATATAGCGCCGCAGATATTGGCATTTGGCTTAAAGCGGCCATTTCTATACAAGAAGCTATGGGTACTGGCTTGCCGGTTATATTAGAAAACAAGCCAAGTGTTAATCATTTAATAAAGGATGGCATAAACGGTTGGTTTTTTGAAATTAATACCTTTGATACAGTTGTTGCAAAAGCAGTTGATGTGTTATCAAGCAAAAAAATAGATAGGGGTAATTTAGCGAAACTAAATGCAGAAACACTTTCATACGATACGATTGCAAAAAAAATGATTGAAAATTTATAACAGACATTGAATTATAAAGATTGGAAATATTGGATAAAGCATTTGCCCTGGCACCTTAAATGGTTCGTGGTGCTGGTACTTATTCGCCCCATTGTAGATAACTTTTATTACCTAAAAAACATTTCTCCATTCTTATCTCCTTTATATATTGTAGGTATTTTAACGCCGGTATTATCGGTTTATTCACTGTTGTATTTCAAGAAAAAAGATAAATCGATCTTTGATTTTCTTTTTGGCCTATGGGGTTTTCTTATTTTCTTTTCGCTCTTTTTTATGTTCATCAACGATCCTACTTCTAAAACATTTTTTGAATATTTCTTGAAACTATCTATGCCAATTTATTTGTTTTTCTTTTTGCGCCTGCTCATCCGTTCGCAAAAAGATTTAGATGGCTTGCTTCAAACTTTTTTATACTCGTCTCTTTTTGTAGTCGGCGTTTTTTTATTTGAGATAGTTGTTAATCCTATTAAAGTTTTAAAGACTCGCGATTTAGAACGTATACAAGGTTATTACGGCGATGTAATGAATTATGCCATCTATCTTTCGCAAGGCTTATTAATTGTATGTTATTTTTATTTCAGCAAAAAGAATATCCAAAGCCCGCTGCAACGTAACCGACTTTTAATTTTTACAGTTTTTATTTGTGTGGCTTGTCTTTTTAAAATTAGTCACACAGCAACCTATGGTGTTTTTCTTTCCATCTTCGCTTTGTTTGTGTTGTTTAATTTAAAAACCAATCGAAGCGCTGGGTTTGTTATTATCATTATGGTTTCTGCTGCAGCTTATTTTTTTGGCGGAGATGCTATTGATAAAAATGTAGCTCCCTTATTGAAAACAGACGTTGCCGTTTATGAAGGAAAAAAATCGGAAGAACGTTTATTGCACGGACGGGTTGGCAGATGGAAAGCTATGTTAGAACAATTTTCGGGTTTCCCTATAGCAGCGCAATTTTTTGGCATGCCTTTAATACTTAAAGATTCTTACGCAGAAGTGAGTACAGGGGCGCATAATGATTTTGTGCGCATTTTATTTTTTACCGGATACATAGGGGTGGTTATTTACATCATAACTTTTGTTGCACTTTTTATGCGGTTAAAATATTTACGATCCGATCAACACTTTCTTGCTTTAGGTACGTTAACAATTTTATTATTGTATTCCATAAGTACGTGTCCTACTTTATATGCTCCTATGTTGTATATATTATATACGGTGTTTGCTTTTATGGCATTACCTAAATCTGTTTTAGCGCAACCTAATGACTAAGCCTAAAGTTTTATTGTTGGGGAAATTGCCACCGCCTTATATGGGACCTTCTATTGCTACAGAGATATTATTAAAATCAACACTCAAAAATAAATTCGAATTAATTCATTTAGATACCAAAATTAATCACACAATAAGTTCGTTTGGTACATGGAGTTTTACCAAGATCTTTAAAAATATTTCTATATATTTTACCATGTTTTCTTTGTTGAGAAAACATAAACCTAATCTGGTGCTTGTTCCTATCAGTCAAACTACCATAGGCTTTTTAAAAGATTCTTTATTTATATTGATAGCTAAATTGTTTGGTAAAAAAGTATTGCTGCAATTACGCGGAAGCAATTTCAAAACATGGATCAGTCATTCATCTTCGGTAAATAAAAGCTATGTAAAATTTATCATAAAGAAAACAAAAGGCATTATTGTTTTGGGAAATAATTTAAAACACCTCTTTGCAGATTATTATAATAACGACAACATTTTTGTTGTGCCTAATGGCGGAGATTACAACATTCCAAAAAAAAATGAAAGTAATGAAGTAAAAATACTTTACTTATCAAACCTGCTTGTTTCCAAAGGTGTACAAGATGTTTTTAAAGCCATTGAAATACTTGCAAAAAAAGCTACAGTTAAATTTTCTATAGATTTAATAGGAGAGTGGTCCAATGAAAATGATAAAAATAATTGCCTTGTTATAAAAGAAAAAAGTCGATTGCCAATGCGCGTGCATTCGTCAAAAGGTGTTGCAGAAAAATTTCAATACTTAGCTAATGCCGATATTTTTGTTTTTCCTCCAAGAGAACCCGAAGGCCACCCCTGGAGCATTGTAGAAGCGATGGCGGCAAGCCTTCCTGTCATTTCTACCAACCAAGGTGCTATTATCGAATCGGTTATTGATGGCGTAAATGGTTTTATTGTAGAACCCAATTATCCCGAACAAATTGCTGAGAAATTAAAATTATTAATAGAAGATATTGAGTTGAGAAAAAAAATGGGTGCGGCCAGCAGAGAATTATATCTTGCTAACTTTACCGAAGCAAAAATGGTAGAAAAACTGACTACAGTTTTTAATAAAATTATAGAAACGTGATTACGGAAGGATTAAATAACGAAGAATTAAAGCAGGTTGAAGAATTTTGGAATACACATTTGTGCGGCAAGCAATTTGTAGATGCAAAATTTCCATCGAAAGAGTTTTTTGAATTGTACAGAAACTTCCGCTACAAAAAAACACATCACTTAGATACGTATATTGATTGGCAAGGTGCTAAAGGAAAAGATGTATTAGAAATTGGTTTAGGAATTGGTGCAGATGGAAGCCGTTGGGCACAAAACGCACGTACTTATACGGGTGTTGATTTAACTGCTGAGGCTGTTTACGCTACTAAAATTCATTTAGATCATTTAGGTTTAAAAGGGCATGTTGTACAAGGTAATGCAGAAGCCTTGGTGTTGCCTTCCAACCATTTTGATATTGTGTACTCGCATGGGGTGTTACATCACACGACTAATATTGAAAATACCTTTATAGAAGTAAATCGTGTGCTAAAACCAAACGGAGAATTTATTGTGATGCTTTATTCTAAAGGCTCTTTTAATTATTGGGTTAGAATTCAGTTTTATTTTAGGTTGCGTTTATTGTTTGAGATTTTAAAAAATAAACTAGGCAGATCATCTAAGGAGATTGGGCCTTACACGTTAAGAATTTTAAACAAGAAGGTTGGAAATATGTATCGTGGAATAATTTTCCACACCGTTGCACCGATGGGCCCGATTGCAAAATTGCCAACATTTATTACCAAAGTGAAATGATTAATATGCTAGAAAATTGTGGCTTCACTATCGAAAAAACAAAAAAAGCACACTTTCCTATTGGTGCATACTTTCCAAAACTAGAACGTTTTTTAGCCAACTTTATGGGCTTCCATCAACTTATTTGGGCTAAGAAAAGATAAGCTATGTGCGGCATTGCAGGATATATTTCTTCTCAAAAATTGCAAGATGCTAAAATGCTTTCTTGTCTGCACCACCGTGGGCCAGACCACGAAGGAAGTTATACGGATGTAATAATCGATAAGCAAATTTTTTTAGGACATACGCGTTTAAGTATTCTTGATTTGTCGGAAGATGGCAATCAGCCCATGTTCTCTGCCGATAAACAAATTGTAATCGTCTTTAATGGCGAGATCTATAATTTTCAAGAACTAAAACAAAAGCATTTATCCAATACAAATTTTTCTTCTAAAACAGATACTGAAGTTGTACTTAAGTTGTATGAAAAGTTTGGCATCAATTTTATAAACGAACTGAACGGAGATTTTGCCATCAGTATTTTTGATAAACGAATACACAAACTTTATTTAATTCGAGATAGAATAGGTGTGAAGCCGCTTTATTATTATCAAGATGCAGATAACTTTGTTTTCGCTTCCGAAATAAAATCTATACTGGGCGCAGGGGTACAAGCTGTTTTAAATAATGATGAAAGTTTAAATTACTTTGTTTTTAAGTATAGTCCCCAGCAAAGAACACTATATAAAAACATACATCGTTTACCACCTGCTTCGTATTTAGAATTTGATATTGCTAAAAATAATTTCTCTATACATAAATACTGGCAGGTAGAAAAAAACAACAACTACAAAACTCTTTCTTACAATGATGCGCAAGATTGTTTGTTTGAATTAATAAAAGACAGCGTGCAAATGCGTTTAATTGCTGATGTGTCTATTGGTAATTTTCTTTCGGGTGGATTAGACTCTTCCATTATTGCTTATTTTTTAAAAGATAGAAATGATATTCGTCATTATTGTGCGCGCAAATCTGAAAGCGATTTAAAAAAAGAAGGTACTACCTCAGATTATTATTATGCCGAAAAATTGGCCAAGCAATGGAATTTAAACTTTACACATGCTGATATTGGAAGTGATGAAGCAAGTTTAGAAATGATTCGTAAAACCCTTTTTTATTCGGATGATTTAATTGCCGATGGCTCGCAAATACCTTCTTACTTAATTACCAAAGATGCCGCTAAAACATCTAAAGTTATTTTGTCGGGCATGGGTGCAGATGAGTTGTTTTTAGGGTATGCCGGGCAAATGCTTACCCTCATCTCTTCGCAATATTTAGATAAATTGCCGCATGCACTTTCAAGTGGGTTAGGTAGTTTGGCTGCTAAAGTCAACCAAGGCAAGGGCAAATTTTTAGCGTATAGAAGGTATATTCATAAAATGGGCAAGTACGGCGCCTACCCAAATTATAAATATGCCTTGTTTAATATTGTAGGCGATTTTGATAACTCTTCCTCTGTTTATAATAGCAATAAAGAAGGCGTTATAGATTTAATGTCGAGGTACTTTCCTAAAGGAGAAGATGTGTTTGATTCTCTTTTTCATTTTGAGATGGAAAATTTTTTAGTGAAGAATTTACATTACACCGATAGAATGGCCATGGCTAATTCGGTGGAGTGCCGCGTTCCTTTTTTAGACCATCGCATTGTAGAGTTTGCTTATAGCATACCACGCAATTATAAACTTACAAGCACCGGAAAGTTTAAGCGTATTTTAAAAGATACCTTTAAAACTCAATTACCGGAGTACGTAACCAATCGTCGCAAAGCAGGTTTTGGCATGCCGCTAAGAAGTATTTTTAGCAACACAAAAACTATTGAGGGTTTATTGGATAGAGCTTTCTTCGCAAACTTTAATGAATTCTCTGTTGAAGCAATTGATACTGTTATTCAAAATCATGTAAACGGAAAAGAAGATAATTCCTCCATTATTTATGCGCTTATTTCTTTTCAGGAATGGTATAAAATTAATTTTTCTTGAACAGATAGTTCTTTCGTTTTGACATCTTTATAATAATTCTGGTAGCTAAATACCAGATTAAAATGTTATAAGCTTATTTTATAAAATCTGTAGCATCGGCAATAAATTCTATTTGTTTGCCACTTATTGGATGTTTGATTATAAGTTTCTCCGCATGAAGCGCAATAGCATTTGTTTTATAAGCTTCTGTCGATGCATAAAGCACATCTCCTAAAACCGGGCAACCCAAGCCCGCTAATTGAACCCGTATTTGATGAAACTTTCCGGTATAAAGATCTATCTCCCATAAAAAATAGTTGAAGTGGGGGATAACTTTATAACTAAGCTTAATTTTTTCGGCATATTCAGTTCCTTCAGGTACAAGTACGGCTTTCTTTTTTTCTTTGCGATGCCATTGGTCTAAGGTGGCTATTTTTATTTCGGGTGCGTTTTTTGTTAAAGCCAAATAACTTTTAGATACTTTTCTTTCAGCAAACTGTTCGCTTAAATTTTTTAAATATTCTTTTTGTTTGGTAAATAAAACTACGCCACTTACAGGCCTGTCTAACCTGTGCAAGTGTTGCACGTAAGAATTTTTTTCGGCCGTTGTTTCATTTAAATAATTTTTTACCTGTTGTAATAAATTAGGGAAATTATTCCTATCCGGCTCAACCATTAAACCCGCAGGCTTGTTGCATACCAGCAGCACTTCATCTTCGTATATAATAGTTGGTTGGCTCATTGTTTATACAATAGTATAAAAAACATATTTATAAATTTACTTTTTTTGCACTAACAAAAATATATCAAGTAGTATAACCTTGACTAAAATAAATAGAAAAGCGCACTTAGGTTTTGAACTACCGAACCCAAAATCATTATTCATTGCCTTTATTATCGGTTGGGCTGTATCCATAGTAAGATAAAAAGTATTTTTTAACAGATATAGAATCATTTTTTTTGATGTTTAAAAGTAATTCTATTCTTTTTAAGCGTATATTTGTCTGTAATTATTTCTCATGGTTTCAAAGTTCTACGAGACTCTTTCTGCAAATTTAAAGCAGGATTTTTTAAAGGATGTGATAACCTATTTTAAGAAAGATTTATAACAAAACAATGGAGGGTGTGCCTATACGGATGGGCATTAGGGTATAAATTTTTTAAAAAATGGCATTAAAAACAATTATGATTATTGATGATGACGAAGATGATAGATTCTTCTTCTGTTCAGCCGTTAAAGAGATCAATTCTTCCTATATATATCTGGAAGCAAAAAATGGCAAAGAGGCGCTCGAAATTTTAAGAGATACCGTAAAACTGCCTGATTTTATTTTTCTAGACATCAATATGCCAATTATGGGTGGTAAAGAATGCTTGGCTGAATTAAAAAGGGATGAGAAATTAAAACATATTCCGGTAATAATGTACACTACCTCTTCTTTTCAAACGGATATTGAATCTACCCGACAATTGGGCGCTGCCGATTATTTTATTAAATCATTTGATATTTCTAAACTTCCGGCCGGCATAGTTAAAGCTATGCAAATGGATGTTAAGACTGCCTTTAAGTAGTTATTTTTCGTATGCAATTTTATAATTAATGCTGAGCAATGAGTTTAAAAAACACAAAAACCACTCCACCAGAGTCTATTCAAGATTTTCCTATTGTAGGAATTGGCGCATCAGCAGGCGGATTGGATGCATTTAAGCGTTTTCTTAAAGCAATTCCTGCAAATTCGGGCATGGCTTATGTCCTTGTTCAGCATTTAGACCCCACGCACGAAAGTATTTTACCCGAAATTTTGGCTAAGGTTACTACTATACCGGTAAATGAAATTATAGATGATATTCATCTTGCGCCAAATAATATTTATGTTATTCCGCAAAATAAAACGTTAAAATCTACAGATGGCGTATTAAAATTAACGCCGCGCGAAAAAATAGTACCCAATCTTCCTATTGATGTTTTCTTTATCTCGCTTGCCGAAGTGCATCTTAATTTGGCTGTGGGCGTCGTGCTTTCTGGTAATGGAAAAGACGGCACACTTGGGCTGGCAGCCATAAAAGAGCATGGCGGCATAACTTTTGCACAAGATGAAGAATCATCTTCTTACGAAGGAATGCCACAAAGTGCTATACATGCTGAAGTAGTAGATTATATTTTAGCACCCGAAAAAATTCCGCAAAAACTTTTAGAAATAAGTAAGTCTGGTAAAAGTCTTGCAAAAAAAATACCCAAAAATGAGGAAGGAGTTTTTAAACGCATTATTTTAATTCTGCGTCAGCGTAGTGGGGTTGATTTTTCAAACTACAAACAAACTACGGTTCATAGGCGTATTTTACGAAGAATGGAAATTAGTAAAAAAGAAAAATTAGCTGATTACTTAAAAATTTTAATAAAGGATAGAGCAGAGCAGGATTTGCTCTTTCAGGATATGCTTATACCGGTTACTACTTTTTTTAGAGATTCTGATATGTTTCAAATAATAGGTGAAAAAGTATTACCAACCTTTCTTAAAAACAAATTAGCAACAGAGCCTATACGTATGTGGGTGGCAGGTTTTTCTACAGGAGAAGAAGCCTACTCATTTGCTATTTTATTACATGAACATTTAGGCAAAAAAATATCGGGCAGACAAATTCAGATCTTTGCTTCTGATATTTCTGAACAAGCTATCTCTAAAGCAAGAACAGGAATTTATAGCAAAGCCGAATTGAAAAATGTTTCGGATAATTTGCTTAAATGTTATTTTAAAAAAACCAATGAAGGTTATCAGATAAATAGGCAAATAAGAGATATGTGTGTGTTTGCGGTTCACAATTTTCTTAAAGACCCACCTTTTGCAAAAATGGGCTTGATAAGTTGCAGAAATGTGCTTATTTATATGGATGCCTTTTTGCAGAAAAAAGCACTTAGCACTTTTAATTATGCACTTAAAGATACCGGCTTCTTGTTTCTTGGTAAATCTGAAACCACAGGAGCCGAATCGGAATTATTTACACCATTTGCAAAAATGGCTAAAATCTATACAAGAAAGGCGGCCTCTAATCGGTATATCCATACCGCTAAAATAGTTGCCAACAACGTTTTACAAGTAAAAGATAAAAAAATAGTATTACCTGAGATACAGCAAACCGATTTTAGAAAGCTTACAGACTCCATGTTACTGTCAGACTTTACCCCGGCCGGTGTAGTTATAAATGAACAAATGGATATTGTGCATATACATGGCGTTATTACTCCTTTTCTTGAGCCATCACAAGGTAAACCCTCCTTCAATCTTTTAAAAATGGCTAGAGAAGGATTGGCTTTTGAATTAAGAAACACCTTGCATAAAGCTAAAAGCACGCAAACAACTGTTACCAAAAAAGGTATTCCTGCTAAAATTAATAGAAGAAATTATTTGGTTACTATTACAATTATTCCACTTCCCAATACGAATGATTCTCATTTTTTAATATTATTTCGTAAAACATTAGTCGTAAAAAACACAAATAAAAATGGAGATCCATTATCCAAAAAAGCAAGTGATGATGAAATACTTCAACGTATAGGTTTAGAAAAAGAATTGGCTCAAACCAGAGAAGATATGCGTGTTATTACCGAAGAGCAAGAAGCCGCTAATGAAGAATTACAAAGTGCCAACGAAGAACTACTTAGCAGCAGCGAAGAACTACAAAGTTTAAATGAAGAACTAGAAACATCGAAAGAAGAAACTCAATCAAGCAATGAGGAATTAATGATTGTTAACCAAGAGTTATTGGATAAACAAGAACAAATTAATTCATCTCGCATGTATGCCGAAGCTGTTATAAACACCATTAATGAGCCCCTTGTAATACTAGACGATACACTTCGTATAAAAACAGCTAATAACTCTTTCTATACCAAATTTAATATTACAGAACAGGAATCTGATGGAGAATTGATTTATGAAATGCACAACGGTTTGTTTGGTAATACGCTTCTTAAATCGTTGTTAGAAAAAATACTTCCAAAAAGAACGCAGTTGAAAGATTATGAAATTATAATTGATTTACCTCCTCATGGAGAATATACCCTGCTTTTAAACGCAAGACAAATAGTTAATGAAAAAATTAAGGAACAGTTAATACTAATTGCTATTGAAGATATTAGCGAAAGAAAAATATTAGAAAAAAGAAAAAAGAAATTCTCTGAAGAATTAGAAAGCAAGGTAAAAGAACGCACGTTGCAATTAGAGCAAATCAATTTGCAGTTAGATCAGTTTACGCATACTACCAGTCATGAGTTTCAAGAACCATTGCGTAAAATTGCAACCTTCTCTAAAATTTTACAGGATAGCAAAAATAAGTTAAAGCCGGAACTGATACACGAATACCTTAATAAAATTGAAGGTGCATCCATTAGGATGACCAAACTTACCCAGGATATGCTAAACTTTGCCGGCATAGCATCGCACGAAAAATTATTTATAAAAACAGATTTGAATGAAATACTTAAAAATATTTTATTTGATTTTGAATTGCTGATCGAAGAAAAAAAAGCAAAAATAATTTGTGGAAAATTGCCTGAAATAGAAGCAGTTCCCTTTCAAATGAATCAACTTTTTTACGATATTATTCATAATGCGCTTAAATTTTCAAAAAGAGATGTTTCACCTATCATTGAAATATCTTCTCACAAACTATCAAAAGAAGAAATAAAAGACCGTCCGAAACTTAATCAAAAACTTAACTACTACGAGATTATATTTAAGGATAATGGAATTGGGTTTGACCAAAAATATGCGCGACAAATATTTACCATGTTTCAGCGCCTTAGCAGTGGTGGTATTTATCCAGGAACCGGTATTGGCTTGGCTCTATCTAAAAAGATTGTACAAACCTATTCAGGAAAAATATTTGCACAAGGAAAAGACAACAAAGGCGCTTCATTCCATGTTATATTGCCGATTGAACAACCGGTTTCTGAATCTTCTGAAGACGTTGCTGATGACGCTTAACTAAAGGAGTTTATGTTTAATAGGTAAAAATTATTTGGCTGTTTTAAATAATATAGGCTAACAAATATTAAAAGCAAATCTTTATTGAGCAATAAACTCAACAATAAATATCTCGTTTTTTTCATTTGAACCTAAGGAGGCAACTTTGCCAGGCTATGATGGCAAAAAGGCGAATTTTGGATAATTTAGGATAGGGAATGAATGTTGCATGTTAATGTAGTCAAATCCCTTTTTGGGAAACACTAAAGCGCTTTTTGGTTATATCCTGATTCTTCATTGTTTCTAGTTTGACTTAATTGATTATATAAAATGAAAAAAACATGAATGCTGAAGAATTGGCCGAAGAATTAAGAATAGCCAAAAAGCAACTTGCATTTGAATATGAAGAAAAAGCTAAGCGGGCGGCTGAACTTGTAATTACTAATATAGAATTGGCATTTCAAAATACCGAAAAAGCAAAAAGAGCCGCAGAATTAATGATAGCAAATAAAGAATTAATTTTTCAAAACGAGGAAAAAGGGAATAGAGCGGCAGAACTTATTATTGCAAATATTGAATTGGCATTTCAAAATCAAGAAAAAGCAAAACGTGCTGCCGAACTGATGATAGCAACTAAAGAACATGCTTTTGAAAGTGAAGAGAAAGAAAAACGCGCTATCGAATTAGTTACCGCTAACATAGAACTTGCCTACCAGAACGAAGAAAAAGAAAAACGATCAGATGAACTTATCATTGCCAATACCGAACTTAAATTTCAAAATGAAGAAAAAGGTAAGCGTGCCGCAGAACTTGCAGTTGCCAATATTGAATTAGCTTTTCAAAACGAAGAGAAAGAAAAAAGAGCTATTGAAATGAATCTTTTAAATAAAGAATTGGAGCAGTTTGCCTACATAGCTTCTCACGACCTTCAGCAACCTTTACGCACGGTTTCTAATTATATTAGTTTGTTCGAAAAAAAATATAGTCCACAACTAGATGATACCGCCAAAAAATATATTCTTTCCGCTAATAATGCGGTTAAGCGGATGAGTTCTTTAATTAACTCATTATTGACGTTCTCGCAAGTGGGTTATAACAGAAAGTTGGTTCATGTAGATATAAATAAATTAATAAAAAATGTTCTTGATGATCATGAAGTACTCATTAAATCTTCTAAAAGCGATATTGAAATATCAGCCATGCCGATGTTGAATGTGTATGAAACAGAAATTCATCAATTATTTCAAAACCTGATTACCAACGCTATTAAATTTCAGAAAGAATCAAATCACCCAAAAATTAGTATTTCAGCCGAAGAAAAAAGTGGTAAATGGCAATTTGCTGTAAAAGATAATGGCATTGGTATTGACAGTATTCATTTTGAAAAAATATTTGAGATATTCAAGCGTTTACACGGTAACAAAGAATACGAAGGAAGCGGCATTGGATTAGCTTATTGTAAAAAAATAGTTCAATTACATCAAGGAGAAATATGGCTTGAATCTAAACCACAACAAGGCACTACTTTTTACTTTACCATACCAACCTTAGCGCTTAGTAATTAAAAGAGAAATAATTTGTAATTTAAATGATATCTCATTTTTCCTATCTTTCTTATTTGTAAAGACTAGAAATCAAAATCAATGTCATAAGAAGTTTTTTTACACTTATTTCTATTTATAAAATTAAATACTGTGAATTATGTAACTTATTACATTAAAATGTAATAAGTATCGAGTTATAACTGCTCATCTTTGTAAGGTGGAAATTAATTCACGCATAAAATATAAAAAAATGAAAAACACAACTCAATTAGAAGGAAATTGGAACGAAATTAAAGGCAAATTAAAACAAAAGTTTGCCTTACTAACAGACAATGATGTTTTATTAGTAGAAGGTAAACATGATGAAATGTTAGGTAGGCTACAAGTTAAACTAGGTAAAACAAAAGAAGAAATACAAAAAATTATTTCTGATTTATAGATATGAATTTTAATAGTAAAAAAAATAAATTATGAAACTCAATTTTTTTAAAACATTGCTACTTGCGTTTATAACTTTGATAATAATAGCAAGTTGTCAATCGAATGAAAAAGAAGTAACAGAAAATGAAGAAAATGTACAAGATGCAAAAACAAATGTAACGGTAGCTGAAGAAAAATTAAATCAGGCTAGGTTAGATTCAGCAAATGACTATATTTTATTTAAAAAAGAAACAGAAATTAAACTCAAAGAAAATGATGTAAAAATTGCTGATCTAAAAGCAAAAATGAAAGAAAATAAAAAGGCAATTCAAATTAAATATCAAAAAAAATTGGATGAGCTTAATGCAAAAAACTTAAAATTGCATGAAGAAATACAGCAGTATAAAGAAAGTGATAAAAGTAAATGGAATATTTTTAAACGTGAATTTAACCGTAAATTGGATGAATTGGGTAATTCAATTTCTACAGCTGCCGAAGATAATGCAAATAATTAACCTTAAAAAACAACAACTTATGAAAACAAAAGCATTAACAATAGCTATAACAAGTTTACTACTAGCAACATCATTAACCTTATCAGCACAACAACCGGATAAAAAAGCTAGTTCTGCTAGAAAAGATATTACAAAGGATGAGAATAAACTATATAAAGCAAAAAGAGATTCTGCCGCTAATTATCAAAATTTTAAAATAGCAGGAGAATTAAGAATCATTAAAAATGAAAAAAGTTTTGTCAAGTTAAAATCTAAAAAAGCCAATGATAACAAAGATATTCAGGCAGAATATGACAAAAACGTATTGGCTCTTGAGGGAAAGAATAATAACTTGAGAGATAAATTAAATGAATATAATACAAGTGATAAAAGTGTATGGCTATCCTTTAAAAAAGATTTTAATACCAGTATGGACGAACTTGAAAAATCAATCTCGAACTTAAAATAACATTTGGTAAATAATTCTAATTTTTAATCCGCTATAGTAAAGAGAACGATTTTTTTAGTCGTTCTCTTTATAATTATTGTTGTTTCTAAATGAGTATATTTAAAGTAGTGCTAATAAATTTAAAATAATATAAAATAATGTGGTGGCAATACTGTTTAGTTTTTCTGGGTGCATTATTATTTGATATTGTACCGTTTCCTTTTTTACCGGCCTTTACCATTATGATTTTTTTGCAGGTAACATTTCATCTTAATTTATGGGCAGTAATTTGTATTGGTGTTGCAGGTTCTATCCTAGGGCGATATATACTTACGTTGTATATACCTTTTATTTCAGATAAATATTTTACACCAGCTAAAAATGAAGATATAAAATTTCTAGGCCAGAAAATGAAAGAGAAAGGATGGAAAAGTCAATTGCTTATTGTAACTTATTCTTTACTTCCTCTACCCACAACTCCTTTGTTTGTAGCCGCAGGTATGTCTCGTATAAAAGCTTTATACATTATACCTGCTTTTTTTATCGGTAAATTCACCAGTGATACTGCCGCCCTCTTAATGGGTAAATTTGCTGTAGAAAACATACATCAAATAAAATCAAATATTGTTTCCTGGCAATCTATAACCGGCTTAGTTGTAAGTATATTATTATTATGCGCTCTTTTGTTTATCGATTGGAGAACGCTCATACAGAAAAAAAGATTTTTACTTAAATTTAATATTTTTAAGTAGAACTACTGCCATATTGGTTTTTATATGGATTTGCTTTTACCCGCTAATCTCGCACCTGTTTGGTCTTCTGGCGATTATTAGCCATAACAGATTTTTCAAAATGTGCTGTTTCCAAAAGGTTTACTATATGATGCTAAAATTGAGCATTATCGTACTCCAATTGTAAATGAAGCGATTGCCTGTATCACTGATTTGTCAAAGGGTTTGGAGGAAAATAAAAACGGGACTTTTCTTAATTTTGAAGAAAAGTCCCGTCCAGTAGCGAAACCGGGACTCGAACCCGGGACCTCAGGGTTATGAATCCTGTGCTCTAACCAGCTGAGCTACCTCGCCATTTATTAAGGGCGCAAATATACTATTTTTTATACACCACAAAAACTCCTAATTTAAAAAACTTATATTTTTTAGAGATAAATTCCTGACTTTAATCACCTTATAAACCTTATTTTTGCCTTATTAACATGCAAAAAAAAATACTATTTATAGATTCAAACCACCCAAGGTTGCATGAAATACTTATCGAAAATGGCTTTCAGTGCGATCTGTTTTATGACAAACCTGCCGACGAATTAAAAAAACTTATTCCACAATACGATGGCATTGTGTTACGCAGTAAATTTAAAATTACAAAAGATATTATAAACCAAGCTCCTCATTTAAAATGTATTGGCCGGGTGGGTGCCGGCATGGAAAATATTGATGTTGAATATGCAACAAAAAAAGGCATTATATGTTTAAACTCACCCGAAGGCAATAGAGATGCTGTGGCAGAACATGCCTTAGGAATGCTGCTTAATTTATTTAATAATATTTGCAGGGCAAATGCAGAAATTCGCAACGGCACTTGGCCTCGCGAAGAAAACCGAGGAATAGAACTTTGCGGTAAAACAGTTGGTATAATTGGTTACGGAAACATGGGCTCTGCTTTAGCGCAACGTTTAAAGGGTTTTGGCGTTACTATTTTAGGGTATGATAAGTACAAAAGCAATTTTGGAAATGCTTTTCAGCATTCTGCGAATCCATTAATAAAAAACAAGAACAACGAGCTAAATGATTTTGTAAAAGAAAGTTCATTAGAAGAAATTTACCACCACGCTGATATTATTAGCATGCACATTCCGTTAACCGAAGAAACAACATACCTGGTTAACGATGCGTTTATTAACAAGTTTAAAAAGAACATTTACATTATAAATACAGCGCGCGGAAAATGTTTACATACGGCAGATCTTGTAAAAAACATAAGTAGCGGGAAAGTTTTAGGTGCCTGCCTGGATGTGTTAGAGTATGAAGCCGTATCCTTTGAAAGCATTAATAATAAAGATATTCCGTCACCAATGCAATATCTTTTAAAATCTGATAAGGTAATTCTAACGCCGCATATTGCCGGTTGGACAAAAGAATCGAACATAAAATTGGCCGAATTCTTAGCGCAAAAAATTATTACTGCGTTAAAGTAGTAAACAGCTTTTTATAGGATACCCTATTGTTTTCATCCAGACAATTTAAACGTGCGTATTGTTGTACCGTTTTAGATCTTTCTTCAAAAACATCCTTCTTCATTTCTATCATCTCATTAACAGCAACCACAAATTTTTCTTTTTCATTTAAAGCAATATCCCAGCCTATATTTTGTGCTTGCAAATTGCGCCAGGGTGTAGTGTTGCTTATTAAAGGAATGCAGCCATTAAGCATAGATTCTACAATGGCGTGGCCAAAATTTTCATTCAATGTTGGAAGAAAAAAAAGATGATAATTTTTTAATGTTTCTTCTACTTCGTTTCCTTGCAAGTCTCCTTTAAAAAAAACGTTTACGTAAGCCGGAAGTTTTTGGGCAAATTCTTGGCAAGTATTATAATAATCAGCTTCTTCAGCCGGGCCATATATATCAAAAATTACAATACCAGAATTAACTTGCTGTAAAACCTCTAAAGCAAATAATATATTTTTTACTTTTGATATACGGGCCAAGCAACAAATTTTTACCGTATTATTTTCTTTGCTATAATCAGTACGATTTTTTAAAGGCGGTAATCCTAAATTAGAGATCTGGAAGATGTTGGTGTTGCCAAAAATATTCTTTATGTCTGTCTCTTCTTGAACGGATGTGGCATGCCACACAACATTTTTATAAAGTGATAGCAATTTTGCAGCGCGTATAAAAATATTTTTCTTGCGCGATTTTAATTGCAAAGCCCCGCTACTCAGCATTCCCCGGGGCGCAAGTAATATGGGTGCTTTTAAAAAGCCGGCTTTTTTAAACAATAATGGGTAAACAGTAAACCGGGTAGAAAAAAAACTATTCAGGTAAACGGCATCCAAACATATTGTTTTTAGCAAGGCAGATAAGTTTTTCCATGAAAAAAAATCGTCAGAAAAATAATACACCTTTTCGCCATTGGGTAAAACCTGCCATTGGTTGCTTTCAATATTTTTAAGCGGCTCTTTGGCAAAAACATCTTTATTGCCGGTTATAATGTAAAAATTAAAATCTTCTTTTAAATAAAAGGCAAGTGCAGCAACTGATTTTACAGGACCACCCGCCTTATAAGCAGGCAAATACCAATCGGTAAAAACAAGTATGTTCTTTTTTTCTTTCAAAATACAGGTGCAAAGTTAAATAAGTTTTACTTGCCGGTTTTTTATTTATTTTTACATGAATGAAAACCGCTTTTTTAACTCTTATTACAACTACACTTTTATTTTTTTCATGCAAAAAAAATGTAGAGGAAAGTCCACCGGATGTAGGTTACAATTACTATCCGGGTAAAATGAAAAGTTTTATAGTTTATGATGTAGATTCTATAGTCTATAAATCTCTTGGCCATAGCAGCGGAAGCACCGATACAAGCAACTATAAATTCCAGATAAAAGAAGTGATGGATTCTTTGATAACCGATAATCAAAACAGACCGACCATTAAAATAATTCGATATAAAAAGATACATAGCGATACCATCCCCTACAGTGAAATGACCTGGGTATTGCAAGATGTTTGGGTGGCCAATAAAACAAATACAAATGTAGAGGTGGTAGAAGAAAACAAGCGTTATATCAAGCTTGCTTTTCCAACAAAAATAAACAATAGCTGGAATGGAACGGCGCATGATAGCGCGGTATCTACTTATACGTATATTTCGTTTGATGTGCCGCTAACTTTTAACGGACTTAGCTTTGATAAAACATTAACTGTAAAGCAGGATAATTACCAGCAGAATATTTTGAACTATAAAAATTATAGAGAACAATATGCAAGAAACGTAGGTCTTATTTATAAAGAAATAACAGATTATACATATCTGCAAGATTCACAAGGCTTGCACCCGGGGGTAATTGCCGACGGGCAGCATTATGTAATGACCATTAATTCATTTGGAACCGAATAAGAAAAATGAAAAATTTAAAATTCAACCGTAGAAATATAAAAGTATGGGCTTGTTGCTTGTCTGTTTTATGTTCAATTACACTATCTTCTCAAACAGTTTATACGCGTTATTTTGTAGGCTTTACAGATAAGAATAACTCTCCTTACAGCATTAGTAATCCTACACAGTATTTATCGCAAAGAGCCATTAACAGAAGAACAAACCAGGGCATTGCCATCAACAACCAGGATATACCGGTTAATGCTGTGTATGCACAACAGGTTTCATCAACAGGTGCTATTATTATTAGTTATTCGCGCTGGTTTAACGGGGTTGTTGTACGTATAACCAATCAATCTCAAATAGCCGCCATTAACGCACTTAGCTGTGTAAATACCAATAAGCCATTGGCAAGGGTTAAAGTATCTCAACCCTTAATTCCTTTAGCTCAATCAATTGCATCAACTAAAAAAGCAGCAGCATCCCAAAGCGATCGTTTTAATTACGGACAAAGCCAGAACCAAATTTATTTATTGAACGGGCAATGCTTACATAACCAAGGTTATGATGGTACAGGCATGCAGATTGGCATTATTGATAATGGGTTTGATAACGCTCCAAACCTGTTGGTGTTTGATACGCTTTTTAATAAGCAACAGGTTATTGCCACGCATGATTTTTTTACTAATAATAATCTTGTTTATAATGAAGGCGGACACGGCACCGAGGTGTTATCATGCATAGCGGCCAACAGCAGCGGTCAACTGGTTGGGTCTGCACCTTACGCTAAATTTTATTTATTAAGAAGCGAGCTTGATACAACCGAAAAAATGGTAGAAGAATACCAATGGGTTTCTGCTATTGAATATGCTGATAGCGCAGGCGCCGATGTTGTAAATTCATCTTTAGGATATACAATTTTTGATGACGCAGCGCAGAATCATACCTGGGCAGACCTTAACGGCCGAACATCAGTTGCCAGTTTATCTGCTACTATGGCCGCACGCAGGGGTATGATAGTATGCGTGGCAGCTGGCAATGAAGGAAACAACGCTTGGCAAAAAATTTCTGTGCCGGCAGATGCAGATAGCATTCTATCTGTTGGTGCTGTTGATGGAACTGGTTTGTATGCAAGCTTTAGTTCTGTGGGTAACACAGCCGATGGGCGCACTAAACCCGATGTAGCTGCACAAGGGTTAAATACAGCCATTGCTTATACCAACGGAAACATATCGCCTGGCAGCGGTACCTCTTTTGCATCACCCACTATGGCCGGCATGGTGGCTTGCTTATGGCAGGGCAATCCTACCAAAACAAATATGCAGGTTATAGCGGCTATTAAACAAAGCGCCAGTCAATATGCTATGCCCGATTCTCTTTTAGGTTATGGCATACCCGATTTTTGCGTGGCCGATCAACTATTGAAAAGCACCTTTGGTATACATGCTGTTTCAAATAATTTACTTACTACGCTGTGCGGAAATACCGATTGTATGCTTTTTGTAAACGTATATGATGTTACGGGCAGAATGGTTTTAAATACACAAACAAGATCATCGCAAATTAACACAGCCGATAAAGTAATTCAGTCGCTTAACCTGTCCATGCTTACAACAGGTATGTATGTAGTAAAAATTATTTCCGGCAATGGCAATACCTACACTAAAAAATTAGTAAAACAATAACTTGTGCTGCTAAAGCAAAAAGTATATGCTGCCTGCCTACAACTGGTAGAAGATAAAATACAAAACTTTCAAAATACCTTACAAGATCTGGCGGAGGGTGCCACCAACGACAGTAAAAGTTCGGCAGGCGATAAGCATGAAACTAGCCGTGCCATGATGCAGCTGGAGCAGGAAAAAATAAGCCGGCAATTAGAGGAAGTTTTAGCCCAAAAAAATGCACTGATAACCATCGATATAGATATTACATCGCCTAAAATAATAAAAGGAAGCCTGGTTAAAACTAATAGGGCGTACCTGTTTTTAAGCGTTGCTTTAGGAAAAATAAAATTTGATAAAACAGAGGTAATTGTTCTATCACCCGCTTCACCTTTAGGCTTAAAATTAGTAGGTTTAGAAGAAAACGCATCGGTTAAAATAAATGATACCATATATCTTATTGAAAAAGTAATCTAATGTTTGATTAGAACTAACTTCTAACCTAATAAACAAATTTTTTGAGAGATAATTCTTCGCACAGTTGCGTTTGTTCTTAGCGTTACTTTGCCAAACATTATCTTAACGAGTTTAAAGCACGCACTACTTTGTTAAACATTTTCTCTGCTATGCCAAACATTATCTTAATGAGTTTTAAGCAAGCACTGCTTTACCAAACATTTTCTCTGCTTTGCTAAAAATTATCTTAACGGATTTAAAGCAAGTACTGCTTTGTTACCTTCAAACGCTGCTTTGTTAAAGATTATCTTAACGAGTTGAAAGAAAATACTGCTGCGTCAATTACAAAAGCTGATGTGTTATATATATTTGCTGCTGTGCCGGCAATTATTACTGCCATGTTAGTTTTGTAACTGTTTACCTGTTACCTTTTACTTATTATTTGATGCCTACAGTAAGGTAAAAACTTTCTTTTGTATTTATTTACCAAGCCTTCTATTAAAAATTAATTTTTTTTAATACTGAGAGAAACCTGTTTTATCAGATACTTTATTTTCTATTAAAAGGCCTACACAAGCTGCATTTTCGGCTTTACCTTTTTCTTCTTTCACTTCGCCGGTTGGTACCGTTGCTTCAATAATTAATTGCCTGGTGGTGCTGGCTTGAAATTCAAACTGCTGTGTATTATCATTCTTGGTGTTATCAAATAATTCTTCGTTGGTACGGCCATCATAAATTTTAAAATTTACTTTATCGCCTAAAATAGTTTCGCAGCAAACGCTTATGCGGTAATCCATACCTTTATAAACAATGCAACGCATTTTAGATACAGAACCCTGCGCAAACAACCCGCTTTTAGATTGTGCGTTGTAAGCAAATGCACGTTTATCTTTACGCGTGCCTTCAATATAGCAGGCTTTTTTATGAAAATCTCCACAAACGCTTGACTGTGCAAACACGGCCGTTGATGAGAAACTGATACAAACAATGATGGCTAAAAATATTTTTTTCATAACTTACTTATTAATTATTTTCCTGTAAATGAATTTCTGATGGTAGCAACTTTTTCTGCCAAGGCTTTGTATTGGGCTTCTGTCATTTCAAGCTCGCTGCCGCCACCTAACACTTTGGTGCCTTTTTCATCTTTAACGGTTACCTTACCTTGTTGTTTTTCGGTTACCGCGTTAAAAGTTTTTTTAAGATCTTCTAACTGCGCAATGGTTTGTTTAACATTAGCATCACTTTCATATTTTTTCATAAACTCTATGATGTTCTCTAATGTATATTTTTCGTCGGCAATACGCTCTACCGCCGGGTTCTTTTTATCGTATTTTACTAAGTTGCAGGCAATGCTTAATCCTTCAATATAACCACCGGCAACGGCTAAGGCAAGTGTATTGCCTTGTTGTGAGTTCTGTAAAGTTTCGAAAGAAGAAAAATATAAATTATCAGCCACTTCAACCAAAGAATCTGGGTTTCCCATATTTTTTTCTAAACGTTTAAGTATATCGGGGTTAATTGCGCTTGATACGCCAACTGCATCTCCTAATTGTTTAACGGCTTTAAAATATTTAATGGCATTGGTGCCTATTTCAAAAATAGAGCAATAGGTAAGGTCGCAGCTGTAAATGCCAAAATTTAATGCCTGAGATCTTGCATCGGTATAATTTTTAGCGTTATCGGGGCTATTAAGCATATCTACACGCTTGTTGTTTTTGCCGGCTACCTGCTTAATAAACACAAACATTTCTTTAGGAGAAGGTACCTGGTAAGACATTTCGGTACTTGATTCCGTAGCCTTTGCAGTAGATGTGATGGTATCTGTTTTTGTGCTGTCGGTCGCCATATTTTCGACATCGGTTTTTTTATCTCCGCCTCCGCAAGATGTAAGCATAACAGCGCCGCTTAGTGCTGCAACCGAAAGTGTTTTAATAAGTGTTTTTTTCATATATCTTTAAAAAATAGTAGAGCAAATCTACTTAATTATTTATTACCTGTTTAACTAAATCAGCAGCTTCTTGCAATTGTATGGCTGAAGATACTTTTAGACCAGATTCGTCAATTAGTTTTTTAGCTTCAACAGCGTTGGTGCCTTGTAAACGAACAATTAGAGGCACAGGGAAACTACCCATGTTTTTGTAAGCATCTACAATGCCTTGCGCTACGCGGTCGCAACGAACAATACCACCAAAAATATTAACCAAAATAGCTTTAACGTTTTTATCTTTTAAAATGA
The DNA here is from genome assembly GCA_038206945.1 of Bacteroidia bacterium. Classification (GTDB taxonomy): domain Bacteria; phylum Bacteroidota; class Bacteroidia; order B-17B0; family Aurantibacillaceae; genus PALSA-968. Next base: position 1,504 of record JBBRAG010000031.1, on the reverse strand, counting down.
TGCGGAAAGCTTTTTCAACACGTTCTGCATTAGCTGTGCCGCCTACGTCTAAGAAATTAGCAGGCTCTCCACCCGATAATTTAATGATATCCATTGTAGCCATGGCCAAACCGGCGCCGTTAACCATGCAACCTACGTTGCCATCTAATTTTACATAATTAAGCTCTGCTTTACGGGCCTCCACATCAATGGGGTTTTCTTCGCTATCATCGCGCATAGCCGCATAATCTGGGTGACGGAACAAGGCGTTATCATCAAAAGTTACTTTAGCATCTACGGCAATAATTTTCTCGTCGGATGTTTTTAATACCGGGTTAATTTCAAATAAAGAAGCATCAATGGTATCGTACGCTTTATAAAGATTAGCTATAAATTTGGTCATTTCTTTAAAAGCGTTTCCGCTTAAGCCTAAATTGAAGGCTACCTTACGGCATTGGAAATCGCGAAGCCCAACTTTTGGGTCTATTTCTTCTTTCCAAATTAAATGAGGCGTAGTTTCTGCCACGTGCTCAATGTCCATACCACCTTCGGTACTGTACATAATAACATTTTTACCGTTGGCACGATTTAATAAAATACTTACATAAAACTCTTTGGTAGGGGTTGCGCCCGGGTAATAAACATCTTGTGCTATTAATACCTTGCTAACTTTTTTACCTTCTGCGCTTGTTTGCGGGGTAATTAATTGCATACCAATTATATCGGTTGCCCTTTGCTTAACTTCTTCTAAATTTTTAGCCAGTTTAACGCCGCCGCCCTTACCACGGCCGCCTGCGTGTATTTGCGCTTTAATAACAACCCAATCGCTGTTATATTTGGTTTTCATTTCTTTAGCGGCTTCAACAGCTTGCTCGGGTGTTTCGGCTACAATACCTTCTTGCACGGTAACGCCAAAACTTTTTAAAATACTTTTACCTTGATACTCGTGAATATTCATTTATAAATTTATTGAGTGATAGTTTTTTGACCGATGAATAATTTAATTTGTCAAAAATAATTGTTTTTATGAAGCAGCCCCCATTTTTATTAAATTTATTCATTTAAAAGGCAAAATAAAGGTAATTCTTAAAAACATGTGTTTATTACGTTATTTAGCCAATATTTACATCATACACATTGCTTTTGTTGCGCGAAATGTTTTTTTATTAAAAATGGCTTAAGAATTGTTTTGCTTTACCTGATAAAAATACGACAAGATAAGTACCTACTTTAGATAAAAAAGCTGTATTACTATCAAAAACACTTAGGAAATAAATTAATTTAAAATCCTACAGCGGCTTGTATTACAAAACCATCAAACTGTCCACCCGAACGAATATCGGTTTTGGCAAAGTTTTTATATTGCTGGTTTACATACTCTGCTTTAAGCATAATGTTTTTGGTAATAAACCAACCAACCGAGCCAACCATTCTGTTAATGGTAACATCGCTATTTGCACCTTTCATCGTTCCTACAAGTGCGTTATAACGAACAGCTACCCAAAAGTTTTGTTTGGCAGGAAAA
>JBBRAG010000030.1:0-28780 GCA_038206945.1 Bacteroidia bacterium | reverse complement strand
TTTGGGCATCGTTTGGCTAACAACGGTAACAATCAGGTTATGGGTTCTCCGTTAAAAGGTATAGATGTAAAGTTGGGTAAAAACCCGGGTGGTGGTTGCGCTGCTAGAACAACTACAGATCCTAATGGGTATTACCAATTTGCCAATATTAATAGCGATAATTACAAAATTTATGTTGACATACCGAACTTTGGCATGGATAGCGCGCTATCTGTTACAATTAATGGTGCACAAACAATTGCAAACAATAATTATTATGTAGATTCTGTTCGTATACACGTAGATACTACCCAATACATATTAGGCATTAAACAAATGGAAAACAATTACAACCAGGTTACTGTTTACCCAAGTCCAACTAACGGTATTATTACTGTACAATCATCTGCCGATATAAATAATATGGCTGTTTATAATACCATTGGCGATTTAGTGATGCAGGTAAAAACTACTAATAAACAAGAACAGATAAATTTGAGTACACTTCCTAATGGAGTTTATTTTATTAATATATCAAGTGGCGGAATAAGCTCTGTCAAAAAAGTGGTGATAAATAGGTAAATGAATTTTATTGCACTTTCGCATTCTACAAATATCATAAATGGCATAGTAGATCTTCCTGCTTCGAAAAGTATAGCCAACCGTTTATTATTAATGAAAGCTGTGGCTGGCTTTACCCATTTGGAAATTCACAACCTTTCAAACGCGCACGATACACAAATCCTACAAGGGATTTTAAATGATCTTACCACAAATAAAACTATTGATGTGCATGATGCAGGAACGGTAATGCGTTTTTTAACCGCGTATTTAAGTTGTGTAGATGGCGAATGGATATTAACCGGAACGGAGCGTATGCAACAGCGCCCTATTGGTGCTTTGGTACATGTTTTACGAAATATGGGTGCTGATATTGAATATTTAAACAACGAAAATTATCCTCCGTTAAAAATAAAAGGAAAAAAATTACATGGCGGCAAAATTCATGTTGATGGAAGCATCAGTTCTCAATTTATTTCCGCGTTACTAATGGTTTCTCCGTTGCTGAAAAACCCGTTAGAGCTTCATATAAAAAATGAATTGGTTTCTACACCTTATGTAGAAATGACCTTAAAATTAATGCAGCAATGGGGCGTAAATTATTACTGGAATGAAAACATAATCTCGGTTGAAAACAAACCTTTCACAAAACCGGTAGAAAAAGTTTTTGTTGAAAGCGATTGGAGCGCAGCCTCTTATTTTTACAGCATTTTATCCTTAGCTAAAGAAGGCGAAATTAAACTTCCTTTTTTATTTAAGAACAGTTTACAAGGCGATAGTGTTTGCGCCGAATTATTTAAAGACTTAGGGGTTACCACCAAATTTACGGATGACGGAGTTGTGCTAAAAAAAACAAATCACACACCAAAACCTTTTGAGTATAATTTTTTAAAATGCCCGGATATAGCGCAAACATTGGCTGTTTGTTGTGCTGCAAAAAACATTCCGACAAATATGCAAGGCTTACAAACTTTATCTATTAAAGAAACCGATAGAATTAATGCCCTTAAAAACGAATTAGATAAATTTAATGTGAATATTTTAACTACAAAAAATTCGATAAAGATAAATCCCTCTCCTATCTCAAATCTAAACGCTAAAATTTTAACATATAATGATCATCGTATGGCTATGAGTTTTGCACCTCTCGCTTTATGCTGTGATAAAATTGAAATAGAAAACCCGACTGTGGTAGAAAAATCATTTCCTCACTTTTGGAAGGAGTTAAATAAGATTGGTTTTATTACTTTAGTAACGTAACTGTTCCTTTATACGAGTAAGGATTTCGGTAAGAATCTGCCGCGCTTATTACATAAACATACACATCTTCCTGCGCAGCTGCACCGTTTTTTTGGCCGTTCCAACCATGGGTAATATCTGTTGAATGGAAAACTAAATTGCCCCAGCGGTCAAAAATTCTCATATCATAGTTTGAAACATAATCGCCCGAAGCAGTAAACATTTCATTACGCCCATCGCCATTAGGTGAAAAAGAATTTGGTATGTATAAAGTAAAATATGGATGAATAGCCACACATTTTTTGATAGAATCTTTACAACCCAAAACGCTTGTAGCAATTAAGTTAACGCAAAATGTACCTGTGTCTTTATAGGTATGTTTTACATAAGGCATCATACTGGTAGAATCGCTTCCATCTCCAAAGTTTGTCCATAACAAACCACTAATACTGCTTCCGGGAGCAGTAGACGCATCTAAAAAATTAATGTTAGGGTCTATTATAGTAGCATCCACCGGCGCGTACGTAAAATTAGCTTTAGGGTGATTATAGGATGTTATCATATCAGCAATAGTAGTTTTAGATATACATCCTTTAGAGGAAATTGCCGTTAAACTAACTGTATAAACACCCGCCTTATTATAACAAAGATAAGGGGTATTATTTACACTGGTTTGATTTGCGCCAAGATCCCAATTATAACTGATAGCATCATTTGAAGAGATGGTAGTAGAATTTGTAAACTGCACGCATAAAGGATAACAACCGCTTTGTGTATTAGAGCTAAACGTAATTTGCGGTAATGGATCAATAGTAACTGTTACTGTAGTGGCAACCGTAGGCGTTCCACAAGCATCACTAAGCGTAAGTGTATATATAGTAGTTGCTGATGGGGCCACTGAAAAACTTTGTGAAACGGTAGTGCTTGAGGGAGATTGCCAAGTGTATGTATAAGTAAAATCACCCCCAAAGCCGGTAGCATTTAAAGTGGCCAGAAAACCTGGACATCTTTCTGAACCAGGACTAACAGCTAAAAACTTTAAAGAATCTCTTACAAAAACGGTTACTGTATTTGAAGCTGTACAACCTTTTAAGTCTGTTACCTGCATGGTATAGGTGGTTGTAACTATTGGGTTTACAGTAGCTGTATTAATTGATGAGCCTGCAATAGAATAGGTATAAGATTGTGTTGTATTGCCTCCAACTGCATTTGCCGTTATAACAGTAGAAGTGCTTATACATATAGTTTTAGGGGCTGCCGAAACCGTTAATACCGGTGGCTGAGAAATTGTAACGCTTGTGGAGGCTGTACAACCATGACTATCTGTAACAGTAAAAGTATAGATGTTAGAAGCTAAACCAATAACTTGAGTAGTTGTGTTTCCGTTACTCCATAAATATGTATAAGGGCTTACTCCTCCCATAACGCCCGCTAAAGCGCTACCATTATTGTTTCCAAAGCAGGAATCGTTTTTAAATGATGTGATAGAATCTTTCAATAATGGCGGTTGTAAAATGGTTACAGATACAGTATCTGTGCATAATTGCGCATCAGTTACAGTTAATGTATAAATACCCGTTATTAATAAAGAATCCTTTATGGAAGTATTTCCATTTGTCCATAAATAAGAATATGGTGTTGTTCCACCAGTTACGCCCGCTAAAGCACTACCATTATTACCGCCAAAACAAGCTACATTAGTTGATGAAATTATAGAAGCCGTTAAGGTATTTGGTTCTGTTATCGTAATCGAAACAGTATCCTGACAACCGTTATTATCTTGTACGCCTGCTGTATACACTCCGGCAGAAAGTGCGGAAGCAATGCCCGTAATATTAATTTGCGGTGGGTTGGTATTCCAACCATAAATATACCCGCCTGTACCACCTGTAGCCGTTGCTGTAGCACTACCATTACTTAAACCATTACAGCTTACATTAGTTTGTACAGCCGTTAAAGTCAAGGCAGGTGGTTGTATAATATTTACACTTGCTGTTGCAACGCAAGTATTTACATCAGTAACAGTAAATATATAAAAGCCTTGCGCAAGATTAGAGGCTGTATCAATAGTTAGTCCATTTGTACCTGAATATATATATGGCGCGATACCACCAATAACACTTAAAACAGCCACCCCATTATTACCACCATAGCAAGACACATTGGTTGAGGAACTAACAGTTGCTGAAAATAAAGGAGGCTGACTTATAGTAACCGTATTTGATGTTGTACATAAATTAAGATCGGTTACTGTAACTGTATATTGCTGCGCGTTTAAGTTATTTGCCTGCGCACTTGTGCCACCGCTTGGCGACCAGCTATATGTATAAGAACTTGTTCCTCCGGAAGAAGAAGCTAATCCGCTACCATTATTCTGTCCAAAGCAGTTTACGTTAGTATGCGTAATGGAAACACTTAATGGCGCAACTGGCTGTGTTATTGTAAAAGGGAAAAATATTTGGCAGCTATTGCCATCTTGTACTACAAATGTATAGTTTCCGGCAGCTAGCCCGCTGGCTGTTTCTAATCCAGTAATACTTACCCCACCTTGTGGAGGACTTGAATTAACACCCATGCTATAGGGCCCTATCCCACCTGTTGCTGTGGCAGTTGCACTTGCATTGCTTAAACCGAAACAACTTACATTAGTGGTAGTTACCGATAAAGTTAAAGCGGTTGGCTCGCTAATATTTACCGTTACAGTTACCTGGCATAAATTATTATCTGTTACGGTAACTGTATAGTTTTGTGGAGATAAATTACCAGCAACAGGTGCGTTTCCGCCAGCAGGAAGCCAATTATAAGTATAAGAACTTGTTCCACCAAATGCAGTAACGGTGGCACTTCCATTACTCGATCCGCTACAAGTAATATTAGTTGAGCTGATAGAAGCCGTTAAAACCGGAGGTTGTGTAATATTTACAGTTGCCGTTGCCGAACAAAGATTATTATCCGTTACGGTTACTGTATAGTTTTGAGGAGATAAATTACTTGCCGTAGCGGATGAGCCTCCAATAGGTAACCAATTATATGAATAAGGTGGGGTTCCTCCTGTAGGTGCAGCATTAGCAATTCCGTTTGATGAACTATTACAAGTTACATTAGTTTGAGTCATAGCAATAGTTAATGGGTTTGGCTCAAGAACAGTAATAGTAGCTGTGTTAACACAGCCATTAGCATCCTGCACACCAAATGTATAAGAACCTGCCGGTAGACCGGTTGCTGTTTCTATTCCGGTAGTTAATCCACCCTGCGGCGGCGAAGAATTAATTCCAATAGTATAAGGTCCTGTACCTCCAGATGCCGTTGCGGTTGCGCTTCCGCTGCTTAAGCCGTTACAGGTAAGGCTGGTTGTTGTGGCTGTTATAGTTAGTACAGTTGGAATTGTCAATGTAATGCTTGCCATACCAATACAACCATTAACATCGGTTATTGTAACCGTATAAGAACCATTGGTTAAGTTACTTGATGTTTGTGATGTACCTCCAAAAGGAGTCCAATTATAGGTATATCCGGGCGTGCCACCAGAAGCGTTTACGGTAGCTGTTGTAATTCCGCATCCTCCGGAGCCTGCGGTAACAGTACCTGTAACAGGTGGTGGATTATTATAAGCTACCACCAAAACTCCATTATGACCCGGTATAGCTGTACCGCCACTTGAAGCACCTGCACCGCCAATAGAACAGGTTGAACAATAAGTTGTAAGTAAAGCCGAATTGCCCGGCGTTGTTAAATTTCCATTATTTACAGTTGTACCTAAACTTGTACCCCCAGCGCCACCAGACCCACCATAATCTGTACCAGGAACACCGCCGCCACCGCCACCATTTAAGCCGCCGCCACCGCCGCCGCCGCCGGCGCCATCTCCAGCAGTGCTTGCTCCAACTAAACCATTCATGGTACCAGATGCTCCAACTGCTCCTGCAGGGGCAAAAGAAGTATTGCCTGGCTGCCCGCCACCGCCGCCTTCGCCACCATTGCCATAATTACCGCCACCGCCGCCGCCGCCACCGCCGCCAGCTATAACAATAACTGTACCGCCAATGGTAAAACCAGTACCGCCGCCGCCGCCGCCGCCAGGTCCCGAACAACCAGATCCACCGGAATTTCCGCCATTAGCGCCATTTCCTAAACCAGTACCACCTGCACCGCCCGGGCCGTTGCCTGCACAATTTCCACCTTCTAAACCACCTGCCCCTACAATAATTGTATAAGTTGTACCCGGCGTTACTGTTATAACACTAGAGGCATAGGCTCCTCCGCCCCCCGTACTGCCCGAATAAGTATCCCAACCACCGCCGCCGCCGCTGCCGCCCCATGCTTGCACGGTAAGTGTATGCACACAAAGCGGTACAACAAAAGTTTGAGTTGCGCCTGTATAATTATAAATTTGAGTAGCTGTTTGTGAATAAGAGTTTTGTAGGAGTAATAAAAAACCAGTAAACAGGAAAAAAAACCTGAGTAGAGATATGTTTTTTATTCTTAAAAAAACCCACATAAAATAAAGCCACTTTAATAAGGGCTTAAACAAATATATTAATAATTATTATAAATAAACAATTCATTTTTATTTATCTGCAATTGTTTGATGTTTTTTTATAATCTTCATTTAGTCAATCAACATTAAATTTAAAAAGTATTTTTACACGATGGAAAACGATATAACTATTTTTGTTGAAGATAAAAACAGAAATAAAACGCCCTTGGAAGCCCCAACCGATATGGGTTTAAGCTTAATGGAATTTTTAAAAGGAAACGAGTACGACATTTTAGCTACTTGCGGTGGAATGGCTTTGTGTGCCACCTGCCATGTATCTATTACCAAAGGTTTTGATACACTTTCTGCCATAAGTGACGATGAATATGCCATGCTGGATACACTTCCTAATATTACCGATACATCGCGCTTAGCCTGCCAAATAAAATTGCAAAAGGATATAGACGGACTTATCTTAAAAATTATGGGAGATGGTAATTAGACCAAAAATATTATTTAATTTTTGAATTCCTTTTTATATATTTCCACATATTTTTAATTATGAAAAACGTAAAAATATTTTTTTTTCGATCTAATTGCCTATTAATTTTCAGCCTATTTATTCTTTCCTCTTGCTCAACGCAGAAAAGATTATACACCAAAGGGTTTTACTCACATAGAAATCAAACTACAAAGAAAACCCAGAGCATCGCAAAGAATGATAGCTTACCGGTAATAACAGCAAATAATCCCATTAAAAAAAATAAGGCGGCGATTTTAATCACAACTAATTCAAAAACAAAAAGCTCTTTTCTATTAAACCCAAATACTAAATTAGTAACCGGCTGCGATACTATCATACTTAGAGGCGGCGCAAGGATAACAGCAAACATTAGTGAAATAAATCCTACGAAGGTTATCTTTAAAAATTGCGGTTCATTGGATGAGCAATCTTTATCGTTGCAAAAAAATGATATTAAAACAATTATATACGCTAACGGAACTAAAGAGAACTTTACCCCAGAAGATGATAAATACATACCTCAAAATATTTCTACCGATAAAAATTATCAGCAACAAAGGCCGGGTTATGGCCATCATGGCAGAAGAGATAGAAACACAGGCGCGGATAAACATCAAAACGGGTTTGCTACGGCTGGCTTTTTCACGGCGCTTGTATCGCATACAGCGGCTATTATAGTTTTATTTTATACGTTTTTGAATTCGATTGGTGGCGGATCTACTTTTATGTTTTCGTGGTTCTATGCCCCATTGGCCTTAGCTGTTTTGGCTTTTCTGTTTTCAGCAGTTGCTATTTATCAGATAACTCAAAACAAAGAAACTCAAAAAGGATTAACGCTGGCTATTGTAGGGCTTGCACTTAGTTTGATTTTAATCGGCATATTAATTGCTATTTATATTTCAGTTATATAATAATGAAAACTTCTGAAGAAATTGCCTTTACCCGCCTATTAAAAATAATGGATGAATTGCGCGAGCAATGCCCTTGGGATAAAAAACAAACCATAGAAAGTTTACGACATTTAACACTTGAAGAAACCTACGAGTTAAGCGATGCTATTATGGAAAATAATATGCCTGATCTAAAAAAAGAATTAGGCGATATTTTATTACATATTGTTTTTTATGCCAAAATAGCTTCCGAAAAAAATGAGTTTACTATTACGGATGTTATCAACTCTTTATGCGAAAAAATGATCTTAAGACACCCGCATATTTATGGCGATGTAAAAGTTGAAAATGCCGAACAGGTATCACAAAACTGGGAAAAAATAAAGCTGACAAAAGAAGGAACTAAATCTGTTTTAGGGGGCGTTCCTAAAGGATTGCCGGCTTTAATTAAAGCACAACGCATACAAGAAAAAGTACGTGGTGTTGGTTTTGAGTGGGAGAATGCTAGCAAGGTTTGGGAAAAAGTTCAAGAAGAAATGAACGAATTGAATGCTGAAATTATTTCTAAAAAATCTCAAGAAAAAACAGAAGAAGAATTTGGCGATGTACTTTTTACCTTGATCAATTACGCAAGGTTTATAAATATAAGTCCGGAAACAGCTTTAGAAAAAGCCAATAAAAAATTTACCCGTCGTTTTGAATTCATTGAACAAAAAATAAATGAACAGGGAAAAAGCATTACCGATAGTAATTTAACCGAAATGGACGGCTTTTGGAACGAAGCCAAAAAACAAGGGCTTTAATACTTTTCTATTCAAACTAATTTAAACTATTCTACATTTGCGCCGTTAATTTATGGCACCTAAAAACACTAAATGGATAATTTTATTTGCACTTGCTTTGGTATGGGGCAGCTCGTTTATTTTAATGAAACGTGGCTTAGAAGCCTTTAGTAGCGGGCAAGTAGCGGCTTTACGTATAAGCATAGCAGCTATTTTTCTTATTCCATTTTTAATTAAACATTACCATATCAATTTTAAAAAATATTGGTTAGGATTAACTTTAGCAGGTGTTTTTGGAAATTTAATTCCGGCATTTTTATTTACCAAAGCCGAAACCGGCATTAGCAGCAGTTTGGCAGGCATGTTAAATGCGCTTACCCCTTTGTTCACAGTCATTTTAGGGTGGATTGCCTTTAAAAACAAATCTACCAAATTGCAAATTGTAGGTATTTTAGTCGCCTTTGGCGGAGCTTTACTTTTGCTTTCGGCCGATAAAAATCCTCAAAAGGATAGTGGTTTGAACTATGCTTTTTTAGTGATACTTGCCACACTTTGCTATGCCATTAGTGTAAATTGTATTAAACATTTCCTTTATGATTTAAATTCTATTGCCGCCACAGCCTGGAGTTTTGCCTTTATTGGTCCGGTTGCACTAATTTATTTATTCGGCACCAATTTTACCGAAGTGATGCAAACCAATCCAAAAGCGCTTTCAAGTTTGGGATATATCAGCATTTTGGGTATTGTTGGTTCGGCTTTATCGGTCATCTTTTTTAATTGGCTTATAAAAATTTCAGGAGCAGTTTTTGCAGCTTCCAGCACGTACATTATCCCTATAGTAGCTGTATTTTGGGGCTTTGCCGACGGAGAAATTATCACATCTCTTCAAATAGCAGCTATTTTCGTTATTTTAGGGGGAGTTTGGCTTATAAATAAAAGAAAATCCAATTTGGCAGAATTAAAATAATTTCCTAAATTTGGCCTCCCGAAATCAATAATTGATTTTTGATTTATAGAATTTTTGATTGCATTTAATCTCTAATTCAATAAATCTCTAATTAAACAAATGGTAAAGGATAAACAAATTAAAAAATAAATTATGTACGCAATTGTAAAAATAGCCGGGCAACAATTTAAAGTGGAACGTGGGTTAAAAGTTTACGTTCACCGCCTAAAGGCTAACGAGGGCGCTGACGTAGAGTTTGCTGATGTATTGTTAATTGACAATGAAGGAACCGTAACCGTTGGTAGTCCAAATGTGGAAGGCGCTAAAGTAGCAGCCACCGTAATACAACACTTACGTGGAGACAAAGTGTTAGTATTTAAAAAGAAACGTAGAAAAACGTATCAAAAAATGAATGGCCACCGTCAGGATTTAACTCAAATTTTAATTCAGGGTGTACTTGGCAAAGGCGATTCTTTAAAAGATAAGTTAGAAGCTAAAAAACATGAATTTGTTTTGCGTTCAAGAAAAATAACAGTAGCTCCGGTTTCTGAAGTTGAAGAAGCTCCAAAACCAGCAAAAAAAGCAGCAGCAAAAAAAGCTCCGGCTAAAAAAGCGGCCGTTAAAAAAGTAGCTAAGAAAAAAGAAGACTAGTTAACAATTATAGATTTGATGAATGGCAGAATTATAGATTGATTACTTAATTCAAAAATTCAATAAATCAACAAATCAAAAATTAAACAAAATGGCACATAAAAAAGGTGAAGGTAAAGTAAAAAACGGTCGCGAATCTCACAGCAAACGCTTAGGAATTAAAATTTTTGGTGGTTCTGGTTGCATTAATGGTAACATTATTGTTCGTCAACGTGGCACTGTACACCATCCGGGCGAAAACGTAGGAATGGGCAAAGACCATACTATTTTTTCTTTGGTTGATGGCACTGTTGTTTTCAGAAAAAAACGCGATAACCGTTCTTACGTATCGGTTGTTCCTTTTCCTGAAGCATAAGGGATTATCCTATTAAAAACAGAAACCCCTTGCACTTTGTGAGGGGTTTTTTATTTATACATTTGTCAAAATTTTACAACATAATATGCTGCAAATAAATTTTATACGAGATAATAAAGAAGAGGTTTTAAAACGCTTGGCTATCAAAAATTTTAAAGATGCCGAAAGTATTATTACTAATGCAATCAATATAGATGCTGAGCGACGTAATGCACAAAAAGAAAGCGATGAAGTAAAGGCAGAAGCAAATGCACTTGCTAAGCAGGTTGGCGAGCTAATGAAAAGCGGTAAAAAAGAAGAAGCTGAAACTATTAAAGCTAAAACTGCCGATTTAAAAGGTAAAGAAAAACAAATTGACGAGGTTTTAAAAGCTAAAGAACAAGAGATACATAACCTGTTAGTTCAAGTTCCTAACTTACCAAACACAACCGTTCCTTTAGGTAAAACGCCCGAAGAAAATGAAACCATTTTTGAGCATGGAGAAAAACCAACCTTGCAAGATAAAGCGCAACCTCATTGGGAATTGACTACCAAATACAATTTAATTGATTTTGAATTAGGCGTAAAACTTACCGGTGCGGGTTTCCCTGTTTATACAGGTAAAGGCGCTCGCTTGCAACGTGCGCTTATCAATTACTTTTTAGATAAAGCCATTGCTGAGGGTTATATGGAAGTGCAACCGCCTATTTTGGTTAATGCTGATAGTGGTTATGGTACCGGACAGTTGCCCGATAAAGAAGGACAAATGTATTTTGTGGGAGAAGATAATTTGTATTTAATTCCCACTGCCGAAGTGCCTATTACCAATATCTATCGTGATGTTATTTTAAAAGAAAGCGATTTACCCATTAAAAATTGCGGCTACACGCCTTGTTTCCGTAGAGAAGCAGGAAGTTATGGTAAAGATGTTCGTGGTTTAAATCGTTTACACCAGTTTGATAAAATTGAAATTGTACAAATTGCTAATCCTTCCACATCATATCAAATTTTAGAAGAGATGCGCGAGTATGTTGCCGGTTTATTAAAAGAATTAGGCTTGCCATTCCGCATACTTAAACTTTGTGGTGGCGATATGAGTTTTGCCTCTGCCCTAACCTACGATATGGAAGTGTGGAGTGCCGCGCAAAAACGTTGGCTTGAAGTAAGTTCGGTTTCTAATTTTGAGAGTTTTCAAGCTAATCGTTTAAAATGCCGTTACAAAGATGGAAACGGAAAAACAAATTTATGTCACACGTTGAACGGAAGTGCATTGGCATTACCTCGCATTGTGGCATCTATTTTAGAAAACTATCAAACTGAAAACGGAATAAAAATACCTGAAGTGTTGGTTAAATACACAGGCTTTGATGTTATTAATTAATAAGTAAAAATTTAAAAATTAAAAGAATGAAAAACGTTTCTCTTATCATAAACATTGTATTAGTAGCGGCGGTTGCTGTTTTATTTTACATGAATATTTCTTTGAAAAAAAATGTAGAAGGTATGGGCGGTGCAGGAAACACCAATTCAGTATTACAAACGCCGGCAACTTTATCAGCTAATAACGTCGATTTAAAAGACTCTAAAATTGCTTACTTAAATATCGATTCGTTAGATTATAGATATCAATACATCATTGATAACTCTAGAGAATATTCAAACAAACAAGCTGCTTTAGAAAATCAAATTAGTAACATGGCTGCAAAATTTCAAGCAGATTATCAAGATTTTCAGCAAGCTGCACAGGCAGGTGTAAGGGGAGAAGCAGAATTAAATAAACAAAAAACGCAGTTAGAACAACAACAATATGATGTAGCTGCTAAGCAAAAACAGTTAGAAAATTTAGGCGAAGAGATTGGTAAAAAACGTGGCGATATGCTTAAAAAAGTTTCTGATTTTATTGCTAGATACAACAATGGCAAATATGATTATATTTTAGCGTATACCACCGCCAACATAAGTTCTGTGCTGTATGCAAAACCGGGCTTAGACCTTACCAAAGAAATTGTTGATGGCTTAAATGCGGAATACAAAACACAAAAATCTTCTAAAAAATAAGCTGTCATAGCCTCGTCATGCTAAACTTGTTTCAGCATCTCCTGAAATTCCGAAACAAGTTCGGAATGACCTAAACTTTTTGATATTGTTGTCTAACATAAAAAAATAAAGTATGAAAAATAAACTAAAAAGCGTAGCTGAATTTCATGAGGTTTTTAAAATTGGTAATGCAGAAAACCTAACTTTAATTGACGAAAAAAATTACACGCTTCGTTATAATTTACAAAAAGAAGAAAACGAAGAATACTTTGATGCTTGCAAGCGCGAAGATATGGTTGAAATTGCCGATGCACTTGGAGACCAACTTTATATTTTATGCGGCACTATTTTAAAACACGGTTTACAACATAAAATAGAAGAAGTGTTTGATGAAATACACCGTAGCAACATGAGTAAGTTAGATGAAAACGGCCACCCTATTTACCGTGAAGACGGCAAGGTTTTAAAAAGCCAACAGTACTTCCGCCCCGATATTAAAAAGATATTAGAGAAGTAAATTTTTAGTTTACTAACTACCTCCAACCACCACCTAAGGCGCGATAAATATCTACCCTCGCAATCATTTGCTCTTTCTTAGTTTCTATTAATTCAAACCTTGATTCTAAGGCATCGCGTTGGGTTAATAAAACTTCCATGTAATCTGCACGGGCAGATTTAAAAAGTCCTGTAGAAATAACGATAGATTGGGTAAGCGCATCAACCTGTTTTGATTTAAGCTCATAACTTTTTCTAAGATTATTAATATTAGACAGTTGGTTAGCTACTTCGGTATAAGCATTTAAAATGGTACGTTCGTAGTTATAAACTGCTTGTATTTGCGTTGAGTTTGCACTGTAATAAGCAGACTTTATGGAATACCTGTTTATTAAAGGCGCGGCTAAATCTCCAACCAAAGAATAAAGTAAGGACATAGGTGTTTTAAAAAAATAACTTGGATTAAATGCCGCGTAACCTATGTTAGCAGAAACACCTAAAGAAGGATAGAAATTTGCTTTGGCTACTTTTACGTCTAATCTGGCAGCCGTCAATTCTTTTTCAGCTTCCCTAATGTCAGGGCGGTTGCTTAATAATTGTGATGGAAGGCCTGAATGTATGGTATCAGGAACAAGATCTGTAAATGTTTGCGAATTACGTAGTACAGGCTGCGGAAATCTACCCACTAGAAAATTAATTTCATTCTCAGTTTCTATAATTTGTTGCTGAATGTAATATTGCCTGCTTTGATTTTTTAACACCTCCGCTTCAAACCTACGCACAGCAAGTTCGGTAACTTTAGCTGCTTCTTTTTCTAATTTTACAATTTCAAGCGAGTTTTTGTAGATATCAATATTTTGCTTTAAAATGTTTAATTGATTATCTAAAGCCATTAATTCGTAATAGGCATTGGCAATTTCTGAAACAATATTGGTTGCCATAAAATTTTTACCTTCTATACTGGCTAAATACCTATTTAGAGCAGCTTTTTTGCTGTTGCGTAATTTTCTCCAAATATCTGCTTCCCATGATACGTTAGCGGATAACAAATAATTTGGTAAAAGATCAGGTATTGGCTTTCCAGGGGCTATGGGAAGGTTAGCATCTACAGCACCTTCGCGGGTGTAACGGGCAGATTTATCAAAACCTGCACCGGCTTCCAAACCAAGATAAGGTAAATACGCCCCTTTTCTTGATCTAATCTCATTCTTGGCAATATTTATTTGCTGTATGGTAATATTAAATTGCTGGTTGTTTTTTAAAGCAGAATCAATAAGGGTGGTAAGATATGGATCAGTAAAAAAATCTTTCCATTTTACCTGTGCTGTATTGATAGAATCCTGCGGAGAATTATAATTTGCAGGTACTGTTTTATTTTCTTTTCTAACAATAAATGGCAGTTTACAGCCTACAAAGGCTATTGTAATACAGGTTATACCTATGTATTTATATATTTTAGTTTTACCCATTGTTATCATTTTCTTCGTGTTGCGGGAAATTATCTATTGAATGTGCAAAGCCTTCGGTTAAAGAACCTTCTTCTTCGTCTTGAATCATTTTTCTTCCTTTAGCAATAGTGCCGAATATGTAGTATAAGCCCGGCACAATTATTACGCCAAACAAAGTACCAAAAAGCATACCGCCTAAGGCCGAACCACCAATGGTTTTATTACCTACAGCACCGGCACCATGTGCTATTACCAAGGGAATTAAACCTGCAATAAAGGCGAAAGAAGTCATTAAGATAGGCCTGAAACGAACCTTGGCACCTTCAATGGCTGCTTCAATAATGGTAGCGCCTTGTTTGTGTTTTTGAACTGCAAACTCCACAATTAAGACCGCATTTTTACCCAGTAAGCCTACGAGCATGACGAGGCCCACCTGCGCATAAATATCATTGGCAAGTCCCATTGTTTTAATTAATAAAAAGGAACCAAATATACCCGGAGGAAGTGATAGAATTACTGCCAACGGAATTATAAAACTTTCATACTGCGCGGCAAGTACAAAATACACAAATATAATAACGATTATAAAAATGTAAATAGCCTCATTACCCCGTCTTACCTCATCATACGAAAGGGCTGCCCAATCTATATCAAAACCATGCGGCAGCGTTTTAGCGGCAACCTCCTGCACGGCTTTAATAGCCTCGCCGCTACTAAACCCTTTAGCCGGTGCGCCACGAATAGCAGCCGTATTGTACATATTATACCGATTAATTTCATTAGCTCCTTGCTTTTTAGTAATTTTCATAAAAGCCGAAAAAGGAACCATTTCACCTTTATCGCTTTTAACATAAAGCTTCATAATATCTGATGGAAGTTTTCTGAATTCAGGCGCGGCCTGTACAAAAACTTTAAAGAATCGTTGAAATTTAATAAAACCTAATTCATAGGTACTTCCTACAAAAACAGAAAGTGTATTCATGGCGTTACCAATACTCACTCCTTTTTGCATGGCTAACTGGTTATCAAACTCAATTTCGTATTGAGGATAATTAGCACTAAAAAAGGTAAATAAACCGGTAAGTTCTTTACGCTCACCTAACTCATGCATAAAATCTTTGGTAACTCTATCTAGTTGATTGTAATCGCCACTATTGGTTTTATCCAACAATTGTAAGGCAAAACCACCTGCAGCACCAAAACCGGGTACTGCCGGCGGATCAAAAAATTCGATAGTTGCGCCCGGAATAGCTTTTGCTTTTTCTTCTAATTCATAAATAATTTCTTGCATGGTATGATGCCTTTTTGACCAAGGTTTTAAGTTGATCAGGCAGGTTCCTGCATTTGATCCCCTTCCCTCTGTTAAAACTTCATAACCCGCAATAGTAGAAACAGATTGTACTCCATCAACTTTTTGAATAATTGTTTGAAGTTGTTGTGAAATATCGTTTGTACGTTCTAAAGTTGAACCTGGGGGTGTTTGAATAATGGCATATATCATACCCTGATCTTCGCTTGGTATAAAACCGGTTGGTAGGTTAGAGGCAATTAAAAAAATACCAACTGCAAAGGCCAGCCATAAAGATATAGTAATGATTTTTCTATGCGCTATTAAGGTAAGTAAGCTAACGTACCTGGTGGTAAGCTTATCAAAACCCAGGTTAAAACTATCTAAAAACCTGCTTAACAGGGTAACTTTTTTCGTCTTTCCATGATTATTTTTTAAAATCATAGCGCAAAGTACCGGTGTAAGAGTAAGGGCAATAAAACCTGATAGCACAATAGCGCTGGCCATTGTAATAGAGAATTGCCTATAGAATACACCAACCGGACCCGGCATAAATGCTACCGGAACAAATACCGCTGTCATTAATAACGTAATAGCTATAACGGCGCCACTAATTTCTTTTAGTACCTTTTGTACAGCCCTGTATGGCGAGAGATGGTGTTCTTCCATAGCAGCGTGTACTGCCTCGACGACGACGATGGCATCATCGACGACTATACCTATAGCGAGAACGACAGCAAATAAGGTTATCATGTTAATGGTTAGCCCAAAAATTTGCATCCAAATAAAAGCACCAATTAATGATATGGGAACGGCTAAAGTTGGAATAAGGGTAGAACGCCAATCGCCTAAGAAAATAAATACAACCAATGCCACTAATATAAAAGCATCTCTTAAGGTGTGTATTACATTTTCGGTTGAGGCATCCAAAAAGTTTGATACATCATAACTTACTTCGTAATCCATCCCAGGAGGAAAAGATTTTTTAAGTTCATCTAATTTAGCTTTTACGTCTTCGATTACCTCGCTAGCGTTACTGCCATAAGTTTGTTTTAATACAATGGCCGCAGAAGGAAAACCATTTATATTAGAATAAATATCATAATATTCGCTTCCTAAGCTTACGGTGGCTATATCTTTTAAACGAAGAATCTCTCCGTTAGGATTAGCTTTAATAATAACATTTTCATACTGTGAAGGCTCATTAAACCTATCCGAATAAGATAATACATATTCTAACGCTTCTGCCCGTTTACTATCTCCTCTACCTATACGGCCAGCCTTACCAATAATACTTTGGTTGTTCATGGCATCTAATACTTCATCAGGAGATACATTATAGGCACGCATCCTATCTGGATTTAACCAAATACGCATAGCATACTGGCGACTTCCCAAAATACGAGCCTGTCCTATACCGTTAATACGCTGTATCTCTGGGATCATATTAACACCTGCATAATTGAAGATAAACTTCATATTAGCACTGGTATCTTTACTATACAAATTAATGTACATAAGCATACTGGGAATTACAGGCGTAATAATTACTCCTTCTCGCTGCACCAATGTAGGCAACCTGTTACGTACCTGCTCTACCCTGTTAGATACCTGTACTAAAGCTGAATTTATATCGGTACCGGGTTGAAAGATGATTTGAATATTTGCTTCGCCCGCGCTGGTAGCATCAGATGTCATATAGCGCATACCCCAGGCACCGTTTATGGCCTGTTCTAAAGGAATAATTACCGATTCGGCCAACGATTTAGCGCTTGCACCTGGGTAGGATGCTGAAACCATAACCATAGGTGGGGCAATAGATGGAAACTGCGAAGTTGGCAGCGTTTTAATGGCCAATATGCCCATTAAAATAATTACAAGGGAGAGTACAATGGAGAGTACTGGCCTTTTTATAAATACATTAAACATTTTTTAGTTTTTTAGGTGAATATTATTCAACATATACTTTTAAGTGCGAAATAACCTTTTTAGGTTCTTCGTATTCATACTCTATTTTATCGCCGTCTTTAACCTTACGGATACCTTCCAACATTATACGTTCGTTTGCCAGTAAGCCGCTTTTAATTACATACAAATCAGGCATTTCGCCGGCAAGTTTAATTTCTCGCTGCTTAACTATATTATCTTTTCCAACTACAAATACATATTTCTTTTCTAAAATTTCGAAAGTAGATTTTTGTGGGATAAGAATAGCGTCTTTAAAAGGTACTACCATTTCTACATTTCCGGTTTCGCCATGTCTTAACAAAGCATCCGAGTTAGGAAAAGTTGCTCTAAAAGCTATATTACCTGTTTCATTATTAAAATCGGCTTCGATAGTTTGCACTACCCCTTGATACTTAAATAGTTGATTATTTGCCATTAAAAGCTGTACTTTTAGTAAGCTGTCTTTATCTGAATGAAGCTGTTTATAACTTAGGTACTCAGCCTCAGGAACATTAAAATAAACCCACATTTTACTATTATCTGATAAGGTGGTAAGCAAATCACCTTCATTTACCAGACTACCCAATCGCACATAAAAATGATCCATAATACCATCAAAAGGGGCTTTTATCTCGGTAAATCCTAAATGAACTGTAGCTAATGATAATTCAGCCTTAGCTCTATCAAATTTAGCTTTAGCCAAAGCCAATTCGTTTTTTGATACCACATTGCTATCGGCCAATCTTTTTGTGTTAAGAAATTCAATTTCCGCAAAGTCTGCTTCTGCCTGCGCTTTTTGTTGCTCGGCCTGATACATCATAGGCATAATTTGAAACATTAACTGCCCTTGTTTTACAAGTTGGCCTTCGTCTACAAAAATTTTCTGTAAATACCCTTTCTCCAGCGCTCTTATTTCAATATGCTGGATGGCTCTAATTTGGCAAACATATTCCCTTATAACCGTTGTATCTTTCTTTAGGGGGCTGGTAACTATAAATTTAACGGTTTCTTCTTTTTCTTCTAATTTTGGTTTGCAACCTGTGTACGCAAACATGCTACACAAACTAAAGAACACGAGAACTTTTCTCATAACGCTATTGTTTAAATTATTGATTTTTAATTAGTAGATGTTGTGTAATAACATCTTTACAGGCTTAATACTAAGGCAACACAAAGGTAAACTTAGATTAAGATATAGGATCAGATCCTAAAAGTATGAAATACAACATACCGGCTTGATGAGGCAGATGTAAATATAGTGTAAGGGGAAAATGCTTTTTTACTGTCGTTAAAAAAATATCCAAAAGCTTGTACAAATAAAATGGAAGAAAAATAACTGCTGTTTTCTAAATGATCTCTAAATGAACCAGATTCATCGTTTTCTTCATCATTTTCAAAAAGCGGAAAATTAAAAGGATCGTTTTGCTTATCTTCTTTAAATGATGCTGAAGAAACATAGGTATCTGCATTTGACGACGATTCTTCTAATGCTACTTTAACAGGTATTTTAGTAGATACGCCAATACCTCTTGCGTTAAATGTATAAGCTGCTAATTGACCGTAACTACTTATAATAGTCAGTAAAATGACTAAGGTTTTAATAAGATATGTATGTTTTTTAAAACTCTTTATCATATTGTTAACTGCCACAATATAGTTTAAGTGTGCAAATTTATTTAAAATATCAAACTTATAAGAATTATTATTTGTTAATATTATTTAAGATTAGACCAATACTTTTAATATTACTTGAATAATTCTATTACAATTTTTAAACCAATATTTTATTTTTACTACTTTCAAAACCAAATTCTAATATTTTATCAATAAAATCATAAGGTTTGTAACCATCAATAGCTGCCTGATGGAAGATGCAAGTTGCTGGTGTCATTCCCGGTAAGGAGTTTACCTCAATAAAAATAACATCGCATTTGCAATTTTCATACACACGCACAAATGCATCAATTCTGCAATATCCACTCACTTTTAATGTACGAGCGGCACCTTTCAAAGCTTCTTTAACTTGGTCAGATACTTTTTGCCTGTCGCTTGCATTACGAGAATATCTTGCGGGCGTTATGTTTTGTCCTTGTCCGGCTAAAAACTTTTCTTCCAAGCTTAATACATCGCCTTCGCTTAATGCTTCACTGGCTTCAAAAACTTCATATTCAATTTCGCCTTTAGTATTATAATGAGTAAGCATTCCACCAGTAACCTCTAAAAAATGTGTAGCATCTTTTTTAGAAATTAATTCTTCCACTAAAATCACATTCTTTAGTGGAAACTCTTCTTTATCTTTTATGTGAAGCGTTGCTGCGGCTTGTGCATCAAGTGCTTCACTCTTTCTAAAAATTAATTTAGAAAATGCTTCAAACTCAGTAAATGTTTTTATTTTTTTAACAGCACTGCTACAACCATCATCAACCGGTTTTGCAATAAATGGATATTTAATTTTATCGTGCAAAGTTTGCTTTATTTCATCACGCTTGTTGTTCCAATCCTCTTCACTAACCAATAAATGCTCAGCAACTAAATAGCCGTTTTCTTTTAAAATTTCGTTGGTAACATATTTATTAATCGTTATTTCTGAACTTATTTTTCCTGAACCATTATAAGGTAAACCAAGGGCTTCTAATTTTTCCTGCACACTGCCGTCTTCGCCCGGGCGACCATGCAATGCAATAAACACAGCATCTACTTTTTTAGCTAACTCTTCATACGTTAAAGAGCTTGGTTTCGCAAGCGTATCAGTCGACGAATATTTTTCGGTAATGTGTTTACATTCATTTATAATTTCTTTTACTATTGGATGAATAGCGTAGTTTTCAATCTTTTCTTTGATATCATCCGCATTATCTTTCAATAAAATATTGATGGGGATTTGATATAATAAATGTTGCTCGTTACTTCCTGTTAAGAAAATTGGCAGTGGTGTATATTTTTCTGACGAAGCTAATTTCTCATAAATATTTCTTCCACTCTCTACTGAGATATGTCGCTCACTAGAGTAACCACCTAAGATAACGGCCACACGTATTTTATTATTGATAGCATGTTTATCGGTGTGAATAAGATGCTCTAAACGCTCCATCGTAAACTCATACAAATTAGCTCCTTTGCTTTGTTTAATGCGTTTGGTAAGAGAAGCATGAATGATGAACGTCAAAAATTGGGAAGGATTTAAACCAATTTCTGCTGCTTGATGAAAGAAAAACGAAGAAGGCATCATACCCGAAGTGGTATTTGGATCATTCAAAAATATTTTTCCTTCTTTATTAATGAAGCCGTCAATACGCGCATAGACATCAAAATGCAAGGCATAAAATAATTTCTGGCAATCGGTTCTAATTTGATTTATCTGTTCGGCAGGCAAATCAATAGGCGTAATTTTTCTGGATAAGCCCGGTAAATATTTACTACGATAATCAAATAATTCTTTCCCTTTTTTAATTTCGGTTGGAGGAAGTGCAATAGCTTTTCCATTTTCATCTTCTAATACAATACAAGAAAATTCTCTGCCATCAATAAAACCTTCTACTAAAACGGTGCTTTCTCCATCTAATGATTCAACAACAAAACTTTCTTTATTTTTTAGTTCGGCATTAAAAAATGTAATTAATTCATTCGGATCATAAATAATTTTATCCTCAATTTTACAAGGCATACCAATACCTTCGCGTATATCAGAGAGTGTACGGACGAACTCAAATTTTTGTTCGTTATTTAAACTGTTCCACTCTTTTGCATCAACCCATTTGGTAAATAATGCTTTTTCGATGGCTTGCATAAAAGCAAATTCATCTTCTTTTAATAAAACACTAATACCAATGGAAGAACCTTGATTAGCGGGCTTTACCACCAAAGGAAATTTTATTTTTTCTTTAACATCTTTAAATGCTTGCTTGCAGTTTCCTTTTATATAATCTGCTCTATTAATGGTAAAATAATTCGGACTGTTAAATCCTGCATTAATCATTAATTGTTTTTGTACGCTTTTATCAATGCCAATAGACGATGATAAAATACCCGAACCTGTATAAGGAATTTTATAATACTCTAACAATCCTTGCAGTTTGCCATCTTCGCCATACGGACCATGCAAGCATAAAAAAGCAATATCAATTAGTTGAGTTAATTCTTCGGCATTAACTTTTTTACCAATTATATTTATGAGATT
Organism: Bacteroidia bacterium; assembly: GCA_038206945.1. Classification (GTDB taxonomy): domain Bacteria; phylum Bacteroidota; class Bacteroidia; order B-17B0; family Aurantibacillaceae; genus PALSA-968. Next base: position 7,006 of record JBBRAG010000030.1, on the reverse strand, counting down.
TTCTTGCTCTAAAACGCTAAGTGCACCAAGGCTTTCGGCATATAATTGAAAATGAGAATTGCTTGCAGGGAGAAACTCAACCGGAGGATAAAAATCTCTGATTGAACCTTTATAAATGAACTGCCAGTTTAGTAAAACAAAATTACCGAAGCTATCTACAAACAAAGGGATAGCTTCGAAAATTGATTTATTTAAATTATCGTAAACGGTGCGCCCGCCTGCAAAAGATACCTCGCGCTCTTTAGAGAATCCCCCAAAAATTATACCGACTTTTATTTTAGACATAATATAGTTGTATTTTGTACAATGTACAATGTACTGATTGCAACAAAGATAAGCGAAGAAAAAAGGCTTATTTGGTATTTGCAGAAAGGAAATCAACGAGTTTATTAACAGCTAAACCACGGTGACTTATTTTGCTTTTTTCGGCAGTTTCCATTTGAGCAAAAGTTTTATGGTAGCCGTTTGGTTTAAAAAGCGAATCATAGCCAAAGCCTTTTGTGCCCTGCGTTTCGGATAAAATTACACCATTAATAATGCCATCAAATGTGTGTGTTTTTCCATTAAAATAAAGCGCAATTACCGTTTTAAAACAAGCATTTCGGTTTGGTTTATCTTTTAATTCGGACAAAAGTTTGTGGTTATTATCGGCATCACTTTTTTGCAAACCTGCGTAACGTGCCGAGTAAACACCGGGTTCTCCGTTTAAGGCTTCTACTTCTAAACCGCTATCATCGGCAAAGCAATCTAAACCAAAACGTTTATAGATATAGGTTGCTTTTAAAAGTGCATTTTCTGGCAAAGTATTACCGGTTTCAGCAATATCATCGGTAAAATTTAAATCAGATAAAGAAACCAACTCAATGCTTTTTGGAAGCAATAATTTTATTTCCTGTAATTTGTGGTGGTTGTGTGTGGCAAAGATGAGTTTCATTAGTAGTTAATTTTTACGGAAGTAAAAGGAATTTGGTTGAAGTAACCTTTATTATGTTCAAAAGTTACATCAAAAGGCTCGTCGTAAGCAAAATTTACGCCAATAAAAGTTACAATTTTTTCATTTAAAAAACTATAACCAATTTTATGTTCAGTTGTAACAGTAAAAGAATCTCCTCTCCAGTTATCATGTTTTATAGAGTTACTAGACTGAGTTTTTGAGGTAATTATTGAATTAGTAATGATATAATATTGGCTACTTTGAAATTTGTAAATTATTGCATACATCATAATAGTTTAGTAAAATTAAATCTTTTATAATGATAAGATAATCCATTACCAATGCCCAAAAAATTTAGATATTTTTTCTGAATAAAAGTTACATTCGAAGAGTAATTTACTGAAGAATCTTGATAAGAGAATTTTGTTTTACCCAATACTTTATAATGATAATTATTTAATGAAACTTCATAATTAAAATGCTTACTCAATCTTACCGACATTCCTACCAAAAATCCAAAATTAATACTAGTTTTTGGTTATCTATTTATAGTTTCTTTATAATAACCATCAGCACTACAAGCAATAGGGTGTGATATTAAATAGCTTTCACTAACAGACGTTCCTGATTTTTGTATAAGCACATAAAAAACCATCTTCGGCTCTACAAAAAACCTACCTTTTTTAACTTTTAAGGTATCATTTGCTTTGATAGAACTGCTTGTTATAAATAATCCAATAAAAAGAACTTTATTATTAATTTCATAATCAAATATAATTAATAGTAAGAATGTAAACAATATATTACTGGCAATCTTTTATTTTTCTTTCTACTAATGCATGCTTTTTTTCGTCCCACTTAAAACAATGTTTTTTAATTAAAACCATATTATTTTCTACAACTTTATATTCAGCCGTTGTAACACTTGCACCTGCACAACATTGGTTTCGTTCAAAAATTCTTTTTAAATGGCTATTAAATTCTAACGAAACACCTGAAAAACCACTTTCAATATATTTATTTGTTTTATCATCATACAAAAAATACAAGCTTGATGTATTTGGCCCGGCATAACTTGCTTCAAAAACCGAAAAATCCATTATTCCGTCAAAATTATAATCGTCAATTGAAATATTATTTAAGCCCAAAAGCTGACAGTCTAAATTTATTTGTTGAAGCAATTTATCAGTTTTTTTTTCTACTATTTTTACTCCGTTAACTTTTGCGTAATAGTTGTTTTTGGTTTTAGATACAATTAGTTTAAAATACTTATTATCTAAAGAAACCCCTTGAATTATTTCTCTTCCCAACCATTCTACACTATCTCCGTGTTCAATATCAAAAGATTTATTTATTATTATTTTTAGTTCTTTCTTAGTTTTTAAATCAGTCCAAGCCCCCTCTAATTTATTGCTTTTAGAGTTAAAATTATCAAATTGTAAAGAAGCTGTTTTTTTATTATTGTTTGTTTCAAAAAGTGTTAGTTTGCCATTTTTAAAGTTTCCTGTAATAACAATTGGTTCATCAAAATTGGTGTAGCAATAAATAGCCCTTGCATCGCCGTCAGAATAAATAGTAGTCAATAACTCAATTGGATTTGTATCAATAAAACCAACATAGCTTGTTTGCGCACCTATGTTTATAAAAGTTAATGTAAATGCAAGTATTAGTAAAATTTGTTTCATTATATTATTTTAAATAGCAGCTACCACTCAAATGTACTTAAAATCAATAATTGTACACATTATTAATTAGGCTTGTTTTAAGTAAAAGTTACCTTTGCTCGTTTTTTATGAAAAATATTAAAGATAAACCTGTTTTATTTGCTTTAGTTATACTGATATTGCTATGTATTTCTAATACAAAAATAAAAGCTCAGGGCGATGACAATAATAATAACAATTATAAAGGCCTTCTTTCTAATCGTTTCGATTCGTTAGAGAAATGGAGTCTACATTTTCAGTTTACCAGTATTTTTCAAGGGCATCCCGCTTTTAACGCGTCTTACACAGGCCAACACAGCTTACAAGATACCGGCGAAACCGCTTTATCGGTAACATCTACTTTTTACCTTGGGCGTAAGTTATGGAAAGGCGCAGGCTTGTTTGTAAATCCTGAAATTGCCGGAGGAAAAGGTATGAGTTATGCATTAGGGCTTGCTGGTGCCAGCAACGGAGAAACTTTTAGGGTTGGCAGCCCTGCGCCAGCCTTATATATAGCTCGTGCTTTTTTTGAACAGCATATTTCCTTAAAAAAATCTACAACCGAACATCGCAACGGAGAATCAAATCAAATTGCTGATAATATTCCGGCGCATCGTATTACTATATCTGTAGGTAAATTTAGCCTTGCCGATTTTTTTGATGATAACGCTTATAGTCACGATCCGCGAAGCGAATTTATGAACTGGAGCTTAATGGATAACGGTGCTTGGGATTATCCAGCCAATACCCGTGGCTATACCTGGGGAGCGGTGGTAGAGGTAATTGAGCCGGGGTATTCATTTCGTATAGGTAGCGTTCTGGTACCTAAACTTGCCAACTCGCAAGTGTTCGACCTTACTATTGGCAAGGCAAACGGCGAGACGGTAGAGTTTGAAAAACGATTTAAAATTAAGAAACACCTGGGTAATTTTCGTGCATTAGCCTTTGCTAATTTTTCTTCGGCCCCTTCCTACAATGAAGCTACAAATTCCTTACATAAAGGAGATAGCGCTTATTTAAATGTTATAAGCGGTAATCGCACAGGGTTACAATATGGCGGATTAAAATATGGTTTTGGCTTAAGTTATAACCAGGAAATTTTACGTAGTCTTGGTATTTTTGCCCGCTTAGGATGGAACGACGGACAAACAGCAACCTGGGCTTTTACCGAAATTGATCAAACGGCCAGCGCAGGTTTTAGGGTTCATCCTAATATTAAAAAACGTGCCGACGATCATTTAGGAGTTGCTTATGTAATCAATGGCATATCTAACGCGCACCGTAATTACCTAGCAGCAGGCGGGTATGGTTTTATTATTGGTGATGGAAAGTTGCCACATTATGGGTATGAACAAATATTAGAAACTTTTTATAAATTAAAGCTTGTGCCTTGGTTATGGGTAACAGTAGATTATCAATTTATTTTGAACCCTGCTTATAATAAAGATAGAGGCCCGGTTAATGTTTTTAGCTTTAGGACGCACGTAGAGTTTTAACGAGGGTGTTATGCTAAACTCGTTTCATCCTCTCAATAAATAGATCTCCAAACAAATTCGTAATAATTTTAAATAATTAAATTTACACATGATTTTATCAATTATAGTAGCCGCAGCCGAAAATAATGTTATCGGTAAAGACAATGCCCTTATTTGGAATTTGCCAACTGATATGAAATTTTTTAAGGACAAAACCAAAGGCCATCCCATTATTACCGGAAGAAAAAACTACGAATCTATTCCTGAAAAATATCGCCCCTTACCCGGTAGGACTAATATTGTTATTACTCGTCAAACAGCTTATAGCGCACCCGGAGCCGTTGTTATATCTTCAATTAATGATGCTATAAAGTATGCAAAACACCATTTTGTAAACGAAGAAGTGTTTATTATTGGCGGAGCTGAAATTTATAAACAAACACTTTTTGAATGCGATAAAATTTATTTAACTCGCATTCATCATAGCTTTGAAGGCGATGCTTTTTTTGAAACTTTAGATAACACCGTGTGGAAACGAATAGCGCATGAAGATGTAGCCGCTGATGAAAAAAACAGATATTCTTTTACTTTTGAAACTTGGGAACGTAATAAATAATTAAAGGAGTTCTTTTAGCTCCAACAAATTATTTATTTGAAACAGGTTTTCGTTTTTAGTTCTTTTCTTTCTGTTAGATATATAAATTGCTTTCCAGCCAGCATTAAGCGCGCCTTCTATATCATTCGGATAATTATCGCCAATCATAATACATTCATCTGCTTTTACAATAGCTTTTTTTTGTGCTGCTTCAAAAATTTCAATATCCGGTTTCTGAAAACCAATTTCTTCTGAAATAAAAATATTGTTGAAATACTTTTTTATCCCACTTTCATGTAATTTAATATGTTGCACTTCTTTAAAACCATTGGTTAAAATGTGTAAATGATATTTAGGTTTTAAGTAATCTAAAATTTCGTTAGCTCCATCTAAAAGGTGGGTTTGGTAAGGGCTTCGAGCAATGTATTCTTTTTCTAATAATAAACTAAGTTCTTCATTTTTAGCACCAAATTTTTTAAGTGTTTTGCTAAAACGTGTATTCCTTAATTCTTCTTTCGTTATTTTTTTATGACTGTATAAATGCCAAAGCTTGTGATTGATCTTTTTATATTTCTTGATAAAATCATCTGCGGTAAGATTGTACAAGCGCTCTAAATCGTAGGTTACAAGCAATTGTTTTATTACTGTTTCCGAGTTTTTCTCAAAATCCCATAAGGTGTGGTCTAAATCAAAAAAAATGTGTTTTATACCGGCAATTTTTTTAGCACTCATACGTTAAATAATACTTGTAAATTTAGGCAGATTTATGAAACTATCCATCGTCATAGTAAATTATAATGTAAAGCATTTTATAGAACAATGCTTGCACTCGGTTTATGGCGCTCTTAAAGGTATTGATGCCGAAGTATTTGTAGTTGACAACAACTCGGTTGATGGTTCTGTGGCCTTAATTAAAGAGAAGTTCCCTCAGGTAATTCTGATAGAAAATAAAGTCAATACCGGTTTTTCTAAAGCAAATAACCAAGCTATTCGGGTAAGTATAGGTCAGTACGTATTGCTGCTTAACCCCGATACAGTGGTGCAGGAAGATACTTTTACTAAAGTGGTTTCTTTTATGGATGAGCATCCTGATGCAGGTGGTTTGGGCGTTAAAATGGTGGATGGCAAAGGAAATTTCTTACCCGAATCTAAACGTGGCTTGCCAACCCCTGAGGTTGCTTTTTATAAAATATTTGGTTTGTCTAAATTCTTTCCAAAATCAAAACGTTTTGGGCGTTATCACTTAACCTATCTCGATATAAACAAAACAAATAGCATTGATGTACTTAGTGGTGCGTTTATGTTGCTTAGAGCTGAAACACTTGCTAAATGTGGCCTTTTGGACGAAGAATATTTTATGTATGGTGAGGATATTGATCTTTCGTACCGCATTATTTTAAGCGGATACAAAAATTATTATTACGCCGATACAACCATTATTCATTACAAAGGCGAGAGCACTAAAAAGAGCAGCGTTAACTATGTGCTTGTATTTTATAAGGCAATGGCCATTTTTGCACGCAAACATTTTTCTCAAAACAGAGCTAAACTTTTTTCTTTTTTAATACACTTTGCAATATACCTAAGAGCCGGCGCTTCTATAGCTTGGCGAGTGGTAAAACAAATTGCGGTTCCGGCGCTTGATTTTACAATGATATTTGGCGGATTATTTGCCGTTAAAGAATATTATGAAAAGCATATTAAATTTGTGGGTGGAGAAGGTACTTATGCCGAACACCTTGTTGAATGGGCATTTTTAGTTTATTCCATCATTTGGGTGTTGAGTGTTTTTTTAAACGGAGGATATGATAAACCTATAAAACTTCGTAAAATAATTCAAGGAGTTGTAACAGGTATGGCAGTTATTTTAATTGGTTACTCTTTATTGCCTGAAGCCTACCGTTTTTCGCGAGCCATCATTTTATTAGGCTCCGTATCTACTTTGGTAAGCTTAATCATATTAAGATTAATTTTTCATTTCTTTAAAATTAAAGGCTTTATTTTAAATGAAGATTTACGCAAACGTATTGCTATTGTTGCCGATAAAGATGAATATGATCGGGTAGTAAGCGTATTAAAAGAAACATCGGTAAAGCCTGCTTTTATTGGGTTTGTAAGCATTAACGAACAAGGAGATGATCAATTAGGAAACATCAATCAGTTAAACGAAATAATTGAAGTACATCAAATACAGGAAATTATATTTTGCTCTAAAAATATTTCGTCGCAGCAAATAATAAATTATATGCTGCAATTAGTTAGTGTTGAAGTCGATTTTAAAATTGCACCGCCCGAAAGT
>JBBRAG010000029.1:0-29992 GCA_038206945.1 Bacteroidia bacterium | reverse complement strand
TTCAAGAACCTACATTACCAAGTTAGAAAATGACGGCGGCGATGTAGAAATTATGACGCTGAAAAAAATTGTTGAGGCTGGATTAAATCGACATCTCTCAATTTCAATCGACTAATAATTCTTAACCAATTTCTTAAAAGCTCTGAGCAATCAGGGCTTTTTTTGTACTCCTTTAATTTTTTTTATACTTTTATTGTGTGACATCACTATCAAATACTAAGTTCTTTGAAAACCCTTTGATAGGTGTAAATTATAGTTTGTTTTCAAAACGCACAAGAGTATACCGTTATGGCTTCAATGGAAAAGAAAAGGATGACGAGACTTTTGGAGCTGGTAATGAGTATGATTACGGGTTTAGGATGTATGACCCTCGTTTGGGTAGGTTTTGGAGCGTTGACCCTTTGACAAAGAAATTCGCTTTTTATACACCATACCAATATGCTAGTAATAAGCCAATTGTAGCTATAGATATAGATGGTCTTGAAGATATAAATTATGCAGTGCCTTTTGTCGACAAAGCAGGAAATGCTTACGTAACTATTGAAGTCGCAGCAGGTACGACTTCTCGCTCTCATGATGGCGCAATACTAATACACCATTTGTCAGGAAAGCCAGATACTCGTAGTACTAACTCAAGTGGATTAAATCAAGTATTAGGAATTGATCCGAGCAATCCGAGTGCAAACAACCCAATTGTTGTGCCGTTATTCAATCAAGGAGGGACAGTTAAAAGTGGAGGAATAAATGCAAATGCTTATGAACTAAAATTCAAACAATCTGACTTGACTAATACTGGAGTAAAACTTGAAGGAATGGGGTCTTCCTCATCAAAGAATGATAACAATTATCCAACGGATTTACAGGGTAGTAAATTTAATTTGATTGTTCCACCTGAACCAGCGCCAGCAGGCAAAAGTGATGCCGAAGATTTGCCTCTATCAGGAGGTGCAGATTTAGTTACTAAAGTCAGCAACCATACTGCTGCTGCTGCTGATAAAACCCATCAATCCAATGAGCAAGTAACAAGTGTCCTTATTAATTATCCTGATGTATCTGCGTATCAAAAACAAATAACAGAAACTACTGCTAATTTACAAAAACAGTACCCTAATGCGAAAATTATACCTAATCCTATTACTGTTGACCCTCATGATACTAATGGGTCTCTTTCGGTGGATGTTATTGGTTCCCCACAACAAAATCTAAAAGAAGGAGAGTAATGAAAATAAACTACTTTATATTATTTTTTCTTATGGTTTTTTATACAAAAGCACAACAAATTCCTTTTGATACATCCTTTTACTCTAAGGGAGAAATTAAGTCTATTAGATATAAATATGGAGAGCGTTATGGCGAGGCAATTATTAGGTATTTTAAGCAAAGTGTAAATAAATTAGATAAAAATCAACCTATCGTTGATACCGCTTTTTGGGATAATGACCCAGCTAAAAAAGAATGGAAAAAATATCAGGGTGGTACTCGAATTTTTATATATAATAAGTCGTATCTGTTTATGGAAAAAAGTACTTTTAAAGATTCTTATACCTACAATACAATACAAGGTTCTTATGAGTACTATTTTAAAGAATTGAATAATTTAGAATTTGATATCGCTTATACGAAAGATACAAGCATTACATTTTTTCTCCTCGGAATTTATGATACAACAGGAGGTGGCAAACCATTAAAAGATAAATTTTTTTTTAGTAGGTACAAAGGAATGAAAATGGATACGGGAGAATCAAATCATATATATAAATGCGGAAACTACGGCACAGTTTATTTAACATTTTCAAAATATAATCTTTTAGCAACATTTTTCTTTTATCCAAATAATGAACAAAATTCTGCAGTTGGATATGAATTTTATCCGAATTTTTTTTGTAAAAAACATGGTCATTGCTTTGGCAGATTGGCAATAGGAGAATGGCAGGAATATCATGAAAATGGGAATATAAAGAGTATAGGTAACTACGAGATATATGATGAAAAATCTTTTAAGAATTATAGAAAAGTAGGTTTGTGGCAATATTTTGATAACAGAGGATTATCCATAAAAAAAGAAACTTGGAAGAATGGAGTTTTATTAAAATAGTGGCAATTCACACCAAACAAAATTCTTTAAACCTCATGAAGAAAATTATCAGAAAACTCTTTTTGTCTTTAGTAGCGATCTTTATTTCATCGATTTCCTTCAGTCAAATACAACATACAGGATTTTTGAATTACAAAGAACTGATAAAATAGACAATAGTCTATATGCTACAATAGAAGATTATAAAAATAATAAACCAATACTAGGCTTCGAAATCATAGAAGGATGTATCGATTAAAACTCAGGAGAACTGAAATCCAAAACCTGAATACCACCGATATTTTATTACACAAAGGAATGCTGTTGGTACGGCAAGGTAAAAACAGCAAATCCCGAACTGTTCCACTTTCAAATAATGTGATAAAGGATTTGAAGGAGTATTTAATTTATGAGAGAGCCAAGTATTTTTCACAGAATAACTTTGAAGAGTCGCCTTCCTTTTTTATTAATAATCAGGGTAACCGAATGCATGGCGATAAATTTAATGAACGCTTAAAAGAAATTATTATTCGCACAAATAATAATGAATTGATGCGAAAGGAAATCACTTTGCAATAGAAGAACAAAGGGAGTTGATGAATAAATGGTTTCCGATTTAGTGTTGTGTATTGAAAAAACTTAAATTTGTGTTCGCAAAAATTAATTAAAACATGGCTAAAAAAGAAACATCTGTTACGATTCCTGATGAAGTAGTAATGAATCGGATTTATTATATCAGGGAGCATAAAGTAATGTTGGATAAAGACTTGGCTGAATTGTACCAAGTAACAACTGGGAATTTTAATAAAGCCGTTCAGCGTAACCTCAAGCGTTTTCCTGACGACTTTATGTTTCAATTAACCGAGCAGGAGTTTAAAAACTTGATATTCCAAAATGGAACATCAAGTTGGGGTGGAACACGTAAATTACCGTATGCCTTTACTGAGCAAGGTGTGGCAATGCTTTCAGGGGTACTCAATAGCGATAGAGCAATAAATGTAAATATTCAAATTATGCGTGTATTTACACGCATACGAAAAATGTTTATTGATAATACGGAACTACGTTTAGCCCTTGAAGAAATTCGTAAAAAAACAGATAATAATACTAAGAACATAGAATTGGTATTTAAGTATTTAGATGAATTACTTGAGAAGAAAGAAAATCCACAGCCCCGCAAACAAATAGGATACAAAACACATTCAAAAAAAAATTAATCTTTAAATATTGGTAGTCGCAAATACGACCTCAAATTTCAGATTTTAAAGCAAGTCTATCCCCCAATCAAAAAGCCTATTCTAATTTAAAAAAGTAATAATTTAATTTTAAAGGAAGTTTTAAGACTTCCTTTTTTTTTATTTTCGTTGTATGAGATACCCTATACAAAATACTTTTGCTCATCGTAGCACCAAGTTTTTTTATAAAACTTCTCGCAAACAAAAAAATAGTTTGTTTTCAAAACGCACAAGAGTATACCGTTACGGCTTTAATGGGAAAGAAAAGGATGATGAAATATATGGTAGTGGTAATGCGTATGATTATGGTTTCCGTGAAAGCGACCCGCGTTTGGGAGGCAGGTTTTGGAGTGTTGATCCATTTTTCCAAAAATATGTTTCAATTAGCCCTTACGTTTTCGTTGCTAATAGTCCTATAAGTGGACTATTTTTAAACATAGTTGATTGTATAACAAGAGCCGTATGAATCGAGAGGTTCACGTACGGTTCTGTGAGAGGCTTGGGCTGTAATGCCCTTGCCTACTTGACTTTGTAATGCTGCGGCTGCATTTGCGTTAGGGATGCGGCAAGAAAGCCTTTTGTGTACCCACAAAAGCTTTACTGCGGGCAGCCCGACGGCGCAGAAAATTCTCGACATTGTCCGAAATGACGCCTGCCGGAACGCCCTAAAATTAAGCAAGTATAGTAGTAGTTTCTTTTTTAGAAAAGAGATAAAGTCCTGCAAATGTTATCATGCCATTCAATAGAATAATTTCGTTACCCAATTGATAATCTTTAATTAGTAAAGGCAGTAAAACGTTTAAACCATACGTTAGCAGAGGAGAAGCCAGGCAAATAATGGGAATGACCTTATCAGCAACATGGCGTTTTAAAATTATACCAAAAGAAAATAAGCCAAGCAGTGGCCCGTAAGTATAACCCGCAATGATTAAAATGGTATCTATTATAGCTTTGCTGTTTATGGCATTAAAAATTAAAATACAAGCCCATAATAAAACGGCAAAACTAATGTGTATTACATGACGATACCTAGTTTTTGTTTTTTCGGAAAATGATTTTTTATCTACCTCAAACATATCTATATACATAGATGTGGTAAGAGTTGTAAGCACCGAATCGGCACTGGAAAAAGTGGCTGCCGTTAAACCAATAATAAATACCAAACCTGCAAAAGCGCCTAAATAATTTAAGGCCAGATTAGGAAAAACGCGGTCGGTTAAGATTTTTCCGGCTTCGTTTACCGGTAATGGAATGTTTTTTTCTTGCTGATATAAAAACAATAAAGCGCCTAAAGCTAAAAAGCAAAAGTTGACAATAACCAACACAATACTAAACCAATAAATATTTTTTTGCGCGTCTTTAAGGTTACTCATACTTAGGTTTTTCTGCATCATGTTTTGGTCTAAACCGGTCATAGTTACGGCAATAAAAACACCACCTAAAAATTGCTTAAAAAAGAATGTAGATTTATGCCAATCCAAGAAAAAAACCTGCGAGTAACTTGAGTGTGATAATTTGGAAACCGTTGTGGTAAAGCTCCAATCGGTACTAGAAATAATGGCCGCAATTGAAAGCACAACCCCCAACACTAAAAAAAACGATTGAAAAGTATCTGTCCACACCAAAGTTTTTATACCGCCTTTGTACGTATATAAAAGCATAAGGGCAATAATAACAGATACGCTTAGTGCAAAAGGAATGTGAATAGTTTCAAATCTATCAAAAACAAAAAATTGGATAACGCCAGCTGCTAAATATAATCTTCCGGCTGCGCCTAACGTCCTCGATAAAATAAAAAAGAAAGCACCCGTTTTTTGTGTGCTTCGTCCAAAGCGAGTTTCTAAGTATGTATAAATAGAAAGCAAATTCATTTTATAATAAAGTGGCAGCAAAACTTTTGCAATAATTACATAGCCTACTAAATAACCAAGCACTAATTGCAAATAAGAAAACTGGGTATTAATTACATTTCCGGGTACAGAAATATACGTTACTCCGCTTAGTGAATCTCCGAGCATACCAAAGGCAACCGCATACCAGGGCGATGCTTTGTTGCCAATAAAATAGGTATTGGCATCGCTCTTTCGGCCGGTTATATAGGCAATAAGCAATAAACCGCCAAAATATAAAGCAATACAAATTAATATAAAGGCTGCCGACATACGTTTAGCTTGTTGTTTCTTTTTTTTATTAGCTGAATGCAAAAAGCACTAAACGAAGATGAGGTTTTTTAAAACCCATAAATTGCTTAAAAATAATTTTTCTTCACATAAAAATGTTTAATAAATACCTTAAACAATAGTTTAAAAATTGCGTAATTTTACCGTGTGGAATTACCCTCCAAACTTTTAGACAGTGCTGTAAACGAGTTCTCTCGCTTACCTGGTGTTGGCCGTAAAACAGCGTTGCGTTACGTGCTGCATTTATTACGTAACGAAAAAGATTTTTCGCACAACCTGGCGCAATCTATTTTAAATATGCGCACACTCATTAAGTTTTGCAATAATTGTTATAATGTTTCTGATACCGACGTGTGCAGTATTTGCACCAACACCATGCGCGATAAAAAAATTATTTGCGTAGTACAAGATGTGCGGGATGTGATGGCTATTGAAAATACAGGTATGTACCGTGGTGTTTACCATGTGTTGGGCGGGTTAATCTCTCCTATTGATGGTATTGGCCCTGCCGATCTATTTATTGATGCTTTATTAAAACGCGCAATTGAACTCGAGACCGGCGAAATTATTTTTGCTTTAAGCGGCACCACCGAAGGCGATACAACAGCCTTTTATTTATCTCGTAAACTGCAAACGCTTAAGGTATCTATTTCAACATTGGCACGTGGCGTGCCAGTAGGTGAGGAGCTGGAATATACCGATGAGGTAACTCTTGGCAGGTCTTTACAAAACCGGGTTCCTTACCAAAAATATTAATTTAAACCACTATTAGATGTTTGGAAATATTGGCGTTACAGCGCAGCTTTATTAGCCCCATTTAACAGCGCAGCTTTATTAGCCCCATTTATGTTGGATGCTATAGGTTTAAAGGCAGCTTACCTCCATAAGTCCTTTCTATAATATGTTTATATTAATACTTTATTGTACCCGATACCGTATAAACAGGTGCCGGGGTTACAGTAGTGCCTTGAGCCGGAACTAAGATATTGCTAAAATTAATAGTGTTTGTACTGCCCGTAGCAACCGTAACAGTACCAGATGGCGCATGCCCTATTTGGTTATTAGGGCCAGATATTACAAACGTACAATAGCCGGCAGGTATGGTACTAGTTGAATCTTCAATTAGGTAATTTCCGGCAGTGGGTGTAATCGTGCCCGAAAATGCAATCCCCAGATTCCAATCACCAAATAATGAAAACGAATATTCGTTATTGCTAGGAGTACCACCTTTAATTAATTGAGGGTTACTACCTTGCTCTGCAACGCCATTTACCGAAAAGGTATACGCAACAGGGGTTGCATTATTGCCGGTTGTTGTTGTAGTACTAGAAGTACTAGAGTTAGTGGTACTACTTTTTTTACAAGCAAATCCAATTAAAGATGCTAAAATAATTAGTGCTACTGCGGTAAAAATCTTTTTCATGTTTTTTTGTTTTGTGATTTAACGCAACAAAAATAAAATAACTTTTAACATCTTTATATCCTCTAAAAAGGGGAATTTAATCCGAGCAATTACGGTTTGGAAAAGTTGCTTATCTCTATTTCAAGTAAAAATCAATAAAAACAGAATAAACATTGTATTTTTGTACAGTAGTATAAGCTCATTATTAAAATAAATATTGCAAATGAAAGTTTACTTAGATAACGCAGCCACCACCAAATTAGATAACGAAGTTTTTGAAGCCATGCTTCCTTATATGAAAGAGGAATTTGGTAATCCGTCTTCTATACACACATACGGTCGTAAAACCCGTTCTGCTATTGAAGGGGCGCGCAAAATGGTATCTAAATTATTAAACGTAACTCCTGCTGAGATTTTCTTTACATCGGGCGGTACAGAGGCCGATAACATGGCCATTGTTAAAGCAATTGATACGTACGGAATTAAACATGCTATATCTTCTAAAATAGAACACCATGCGGTAGAGCATACGCTTAGCGAACTGGAGAAGGCCGGCAAAATAAAAGTAAGTTGGGTAAACGTTGATAAAAAAGGCAATGTAGATTTAAAACAGTTGGAAGCATTATTAGTAGCAAACCCAAAATCGTTAGTGTCTTTAATGCACGCAAATAATGAGATAGGAACCTTACTTCCTATAAAAAAAGTAGGCGAACTGTGCGAAAAATACGATTCTATTTTTCATAGCGATACCGTACAAACTATGGGGCATTATGCAATGGATTTACGCAATATAAAAGTACACATGGTTACCTGTGCAGGTCATAAATTTCACGGGCCAAAAGGCGTAGGTTTTTTATACGTAAATCATGCCATAAAATTAAAACCACTTATTCACGGTGGCGCACAAGAACGTAATATGCGCGGCGGTACCGAAAATGTGTATGGCATTATTGGCTTGGCAAAAGCACTTGAAATTTGTTTCAGAGAAATGGATGAGCACCAAACACATATTAGCCGCCTAAAAAACTACATGATTGATGAGTTGCAAAAAAGCATTCCAGGTGTTGAATTTAATGGCGAAATAGGGGAGAATAGTTTATATACGGTACTTAATGTTTATTTGCCGCCAAGTGATGATGGAGAAATGCTGCTGTTTAATTTAGATATACAAGGCATTGCAGCTTCGGGTGGAAGTGCTTGTTCTTCGGGTAGCGATCAAGGTTCGCATGTATTGCGTGGCTTGGGTGTGGATGTAAGCCGGCCTTCGGTACGTTTTTCATTTAGTAAGTACAACACCAAAGAAGAAATTGATTATGCGATAACCAAGTTGAAAGAGGTATTGAAAATAAGTGTGGAAGCAGTTAAATAAATTCCCTTGAAAAACCTTTACGTTTTTATAAAGAATAAGGTATATTTGATTTAGATATGCCTCTTAAAAAGAATACAAAAAAAGCAATTTATATTTTTACGGGGTTCTTTGTGTGTTTTTCTATTCTGTTTGCGCTGCGCTACGCATTTGAAGATGGTGGGGGCAAAGCGGTGTTTCAGGTTGGGAGCGAAAGCAACCAAAAACAAAATGCGCCTTTCAAACAATGGAAATACATGCTGGGCGATAAGCCGCAATACGCATTGCCTACATGCAAGGATAGCGCATGGAAAACCATTAATCCAAAATTAAATTTCGATTCGGTTTCTACGGATATATTTAACGGAATTATTTGGTTTCGTTGTTGGTTTAAAGTGGATGATTCGCTCACCAAAAAATTGTTGGCTCTGAATGTGTATCATTATGGTGCATCTGAATTTTATTTGGACGGAAAATTTTTAAACGGCTTTGGTAAAGTTTCGACTGATATTGTCTATGAAAAATGCAATATGCCCGAAGCCCCCGTATTGTTTTCGTTACCTGATACAAATTTGCACGTACTTTCCATTCGTTATTCAAATCATAAGGCGATAAAATTTTATGAAACTTATGAAGAAGATTTGGGCGGCGTAAGTATAAAATTAGTGTCCGATGCGTATAAACTTATCAACGAAAAAACGGAAAATCTAGGCACGGCATTTATTATTTCATGCTTGTTTGGTTTTTCGTTTACCCTAAGCATTGTACATTTTTTGTTGTACATCTTTTACCGTAAGCAAAAAGAAAATTTATACTTTGCTATATTTATGCTTATATATGCTTTTGTAGTGGTTAAACTTTTCACTACTATGGTTATTTTCAATTCTTCGTTCTATCTGTTTTATATGTATTATGCAAATATATTTCCGTTGCTATCGCAACTGTCGCTTATAGCCTGCATGTATGCGCTTTTTAAACCCAACCATGCAAAACTATTATTCAGAATAGGTTGTGGGTTGGTGTTGTTTGTTATTCTTACCGAATATATCAAACTATTAAATTTTTTAGGACTCACTGCGTGGTTTATGGTGCTTATTTATACGTGTATAGAAGCGGTACGCTCTATCCTTACGGGTTTAAGGCGCAAACAAGAGGGCGCAAAAATAGTGGGAGCGGGCGTGTTAGTGTTTCTTGGTGTAGTAACGTGTTTTTTTATTGGAGCTGCAATTTTATCGCAAGCAAGTGTTCATTTTTCTATACGTGGTATAGCTGGTATAGCCATTGGCTTGTTTGTTCTTATAGCGATTATGAGCATTCCGCTATCTATGAGTATTTATTTGGCTCGTAATTTTGCTTTTACCAACAAACATTTACAGGATAAATTAGTAGAAATAGAAAGCTTGTCGGCAAAAAATATTTTACAAGAAAAAGAAAAGCAACAAATTCTTTTTTCGCAAAATGAAATGCTGGAAAGGCAAGTAAAAGAAAGGACTTACGAAGTTGTAAAACAAAAAGAAATTATTGAAGAGCGTAATAAAGATATTACCGATAGCATACATTATGCACGCCGTATTCAGCAAGCATTACTGGCCTCAGATAATTTATTGAAACAGAACCTGGCAGATTATTTTATTTTCTTTAACCCAAAAGATATTGTTAGCGGAGATTTTTATTGGGCTACCCGTGTAAACGATGTATTTTATCTTGTTATAGCAGATTCTACCGGACATGGAGTTCCGGGCGCTTTTATGAGTCTTTTGAATATGTCCTTTTTAAACGAAGCTATTAGCGAAAAGAAAATTCAAAAACCTAATGAAATACTGGCTTATGTGCGCAACAGGCTTATCGAATCTTTAAAAGCCGATGGCTCGGAAGAAGGTGGAAAAGACGGCATGGATTGTACCCTCATAGCTTTTCACGCTAAAACAAAACTAATAGAATTTAGCTGCGCCAATAACCCGCTTATTTTATTACGTAATTACGAGTTGCTGGAATACCCTACAGATAGAATGCCGGTGGGCAAATCACCAAGAGAAAACGAACCATTTACGCTGCAAACCATTCAGCTACAGGCAGGTGATACGGTATATATGTTTACCGATGGTTATGCCGACCAGTTTGGCGGACCGAAAGGAAAAAAATTCAAATACAAACAATTGGAAGAACTGCTTTTAGTAAATAATCGCTTATCTATGCAAGAGCAGAAAGCCATACTTGTAAAGCAATTTGAAACCTGGAAAGGAGAACTGGAACAGATTGACGATGTTACCCTTTTTGCCTTTAAACTTTAACGCTTAATTAAGTTAATATATTATATTTAATAAAAATGATTGGTTAATTTTGCACCATGATTTTATTAGCAGCCGAAAATAGCATGTATGAAGTAGGTGCGAGTGATTACTTTATCTTGTTTATTGTAGCATTGATATTTGGCATTGGAATTTATACGTTACTTAAATTTAAAAAAAATAAAAATTTTTAATAGGATAATTTTAGGCTATGGCTAAACATAATCACATTAGTTAAAATAAAAACAAATGAATAAACCTGTTTTTTTAATATTTGATTTTTTGGGCGGCGGAGAATTATTTGTCATTCTATTGGTTGTGATGCTGTTATTTGGTGGAAAAGGAATGCCAAATTTAATGCGTAATTTAGGCAAAGGCATACGCCAGTTTAAAGATGCTACCAGCGGTATACAGCAGGATATACACAACAACGTAAACACGATGAAAAAAGATTTTGAAAAACAAACTACCCTAGTAGAAGAAAAAACAAAAATTACTGATTAATTTTCTTCTTTACAGAATGCCAGAATTACAAGCCAACAACCCTTTACACGGCATAACGTTAGAAGCCATTTTAGTGCATTTACACAAGCAATACGGTTGGGAAGAATTATCTAACCGCATAAAAATTAATTGCTTTTACGAAAACCCAAGTATAAAATCAAGTTTAACGTTTTTGCGAAAAACCCCTTGGGCGCGCAAGAAGGTAGAAGAACTTTACACTCGATCTATAAACAAATAATTATTGTATTTGCGTTAGGGATTGCAGCAAGAAAGCCTTTTTAAGGTAATCATTAAAAAGCTTTACTGCAAAAAGCCCGCCGGCGAAGATATTTCTCTGCAGTAACCAAAATGATACACGCCGGAACGCCCAAATTGTTAATAAAAAAATATATAGCAGAAATGAGATATGTGTAAGGAGATTGGAGAGAATAAAAATTACTGAAACATCAATAAATTTGGATGGTGTGTGCCTTTAAAAAGGTAGATTTGTTCTTCTTTAAAAACAGTAAAAAACGGCAGTTGTTTGGTAGTTTAAAAATATTTTTGAAAAAAGTTAAATAAAAAAGTAAAAAAATGTTGTTGACAACGATTTTTTATTACCTTTGCCGTCCCTAAAAAGGGGATAAAAAGTTAAAACAGTAGTAAAATCAGCTAATTCAAAGGATTAAAGATGCCAACTATACAGCAATTAGTAAGAAAAGGAAGAACCAAAGATGCTAACAAAAGCAAATCTGCGGCTTTAAACTCTTCTCCACAACGCAGGGGCGTATGTACCCGTGTTTACACCACAACGCCTAAAAAGCCAAACTCGGCATTGCGTAAAGTGGCAAAAGTTCGTTTAACCAATCAGCAAGAAGTTATTGCTTATATCCCCGGTGAAGGGCATAATTTGCAAGAACACAGTATTGTGTTGGTACGCGGCGGCCGTGTAAAAGATTTACCGGGTGTACGTTACCACATCGTTCGTGGTGCATTAGATACTGCTGGTGTTGAAGGTCGTAAACAACAACGTTCAAAATATGGCGCTAAACGTCCTAAAGCCGGAGCACCAGCTGCTGCCGCTAAAGGAGCTGCAAAAAAGAAATAAAACAATAGCATAGTAATAACATGAGGAAGTCGAAAGCTAAAAAAAGATATTTATTGCCAGATCCAAAGTTTAATGACACGATTGTAACTCGTTTCATTAATAACTTAATGTATAGCGGCAAAAAAACAATTGCATCTACCATTTTTTATGATGCCATTGAAATAGTTACTA
The DNA here is from genome assembly GCA_038206945.1 of Bacteroidia bacterium. Classification (GTDB taxonomy): domain Bacteria; phylum Bacteroidota; class Bacteroidia; order B-17B0; family Aurantibacillaceae; genus PALSA-968. The sequence goes on along the minus strand of JBBRAG010000029.1, from coordinate 17,706 downwards.
AACGTACCAGCGAAGATGGCATTGAAGTATGGCGCAAAGCGCTTGCTAATGTTACTCCACAGGTTGAGGTTCGTTCTCGCCGTGTAGGTGGTGCAACTTTCCAAATTCCTTCAGAGGTTCGCCCGGAGCGTAAAACCGCTTTAGCAATGAGCTGGATGGTTGGTTACTCTCGTAAACGTAACGAAAAATCAATGGCTATGAAATTAGCCGGCGAAATTATTGCTGCTTCTAAAGAAGAGGGCGCTGCATTTAAAAAGAAAGAAGATGTGCATCGTATGGCTGAGGCTAACAAAGCATTCTCACATTTCCGTTTCTAATATAAAAGAGGTTAAGATAATAAAATGAGCGATTTAGCATATACAAGAAACATAGGGATTGTTGCCCACATTGACGCAGGTAAAACTACGACAACGGAGCGTATTCTTTATTATACAGGTGTTAACCACAAAATAGGTGAGGTGCATGATGGTGCCGCAACTATGGATTGGATGGTACAAGAGCAAGAACGTGGTATAACAATCACATCTGCGGCTACAACTTGTTTTTGGAAATATAAAGATAACCAATACAAAATTAACATTATTGATACGCCGGGTCACGTAGATTTTACCGTTGAAGTAAATCGTTCATTACGTGTATTGGATGGTGTTGTATTGTTGTTTTCTGCGGTTGATGGTGTTGAGCCTCAATCTGAAACTAACTGGCGTTTAGCTGATAATTACGAAGTAAGTCGTATTGGTTTCGTAAATAAAATGGATCGTTCGGGTGCTGATTTCTTAGCGGTTGTAAAACAAGTAAGAGATATATTAGGCGGTAACGCAATTCCTTTACAAATACCTATTGGTGCTGAAGAAAACTTTACCGGTGTTGTTGATTTAATCAACTTCCGCGGCATGGTTTGGAACGAAGAAGATAAAGGTATGACTTACAAAGTTGTTCCAATTCCTGATGATTTATTAGAAGAAGCAAAAGAGTGGCGCGAAAAAATGCTTGAGGCCGTATCTGAATTTGATGATAAAATAATGGAGAAGTTTTTTGACGCTCCGGAAACTATCACCGAAGCAGAGGTTTTAGCAGCATTACGTAAAGCTTGTTTAGCAAATAAAATTGTTCCAATGGTTTGTGGTTCATCTTTCAAAAACAAAGGTGTACAAACCATGTTGGATTTGGTGATGGAATTAATGCCATCTCCTTTAGATAAAAATAACATTACAGGTACTAATCCTGATACAGGCGAAGAGATTTCTCGTAAGCCGGATGTTAAAGAACCGTTTACTGCATTAGCATTTAAAATTGCAACTGATCCTTTTGTTGGTCGTTTGTGCTTCTTCCGTACTTACGCGGGCCGTTTAGATGCAGGTTCTTATGTATTAAACACCCGTAGCGGAAACAAAGAACGTATTTCTCGTATTTTCCAAATGCATGCTAATAAACAAAATGCTATTGATTTTATTGAAGCAGGAGATATTGGTGCAGCAGTAGGATTTAAAGATATTAAAACAGGTGATACCCTGTGTGACGAAAAACACCCAATGGTGCTTGAGGCGATGAATTTCCCTGAGCCGGTAATTGGTGTAGCTATCGAGCCTAAAACCCAGGCCGATTTAGATCGTTTAGGTGTATCATTAAATAAATTAGCTGAAGAAGATCCTACTTTCCGTGTTAAAACGGATCAAGATTCTGGACAAACTATCATCAGCGGAATGGGTGAGCTTCACTTAGAAATTATTGTTGACCGTTTGCGTCGCGAATTTAAAGTAGAAGTTAACCAAGGTGCTCCTCAGGTATCTTATAAAGAGGCAATTTCTACAACAACTAAACACCGTGAAGTTTACAAAAAACAAACGGGTGGTCGTGGTAAATTTGCTGATATTTCTGTTGAGATTGGGCCTGTTGACGCTGATTGGGATATAGCTAAAGACGGAGAATTACAATTTGTAAATGAAATTACAGGTGGTAACATTCCTCGTGAGTTTATTCCGGCAGTTGAAAAAGGATTTAAAGGTTCATTAGCTAACGGTATTTTAGCAGGTTTCCCTTTACAAAACTTAAAAGTTACGTTAACAGATGGTTCTTACCACAATGTTGACTCGGATGCATTATCATTTGAAATTTGTGCTCGTTCAGCTTACCGTGAAGCATTGCCAAAATGTAAACCGGTATTGCTTGAGCCAATTATGAAAATTGAGGTTTTAACGCCAGAACAAAACATGGGTGACGTTGTTGGTGATTTAAATCGCCGCCGCGGACAAATTGAAGGGATGGATAGCAAAGGAAAAGCACAAGTTATTAAAGCAAAAGTTCCTTTATCTGAAATGTTTGGTTACGTAACTCAATTACGTACATTAACTTCAGGTCGTGCAACATCTACTATGGAGTTTGATCATTACGCAGAAGCACCGGCTAACGTATCGGCAGATGTTATTGCAAAAACAAAAGGTAAAGCAGAAAAAGTATAACAATTTCTTAGAAATATAAAATGAGCAGCCAAAGAATAAGAATTAAATTAAAATCGTACGACTTCAACTTAGTTGACAAGAGTGCTGAGAAAATTGTGAAAACAGTAAAAATGACCGGAGCCGTAATTAACGGACCGATTCCTTTGCCAACTCACAAACGTATTTTTACTGTATTACGTTCACCACACGTAAATAAGAAAAATCGTGAGCAGTTTCAGGTTTGTACGTACAAACGTTTGTTAGACATTTATAGTTCATCATCTAAAACTGTTGATGCTTTAATGAAACTTGAATTACCAAGTGGAGTAGAGGTGGAGATTAAAGTTTAGGTACACCACCAAATCTGAAATCAAATATTCTCAAACGCAAAAATTACAATAAGAGAAAGTTTGTAAAACAGTAACCCGAAAAAGAAATCAAATAAAAATAAATAGTTAACAAAAGAATAAATGTCAGGATTAATTGGTAAAAAAATAGGAATGACCAGCTTTTTCGATGCCTCTGGAAAATATATTCCATGCACAGTTATCGAAGCAGGTCCTTGCGTAGTTACGCAAGTAAAAACCAAAGACCATGACGGCTATGAAGCAGTTCAATTATCTTTCGACGAAAAGAAAGAAAAAAACACTTCATCAGCTATGAAAGGCCACTTTGAAAAAGCAAAAACAACTCCAAAACGTAGAGCGATAGAGTTTAAACACTTTGAAGAAACAAAAACTTTAGGGGAGGTTTTAACTGTAGAGCTTTTTGCAGAAGGAGATTTTGTAGATGTTGCCGGAACCAGTAAAGGTAAAGGTTTTCAAGGTGTTGTAAAACGCCACGGTTTTAGCGGTGTTGGTGGTTCAACGCACGGTCAGCATGATCGTTCTAGAGCGCCGGGTTCATTAGGAGCGTCTTCAGATCCATCTCGTGTATTTAAAGGTATGCGCATGGCTGGTAGAACCGGTGGAACTCGCATTAAAATGCAGAATTTAACTGTAGTAAAAATTATAGCCGATAAAAACTTGCTAATCGTAAAAGGTTCGATTGCGGGTGCTAAAGGTTCTTACGTAACAATAGAGAAGTAATCGTCATGCAAGCAGAAATATTAAATATAAGCGGCAAGAAAATCAGCAAAAAAGCTGAGTTAGCTGATGCCATTTTTAACGCAGAGCCAAATGATCATTGTATTTACTTAGATGTAAAACAATTTTTGGCCAACCAACGACAAGGTACCCACAAATCAAAAGAACGTGCAGAAATTCACCGCACCACTAAAAAGCTTAAACGCCAAAAAGGTACCGGTGGAGCTCGTGCAGGTTCAATGAAATCTCCATTGTTTATTGGTGGTGGTCGTGCATTTGGTCCTCGTCCTCGCGATTACTCTTTCAAATTAAATAAAAAAGTAAAACGTTTAGCTCGTATCTCAGCTTTAACTTATAAAGCAAAAGAAAGTGCCATAACTATTGTTGAAGATTTTAGTTTTGAAGCTCCAAAAACAAAAAATTATAACGAATTATTGGTTAATTTGAATTTAACGGGTAAAAAAACACTTTTGGTATTGGCAGAATATAATAAGAATGTATATTTGTCGGCTCGTAATTTACAAGGCACTAAAGTTGTAAACGCATCAGACATTAACACATACGATATATTAAACGCTAATACTGTTATTATTTCAGAAGGCTCTTTAAAAGTAATCGAAAATATTTTAAGCTAAGAACATGGAAATTTTAATAAAACCAATCATTACCGAAAAATATACTGCACAAGCTGAAACGTTTAACCGTTATGGTTTTGTAGTAGATAAAAGGGCTAACAAGGTTGAAATCAGAGCTGCTGTAGAAAAAATTTACGGAGTAACTGTAACTAACGTAAACACACAACAATACGTAGGTAAAGTTAAAACCCGAAACACTACACAAGGCGTTGCAATTGGTAGAGTTAACCGTAACAAAAAAGCGGTTATTACCCTAAAAGACGGAGATAAAATAGATTTTTACGCAAGTATATAAATTAATTGGAGAGTTATAGATTGTAGAATTATAGATTCAACAATTCAATAAATCAACAAATCAAAAATGAACAAAAGATGGCACTAAAAAAATTCAGACCACTAACACCAGGGCAACGTTTTAAGTTGGTAGGCGATTTCTCTGAAATTACCACTAACAGACCGGAAAAAAGTCTTATCGGCACGCAGACTCGTTCTGGCGGGCGTAACGATACTGGTAAAATGACCATGCGTTATATGGGCGGTGGGCACAAAAAACAATACCGTATTATTGATTTTAAAAGAGATAAAGACGGAATTTCGGCTACTGTAAAAACAATTGAGTACGATCCAAACCGTACCGCACGTATTGCTTTATTGCATTATGCTGATGGCGAAAAACGTTATATTATTGCACCTCATGGATTAAAAGTGGATGCTAAACTTATGTCTGGCAAAACTGCAACTCCTGAAGTTGGAAACACCATGCTTTTAAGCGATGTTCCATTAGGTACAATCATTCACAACATTGAGTTGCGTCCTGGGCAAGGTGCAGCATTAGCGCGCAGTGCAGGTTCTTACGCCCAGCTTTCAGCTCGCGAAGGTAAATACGCAGTATTGCGTATGCCATCGGGCGAAGTTAGAATGATTTTAATTACCTGTAAAGCAACTATTGGTTCGGTTTCAAATCCTGATCATAGCTTAGAAGTATCCGGTAAAGCAGGTCGTAATCGTTGGTTGGGGCGTCGTCCTCGTACACGTCCAGTAGCGATGAACCCGGTAGATCACCCGATGGGTGGTGGTGAAGGTAGAGCTTCCGGTGGGCATCCACGTTCTCGTAAAGGTTTAAAATCTAAAGGATTGAAAACGCGTTACCCGAAAAAAGCTTCTAACAAACACATCATAGAAAGAAGAAAAAAATAGTAATAATTAATAGTTTAATGGTTCCGTAAGGGATTCAGAACAAAAACAAAAAAACAATGGCAAGATCACTAAAAAAAGGCCCTTTTATAGACCATAACGTAGCTGAGAAGGTGGAGAAAATGGATAAAAGCGGTAAAAAATCGGTTATTAAAACTTGGGCTCGTCGCTCAACAATTCCACCAGAATTTGTTGGACATACGTTTGCTGTGCACAACGGAAACAAATTTGTTCCGGTTTATGTAACAGAAAACATGGTTGGTCATAAGTTAGGTGAGTTTTCTCCTACACGTATATTCAAAGGCCACGCGGGTCACAATAAAAAATAATAATTAGATAAAAAATTAACAATGGGCAATAGAAAAAGATTAGTAGCTGAAGCTCGCAAGGAGGCAAATAAAAGTACCTACTTTGCAAAGCTAAACAGCTGTCCAACATCACCACGCAAAATGCGCATGGTAGCGGATTTAGTTCGTGGAAAAGAAGTTTATTTAGCACTTAATATCCTAAAATTTAATACTAAACATCCTGCAAAACGTTTAGAAAAACTGTTAACATCTGCCATTGCTAACTACGAGCAAAAAACGGGTTCAAGACCAGAAGAAAACAGTCTTTTTGTAACAGCGGTAATGGTTGATAGCGCTTTGATGACAAAACGTATGTTACCGGCACCACAAGGTAGAGCTTACCGCATGAGAAAACGCTCAAATCACGTAACATTAGTAATAGGTTCAAAACAAACAAAATAGAAGGATGGGACAAAAATCAAACCCAATAGGTTTACGCTTAGGCATTATTAAAGGATGGGATTCTAACTGGTTTGGCGGAAAAGATTTTTCTGAGAAATTAGTAGAAGATACTAACTTACGTAAATATCTTAGAGCTCGTTTGCCAAAAGGCAGCATTTCTAAAATTGTTATTGAACGTACTTTAAAACTTATTTCAGTTACTATACACACGGCTCGCCCGGGTATTATTATCGGAAAGGGTGGTAAAGAAGTTGATAAACTTAAAGAAGAACTTAAAAAAGTTACTAAAAAAGAAGTTCAAATAAATATATTCGAAATTAAACGCCCAGAACTTGATGCACGCTTAGTTGCTGATAGTATCGCTCGTCAAATTGAAGGACGTATTTCTTACCGTCGTGCATCTAAAATGGCCATTGGTTCTACCATGCGCATGGGTGCTGAAGGGATTAAAATTAAAGTATCTGGTCGTTTACAAGGTGCTGAGATTGCTCGTTCTGAGTGGTACAAAGAAGGCCGTACACCATTGCATACTTTTCGTGCGGATATTGATTACGCATTAGGTGAAGCACTTACAGCTTACGGTTTAATTGGCGTAAAAGTTTGGATTTGCAAAGGAGAAATTTATGGTAAACGTGATTTATCTCCTAACCAAGGAATGCAAAAAGATAACAAACGTGAAGGTGGTGGACCAAGACCAGGTGGAGATCGTAACGACAGAAACGATAAAGGTGCACCAAAGTTTAACAAACCACGCACACCACGTAAAGAAGATTAATAGTTGAGTTAAGAATTAGAATTTTAAGATAACATAGAAAACTTATACAATGTTACAGCCAAAAAGAACAAAGCATAGAAAAATGCACAAAATGAAAATGAAAGGCAACGCCAAACGTGGCGATCAATTAGCCTTTGGTTCATTTGGCATTAAAGCAACACAAGGATGTTGGGTTACAGCTCGTCAAATAGAAGCTGCCCGTGTTGCCATTACTCGTTTTATGAAACGTGAAGGACAAGTATGGATTCGTATTTTTCCTGACAAACCAATTACCAAAAAACCTGCAGAGGTACGTATGGGTAAAGGTAAAGGTGCTCCAGAGTTATGGGTTGCTCCCGTAAAACCAGGTCGTATTTTATTTGAAGCAGAAGGCGTTTCTATCGAAACAGCAAAAGAAGCTTTACGTTTAGCGGCACAAAAATTGCCAATCGTAACTAAATTCATCGTAAGAAGAGATTACGCAGAAGAAAAAGCAGTTTAATCTTCAAATTAAAAAGAACAAATGAAATGAGCTTTACTGCGAATTCCATTTGGCAAAAAGAAAAGTAAAAAAGAACAAATGAAACAAAAAGATATCCAAGCACTTTCACTTCAGGAATTGAAAGAAAAAATACAAGAAGAAAAAGCAAACTTGACTAAATTAAACATTGGTCATCAAATTTCTCCTGTAGAAAACCCAATGACTATACGTACTGCACGCAAGTTAGTTGCACGTTTAAGCACAGAGCTTACTAAAAAAAGTAACGCTTAAAAAATAAAAAATCGCCTTGCAAAGCAATCAACGAAGCAAGTAAAAAAATAAAAAGTTGAGTTAATAAGATTAAAATGGAAAATAAAGTAGTAGAAAGCACAGAAGCAACCAGAAACTTTAGAAAAGAAAAAGTGGGTGTTGTAAAAAGTAACAAAATGGAGAAATCTATCGTAGTTGCGGTTGAACGTAAAGTAAAACACGCAAAATATGGTAAGTTCTTAAATAAAACATCTACTTTTGTTGCGCACGACGAAAAAAACGAATGCTCAATTGGTGATACTGTACGTATTATGGAAACTCGCCCGTTAAGCAAAACAAAAAACTGGCGTTTGGTAGAAGTAATTGAAAAAGCAAAATAGAAATAAGATTTGAGTATTGAGATTTGAAACACTTTAAAAAATTTACAAATCAATAATTCAACAAATCAATAAATAAAAAATAATGGTACAAAACGAATCGAGATTAGCAGTAGCAGATAACAGCGGAGCAAAAGAAGTGCTTGTTATTCGTGTATTGGGTGGAACCAAAAAGCGCTATGCTTCTGTTGGAGATAAAATTGTTGTTACGGTAAAACATTCATTGCCTTCAGGCAACGTAAAAAAAGGTATCGTATCAAAAGCAGTAGTGGTGCGCACTAAAAAAGAAATTCGCAGAGCAGATGGTTCATACATTCGCTTTGATGACAATGCTTGTGTGTTACTAAACGCTACAGACGAGTTACGCGGAACACGTATTTTTGGCCCGGTTGCTCGTGAACTACGTGAAAAACAATACAGCAAAATCATTTCATTAGCACCAGAAGTGCTTTAATACAACGAGCCAAGCGAAGCGAAATACATAAGCGCAAAAAAGAATAGTAATAACAAGCGAATAAAATGGCAGAGAAAAAATATAAATTAAAAAAGGGAGATACAGTAAGAGTAATCTCTGGCGAATCTAAAGGTCAAGAAGGTAAAATTATTGAAATTATTACCAAAAAAGATCGCGTGTTGGTAGAAGGTGTTAACCTGATTTCTAAACACACAAAACCAAATGCAAAAAGCCCACAAGGCGGTATTGTAAAACAAGAAGGTACTATACACATCTCTAACGTTATGTTATTGGAAGGTGGCAAAACTGTTCGTGTTGGTAGAAAAGCAGACGAAAAAACCGGTAAACTGGTAAGAATTTCTAATAAAACAAAAGAAGTAATTAAGTAAGATGGCAACAACAAACTATATACCAAGGCTTAAAACCAGGTACAAAGCAGAAATTATTCCTGCCCTTAAAGATCAGTTCAAATATTCTAGCGTTATGCAAGTTCCAAAATTGGAAAAAATTTGTATAAACCAAGGGGTAGGTGAGGCCGTATCTGATAAAAAAATGATTGAAAACGCAGTAAAAGAAATGACTACGATTACTGGTCAGAAAGCTGTTGCAACGTATTCAACAAAAGATATTTCAAACTTTAAACTTCGTAAAGGAGTTGCCATTGGTGTGCGTGTTACATTACGTGGCAACACCATGTATGAGTTTTTAGATCGTTTAGTATCTGCATCTTTACCACGTATCCGCGATTTTAAAGGAATTAACGCGAAAGGTTTTGACGGACATGGTAATTATACGTTGGGTATCCCTGAGCAAATTATTTTTCCTGAAATAGATATTGATAAAGTTAGTAAACTTAACGGAATGGATATTACCTTTGTAACATCTGCACCAAACGACACTGAAGCAAAAGCATTATTAACCGAATTCGGATTTCCGTTCAAAAAACAATAAAAGACAATGGCAAAAGAATCAATGAAAGCCCGCGAAGTTAAACGCAAAAAATTGGGAGACCTTTATGCAGAACGACGTGCAAAATTAAAAGCAGAAGGTAATTGGGATGAGTTGCAAAAACTACCTAAAAACTCATCTCCGGTTAGACAACGTAATCGTTGTAAATTAACTGGCCGTCCTCGCGGATATATGCGTACATTTGGCATCAGCCGTGTTACGTTTCGTGAAATGGCGCTTAATGGATTGATACCGGGTGTTACAAAATGTAGCTTCTAGTATTTTAAAAGAGAATAAAGTAAATAAGTATAACCGCATAATTATCTCGCATGGCGAGATAAGATGCTAAAAAAAGAAAAATGACAGACACCATCGCAGATTTTCTGACGCGCGTTAGGAATGCAATCAAAGCAAATCACAGAATTGTAGAAATTCCTGCTTCGAACTTAAAAAAAGAAATGACAAAAATCCTTTTAGAAAAAGGATACATTCTTAACTACAAATTTGAAGATACAGACAACAAACAAGGGCTAATTAAAATAGCACTTAAGTACCACCCAGAAACAAAACAATCAGCTATCAGAGGATTAGACCGCGTTTCATCTCCAGGTTTACGTAAGTATGCCGGTTCTGAAAAATTACCTCGCGTAATGAATGGTTTAGGTGTAGCTATCTTGTCTACCTCAAAAGGTATCATGACGGATAAAGAAGCCAAAAAACAGCACATTGGCGGCGAAGTTTTATGTTATATTTATTAATCTGATAGGAGGAAAAAATTATGTCACGTATAGGAAACTTACCAATAGAATTGCCGAAAGGCGTTGAAATAAAAATTGATAAAAACCATGTAACCGTTAAAGGTGCAAAAGGTTCACTTACTCAATCATTTGATTTAGATATTACTGTAAAAGTTGAAGATGGCAAAATTTTAGTTAGCCGTCCAACTGAGCAAAAACGTCATAAAGCCTTACACGGCTTAACACGTGCGTTAATAAACAACATGGTTGTTGGCGTATCTGAAGGGTATAAAACAGAGCAAGAGCTTGTAGGTGTGGGTTACCGTGCTACAAACAAAGGCAATTTGTTGGATTTAACTTTAGGTTACTCTCACAACATTACGTTTGAATTACCCGTTGAAATTAAAGTTACTACAACTGCCGAAAAAGGACAGAACCCTAAGGTTATCTTAGAAAGTATGGACAAACAACTTATTGGCCAAGTTGCTGCTAAAATACGCTCGTTGCGTAAACCTGAACCATACAAAGGAAAAGGTATTAAATTTACTGGCGAGATTTTACGTCGTAAAGCAGGTAAATCAGCAGGTAAATAATAATTAGAGACTTATAGAATAAAAGAATTATAGAATTAAATAATAAAAAGTTGAAATTTGAAAATTGTAAATCAATAACTCAAAAATCAACAATTCAAAAACTGAAATAATGGCACTTACAAAAGAACAAAGAAGATTACGCATTAAAAGAAGAATCAGAAAGCGTATTTCTGGCACGGCACAAATGCCACGCCTTTGCGTGTTTCGTAGCAATTTAGCTATCTACGCTCAATTAGTAGATGATAAAACAGGTAAAACTATTGCAGCAGCAAGCTCTATGGAAAAAGACTTTAAAGCTACAGGTAATAAAGTAGAAATTAGCCATCAAGTGGGTAAAGCAATTGCACAAAAAGCAAAAGCAGCAGGTATTGAAGCCGTTGTTTTTGATCGTGGTGGTTACTTATATCATGGTCGTGTTAAATCACTTGCTGAAGGCGCAAGAGAAGGTGGATTAAAGTTCTAATTTCAAAGAAAAAAAGAGCCGAGCAAAACGAATACATGAGTTCGGAAAACAAAATTAACAAGCGAATATAATGTCAAAAGAAATTGTAAAAAGAGTAAAAACAACAGATATCGAACTTAAAGATAAGTTGGTAGCTGTAAACCGTGTAACAAAAGTTACAAAAGGTGGTCGCCATTTTAGTTTTGCTGCTATTGTAGTAGTTGGTAACGAAAAAGGTGTTGTAGGTTATGGCTTAGGTAAAGCAAACGAAGTTAGTGATGCAATTACCAAAGGTATTGATGATGCAAAAAGAAATTTAGTAAAAGTACCTTTGTTTAATGCAACAGTTCCGCACGAACAAAACGGTAAATTTGGTGGATCTCGTGTGTTTTTAAAACCCGCTTCTGCCGGTACCGGTGTTATAGCAGGTGGTGCAATGCGCGCTGTGCTTGAAAGCGTTGGTGTAAAAGACGTATTAGCAAAATCAAAAGGATCTTCTAACCCACACAACGTGGTAAAAGCAACTTTAGATGCGTTAATGAAAATGCGTGATCCTATTACAGTAGCTCGCATGCGTGGTATTACAGTAGATAAAGTATTTAACGGATAATATTTATAGATCCGAGCGAAGCGAATACATGAGTACAAAAAGAATCTAATAAAAACGAATAAATGGCAAAGGTTAAAATTACACAAATAAAAAGCGGCATTAAAAGAACCGAAAGACAAAAGCAAACGCTTGTTGCTTTAGGTATTAAAAAAATGCACAACGCAGTAGAGAAAGAAGCTACTCCTGCGGTTCAAGGTATGATTGATAAAGTAGCACATTTATTAAAAGTAGAAAATATTTAAGGATGAAATAGCTTTAGCTATTCTCTTACAATATAAAAAAAATAAAATAAAAAGATGAACTTAGAAACATTAAAACCTGCAAAAGGTTCAGTAAGAACAAATTTCCGTCGTGGTCGCGGACAAGGTTCTGGCGGTGGCGGTACAGCTACACGTGGTCATAAAGGAGCTAAATCTCGTTCTGGTTACTCTAGCAAACGTGGTTTTGAAGGTGGTCAAATGCCATTACAACGTCGTTTACCTAAATTTGGTTTTAAAAACGTTAACCGCGTTGAATACTTAGGTGTAAATTTACACTTAATTCAAAAATTGGTTGATGCTAAAAACTTAACAGAAATTACTCCAGAAGTTTTAATGGCACACGGTTTTGCCGCTAAAAACGATTTGATTAAAATCTTAGGTACAGGCGAATTAAAATCAAAAGTAACTATTCATGCGCACGCATTTTCTGCGGCAGCAAAAACAGCTATCGAAGCAAAAGGCGGTGTAATAACTGCACTATAATATATGAAGAAGTTTTTAAATACTTTACAAAATATCTGGAAAATTGAAGAGCTTAAGCAGCGAATACTGCTTACGCTTGGATTAATTCTGATATATCGCTTAGGCTCTTACGTAGTGCTTCCGGGTGTTGATGCCCAAGCATTATCTGATGCCCGCAGCCATACCGAACAAAACGGTATTTTGGCGCTTATTAATATTTTTGCAGGAGGTGCATTTAGCCGCGCTTCTATTTTTGGATTAGGTATTATGCCCTACATTACGGCATCTATCATCATCCAATTATTAGGAATGGCTGTACCTTACTTCCAAAAATTACAAAAAGAAGGCGAAAGCGGGCGCAATAAAATCAACCAATTTACAAGGTATTTAACCATTGGTGTTACTGCGGTGCAGGCTCCTGGTTACATTGCTACGCAGATAACAAATTTTGCAGGTGTTGTTCCTAACCCTACCACGTTTTGGTATGCACAAACCATCTTAATATTAGTTACAGGAACTATTTTTGTAATGTGGTTAGGCGAAAAAATTACAGATCGAGGTATTGGGAATGGTATCTCATTGATAATCATGATCGGTATCATAGCTCGTTTACCATTTGCATTCTTCTCTGAATTAAGCCATAGAGTTGAGTCTCAAGGCGGCGGATTAATTATGTTATTAGTTGAATTAGTGTTCTTAGTGTTTGTAGTTATTGCTTGTATCTTATTGGTACAAGGTACACGCAGAGTTCCGGTTCAATTTGCTAAAAAGATTGTAGGTAATAAACAATATGGTGGTGTTCGTCAGTACATTCCTTTAAAAGTGAATGCTGCGGGTGTAATGCCAATCATCTTTGCACAAGCAATTATGTTTATTCCGGCTGCTGTTGGTCAAATGGCAGGTGGTAAAGGCGGTAGTTTCTTAGCGGCATTTACAAACCACTTTGGTTTATGGTATAACGTTGTGTTTGGCTTATTAATAGTTGCATTTACCTATTTTTACACGGCTATTATGGTTAATCCTAATCAATTAGCAGATGATATGAAAAAGAATGGTGGTTTTGTTCCGGGTGTAAAACCGGGTAAAAAAACAGCTGAGTTTTTAGATCAAGTTATGTCTCGTATTACCTTACCGGGTTCTATATTCTTAGCATTAGTAGCTGTTATGCCTGCTTTTGCAATGAAAATGGGTATCAGTAACGAATTTGCTAACTTTTACGGTGGTACATCCTTATTGATTTTAGTAGGTGTAGTTTTAGATACATTACAACAAATTGAAAGTTATTTATTAAACCGCCATTATGATGGATTAATGAAAAGCGGCCGTATAAAAGGAAGAACTAATGCAATGCAAGTTCAAAGCTAATAGAAGGAAAGAAAGAAAATGGCAAAGCAATTAGCGATAGAGCAGGATGGAACAATTTTAGAAGCATTAAGTAATGCAATGTTTTTGGTTCAACTTGAAAATGGGCATACTTTGGTAGCTCACATCTCCGGTAAAATGCGCATGCACTATATTAAAATTTTAGTTGGAGATAAAGTAAAATTAGAAATGTCTCCCTACGATTTAACAAAAGGAAGAATAACATTACGATATAAATAGCAAACAGGAGGGTTAATACCCGGATCATATATATAACAAGAAAAACAAAAAAGATGAAAATCAGAGCATCCCTAAAAAAAAGAAGCGTAGACTGCAAAATGGTGCGCCGCAAAGGTAAGTTGTACATAATCAACAAAAAAAACCCTAAGTACAAACAACGTCAAGGGTAAACCTGATTTAAAATAAATTAGGCACGCATAAAATAATTTTGTAAATTCGCAAACTTTTAAAAATTTATTAACAGCCGAGCGAAGCGAATACAGGAGTACAATTAACCATAAAAAATAAACGAATAAATGGCAAGGATTGCTGGTATTGATTTACCAAAAACCAAAAGAGGAGAAATAGGTTTAACCTACATCTACGGTATTGGTCGCAGTAAAGCGAAAAAGATATTAAACGAAGCTGGCGTTGATGTTGGCAAAAAGGTAAGTGATTGGGATGATGCTGAGCAAAATGCCATTCGTAAAATAATTAACGACGGTATTAAAGTTGAAGGTGCACTTCGTTCTGAAGTTCAATTAAACATTAAACGTTTAACTGATATCGGAACTTTCCGTGGCATTCGTCATCGGGGTGGTTTACCTGTTCGTGGACAACGTACAAAAACTAACGCCCGTACCCGTAAAGGCCGTCGTAAAACAATCGCTAACAAAAAAATGGCGACTAAATAATATTAATTTAAGAATTTTAAGTATAAAATGGCAAAACAAGCATCAGCAAACGCAGCAGCATCAGCTAAAGCAGCTTCAAAAAAGCGCGTAGTTAAGGTAGAAGCTACCGGAGACGCACATATTAACGCTACGTTCAACAACATTATAATTTCATTAACTAACACTTCTGGCCAAGTAATTAGCTGGAGCAGTGCTGGTAAAATGGGTTTTCGAGGTTCTAAAAAGAACACACCTTACGCAGCTCAAATGGCATCACAAGATTGTGGTAAAGTAGCCTTTGACGCGGGTTTGCGTAAAGTAAAAGTTTATGTTAAAGGTCCGGGTGGTGGACGTGAGTCGGCTATTCGTTCTTTAGGAACTGTAGGTATTGAAGTATTGGAAATTGTTGATATTACACCAATTCCTCACAACGGCTGCCGTCCCCCTAAACGTCGTCGTGTATAGAATTAGGTAAAAAGTAGTATTAAATTAATTATCACAATAAAATTAAAATAGAGAAATGGCAAGATATATAGGACCAAAATCTAAGATTGCAAGAAAATTTAAAGAGCCAATATTTGGCCCGGATAAAGCATTAGAAAAGAAAAATTACCCTCCTGGGCAACACGGTTTATCTAAAAAACGTGCAAAACAAAGTGAGTACTCTGTTCAGTTAACCGAAAAGCAAAAAGCTAAATATACGTACGGTATTTTAGAGCGTCAATTTTGGAGGATGTTTACCATTGCTAAAAAAGATTCAGGTGCAACCGGTGAAGTATTATTGCAACTTTGCGAATCTCGTTTAGATAACGTAGTATATCGTTTAGGAATTGCTCCTACACGTGCAGGTGCTCGTCAATTGGTTGGTCACCGTCACATTACTGTAAATGGAGAAATTGTAAATATCTCTTCTTACATTTTAAAAGCAGGAGATGTTGTTTCAGTTCGCGAAAAATCTCAATCTCACGAAGCAATTACAGCGGCGTTATCAGGCGCAAGCAACAAATATTCTTGGTTAGATTTTGATGCAAAACACATGAGCGGTAAATTTATTTCTCGCCCGGAAAGAACACAAATACCTGAAAACATTAAAGAACAGCTAATTGTAGAATTGTATTCTAAATAGTAATTTTTAGTGCTTAGGTTGAGTTAAGTAAATAATATTAATTAAAACAAAAATATAATAACATGGCAATTTTAAGTTTCCAACGCCCAGATAAAGTAATTATGTTAAATTCTACTGACACAGAAGGTCAGTTTGAATTTCGTCCTTTAGAGCCGGGTTTTGGTATCACTATAGGCAATGCTTTACGTCGTATTCTTTTATCATCTTTAGAAGGGTATGCGGTAACTTCTATTAAAATAGAAGGCGTTGATCATGAGTTTTCTACTATTAAAGGTGTTGCAGAAGATGTAACCGAAATTATATTAAACTTAAAACAAGTTCGTTTTAAAAGACAACTTGATAACCACGATTTTGAAAAAGTTACTTGCAATTTTGCAGGAAAAGAAACTATCACAGCAGGTGATCTTTCTAAATTTTTAAGTGGTTTCCAGGTTTTAAACCCGGATTTAGTCATCGCTCATTGCGAATCTAACGTTAAATTTAAAATGGAATTAACCATTAATAAAGGTCGTGGTTATGTTCCTGCAGAAGAAAACAAAGCAGCTAACGCAGCACATGGTGTTATTGCAATTGATTCTATCTACACACCAATTAAAAACGTAAAATTTGTAGTAGAAAACTACCGTGTTGAACAAAAAACTGATTACGAAAAACTGATCATTGATATTGTTACAGACGGTTCTATTCATCCAAAAGAAGCATTAAAAGAAGCTGCTAAAATATTAATTCATCACTTTATGTTATTCTCTGATGAGCGCATTACGCTTGATACAGAAGATAAAAAGAAAGAAAGCGAATTTGACGAACATACCTTACACATGCGTCAATTATTGAAAACTAAATTAGTTGATTTAGATCTTTCTGTTCGTGCACTTAATTGCTTAAAAGCAGCTGATGTTGAAACATTAGGAGAGCTTGTAGCATTTAACAAAAACGATTTGTTGAAATTCCGTAACTTTGGTAAGAAATCATTAACTGAATTAGAAGATCTTATTGCAGCAAAAGGGTTACAATTTGGTATGAACGTAGGTAAATATTTATTAGATAAAGAGTAAAAAACAAAGTATCAGGTAAAAGTATCAAGTAACAAGATTTGATATAAATTGCTTCTTACAAAATAAAAAAATTAAAAATGAGACACGGAGATAAAGTAAATAATTTAGGCAGAAAAAGTTCGCACCGCAAGGCAACCCTTGCAAATATGGCCTGCGCACTTATTGAACACAAACGTATTTTTACAACAGTTGCTAAAGCACGAGCTTTACGCGTTTATGTAGAGCCTTTGCTTACAAAAAGCAAAGAAGATACTACACATAGCCGTCGTACTGTGTTTGCTTACTTAAAAAACAAAGAAATTGTTTCAACGTTATTTAAGGATATTTCTCCTAAAATAGCTGAAAGACAAGGTGGTTACACGCGTATCATTAAAACAGGTTTCCGCCCGGGAGATGCTGCGGATACAGCTTTAATTGAATTGGTAGATTTCAACGAAATTTACACATCTGGTAAAGAAGGCGCAACTACAGAGGCTAAAAAGAAAACTACCCGCCGTGGTCGTGCTCCTAAAAAAGCAACTGAAGCAAAAGCAACTGAAGCGAAACCTGACGGTACAGCAGAAGCAACTACTGAAACAGAAGCATAAGCTAAAATTAATACTATACAAAAGCCGTAAGATTTATTTCTTGCGGTTTTTTTTTGCATTTTATTTCATATACCTGACGCAATGCAGGTGTTTTAGCAAAAGACATTTTTTGCTTATAAGAATAGACCTTGTAAGTGGTAAAAACTGTATTTAACGCGTCCGATTCACTTGTACTATCTGTCGTGGCTTTTGCG
>JBBRAG010000028.1:0-31515 GCA_038206945.1 Bacteroidia bacterium | reverse complement strand
CATGGCACTAACCAAGGGCTTTCTTATTTTTTCTAAGTTGTTTTCTTTACCTAAAACAATAAATAATAAAGTAAGTAAAATGGAAATGGCGGCAAAAACCATCATGTTTTTACTGAAACCTAAACTTTCATTTAAAACAGGCGTTAAGCCCATACCCAAAGCCATTCCTATAAGCATACCTGCTGTGCCAATACCAGTAGCCATAGCGGTTTCTTCTTTATCAAACCAATCAGATACTAATTTAGAGATACCATTTATAATGTAAGGTTGCCCAATAGCTATGCCGGTTTGCCCAATAACTAAAATGTAAAAATTGCTATCGAAACAACGCACACAGGCAAAAATACAACTGATAACACTTCCTAAAATAATTACATACCGATAGCCTTTACGGTCTATCATAGTGCCTGAGTGTATAGATAAAATAACATACAATAAAGGGAAAGACAGTAAAAGGGAGCTTACTGCCAGCTCGCTTACCGCATATTTTATTTGAAGAAAAGAAACTAATGGCGCTAAATTTAACCAAAGCATCTGGCACATGGCAGCTACACCAAAATAAGCCATTAATACGGCCCAACGATATGGGTTTTTAGAAGTGTTTATTGATGACATGTAACTTAATTTAAAATAATTAAGCGATAAAAATACTATTATTTACTTAGGTCTTAAAATGATTTTTAGACGCAATGTTTTACAATCATATTGGTAAATTTACCATATTTTTGAATTGATATTTTATCATAACGCTATGACAAAAATTTTATTGATAGAAGATGATATGGGCGTTGCGGCATTTATTAAAAAAGGTCTTACAGAAAATAATTATGAGATAGAATATGTAAAAAATGGCGAAGAAGGTTTGCGTTTGGCTTTAGATAAAAATTATAACGTAATTATTTTAGACGTTATCATGCCTAAAATGAATGGATATGAAGTTTGCAAAAATATTAGGAAACATAATACAACCATCCCCATTTTAATGCTAACTGCTTTAGGTGCCACGCCAGATAAAATTTTAGGCCTTGATAGCGGCGCTGATGATTATTTGGTAAAACCATTTGATTTCTCTGAGCTATTGGCGCGTATTAGAGCTTTACTAAGAAGAAATGATAGCCGTAATGCGCAACAAATATTAAAGCTGAACGATTTAGAACTGAGTATCAATAGCAAACGTGTTTATAGAAATTCAATAGAAATAAAATTAACCGCCAAAGAATTTGCTTTATTACTTTATTTCATGAAAAATAAAGATAAAATTCTTTCTAGAAATGAACTTTCAGTAAGTGTGTGGGATATAAATTTTGATACCGGCACAAACGTGGTAGATGTGTATGTAAATTATCTTCGTAATAAAATAGATAAAGGATATGAAAATAAATTTATTCATACCGTAGTTGGAATGGGATATATTTTTAAAGAAAATTAAATGAAAATAGGAAAGCGCCTTACATTACAATTTACCTTGGTAGTTGGCCTTATTTTTGTATTTATTTTAACCACTATTTATATACTGGTAACTTACAATAGCCAGTCGCTTTTTTACGAACGCTTAAAAGATAGGGCCTATATAACAGCCAACATTTTTTTTGAAAAAGACGAGCTTAGCGCAGAAAGAATTGAGCATTTTGAAAGAAATTTTTTACAGTCGTTAGCAGATGAATATATTCAAATACTGAATGATAAAAATAAAATTATTTATTCTACGGATGCCAAACCTTCAGCGCTTCCAAACGATATTATAGAAAATTTGAATGAAAAACATGAATTCAGGTATACAAAAAACGGCAGGCAATATTTAAGTATTAAATATCATGATAACCAAGGAAATTTTATTATCATCGTATCTGCCATTAATAAAACAGGTGTGCAAAAAACAAATTACCTATTGCTTGTTTGCGCTTTATCTTTTCTTTTTTCTTTAATTATCATATACCTGGCAGGTAAATACTTTTCTAAAAAAGCGCTTACACCTATTACAGAAGTGGTTGACCAGGTAAAAAACATAACACTGTCTAATCTTAACTTACGGGTTTCGGGCGGAAAAAATAAAGATGAAATTGCCGAGTTGGCTGATACGTTTAACAACATGTTACAACGATTACAGAATGCATTTGAAATTGAAAAAAATTTTATCAGCAATGCCTCACATGAATTACGAAACCCATTAACGGCTATTATAGGCGAGTTGCAGGTGTTGCTTTCTAAAGAAAGAGAAAAGAATGAATTAGAAGCAGCCAGTTCGGTAATTTTAGAAAGGGCTGTTTTAATGAAAGAATTAGTGAACTCTTTACTGCTGCTTTCTCAAATGGAAAATGCAGAACAATTAAATATTAATGAAGATATAAGAATCGACGAACTTTTAATTGAGCTAACACAAAATACAAATACAAAACATGCAGGCGAGTTGATTAAAATTACGTTTATAAATTTACCCGAAAATCAGCAAGAACTTATTATTAAAGGCAACCGGCTTTTATTGTATGCGGCTATGGTTAACTTAATTGAGAACGGCATTAAGTTTTCTCATCAAAAACAAGTAGATTGTATTTTAAGATTTAACAAAAATCAGATAGAAGTAGAAATTTGTGATAAAGGAATTGGCATTCTTGAAAAAGACCTTAACCAACTTTTTCATCCATTCTTTAGAGGCGATAATGCCCGCGAGTTTAATGGGAATGGCATAGGTCTTTCCTTAAGTCATAAAATTTTAACGCTTCACAAAGCCACTATTTATGCTAGATCAGATAATGATGGTACAACTTTTTCTATTACATTTAACAAAAATTAAATATTCTAATCGTATTCTAATCCAAATCTTGTTCGTAATAAATATCTTTGCAGTCAATTTCCATGCGTAAATTAGCCCTGTTTTTATTAGTTTTTTCTTTTAAAGTTGCTTTTACCCAACAGCAAACTTTAAATATTGATACCGTTTCAATAACGTTGAATGATGCGGAAGATCAGTTCTTAAAAAATAACTTTGGCTTGTTAGCTCAAAAATTTAATGTAGATGCCAGCAAAGCTTATGTTAGACAAGCTGGTTTATTTAATAACCCTAATATTTATTATGAGAATAGTGTTTACAATAGGTATAAAACCACCGGAAGTAAATATTTTCCAACTGCAGTAGGTACAGATAAAACTAATCAGGGCGAATTTATTGTTCAATACAACTGGCTTTTTTCTATTGCGGGTAAGCGTAGTAAAGCTGTAAAAGCTGCTAAGGCTAATGCAGATGTTGCTCAATTTCAGTTTGATGATTTGATAAGGACATTATTATTCGCGCTTAGGTCAGATTTTTACCAGATAAATTACAGCTTACAATCATTAGCCTTATTTAATGATGAAATAACTGCTCTTTCATCAACCGTAGATGGTTTTGAAACGCAGTATAAAAAAGGAAATATTTCGCTTAGAGAAATTACCCGTGTGCGTGCGCTTCTTTTTTCATTAAAGAATGACAGACTTATTTTGGTAACAGACTTGCAACAAACTCAAAATGAATTTTCTGTTTTATTAAACAATGCTAAATCTATTTGGTACAAGCCAACGTTTAGCGAAAGCGAAGTTGCCAGCAGGTATAATTCTTCTAATGTTGTATTAGCTGATATGCTTACACAAGCTTTACAAAACAGGCCCGATTATAAGGAAGCACAAACTCAGGTAACGTATGCTGAGGCTAACTTAAAACTGCAACACGCAATTGGTGTACCCGATGTAATGGTGCAAGGGGTTTTTGACCGTAACGGTAGTTATATTCCTAATTATAATGGCGTAGCACTTTCGGTGCCCATACCGGTTTTTAATCGTAACCAAGGTAATACAGCTGCCGCACAGGCCAATGTTAGTATGGCAAATTTGCAATTACAGCAAAAGCAGGTAAGCGTTCAAAATGAGGTGTTTTCTGCGTATCAAAAACTGGTAGAGACCGAAAAATTAAACAATTCTTTAAGTCCTGATTTTTCTACAGATTTTAATTCGTTATTAAAAGGCGCGCAATCAAATTTTGAAAAGAAAAATTTATCACTTCTTGAGTTTGTGGATCTTTTTGAAAGCTACAAGCAAAGCATGATACAATATAATACCATAAAAAGTCTGCGCCTTACTGCTTTTGAAGAACTTAATTTTAATGTAGGAAAAGATGTATTTAAAAAATAAATTAATTTTCAGCGTATCTGTTTTATGGGTACTGTTACTTGTTTTTTCTTCATGCGGAGAGAAAAAAGAAAAAAAAGACGTTAACGCGCCTATTGTAATTTCGGATTCTCTTATACAAAACATGACGGTGGGTATAGCTCATACAACACAAGTACGAAGCGAGTTGCGATTGACCGGAAAAATTGTGGCCGATCAAAATAAACAGATAGATATTTATCCTTTAGTAGGTGGTGTGGTAAAAACTATTAATGCCGAGCTTGGAGATTACGTGCAAAAAGACCAGGTACTTGCTGTAATTAAAAGTGGCGAAGCGGCTGATTTTGAAAAGCAATTTGTTGAATCAAAATCTAATTATGATGTAGCTAAAAAAAGTGTACTAGTGGCAGAAGATATGTATGCTTCTAAATTAACCAGCGAACGTGATTATTTATCGGCTAAGCAAGATCTTACCAAAGCAGAGGCCGATTATAACAAATCAAAAGAGCTTCAAAAAATTTACAACGTAAACAGCGAAAGTGATTATACCATCAAAGCACCTATTGCGGGCTTTATTATTCAAAAAAATGTAAATAAAGATCAGCAGATACGTTCTGACAATAGCGCAAATTTATTTACAGTTTCTCAGTTAAACGATGTTTGGGTACTTGCCAACGTGTATGAAACAGATATAGATAAAATAAAAGAACGCGATACTGTTGGAGTTACCACCATTGCCTATCCAGATAAAGTTTATAAAGCAAACATTGATAAAATTTATAATGCGTTAGACCCTGAAACACGTGTAATGAAAGTTCGTATAAAGCTTAATAACCCTGATTATTTGTTAAAGCCCGAAATGTATGCCAACGTTGTTGTTAGCTACGCCGAACCTGAAAAAATGATCACCATCGCATCAAGCGCTATTGTTTTTGATAACTCTAATTATTACGTTGTTTTATATAACGGAAATAAAAGTTTTAAAGTCAAGAAAATAGACCTGTACAAAACCATAGGCGCAAAAGCTTATGTAAGAAGTGGTCTTGATGAAAACGCGCATGTTGTTACAGCAAACCAATTACTTATTTATAATGCTTTAACCAACAACTAATAAGGCAACATGCAAAAACTGGTTGTAAATATTATCACTTTTTCGTTAAAGAATAAAGGCTTTGTATTGGTGGCGACGCTTATTGCCATTATTGTAGGAATTATTTCTTATCGCAACACTCCAATGGAAGCCTTTCCGGATGTAACCAATACACAGATAACCATTATTACGCAATGGCCGGGCAGAAGCGCTGAAGAAGTAGAAAAATTTGTAACCATTCCTATTGAGATAGCCTTAAACCCAACACAAAAAAAAACATCTTTACGTTCTACAACATTATTTGGTTTATCGGTTGTAAAAGTAATTTTTGATGATGATGTAGATGATGCTTTTGCGCGCCAACAGGTAAACAATTTATTACGAGGGATAGATCTGCCTGATAACGTAAATGCCGATATTCAACCGCCTTATGGCCCAACAGGAGAAATTTTCCGTTATACCGTAAACAGTAAAACACTTGGCACGCGCCAAATAAAAACCATACAGGATTGGGTTATCGAACGTAACTTAAAATCTGTGCCCGGCGTGGCCGATGTGGTTAGTTTTGGTGGAGAAGTTAAAACGTATGAGATTACAGTAAGGCCAACTTTACTTACCAAATACGATCTTACACCACTTGAAGTTTATAACGCAGTTTCTAAAAGTAACATTAACGTGGGAGGAGATATTATTGAAAAAAATAGCCAAGCGTATGTGGTACGTGGTATTGGCTTATTAACCTCCATCTCTGATATAGAAAATATAATTGTAGCTTATAACCAGGGTATACCGGTACTTGTAAAAAATTTAGCATCTGTTAAAGAAAGTTCACTTCCTCGTTTAGGGCAGGTAGGCCGAGACTCGGCTGATAATGTAGTAGAAGGTATTATAGTAATGCGCAAAGGCGAAAACCCCACCCAAGTTATTACCGCGGTTAACGCTAAAATAGAAGAATTAAATGATAAAATTTTGACAGGCGATGTGCGTATAAATACTTTTTATAACCGCGAGAATTTGATTAAGTTTTGTACACATACAGTAATTCATAATTTAATTGAAGGAATAATTTTTGTAACCGTTATCGTGTTTCTTTTCATGGCCGATTGGCGCACCACATTTATTGTTTCCATCATTATTCCGTTATCCTTATTATTTGCATTTATTTGTTTACACTTAAAAGGTATGAGTGCAAACTTACTCTCGATGGGGGCGATTGACTTTGGGATAATAATTGACGGGGCAGTTGTAATGGTAGAAGGCCTGTTTGTGGTGCTTGATCATAAAGCCAAGGAAGAAGGCATGGAACGATTTAATAAGATGGCCAAACTAGGCATTATTAAACGTACCGGTATCGAAATGGGAAAAGCAATTTTCTTTTCTAAATTAATTATCATCACTTGTTTATTACCTATCTTCTCTTTTGAAAAAGTGGAAGGAAAAATGTTCTCACCTTTAGCTTATACATTAGGTTTTGCATTATTAGGCGCCTTATTATTTACGTTAACTCTTGTACCGGTATTGGCCAGTTTTTTGTTAAAGAAAAACGTAAAAGAAAAACACAATGTTGTAGTTAATTTTTTTGATAACGTAATTATGCGCTTGTTCAATAAAGCATTCCGCCGCAAACGTTTAACCTGTATAATTGCTGGCATTGCCGTAGTGGTTGGTTTTTTATGTTTTAATTTTCTTGGTTCAGAGTTTTTACCGCAGTTAAATGAAGGTTCTATTTATGTGCGTGCCAATCTTCCTTTAAGTATTTCGTTAGATAAAGGTGTGGAGCTAAGTAATAAAATGCGTCGTGTGTTTATGCAGTTCCCGGAAGTGAAACAGGTAATGTCTCAAGCAGGCCGCCCTAATGATGGAACAGACCCAACCGGTTTTTATAACGTAGAATTTTTTGTAGATCTCCTTCCTAAAGATGAATGGAAACGCAAAATAAATAAGGAAGACCTTATCGCGCAAATGCAGGAAAAATTAACGGTTTTCTCAGGAATTAATTTCAACTTTTCTCAGCCAATTATGGATAATGTTGAAGAGGCCGTATCGGGTGTAAAAGGTTCTATTGCCGTTAAGGTATATGGCGATGAACTGGCTCTTATTGAGAATAAAGCAATTAAAATTTATGAGATACTTAAAACCGTTGATGGTATTGAAGATTTGGGTGTAATTAAAAACATCGGTCAGCCCGAATTACGTATTGAATTAGATGAAGTGAAAATGGCGCAATTTGGCGTTACTACTAACGATTGTAATGCTGTAATTGAAATGGCTATTGGAGGTAAAGCAGCCACACAATTTTATGAAGGAAATAGGAAGTTTGATGTGCGTATTCGTTTTTATAAAGAGTATAGAAAATCGGAGAACGAAATTTCTAATATCATGATACCAACTATTAATGGCGCTAAAGTTCCGCTAAAAGAGATTGCTAAAATATATACCATAACCGGCCCTTTATTGATCTTTCGTGATGATAATAAACGTTTTTGTGCGGTAAAATTTTCCATACGCGGAAGAGATATGGGAAGTGCTATTGCAGAAGCTCAGAAAAAAGTTAACGAGGCTATTAAAACATTACCAAAAGGACAATCAATTTTATGGTGCGGAGATTTTGAAAATCAACGTCGTGCTTCTAAACGTTTAAGCCAAGTTGTGCCCATAAGTTTATTGCTGATTTTTATTATTCTTTACGTATTGTTTGGTAATGGTAAAGATGCCGGGCTTGTATTAATTAACGTACCCTTTGCTATTATTGGTGGAATATGGGCTTTACTGATTACCCACACAAATTTCTCTATCTCGGCAGGTATTGGTTTTATCGCACTCTTTGGTATATGTATCCAAAACGGAGTTATATTAATTTCTGTATTTAAAAAGAACTTGCAAGCCAAAATACCCATGGACGAGGCTATAAAAGATGGCGTTAAATCGCGTATCCGTCCGGTTGTAATGACGGCCTTAATGGCGGCTATTGGTTTATTACCCGCAGCACTTTCTACAGGTATTGGTTCAGAAACCGGTCGTCCACTTGCCATTGTAATTATTGGAGGCTTAACTACAGCAACTATTTTAACGTTGTTAGTGTTTCCCTTAATTTATTACAGAGCTTTTAAAAAGAAGTTTTCTTAGTAGAGAATTTACTTTTTTAAATAGTCACTCAACAGTTTTTGTTTATCTATTTTAAAACTGTTTGTGTAAGGAAATTCTTTCAACATAATTATTTCAGAAGGAATCATATAACCCGGGAGTTCTTTTTCTAAAATATTTTTTAAAAAAGAAGCATCAACGTTTTCCTTTGATTTTACAAAAGCAATTATTCGTTTTACTTTACTGTCAATAATTATTGGAACGCATTCGGCTTGCTCAATAGAATCAATACGTTCAAGTGCGTGTTTAATTTCGTTCAATTCAATTCTGTACCCGTTTAATTTTATTTGCTCGTCTTTTCTACCAGTATAATAAATATATCTGTTTTTTATAAATACCAAATCGCCTGTTAAAAATGCTTTTTTGTTTTTGTGAGAAATAAATTTTTGTTGCGTAAGCGTTTCATTGTTCAAATATCCAACGCCGACATTATTTCCTGAGATAATAATTTCTTCGTTTTCTAAAAAGATAGATTCATCTTCTACTTTGCAAATGGGTAATGTGTTTTCAGAAAGAAGTTCGTTTGTAATTTCTATAAAAGAAGCAAAAATAGTTGCTTCTGTTGGACCATAAGCGTTGATAATACATGCTTTTGGAAAACGAAGTTTTAATTCTTTTGCCAAAGCAGAAGATAAATTTTCTCCTGATAAAACAAAACGTGTAATGCTTGGCAAATTTTCTGAATTGAAATTTTTATCTGCAAAGCATCTTGTAATAAAAGATGGGGTGGAATTCCAATAAGTACCCTTGTGTTTATTTATTCTTTCAAAAAATAAATTGATTTGATTTGTAATTTCGTTGGCATTAAAAACACAAGTTCCACCTGTTTGAAGGGTTCCAAAAAAATCAGCTAAAGAAATATCAAATAAAAAACTAGCTTGATTTATAAACACGGTTTCTTTATTTACAGGGAATTTATCGGTAAACCATTTTGTAAACGAAATTATATTTTCATTTGAAATGATTACTCCTTTGGGCTCGCCGCTGCTGCCGCTGGTAAACAAAATGTAAGCACAGCCCCCTCTTAAATTCTCCCCCGAAAGGGGAGAACTTGTGTTTCGTAAAACAGAAAAATCACTTTTTATAACAAAAGGTAATGTTGGCGCATTACTATAATCTCCACATAAAATTAAAACCTGACTTTCGGTTTGAGTAATAATTTTTTCTATTCTGTTTTTTGGCAACAAATTATTTACCGGAATAAATGGCAAACTCCTTCTGTAACAAGAAAGTATGGCCGCTAAAAAAAACGCTTCTTTATCGCCGTAAACTAAAACGGGATGCCCTTTGGGGATGGCAGCTTTTTTTAATGCTTCATAAATCTCATCAGAAAGTATTTTTAATTCACTCCATGTTACATTTTTATCAGCAGCCACAAACGCAATTTTATTCGCATCAATATTTTCTTCCTTAAAGGTTTTGGAGGCTACATCAAAATACATGATCTATTTTTTGGTATAAATCCACGCCCAATAAATTAAAACCAATTGTAATGGTAGTCTGGCAATGGCAATCCATAAACCAGCTTTTTGTTTTTCCCAATACGTAACTGCCATTTGTATGTTTGCCGGAAATACGGCAATTAATAAAGCTATTACTAACCAAGCCCCAATCGGTCGCGTACTTTCGGGCAATAATAATAATGCAAAAACAATTTCGCATACGCCGCTAATGTAAACCAAGGGTAAGTGCCAAGGTAAATATGTTGGCATAATGCGTAGATAAACTTTTGGGTTTACAAAATGATAAATACCTGCTGCTATATACAACAAAGCCATTACGTAAAGAAGGACTAATTTTATCATGCTTTAATTTTTAGAATTAATTTTTTAATAGCATTTACCGACTTAAAATTGCTTGTATTAATTTCCATAAAAGAAATGTTGATAGGTAATTTCTTTTCTAAAGCAACGGCCAATTCTGCCAAAGTAATTGAAGTTAAAATGCCGCTTTCTACTAGCTCTTCATCAAGCGAAGAAATTTTTTTATAAGTAAGTTCAAATATCTCTTCTGAAATTAATTGTGTTATTTTTTCTTCAGAAAATTGCATTTAATTTACTTGCAAAGCTTCCCAAAATTCGGCGGCACGGCGTGTGTGTGGTATTACAATGGTGCCACCAACAATATTAGCCACGGCAAATGTTTCATACAATTGCTCGGTAGTTACCTGCGCTTCAAAACATTTTTCTAAATGATATTTTATGCAATCATCACAACGTAAAACCATACTGGCAACAAGGCCTAAAAGTTCTTTTGTCTTCACATCAAGTGCGCCGGCCGCATAGGTGTTGGCATCTAAATTGTACAAGCGTTTAATTACTAAGTTATCTTTGCTTAGTATCAAGTCGTTCATTTTAGAACGGTATTCATTAAATTCTTTTACTTGATTGCTCATTTTAATATTGCTCTTTATCGTTAGGAAAATCTTTTGTTTTTATATCATTTATGTAACGTTCGGTAGCGCCTTTCATTTCATCATATAGGCTTAAATATCTTCTAAGGAAACGAGGATTAAATTCATACGTCATGCCCATCATATCATGTGTTACCAATACTTGTCCGTCAACGCCATTTCCGGCACCAATACCAATAACGGGTATGATTAATTCAGTAGCCACTTGTTTGGCTAATTTTGCAGGAATTTTTTCTAACACCAAGGCAAAACAACCCGCTTTTTCAAGTATATGCGCGTTCTCTAATAATTCTTTAGCTTCTACTTCTTCTTTTGCACGCACATTATAAGTTCCAAATTTATAGATAGATTGTGGCGTTAAACCCAAATGCCCCATAACAGGAATACCTGCTGTTAAAATGCGTTCTATAGATTCTTTAATTTCATTTCCTCCTTCTAACTTAACGGCATGCGCACCGCTTTCCTTCATAATACGAATGGCAGATTTTAAGGCTTCTTTAGAGTTGCCTTGGTAGGTTCCAAAAGGAAGATCTACCACTACCAAGGCCCGGTCTACCGCCCGTACAACAGATGCCGCGTGATAAATCATTTGGTCTAAGGTAATGGGAAGCGTTGTTTCGTGGCCGTGCATAACGTTGCTTGCACTATCACCAACCAATAATACATCTATATTGGCCGCATCTAAAATTTTGGCCATGGTATAATCGTATGCGGTAAGCATGGCAATTTTTTCGCCGGCGCTTTTCATCTCCTGTATAGAGTGCGTTGTTACCTTTTTAAATTCTTTTTTTGCTACAGACATACCAGTTTTATGTTAAAAGCTACCACTTATAAAACAAAAGTAGCTATTAATTTTTTTAACCGGGAAAAAACTTAATTTTGACAAATAATGATGAAGAAAGTAATTTTTATCCTTTTTGTTTTTGCGCTGTTTGCCGGTTGCAGTAATAAACTAAGCCTGCTTGCCCCGTATAAAGAAATGGTAAGCGTTTATGGTTTGTTAGACCAAAGTGATACAACACATTATATACGTGTACAACGTGTTTTTTTAGGCGAAGGTAACTCATACACTTTTGCACAAAATCAGGATTCTATTTATTTTAAAGCAGGCGAGTTAAAAGTTACTTTAGAGCGTTGGAAAGATGGTTCGCAAATTTCGGTAGATAACCCGGCAACAAGTACAAAAGAAATTGTTTTAACCGAAAGTTTAATTACTACGGCTTCCGGCATTTTTAATGTAAATGAAAGGATTTATAAAACCAATCATCCATTATATGCCAACGATTCTACAGCGGTTTATAAATTAATTATTCATAATAATAAAACCGGTAAAGATTTTACAGCGCAAACCGGCTTAATTGGCACTTTTCAACTAATTTCAGGTTCGGGCGGGCCAGTTAATTACCTTGAAAAAGGATATCCTGTAGCTACATTTCCAATGAATATTGTGCCAAGAGGTAATGGAAACAATGTTACTTGTATATATAATTCGCCTGCCAATGCAGGAGTTTGCAGTTTAGATATGCGTGTTTTTTATACCGATAATAATGGCGGCACTAACGCTCAAAAAACTCAAGATATAAGTTTAGGCACTTATTATCCGCAGGCAAGTGCTAACCCTACTCTTGGCGGCTCAACCGAAGATTTTACCTATCAGGGCAACTCTCTTTTAAGCGATCTTGCCGCTGTTATTCCACTTCCGCCAACACCCTCTACTACAAGAACATTAAATTATATACAATTTGTATTAAGCGCCGGCGGTAAAGATATTGCTTTGTATAACCAAGTTAACGCCTCTACTTCTTTATCACAAAATAAAGCTAATTATTCTAATATAAATGGAGGCGTCGGCGTTTTTTCCTCTCGCCACCAAATTTTACTTTTAAGAAATATTTCTAATGCGGCAATAGATACCATCTCCCGCAATACACAAACTTGCAAACTAAGATTTTTAGATCATTCAGGCCTTCTTTCTCCTTGTCATTAGTAGAAAAATGACAGCTTGTCATATTTTCATGTAAACCACCTATTGGCACAATCCTTGCATTTTCTTTTTCGAATTTTAATACAATAAATTATGTCAAAAATTATAGGAATAGATTTAGGAACAACCAACAGCTGCGTATCTGTTATGGAAGGCAGCGAGCCGGTTGTTATAGCAAACAACGAAGGAAAACGTACAACCCCATCGGTTGTGGCTTTTGTAGAGGGTGGAGAACGTAAAGTAGGAGATCCTGCCAAGCGCCAGGCCATTACCAACCCAACTAAAACCGTTTCTTCTATTAAACGTTTTATGGGTCATACGTATGATGAAATTGCCAGTGAAATTAAACGCGTACCCTACAAAGTTGTAAAAGGAGAAAATAATACCCCACGTGTAGAAATTGACGACCGCAAATACACGCCACAAGAAATTTCGGCTATTATTTTGCAAAAAATGAAAAAAACAGCCGAAGACTTTTTAGGATATGAAGTTACTGAAGCGGTTATCACAGTTCCTGCTTATTTTAACGATGCACAGCGTCAGGCAACTAAAGAAGCCGGCGAAATTGCAGGTTTAAAAGTTCGTCGTATCATTAACGAGCCAACTGCCGCAGCTTTAGCCTATGGTATGGATAAAAAAGGCAAAGAAATGAAAATTGTTGTGTTCGACTGCGGTGGCGGTACACATGACGTTTCGGTTTTGGAGCTTGGTGATGGTGTGTTTGAAGTTAAAGCTACCGATGGTGATACGCACTTAGGTGGTGATGATTTTGACCAAGTTATTATTGATTGGTTAGCTGATGAATTTAAAAAAGATGAAGGTATTGATTTACGTCAAGACCCAATGGCTTTGCAACGTTTAAAAGAAGCTGCCGAAAAAGCTAAAATTGAATTATCAAGCACAACAGCGTCTGAAATTAACTTGCCATACATTATGCCGGTTAACGGAATTCCAAAACACTTAGTAAAACAATTAACCCGTGCAAAATTTGAGCAATTAGCTGATAGCTTAATTCAACGTACTATCGAACCTTGTAAATCTGCTATGAAAAACGCCGGTTTATCAAACTCAGATATTGATGAAGTTATTTTAGTTGGAGGTTCAACACGAATTCCTGCAATACAAGTAGCGGTTGAAAAATATTTTGGCAAAGCACCAAACAAAGGTGTAAACCCTGATGAAGTGGTGGCAATTGGTGCTGCTATTCAAGGTGGTGTTTTAACCGGCGATGTAAAAGATGTATTGTTATTAGATGTAACGCCGCTTTCTTTAGGTATCGAAACGTTTGGTGGAGTATTTACCAAACTAATTGAATCGAATACAACTATCCCAAGTAAAAAAACAGAAACGTTTTCTACTGCCAGCGATAACCAACCAAGCGTACAATTACATGTATTGCAAGGCGAGCGCCCAATGGCAAAAGATAACCGTACTATCGGTCAGTTTAACTTAGATGGTATTATGCCTGCGCCACGCGGTGTGCCTCAAGTGGAAGTAATGTTTGACATTGATGCCAACGGTATATTAAGCGTATCGGCAAAAGATAAAGCTACCGGCAAAGTGCAAAATATTCGTATCGAAGCTTCATCCGGTTTGAGTAAAGATGAGATCGAGAAAATGAAACGTGAAGCAGAAGCCAATGCTGATTCGGATAAAAAAGCGAAAGAAGAAGCTGATAAAATAAATGCGGCTGACGGACAAATTTTTCAATCTGAAAAACAATTGAAAGATTATGGAGATAAAATTCCGGCAGAGAAAAAAGCACCCATCGAATCTTCTTTAAAAGATTTGAAAGAAGCTTATGCTGCAAAAGATCTCGCTAAAATTGATAGTTCGTTAGCTGAATTAAACAAAGCATGGGAAGCTGCATCGCAAGAGTTATATGCCGCTATGAATGCACAACAAGGTGGTGCGCAACCAGGCGCTGATGGACAACAACCAAATGCTGAAGGCGCTAAAGATGATAACGTGCAGGATGTTAGCTATGAAGAAGTAAAAAATGATGATAAAAAGTAAATAGTGTGTTTATATAATGCAACAAAAAAGCTGCCTCATGATATGGGGCAGCTTTTTTGTTGCAGTGGAATAAAGAAGGTAGCTTTAGTTATCTTAAATTAAATATTTAATTAATAATAACGCCAGTTTTTACATACGCCTGCTCACTAATAAAATAGTATTTTTTACCCGAAAAAGTCTGGCTTGTTAAATGGTATGGAGTAATCTGAAATTGGCCTGCTGTAGTAGTACTTAAAGCAGCTAATTCAGCACCTGTAAAGTTAATGCTGGAAGCATAGGCAGATACTGTTTTAACTAGCTTGGTGCTTGCGCCGCCAACTAATACGCAAATAACAGAATCTCCGGAAGCCTTGTTGCTTACGTAAGAATTTATACTGAAGGAAATTCCGTTAGCGCGAGTAATTGTGTTATTAGGAAATAAACCTGCAAAATAGATTGTATCATACAATGGAGGCGTTGTGGTAGTAAAATTAACTACGGCTGGTACATTTGCGTTGCCCGTAACATTCCATTTAACCTGGTTAGTTATGTTAAAATTGGCTTGGTTTACCTGTTGTATTTTATTGTATTGATTATCGGTTTGCTTATCCAAATTAGTGGTATTTAGCGTTACCGTACCGGCATCCTGGTAAGTACTTCCTCCGGCAGTTGTTGGAAATAGACCTATACCGCCATCAAGATTAATAAATGTAGTATAAGCCCCATAACCGGGTATGTTTGTGGTTGTAGCAGTATGCAATTTTAAGGCTACCAATACGGCATTGGCATCAGAAGGCGTGGTTGGCGTTGCTGTTGATGGGCTGCTGCTTCCACCTGTTGTTGTGGTGGTAGTTGCCGGCGCAGGTGTTGGCGTTGTGCTTTTTTTACAAGCCGAAAATGTTATTGCACCTGTTAAAATTAAAGCGCATAACGTAACTAATTGTTTTTTCATAATTTTTATTTTTTACAAAAGACCATATTTATAGGGAATTATAAAATACACGTTAGTACGTATTTTATATCCGTGCTGGTGGGTATTTATAAAGTAAGGGAATGTTTCTAAAAAAAGAAAACCCCGAAACCATTATAATAGAATCAGGGTTTATTTTAGTGAACTCCAATGACAAATTTTCGAACCATTTACTAAGGAGTATTCAGATAATGGCAGACTTAAAACAGTATATTTCAGCGCATTAGCAAAAAGCACAACATCAATAGTGCGAGAATACCTTTTAAAACTACTTTGTTTTTGCAAATTCTTCACTCCGAATATTACTAATATAAACTGGATTGCAATAAATAAAAAAGGAGGCGTTAATTCACCTCCTTTTCTTTTGCTGTTGGTTTAGTTTATTGAGATTGAACTTCTCAAATATATTGCTTTAATTTAAGAAATTGGTTCCCATTTTAACCCCTTGGTTTGTAAAAAATCTTCAATCTCATATACGCTATATTTTCCTACACCTCGGAAATATAATAAATGTGTCTTTGAAATTTTTAAAATGTCTGCAACTGTACAAATATCAGCTGCATCAAAAGCATTTAGAACACGTTTTGAAAAATGAAATTCCTTAATATCCATTAGGAAAATTTTTTTTGTTTCAGCGATTAGTTCAACCCTTTCAATTTTTTCAAAACGTTGCAATTTGCTTTCCAATAATTTAACCTCTTTTTGCAAAGCAATTACATTCTCCAATTCTTTGGTTAAATTAGCATAACGAAATTTTATTCTTCTGATAGCTCGGTTAAATCGGTGGTTTATAGTAACTGGCGTTCGATTAAATGTATCTGCAACTTTTTGAATGCCTCTGTCTTCAACTAATATCATGCGTAGTATATCGGTTTCCCATTCACTAATTAAAGGATTATCTACCCTTAATAAATTAAGGAGGATTTCCTACATTTTTTTGACTTTTGCATTGTGGCTAAATAATTTAGGCATTACAACTTTTACTGTTTTACTTGTTTTCATTTATTTGTTTTTATGATTTATGTTTAAAAATTAATTGTTCTTGTTATCCTTAACTCCAATTTTTAGGGTTATCTAATAATGCTTTCAGCTTTTCCTCGCCAGTCCTTGTTAACATCCCACCGATAGCTTTCCATATATTAGGAGGAATTGCCTCACGGACTTCTGTATCACTTCTATACATGGCATGGTTCATGGCTTCCGAATAATCTCCCTCATCATAATATTTCTTAATGATTTTTAAATTTCTCCAATCAGATTGTGGTAAATCCTTTGGTTCAGTCCATTCAGGATTTTTAAAAATTTTCTTTTTAGATGAAGTAGATTTACTTTTTTTTATCCCGTTTAATTCATCATGTTCATTAGAATCATTATCAAAAAAATCGATCTCGCCACCCTGATTAAATCTTCCGTTTTGTATGGCTTTGCCTTTTTCAGGAATTTCAATGACAATATCTACATCGTGCATAAAGTGATTGCTACCTCTAAACGCACCGTTTTTAGTTGTCTGAAAAACATAAATAAAAGATACGGTCGGGTTGTTTGCTTTTAAAATTTCTAAATCATTCGGCTCAAGTTCCATTTTATTTACGCTATCAATAAACACAAAATCATATCCTGATAAATCAGTAAGCATATCGCTACTCACAAATAAATTAGGATGCTGAACCTGCAAGTCTTTCAATCACTTGACTTTTTTTATGCTGCTGTTTAACCGGTTGTTTTACTTCGTTTGCGGTCAGGTAAATATCTTTCATTCCCATAGAGTAGTATATATTTTTGATTCTATTAATTGGACTATATAATAACTCAAATTGGTATAACATCATGTTTTGTGATTTTTAAGACTAACTAAAGAAACCAAAGGAAAACAAAACCTTAGTTATCACCCAACACCAATTAAATGGCTTGCATAGTGTATTGAGTGGTTGCGGATGTGGCTTATCAGGTATTGATGATGAGGACGAAGAAACACCTGCTCAGGTAATAGAGAAATATCCCGAACTAAATATGTTCGGATGGGGTA
The DNA here is from genome assembly GCA_038206945.1 of Bacteroidia bacterium. GTDB lineage: Bacteria > Bacteroidota > Bacteroidia > B-17B0 > Aurantibacillaceae > PALSA-968. The sequence continues at coordinate 13,756 of JBBRAG010000028.1, read as the reverse complement.
CAAAAGAAATCGGCATGTTTTTAAAGATAAAGCTATTACACGGTTTTTATAATCACAACCTTAGAAAATCAATGATTTTAGAAACTTCTATCGAAGCACTTGTTGATTTTGCCAATGGAGTAGTTGAACAACAAAAAGTTCGCATCATCTTTCCCGTAAAAAAGCGATAAATATTTAAGTAAGTGTACCTATTTTTAATCTATTTCAATGTTTTTCAATCATTTTTAAATGGTACTGAACTAATACTCAATTGTTATCTCATTAATTCTATAAACCCATTCAAAGTTTTAGTTTCATTTGTATTACCGTCTGTATAGCTTATAACATAAAAATATGTACCCGAATTACACGGGCTTCCTTCATATAAATTATATCCGTTCCAGTTTTGATTTGTATTCGTGCTTTCAAAAACTATTTTTCCCCAACGATTATAAATAGTTGTTTGGAGATCAAAAATCTGAAGTCCGTTTACAATTATCATACTCCATGTGTCATTTTTACCATCATTATTCGGAGTAAATACATTAGGTACAGATATGATAACACTATCCGAAGTACAATCTTTTAAAAGAATGTTTACTGTATCTGTAGTTAATTGACAGCTATCTGTTTTAGTAAGTACATACTTGTAATTTTTAATCGTAGGCAACAAGCTTGTATTTATGTCTGTAAAAGCCGTATTAGCATTTTGTAAGGCTGTAGTGGGTTGCCAGTTATATGTACACCAGCTGCATGGATAGGTAGAACTACCTATGATAATTTGTTCAGCGGTTTTGTTTTTACAGAATGATGTATCTCTGCCAGCGTTTGCATTAGCCTGTAATTTGATAACACGCACTGATATTTTTGAAGTATCTGCTCCGCAATAATAACTTATGCTATTAGCCGAAGTTATTAAGGCATAGCTCGTATTTGCCGTTGGGCTTGCCGTTGGATTTGGTATGGAGAAATTACTAACAAGCCCGGAAGGTTGCCAGTTCCATTGCAAGCCAACGCTGTTTGATATAACAGTCTGTAATTGGGTTGATTGATTAGAACAAATATTTTTTGGACTTGCCGTTAGTTGTACATTACCGCTTAATTGAGGCTTTACAATAATTTGTTCTGCAATGGTATCAGCTTTAATACAATAGTTGCTATTTGTATTTGGTGTTGCAATTAAACTGTAAGTTGTAGTAATATTTGGTCGCACAAACGTTTCCGAATTATTTGGATTTGTAATATGTAATAAAGGTTGCCATAGGTAATTTATATCTGCAATGGAAGCGTTGCCTATTTGAATACTATCGCCTGAACAAATAAATGTATTGGTTAAAGCACTCATCGTAAAAGTTGGTTTAACCGTTACATTAACTGTACCTGTGCCAATGCCTGAACAATAAAGTGTGTTTGTTGGAACAACCGTAACCGCGTAAACTTGATTAGCCGGTGGCGATGCATTAGGTTGTGCAATAGTAGTATTACTTAAACCTAAAGATGGCGACCATGTATAAGTTACATTAGGTAAAATGGGTTTACCAATTTGCACACTATCATTTGGACAGGTAATAAATGAGCCATTAAAATTCATTAAGGACAATCTTGGTTTTACGGTTACGGTAACAGTATCATGTGTTATAGTGCCACAAATGTTTTGCTCCACAACATAGCTTGTGGTTGCGTTTGGTTTAACCCATAAGCCTGCCGATGTATCAATTGGCGTAGCATTACCCAAAATATACCAAATGCAATCTTCATTTAAACCTACTTCGCTTGCCCTTCCAATGTAAGTGCTATCTCCGCACATAGTTGTGTCATTACCTGCAAAGGCAATAGCATCACTTGGGAGAATAGATACATCATCAATATAATAATAAGCATCGGGCCTTGTAGATGAAGGATGCACTATCGCAACTGTTGTATTAACGTCATTAAAAAAATTACCAATAGTAATATATTTTTCTCCACCTGTTGCAATAAATGTTGCTGTATATTGATTCCAACTTGTAGTGTTGGTTAATATGTTTCCGTTTGTTGTATATAGTTGTGGGTTATACTGAATAAAAGAAGGTGCAGATAAATTTACACCACTTGAAGAAATATAAATCCCCAACTTATCTGTAGCAAACTTTTCATTATCACCACAACTATAATAAAAAGAAACACAGTAACTACTTCCTGCCTGTAAACTATCGGTCAATTTTATTTGCAACCATTCTCTATAATTTGTGAAAAAGCTAGCATAAGTTGCAAATCCTCCGTAGGCTACGCCTGAATGAGGGTATTGAAACCCATTTATATTATTTGGAACAGTTTGTGCATTAAAACTACAATGAATATGCATTATGCTATTATAATAATCACAAGACAAATACTGTTCCCACGTTTTTGCATAAAATTGTGGTGCAACAGCACTACAATTCAACGTATCCTCAAAACTTGGGTTAGGCACTAAATTTACTTGTGCATTTGCCGAAGCAAAAAACAATAGATAAAAATTTGCCAATAATAATATTTTGAAAAAAAACTTCATTTAATACCATATAAAATTACAAAAAAATCCCGCAAACTTTACTTTGCGGGATTTATTAAAGCTATTAAACCTTAGTTACTAATAACTATTTTTTGTATTTGCGTTGCACCTGAAGAACTTACCACATGAACAAAGTACACGCCGCTGACAAATGGTAGATTCAACTCAATAACACCATTTCCAATGTTATTTTGCTGCTTATAAACTAATTTACCAGTTACATCTGTAATTTCAATCAGGGTAGTTTTTTCATCAGCAGTAAATCCTGTTACGTAAACCCTTCCGTTATTAGGATTAGGATACACCATAATAGAAGACGCTTTATTAATACCAGATTGCGCGGTTTTTGCTATACGGTCATTGGTTTTATTTGCTTGCGGGCAATTGTCCTCATAGTTTTTAAAGTCGTTGTAAAAACTATTATGGAAAGCTCTTGCCTGAAACACAACCAACCCATTTAATAAAGGACAAGATGACGCAAGGGTTTCTAAATCCGTACTGTCTAATGAAGTAAAGGTATTTTGCATGCCGTTTATATACATTTGGTAGAAGCGTTTATAATTTTGGTCAATGGTAGAGCTTGGTGTGAAGCCATTTACTAAACCACTTGCATACGTATATCCACACTGAAATAACGAATCTTCTATTGTACAGAACAATTGCCTGCAAGTGCTTTGACTTGCCGCATAGAAGTTTTGCAAAATAGGTGAGCCTGACAATTGTGTAGTGTCTTGTTTTAAATTTCTGTACACAATGGTTTTATTTATGGAACTGTTTTGTGCGCTGTCCCCTAAATAGTGTAAACTATCCTGTACGATCATTTCCATTAAAGTTATATCATCATTAGATACACTTGAAGTAGAGTTACCTTGCCCGCTGCTTGCATTTCTTGCATTAGATGCAGCATTATAAAAAAATTAGGTGTTGAACCACAAGCTATAGAGCAACCATTAGATTTTGAAATTCCCGAAACTAAAATTATGTTGGCTGTTTACCTTGCCGCTCCCGAAGTGGATAACGACCGTAGGGCTTTAAATATTTTTCACGGTATCTGTAGAGGAAAAAAAGAAGGGCGTTGGTTAGGTGGATGTTTAAGAGGATATATAAATACAAGGGATGCCAATAACCGCCCAATCATAGCGCCTGCAGGGGGAATAAAAGAAGAAGTCATAAAACGTGCTTTTACCGAGTTTGCAACAGGTATGTATAACATAGAAGAGTTAAGGCGCAGGCTACTTATGGATGGATTGAAATGTAGCAGAAATGGATTTTGGCTGTTATTAAGAAACAAAGGGTACATCGGGAAAATATTAGTTCCTGCTTATAAAGGTGAGCAAGCACATTGGGTCGATGGTTCTCATGTTGCTATAATAGATGAAACTACTTTTTATACTGTACAGGATATATTAGACGGTAGAAAAAAGAAAATTCCTGCTAAGTTTAAAACGGTAAGAGATGAATTTCCTTTAAGAGGGCATTTGAGTTGCCCAAGATGTAATAAAACTTTAACGGCATCCGCATCAAAAGGTCGTGCAGGTACTTTATTCTATTATTACCATTGTACTAATGGTTGCAAGGAAAGACAAAAAGCTTTTGAATTAAATAAGCAGTTTTTACCATTCCTTTCTCAATTTAAAACCAATCCTCAAACACTTAATCTATATGCTACAATTTTAAAAGACAGGCTTAAAGAAGAAAGTACGGTAGATAAAAAAGAACTTGAAAACATTGCTAAAAGTATCGGTAAGCAAAAACTACGTTTAAAAAATGCAAAGGACTTAATGTTAGATGGCGAATTTTCTGCAAGTGAATTTAAAGATATGAAATTTGAAATTGAAGAAGAGGTTGATAAATTAAACAGGCAGGAAGTAAGCATCCGTTCGGGAATCGAAAACTACGATGCTAAAATTGATGATTGTCTTGATGTGCTTACAAACCTTGATAAATACTACGTTTCAGTAGATACAGTAGGAAAACAGCGTATCATTGGTTCGATGTTCCCTGAAAAACTCTATTTTGAAAATAACGAGTATCGAACCAAAAAAATAAATGATGCGGTCGAGCTTTTTGTCAATAATACCAAGTGTTTTGAAGGCATAAAAAAAGGGAAAGATTTGCTTCTATCAAATCTTTCCCACCAGGTGATCCCGCATGGATTCGAACCATGGACCGCAGGTTTAGAAAACCTGTGCTCTATCCAACTGAGCTACAGGACCATTTCTGAGCGCAAAAATACTGTTTTATTATTAATAAACTATTTCTTTTGTAATGAATGAAAGTTCAAAGTATTTATTGTTCATCAAATAATAGAATTGACATTAATAAATATGTATTAAACAAAAATTTGATATATTTTTATTGAATAAATTGGCATGTGTTTTGTGTAATCATTCACATTAACTTTAATTTGATGAAACGCTTTATAATTTTACTACTTATTTTTTTCATTTCAATTGACGGGTTTTGCTCGCAGTTATTAATCCCTATGGATAATTCCCAAAAAAATCATTTAAAGGCTTATGGCTTGGCCTACTTTGCACTCAAGCACGATATTGAAATTTACTGGCTTTTAAACTACCGAGGGGGTAGTTTTATGTTTAGAAATGACAAGGTTTTTATTGACGAATGTAACATTCGCGGCATATCGTATGAAGTAATTCCCGACGCAAAAAGTACGGCTATTTTACAAGAAATTTCTAATCCTGAATTGAACCAAGATGCCGTTAAACTGGAAAAAGCGCCCCGTATTGCCGTATATTCTCCCAAAGGAAAACAGCCCTGGGACGATGCGGTTACGCTTGTTTTAAACTATGCCGAAATTCCGTATGATATTGTTTACGACGAAGAAGTAATGAATGGCAAATTAGCCGAGTACGATTGGATGCACTTACATCACGAAGATTTTACCGGGCAATATGGTCGCTTTTGGTATGGCTCTCGTAACACAGCCTGGTATCAAACCGAAGTAAGAGATAATGAAGCTATGGCAAAAAAACTAGGTTTCAATAAAGTATCTCAAATGAAACTGGCAGTAGCAAAAAAAGTAAGAGATTTTGTTTCTGCCGGAGGGTTTATGTTTGCCATGTGCTCTGCTACCGATAGTTATGATATTGCGCTTGCTGCTGAAGGGGTTGATATTTGTGCCGAAATGTTTGATGGCGATCCAACTAATCCAAACATGGATAAACTAATTGACTATAATAAGTGTTTTGCTTTTGAAAATTTTACATTAAGCGCAAACCCTGTAGAATATGAATTCTCTAACATTGATACGTATGGCACACGCACACAAAAATATGGTGTAACTAAAGAAAATGATTATTTTTCGTTGTTTGAGTTCTCGGCTAAGTGGGATCCTATACCAACCATGCTTAATCAAAATCATGAGCAATTAATAAAAGGTTTTTGGGGACAAACGGTTGCATTTGACAGAACGTACGTTAAAAAAAATGTTTTAATATTAGGAGAGAATAAAGCTGCTAACGAAGCGCGTTACATACATGGTGAGTACGGCAAAGGTACCTGGACTTTTTACGGTGGCCACGATCCGGAAGATTACCAACACCGGGTTGAAGATCCTCCAACTGATCTGAGCCTTCATCCAAACTCGGCAGGCTATCGTTTAATTCTTAACAATGTATTGTTTCCGGCGGCAAAAAAAAAGAAGCAAAAAACATAGTTTACTTTAATACAACTTTATATTTAGCAACCATTTTCTCCAGTTGCTCATCACTAACACCATGTATATTTTTGCTACCATGACGATTTTCTACCGTAACCACAAAAATTTGGTAATTGTGATGTGAGGCTAACTTAAAGTAGGGTTTCATTTCCCACTCTAGGGTAAAAGCATTATCTATTAATATTTTTTCAGTATTTTGTTTGATGCTTTTCAAGGTTTGCTCTTCGCATTGTTTGTAGGCTAAATGATTTTTATCAAATTCAAACGTATATATGCTTGTTTCGGCATCCGTAAAGTATGTATCAATAGAATGTACAGGGTATTTACCTTCTTCACTTAAAAGCTTTGCCAGCGTGGTTTTTCCGCTACCGGGCAAACCTCTCAATAAAATAAGTGCAGGCATTATCAAAAGATTAAAAGGTGCTCATGTTGTGCTAATAGAAACATTATAGTAAGTATATGTACATCCTTCGGCAGGTTCATGACGATTTTAAACATTTTTTTTCATTATATTTTGACAAATAGGAATTAAAACTCAATCAGTATTTGTCCTTTTTCAACAGCTATACCTTTTTTAACAGCTACTTTTTTTACTTTGCCATCAGCCGGAGATTTTAAAATGTTTTCCATTTTCATGGCTTCTAAAACTATCAGCGCATCTCCTTTTTTAATTTCTTGTCCTTCTTCAACCAAAATATTTAAAACCAACCCGGGCATAGGCGCTTTAACGTTAGATACCTTGCTAACCATAGCTTTATCTAAGCCTAACTGATGCAAAAGCTCATCATACTTATCTTTTACGCTAAGGTTATAAATAGTTTGGTTTACTTTTATTTGAAAAGATTTTTCGGCAACATTATGGTTTACAATTTCAACGTTGTATGATTTGTTGCCTTTTAAAACATTAAAATTTGTTTTATTAATTTCAATCATATCAAATGCAACATCTTTGCCATCTAACTGCCAAATGTTTTGCGTTTTCTCAAAATTAAAATCGTATTTATTATCTACTTTTATTTTATACATGTTGTTTAAACAAAAGCGTTAAAGCCTGTAATATCTTGCCCGGTAATTAATAAATGTATATCGTGTGTTCCTTCGTAAGTAATTACACTTTCTAAGTTCATCATGTGGCGCATAATTGGGTATTCGCCGGTAATGCCCATTCCACCAAAAATCTGGCGAGCTTCTCTGGCAATTTGCAAAGCCATGTTTACGTTATTACGCTTAGCCATTGATATTTGCTGAGGTGTTGCTTTGTGTTCGTTTTTCAAAACACCTAAACGCCAAACCAATAATTGTGCTTTAGTAATTTCGGTAATCATTTCGGCTAATTTTTTTTGCGTTAACTGAAAACCGCCAATAGGTCTGCCAAACTGCACACGCTCTTTGCTATAACGCAAAGCACTATCGTAACAATCTAGAGCGGCACCAATAACACCCCAGGCAATACCGTAACGTGCAGAGTTTAAACAACCCAAGGGTCCTTTTAATCCTTTAATTGTAGGGAATAAATTTGCCTTAGGCACTTTTACATTATCAAAAACTAATTCGCCGGTTGCACTTGCACGTAAACTCCATTTACCATGAGTTTCAGGCGTTGTAAAACCTTCCATGCCTCGTTCAACAATTAAACCACGTATGTCGCCAGTTTCATCTTTTGCCCAAACAACAGCAATATCTGCAAAAGGTGCATTGCTTATCCACATTTTAGCGCCGTTTAATAAAACGTAATCCCCTTTATCTTTATAATTTGTAATCATTCCATTTGGGTTAGAACCATGATCTGGCTCTGTTAAACCAAAACAACCCATCATTTCGCCGGCCGCTAATTTTGGAAGGAATTTACGTTTTTGTTCTTCTGTTCCGTACGTAAAAATTGGGTACATCACTAACGAACTTTGTACAGATGCCGTAGAACGTAACCCGCTATCGCCACGCTCAATTTCTTGCATAATAATACCGTACGATATCTGATCTAATCCAGCGCCGCCGTATTCAGTGGGTATATATGGGCCAAAAGCGCCAATTTCTGCTAAACCTTTAATCCATTGTTTTGGGAATTTTGCATTCTGACAAGCCTCTTCCACAATAGGAGTTACTTCTTTTTTAACCCAAGCACGGGCAGTTTCTCTAATAAGTTTATGTTCGTCGGTTAATAGATCATCAACTAAAAAGTAGTCGTGAAATTGATAATTATCTGAAGGCATAGTTCAATTTTTTAGTGCCGCAAATATATAAATAAAAAATGCTTTATAAATGATGGTTTAGCTAACAATTTGGGCGTTCCGGCGGTTACGCCGTCGGGCTGGTTGGCGCAAAGCTTTTTCGGTTACTAAAAACTCGAATTCACTACATCAGCCTATTTGTGGGACTTTGTAAGGCATTGATATTGCTTGGGTAACAAGTAGGTAACATTTTTATTTTAAAAGCACCTAAACCTAATTTGCAAAATGATTTATACACTTTAGTTTTAGTTGTTTTTTGTTAACTTTTTTTACTCAAAAATATTTCAAAGAATTACACCACAAGTGTAATAAAAGAATTTCACATTACCATACAATTTTACGCAATTCAACTGTCTTTTATTTTTAAGCGCAAATCCGAGTATAGTCTTTTAAATATGCGTTATAAACACATTGTTAAAACATCCTCGTTACGCTTTGCTAAACGAGGACGAGGGGGGGTAAAAGTTTTTATCCTTTTATTAAATAAAATTTGTGCTTTAGCAGTAAAAGAAAAAAACAGTATTAGAAGAAAAATTATTTTTCTTCTAATACTGTATAGTTTTATAAAAATGAAAAACATCATTACTATTATTTTTAATAGTAATAATTACTGTACTTTTACAATACGTATAACCTTTGGAGCATTCAAATTACTTTGTATGCTAAGGCTGTAAACTCCATTGGCAAATTCGTTCAAATCAATTTGCGTTTGGGTGCTGTTACAAGGCACTTTTTTTGTTAGCAATATTCTGCCCGTACCCATTTCTATTAACTGTAGGGTGGCATCGGTACAAGTAGGGTCGTTTACACTATATTGCACATTCAATATTTCATTAGTTGGGTTGGGGTAAACTGTTAACTGATTACTACTTGCCACAAACTGTTCAATGCCTGTATTTAAAGCACAGCCCGGCACCTCACAGCCATTACTATCAACTCGCAAAACCCAAACATCTTGGCTTGTGCCGTCATAAGGTTGCACAAAACCAACCGCTATAAAACCACCATCGGGCAATGGTTTAATATCACGTAAATAATTTTGTGCGCCCTGAAAGGTAGTTGCTTGGTAAGTTTGATAAAACTTTAGGTTGCCTGATGAATCTGTTCGCATGATGTAGCCATATACACCATAGTTATAGCTATTTACCGGGGGATTATTTATGTGCCCAACTGTTCCACAAGTTATTATATCATGGTTTGATAATTCATAGCTGATGATGGAATTCTCGCCGTAGGCCGAAGCCCCATATTTTTTATCCCAAACTACGCCTCCGACATTATTTATTTTGATTAGGTTGGCACGGTTAAAAACTTCTCCGCCAATTACAGAGTCTTTATAATCTGCGGTTATTAAATAACCCCCTTCTTTACAGGAAAAAATACTTTGGCAACTATAATTGCCATAGGTATTTTGCCATTGCGCATTACCTAAACTATCAGTTTTTACTACATAAGCTATATAATTATTTGCACCCGGTAATTGCCTCCAGCCACCCATAATAAAGCCGCCGTCCTTACAAGTATCAATGATGCAGGGGTCTTCTGGGTTTAATGTGCCATAATGTTTTTTAAATTTTATATTTCCTAAAGTGTCTGTAAGTAATAAGCAATAATCATAATTAGGGTCGAGTGTATCTGATGAACCGAATAAAACCAGATTTTTATTTCTGGTAACCTTTACGGCAAAACCATACTTAAGTGAGGTATCACTATATAATTTAGTAAAGATTGTGTCGCCATTAGAATTGAATTTATATAATAGACTTCTTATGTTATTCAGCGAATCAGTTTTTGCTGCATAGTCATAATAATAATTACCTAATTTAGTTCCGCCTCCCCAATCATCACAATAATAATCAAATTTATTTTTACCATAAGATTTTGTATAAAGTGTATCTCCAATACTATCAATTTTTAAAGTTAAGTAGCGAAAGTTATAACTAGTACCGTAATTATAATATTCGCTCCCTAATAAAATAAATTTATTGTTATTTAATAGAACTGAAGTAGCACCAGTGGCTGCATTATTTTTTTTTATACGCTTATTAAAAAGAGTTTGCCCCTTACTTACAAAACAAAACAGCATCAAAAGAAGAGTTAATCTCTTGATGCTGTTAGTCTTTATTTGTGAAACTTTCATTACTAAAAAGATAGTATTTAATATATTGCTTAATGTATTTTAACGATACGTATAATTTTAGGCGCATTCAAATTACTTTGTATGCTAAGGCTGTAAACTCCATTGGCAAATTCATTCAAATCAATTTGCGTTTGGGTGCTGTTACAAGGCACTTTTTTTGTTAGCAATATTCTGCCCGTACCCATTTCTATTAACTGTAGCGTGGCATCGGTACAAGTAGGTTCGTTAATTAAATAATTAATAGTAAGCATACCGTTAGTAGGGTTAGGGTAAGCCCAAAAATTATTTGGTTCATTAACACTATTATTACGCACTTTGGTATTGATGCTTTCGGTTGTTTGTGGTTGTGCAACCCTACTGCTGTTGCTTGTTTGTATGCCTTCTATATATTCATAGCTTGGTGTGCCATAAGCGCTGGTTAAAGCTGCTGCTGCCGGCGCATACCCTAATTGAGTACTATCGGCAGCTATGCTCATAATGTCCTGTTTCATAGCAGGGTTACTTTGCAAAGCACTTGCCCAAGTTTGTTTGCTTTGTGTTAGGTTTAAATTATACTGTTGCATTTTAGCTATACTTCTCATTCCCGGTACATTTATAAGACTGTCTATCAGGCTTTGGGCTACACTATTATCTCCATTGGCTGTAGCAAAATAAATCATTTCTATTTTATTATTAGCGGTACTGTCTTTAGTAAGCAGATTAAATACACGGTTATTTACGTTGGCACCGGGGTTGGTTAACAGTATTTCGCTAATAGCTAAGTTAAGCTCATTTTCTTTTTCATAATACAAAGCCACTAACTGCTGCTTTAATTGACTACGTGCGCTAACGCCAGTTTGTGCATTTATAATTTGAGTTTGTAGAGAGCTTTGCAAAGAAAGGCTGTCAACAACCGCTAAAACAGGTATGCTAACAGGTGAATTGGCTATAATAATAGCAGCAATTAAACTTTGTGGAAATTGAGGTGTATGACGCAGTAAAGTAAATAAAACACTATCACTAAGATAGGGTGATTTAGCAAGCAAAGCACTTTCTACATTACTTACTTTGTTTTTAGAATTAATATTGGCAGTAGTAACACTATTTATTTTATTATATAAATCTTTAGCTTCTCCTTGTTTAATTGGTAGTTCGGTAGTTTTTATAAGGTTGTTTAGGCTATCAACTACGGCTAAACGGCATGCCCCCGGAGGCAAACCTGCACAGGGGTTTACAGGAGTTAGATAATTTGTTGGGCATGCATTTGCAGGTTTTGGTAAACCAGAACACGCAGTTGGAATATAATTAGCTGTAGTATTTGGCATATCAGCCGCATCATTAAAATAATTATATACAAATGAAGGTACACCGGTTGAAACAAGAATATCGGATGCGCTATGGTCAAAAATATTTCCAGCAGGGCCATTTATTGTAAAACAATTACCCTGTGGGTTAGCAATAGCCCCGGAGGTAACCGAAATATCAGATGATAAAGTAACCGAGGAGGGTGTATATGTGTGGCATTGTACGCTTAAGCCGCTATTACCAGCCTGTGCCTGTGTGCCATGTGTAACACCTGCATAAGTATTACGGTAACTTAAATTAGCGCCCGGGCTGCCATTAAATACAGTACCCCAAATGTTTTGGCTATTTACAGTTACAGCATACTTATTTTCCTGATGCACATAGCCTTTACATTGGTTTAGATAATAAAAATACTGGCGGCAATTAGCAATGTTTGGGTTAAATATACAACCTTTTAAAAAACTAACACCCGGTATTGCAGCTGTAGCTCTAAATTGGTTAAACGTAACATTGCTATAATTTATATTATTTTGATATATACCGGCAAAACAGTTGGTAAAATCGGTATAACTTACACTATAAGTATTTACAGGGTTAGTGGCAGTAGCATAAATACCATAGCGCAAATTTTGAAAAGTATTGGTGGGTGTAGCCGGTATTGGGTTAGGGCCTGTTATGGTAAATTTAGAATCTGTACTATATATACCGTAGCTCCTGTCATCAGTTATTATAGTAGAAAGGCTGCCGCTTAAATCGGTAAAGAATTTACAATTATTAAAGTTAACCCCATTTACACCGTTTAAATAAACATGTTCGAGTGTTGTGCGTTGGTTGCCAAGTAAGTCAATATAACTTGGGTCATTTAGCACGTTGTTACTGGTAAATGTGCAATTGCCAAAATAGGTTAGGTTTACATTTGGATTGTTAGGGCTTGTGTAAGGTACTGATTGTACATCAATATTATTGTTTAAAAAAGTAGAGTAAATGCATCGAGCAAAACTTCCGCCTCCTTGATTAATAGTATGAGCAGAACCATTATAACCTAATAAAAGACCTATACGTGCATTTGATATTGTACTTGGATGAGTTACGTTTCCGGTCATAAAAACAATACCTTGTGTTGTGTTTTGAGGTGTGGTACGATTTCCTATTGCAATTACACCGTCCCACATAGCGTTAGGACAAGCTTGAATGCTTGTTAGTATAGCTGTATTTACAATTAAATGCCCCCCTTGATTAACTGTGATACCTGTTGGAATTCCAGTTAATTTGCTGTCAGCAAATTCAATTACAGCATTGTTGTCTATCGTCAAGGTTTTACCAGCGTTTATAACCACTTCGCCAATAACTTTATGGTTATTATTCCAGTGTGTATTAGTCGTAATGTTTATTGTTCCCGAAGGATCGCTTATATCATAAGTTACATTACTTTCACAATCGTTATAAATTTTAATCATTTCATAATCTTCATCATCTAAATCATTATTTCCAGCAATTAGAATACCACCATCTGTCGCAATGTCCATTCCAAATAAGCAATTTTCAATTTGCCCTAAATGGTTATCAAAATATTGATTATTCCATAGTATGTTGCTCGAATTGTCTGTTTTTATAACCCTAGCCTTCACGGTAGTTAAATCACTGGCATCACTTGTTCCTATAACAAAGCCCGTATTTCCGGTTAGAACTTGTAATGGAGTAAAAAAATCTATGCCTGTAGAATGGTCTAAGAATTTAGCCGAAGTTATAGTTCCGTTTGTTGGATTTATTCTTAAGGTGGGTTCTAAAAATTCATTTTTATGGATTTTAATAAAAATCGGAGAACCCGTTAACCGATTTTTGGTAATCTGTTTTTCAAAAATACATTATTTTTTTCTTACAACCTACTAATTTTTCTATCTATCTATCTA
>JBBRAG010000027.1:0-33039 GCA_038206945.1 Bacteroidia bacterium | reverse complement strand
AAGAATAAACAATACATCTTCGGCATCCATTTCTTCGGCAGGACAAAAGGAATTTACTTTTTTAATTTCATTGTGCCACCAACTATCTCTTCCGTCTTTCATAACCACGGATGTGTTGGTTCGTTTATATACAATTACTTTATTTACGAAAGGACAATTTAGCAGGGCTTCATCTATCACGCTTTTTAGCGGAATATCTTTTGCACCTCTAAAAGCACCATCGCAGGTCACAATAAATTTGGCATGTGCATCTTGTAATCTATCGGTAATAGCTTGTGCAGAAAATCCCCCAAAAATAACGGAGTGAATTGCTCCGATACGAGCGCAAGCAAGTGTGGCAATGGCAAGCTCGGGTATCATGCCCATATATAAGCAAACTCTATCTCCTTTTTTTACACCATTGTTTTTTAAAACATTAGCAAACGCACAAACCTTATCAAATAGTTCTTGATACGTAAGCGAGTGCGATTGTTCTTTAGAGTTGTTGGCCTCCCAAATAATAGCAGGCGTGTTGGCGTTATCAACTAAGTGCCTGTCCAAACAATTTTCGGTAATGTTTAATTTAGCGCCTTTAAACCATTGTATGTTTGGTTCGGTAAAATTCCATTCTAAAATTCTATCCCACTTTTTTTTCCATACAAAGTTTTCGGCAACTTCTGCCCAAAAGGCTTGGGGTTCTTTTACACTTTTATCATAAGCTGTTTTATATTCTTCTAACGATTTTATCTGATACGGATATTTCATTGGTTTAGCATTTAGAATTACTACCACGAATGTATGTATTGCACATTGGCTTTGAAATAAAAAAATTGCTTATTTATTAAATTTGCATCCATAAAAAAATTGGCAGTAAAATTATTTTACGTCCATGATCAATAAAAAAGAGTTTACTAATAATGTAAACTCTTTTTTTAACATGAGATACTTCTCTTTTATTCCTTTACAAATTTAATTGTTTTTTGTATGCCGCCTGTGCTTATATGCAAAAGGTATAATCCTTTAGATAAAGAGGCAATATCAAGGCTTTGGGTATAGATGCCATAGCCCTTAAAAGCCTCCTCCTGTAAAATAAGTTGCCCTATTACATTGGTTACCTGCCAGGTAATGGTAGCATCCTGCGCTAGTGTATAATTTATTTTGATGTTGTTTTGTGCCGGGTTTGGATAAACTTTTAATGCCAGATCTGCTGCCTTTACTATTTGTAAGCCGGTAGTAATGTGCGTGGTATCTACCTTTTGGCCATTAGATGTTAGTTTAATGCTTTTTAGACCCGCACCATTTTCTGCACGCACACTAAAATAATACCATTGGCCTTGTGCAAGATTTAAACCTGTTTTGGTAGTAGATTGAGATAACATAGTATCTGCCCAGGCAACAACGTTACTATCGCCTGGAGTAGTGCCAATGCAATACCAATATTTAGCGATACCCGATTCTTGGTCGAAAGAACCACTCCAGTTAGCCGATAAGCTATTTAAAGTGTTAGTCAAATTAATGTCGGCACCAAGTCCATCCCTAATAGAATCGATAGTGGCGGGTACTGTCCAGTCCACATTTATATTATCATAATCAATAGCAGAAAGATTGGTAGCGCTATCACTGCAAATAGATTTTATTTTGGCTGAGGGAGTTTGCGGGTCTGGATTTTGATAACGTATATCGTGTGTGTTGCCAGAACCAACGGTTATGTTGGTTGTGGCTAAACGTGATCTGTACACATCTATCTGATCTACCGTAATTTTTGCATTGCCGCTTCTAAAAGAAATGTAATTACCGTTAGCGTATGGACTAGGATCTGTCCAGTTTCCAATAAGGTTATTGTTTTGATATACGCGTATCAACCCGCTTATCCTATCATAAATAATTTTATAATCATAGGCTTGGTTGGCATTAACTGTTACAGTAGATGTATACACGGGCGAGCCGAAATTATTATTAACTACTTTGTAGATCTGCATCTGCGAGTTATCAACCCTAAACCATACAAAGTAGCTGTTATTACGGTTAGAAGAATCGGGCTGATCGCAAAAGAAATGAAAACCTCCGCGACGCGCAGTACCACCGCCACTAATCTTCATGATAAAATTATACAGATACCTGTTAGATAAATTTTGTGTTAGCGCCGCGTAAATATTGGTATTTGCATTAACGGTATCACTTTGGTAAAGCGCTTGGTTGTTAACACTCCATGCACCTGTTTTTTGTGTCCATGCCGGACTGATTGCCACATCAAAGTTATCTTTAAAGAAACCATGTGTAGCGTTTGCTGCCCAATTGGTACCGTCAAAATCAATTACTTCATAATAGCTTTTTTCTAAACCACTACCGCCTGCATTATCAGCATCAGTAAAGGTTGAGGTAAAATTATGCGTCTGCCAAATGCCGTTTACAGCCGACTGAGTAGTAGGCGGAACATGATCTGCTGCGTTAGAAATGTTGCTGGTGTAATTGGCTGCCCATCCGCTATCAACCGTCGCGCAATCGCTTCTAAAATCCAGTAATAAAGAACCGGTGCTTGAGGTAATTGTTCCTGGAGATGAGGTACTTGTAAACCTACCTATTAAAGTAGCGTTAACCGTTGCGCCATCATAAATATATAAATAATCATAATTTGTTTCCAAATGAAATTTGGTAAAGGTTAATGTAACGTTAGTAGCACCGGCCGGTTGAATTAAGGTTAAAGTTCGTTCATCACTTTGGTAATTACCGTTTGGTCCGCCAGAATCGTAAATAGTGCCACTTGCCGAAGTTACCGTGTTAGTGGTTGGCGCGTTGTTGATAAGGTTATAATATTTATACCAATTCCAATTAGGACCCGGGTCATCATGGGTTTGATTAGGATACATTTGATGGCCTTTAATTTTTATACAAGTACCTTGCTGACAAGAGCTGCTGGAACCACTGCAAGACGGGCCATTGTAAGTACGTAAAGGATTGATGCCATAACCGCTGTTGCAAATATCCCTTACTAATGCAGCCGATGATGTGTACATGGCGGTAGTGTACCAGCCAGTTTGTGCTTCATACCCTTCATGCTCTAAACCAATGGTGTAGCCGTTCTCAGAGCCTACATGATAGGCTTTGTTTGATTCTAAAACCATTTGTGTTATTTGTCCGTCAGATGAACGAAGAACGTAATGCGCTGATACCACCGAAGAGCAATTTTGAAACCAGGAAATAGAACCCGCATAGCTTCCTTCGGTATCGTGAATAACAACAGCGGAAATAGCTGCGCTTCTTCCTACGGTATAATTACAAGATGCAGCCGGGTTCCAGATAGCAGGCGCGTAATCGGCCGAGTAAATTGAATTGGGATTGTTTTGTCGGTAATTAGTGCCTTGCGGGTTTGACACCTTTTGTTGATCCTTATCAATAAGAACTTTTTCGGATGAAAGTATCTCTAAATTTTTTTTACCAAAAACTTGTTCCATATCAATGGGGTGTTGTGGAAAGTTGTATGCCGACTGATACTCTACCTTATTTAAAAAAGAATACACGCTGTATAAATGCGAGTTAAGTGCGAAGTTATTTACCACGTTGCTATCTAAAGGCAGCTCGCTTAATTGTGTAAGTACCCAAGTATTTTTACTTATAAAAGTTTGTTTGCCTGTTATGGTTTGCTGTAACAAACCTGCATAGGATTTAGCATAGGCTTTAATATTTATCTCGGGTGAATTAATAATATCATCAACCGAATAACCCGAAATTTGCGAAACTAATACTAAGTTATTACGAAAATAATTTTTACCATCGGCAATTAAACCCATTACCCCATAAGCCTGCGGAAGACCTATACAACTTACATGCTCGGTTGGTGTAATATGGTTAAACCTGCTTTGTGTATAAGCAACCGCTTCTAAAACACCTTTTGGAATAGAAGGGTTTTCTACATAAGCTTGGTTAAAAAAAGATTGATACGCGTTTCTTTCTACTTGAGAAAACAAACAATTCGTAAAAAAAATAGCGATTAAAACAAACGAGGATATTTTCTTCATGCTTTATAATTTATAGTAAATGTAAAGCAAAAACTTGGAAGAAACCAATTCAAAATTAAAATAGTTTGGCACACATGGCAAGCGTTTCTCTGATGAAAAATAAAATTATTGCGCTAAAAAATTTAAATAGAAATATGTGTTATCTGTGCAATCGGTGGAGAAAAAAAATTTTATAAATAACAATTACTTTTTAAAAGTTTCGTTTAAAACAGCGGCTAATCATAAACCTGCTTTTGCCAACTGCATTTTTATAGTGACAGCATTTTTTGTGATATAAGCATCGGTAATAGTGCCGTTTTGTATATTGTATACATCAGGTAAAACGCACGCGATTGATCCATCCATTTTACGACATCCATTTTTTCAATCTCTTTAATTTGGGCAGCAGATAATTTTGAAATGATTTTTATACAATCCGCAATGGTTATAATTTCATGTTCAATAATATCCATATCCCAAATATGATGCAGGTTTCTTTCTTTTCCCATAAAATCATATTTATCGGTATTCCCACCTCTATCGCTTGCGTAGCCTGTATGTAAGGGTTGGTGTAAATCGCCCATTAAATGAAAAGACTAATTTTAAATCTAAATTAATTTCATCTTTAGTCAGTTGCTTTTTATTGTTTAATTGAGAGATTGCTCTTTGTAATTCGTTTACTATATTTTCGTCATTTGTTTTAACGTAGGTTTTATCTTTTTCAATATTTATGTAATGCCAAACATTCATATTATCATGTTGATGATCTTTTTTAATTTCATCCATCCAGTTTGCAGTTTCTTCAAACGATAAACCATTCAAGTATTTATCTACCGAATCTTTTACATTTTTAGTTAGGTATTGCTTGGCAATTTCAGCTAAAATTTGATGTCCCGTTGGTCCCCACGCGAAAGCGTTTGAAGTGATAAAGATCAATCCAAAAAATAATCCGGCTACTTTCAATTTTTTCATTTTATAAAATTATACCGCTACGTTATATTCGCGTAAGGTTTCATTCAACGAAGTTTTAAGATCTGTACTTTCTTTTCGTTTCCCAATAATTAACGCACAGGGCACTTGAAACTCGCCAGCAGGGAATTGCTTGGTGTACGAACCCGGAATAACCACGCTGCGCTCGGGCACCATACCTTTCATTTCTATAGGATTTTTGCCCGTAACGTCTATAATTTTAGTAGATTGCGTTAAGCAAACATTGGCACCAAGCACGGCTTCTTTGCACACACGAACGCCCTCTACCACAATACATCTGCTGCCAATAAAACAATTATCTTCAATAATAATGGGAGCAGCCTGCACGGGCTCTAAAACCCCGCCAATACCAACCCCACCGCTTAAATGTACGTTTTTACCAATTTGGGCACAGCTTCCTACCGTTGCCCATGTATCTACCATAGTGCCGCTATCAACATAAGCGCCAATATTTACATAACTCGGCATCATAATTACGCCACTGGCTAAATAAGCCCCATAACGTGCAACAGCATGAGGAACTACACGCACGCCAAGCGCGGCATAATTATTTTTAAGTCGCATTTTATCGTGAAATTCCAGCGGACCCACTTCTATAGTTTCCATTTTTCGGATAGGAAAATATAAAATTACGGCTTTTTTTATCCACTCATTTACCTGCCATTCTCCATTTTCTAAAGGTTCTGCTACACGTATTTTACCTTTATCAAGTTGTTCAATAACCTCGTTAATGGCGGCCTGTACGGAAACGTCTTTTAAAAGTTCGCGATTTTGCCAGGCTTGTTCAATAATTTTTTGTGACATAGAATGGTGGTTTATGTCTTGCAAGTTAAATAAATTATATATATTTGTGCCTCCAAAAATGGTTTTGTAGCTCAACTGGATAGAGCATCTCACTACGGATGAGAAGGTTTGGGGTTCGACTCCCTACAAGACCACTATTTAAGCCTAAAAGCCCCTATAATTAGGGTCTTTTTTTATGGGGTCGTAAATAAGTAGGTAAAAATCAAGGGTATAAAAACCCAGTGTTAACCCATTTTTGCCAATATTTTTTTTATTCGCAAAAAAACCTACTTTTGCAATCCTATTAAATTACCATGTCAGAAACAGAAATAACCGAAAAAACTCCACCACGTATGGATATGGGAAGTCAGTTTGACCACCTTGAACTTTATTACGAAAAGCACAAAAAACAAATTGCCATTGCTGTTATTGCCGTTATAGCCGTAGTAGGCATATACCTGGCTTTTACGCTTTATTATATACCTACTAAAGATGCAGAAGCGCAAGCCGAAGTATTTTATGCAGAACAGTATTTTGAAAAAGATTCTTTTAATATTGCATTAAACGGCGGCAAAAGTATTCGTATGCCTGATGGTACTGATAAAGCCGTTAAAGGTTTCCAGGAAATTGCCGACGAATTTTCTTTTACTCCAACGGCTAACTTAGCGCATTATTACATGGGTATTTGTAACCTGCGCTTGGGTAAGTTTGAAGCAGCTATTGATGATCTTGAAAAATTCAGCTCTAAAGATGTTTTGCTTAGCTCGGTTGCCATCGGGGCCATGGGCGATGCAAATATGGAACTTAAAAAAACAGATGAGGCAATTAACTACTATTTAAAAGCGGCCGATAAAAAAGCAAATGATTTTACATCGCCTATTTATTTGAAAAAAGCCGGCTTTGCTTACGAAACAAAAGGTGAATACGCTGATGCGGTTAAACTTTACGAACGCATACAAAAAGAATACAGCAAAAGCACTGAAAGTCGCGATATTGAAAAATATATTGCCCGCGCTAAAACTTTAGGTAACCTTTAAAACTTATTTTGTTAACAGAACGCTCTGCAAATTGTGGGGCGTTTTTTATTTAGGCTTATTCATAAACTATCAAAAACCGACCAGTTATAAAATTAATTTGACGGCGTTATTAAAATACTATTTTTGTGCAGCCAAAAATAAAATAATGGTAAAAAAATCTTTTCTTTTATTGCTTTTGCTTACATCGTTTGTTTTAGTAAACGCGCAAAATGCCAACATACGTGGTTTTATTTATACCAAAGATAATGGCGAACCTGCCCTTTTTACCAACGTATATTTAAAAGGCACAACACTGGGCGCGGCTACAGATATAAACGGCTTTTTCAGTATTACCAAGGTTAAAGAAGGAAGCTATACGTTGGTAGCCACTTACTTAGGCTACGATACCATTTACGAACCGGTTACTGTTACAGCCAATCAAATTATAAGTAAAAAGATATTTTTAAACAAATCTACCGTACAGCTTACCGAAGTGGTAGCTACCGGAGAGCAGCAGGCTAAAAAAGAAAACACACAAGTATCTGTTAACCGTATAGACCCTATTGAAATTAAAAAACTTCCCAGCATCGGCCAACCAGATCTTGCTCAGTATTTGCAGGTATTACCGGGTGTTACGTTTACCGGCGACCAAGGGGGGCAATTATACATTCGCGGTGGTTCTCCCGTTCAAAATAAAGTATTGTTAGATGGTATGATCATTTATAATCCGTTTCACTCTATCGGTTTATTCTCAGTGTTTGATAATGATATTATTAAAAACGCCGATGTTTATACAGCGGGTTTCGGGGCAGAGTATGGCGGTCGTACTTCCTCTGTTATGGATATTACTACCCGCGATGGAAATAAAAAGCGTCTATCATCTAAAGTGGCTGTTTCTACCTTTGGCGCTAAAGCTATGTTGGAAGGTCCAATAGTTAAGCTTAAAGAAAACGGCAACACCAGTTTATCTTTTGTGGTATCAGGCAAAACATCTTATTTGCCAACCACTTCAAAATATCTTTATAATTACGCTAACAACGGCAACGGTTTACCTTTTAGTTATAATGATCTGTACGGTAAAATATCTTTAAATTCTACTAACGGATCTAAAGTAAGTTTGTTTGGTTTTGATTTTAACGATAAAGTAGATTATACAGGCATTGCTACGTTCAAATGGAATTCAGTTGGTGCCGGAGGTAATTTTGTATTAATTCCAACAGGAAACAACACACTTATTGAAGGTAATTTTGCGTACTCGCAATACCACATAACGCAACATACAGCCTCTACTGATTTATTAAATAGTAGCACCATTGGCGGCTTTAACGGTGGGTTTAAATTCACTAATTTTTTAGGACGAAATCAAGTTATTTATGGATTTGAATTATTGGGCTATCACAACAACTTCGATTATCACGCGGGCTATAATAATTTAGAAGAAACACAATTAGGTAACTCAACCGAAATTGCGGGATACATTAAAGCCAAATTTTTATCGCGTAACCGTAAATTGGTACTTGAGCCCAGCTTTCGCTTGCATGAATATGCTTCTTTAGGTCAGATTTCTCCAGAGCCGCGCCTTTCTGGTAAATATAATATCAGCAACCGCATACGTTTTAAATTTGCCAGCGGTATCTATTCACAGAATTTAGTATCGGCTAATTCCGACCAGGATGTAGTAAATCTTTTTTACGGCTTTTTATTCAGTCCGGATAATTTACAAAGTTATTACACTAAAAAACAAGGGGCAGATAGTACAGCCGTTGGTAATAAAATACAAAGAGCCAATCATTTAGTAGGTGGTTTTGAGTTTGATCTATTTAAAAACATACAGGTAAACGTAGAGGCGTATCAAAAAACATTTACTTTTTTAACCAATGCTAATCGCTATAAAATATTTAATTCAGATCCACAACATATAGGTTATTACCCAGATAGCCAGGTGCAGGATTTTATTATCGAAACAGGCTACTCGCGCGGTTTTGATGTAACTGTTAAGTATGAAAAAAACCGTTTTTATTTATGGACGGTTTACTCGTATTCATACAATAAACGTTGGGATGGAGTGCAATCTTACTCGCCGGTGTTTGACAGAAGACATAACATAAATATTGTTGCTTCTTACAACTTAGATAAAAAGAAACATTGGGAAGTTAGTGCCCGTTGGAATTTCGGGTCAGGCTTTCCTTTTACACCCACGCAAGGTTTTTACCAACAGTTAGATCTTTCTAATTATATGAACACCAATATACCTGCGCAAAACGGACAGTTAGGTTATATTGCCGGTGGTTTATTTTCTCAACGCTTGCCCACCTACCACCGTTTAGATATTTCGGTTAGGTATAAATATAATTTAAGAGACCGTTTCTTTTTAGAGATAAATGGCGGTGCAACCAATGTTTATAACCGCGCCAATGTTTTTTATTTTGATAGAATAACCTATAAACGTGTAAACCAATTGCCAATTTTACCGAACTTAAACATTACACTTACCTTCTAATTTTTTGCCGATTTAATTAACTAATTTTTTAAAGTAGAATTATGTAATTGAATTATCTTTGTGTTACACATGAAGAATTTATCGCCACTTACAAAAGATCCTCGCCAATATATTATTATAAAAGGTGCGCGCCAGCACAATTTAAAAAATGTAGATGTTGCCATACCACGAAACAAATTTGTAGTGGTAACAGGCGTTTCTGGCTCAGGAAAATCATCGTTGGCATTTGATACTTTGTATGCAGAAGGACAACGCCGCTATGTAGAAAGTTTATCTGCCTATGCGCGCCAATTTTTAGGCAGATTAGAAAAACCACAGGTTGATTATATAAAAGGAATTTCCCCGGCTATTGCTATTGAGCAAAAAGTTATTTCACGCAATCCACGTTCTACCGTTGGTACCGTTACCGAAATTTATGATTATTTAAAATTGTTGTATGCACGCGCAGGTAAAACTTTTTCGCCTGTTTCGGGTAAAGAAGTAAAGCGAGATACGATTAGCGATGTGGTAGATTTTGTAATTGATCACATCGACGGAAAACAATTTTTAATTCTTTCAAAACTATTTATCCCCGAAGGAAGAGAAATTACCCAACACCTTGAAATATTAAATCAACAAGGTTTTTCGAGGGTGCTTATAGATAATGAAATAAAAAAAATAGAAGAACTTCCAAAAAAAATAAAAAGTACGTCTGCTGTTTTTTTGGTAACCGATCGTATTGTAATAGATAGTTTTAGCGATAAGGAAGAAACATCTACACGTGTGGCAGATTCTGTGCAGACTGCTTTTTACGAAGGGCATGGCGAATGTATTATTTATGATGTAGATACAAAAAAACAAACATCATTTACCAATCGTTTTGAAGCAGATGGAATGGAGTTTGAGCAACCGGATGTAAATTTTTTCTCTTTTAATAATCCAATTGGTGCTTGCAAAACATGCGAAGGTTTTGGAAGTGTTATTGGCATAGATCCTGATTTGGTTATTCCTAATAAAAATAAATCGGTGTATGATAATGCCATTGCGTGCTGGAACGGAGAAAGCATGAGCTATTACAAAAAAGAATTAATTAAAAACGCACATAAATTTAATTTCCCGGTACATAAACCCATTGCAGAATTAACTAAAGAGCAATACAATTTATTGTGGGAAGGCAATCAATATTTTGAAGGATTAAATGCTTTCTTTAAATTTTTAGCAAGAGAAACCTACAAAATACAATACCGTGTAATGCTGGCAAGATACAGAGGCAAAACTGTTTGTCCTGATTGCCACGGCACGCGCATACGTAAAGACACACAGTACGTAAGAATTGCCGATAAGCCAATTTCAGAGTTGATGCTGATGCCTGTTGAACATTTACATCCGTTTTTTAAAGCGATTAAATTAAGCGATGCGGATATGAATATTGCTCGTCGCTTATTGATTGAAATTACCAATCGATTGCAATATTTATGCGATGTTGGCTTAGGATATTTGACATTGAACCGTGGTGCAAACACTTTAAGTGGTGGAGAATCTCAGCGTATTAATCTGGCTACATCCCTTGGCAGCACGCTTGTAGGTAGTATGTATATTTTAGATGAACCTAGTATTGGACTTCATTCGAGAGATACCGAAAGATTAATTAGCGTGTTGAAAATGTTGCAACATCAAGGCAATACCGTTATTGTGGTTGAGCACGATGAAGAAGTAATGCAGGCGGCCGATGAAATTATTGATATGGGTCCCTTAGCCGGTTCCTTAGGTGGAGAACTTGTCTTTCAAGGCAATCATAACGAACTGATGCACGCCAAAAATAGTTTAACCACACAATATCTTACCGGCAAAAAAAAGATTGTTATGCCTACCACACGTAGAAAGTGGAAAGATTATATTGAAGTGAAAAATGCCAACGAAAACAATTTAAAAAACGTAAGTGTAAAAATTCCATTAGGTATTTTTTGTGCAGTAACAGGTGTTTCGGGTTCGGGTAAATCAACACTTATTAAAAATGTTCTAGTTCCTAATTTGCAACGTGTGTTAGATGGCTCTACGCAAGCGGGTGATGATAAAATTGCGGGCAGCATTAAAAAGGTTTCGCAGATAGAATTTGTAGATCAACATCCTATTGGTAAATCATCGCGTTCAAACCCGGTTACGTATATTAAAGCGTACGATGAAATAAGAAATTTGTTTGCCGATCAACAACTTTCCAAACAAAAAGGATACAAGCCTTCTTTCTTTTCATTTAATGTAGAAGGCGGCAGATGCGAGCATTGCCAAGGTGAAGGACAAATTACCGTAGAAATGCAATTTATGGCCGATGTAAAATTATTGTGTGAAGATTGCCAGGGGAAACGTTTTAAAGCAGAGACATTGGAAGTAACTTTTCAAGGTGCAAACATTTCTGATGTATTGAATATGACGGTGGATGATGCGGCAACTTTTTTTGCAAAATCATCTGAGAGGACTTGTAAAAAGATAAATGATAAATTACAATTATTGCAAGATGTTGGTTTAGGTTATGTGCAACTCGGACAATCATCAAGCACGCTAAGTGGTGGAGAAGCACAACGTATTAAGCTCGCTTCCTTTTTAGGTGCAGGGCAAAACTCTAACAACACACTTTTTATTTTTGATGAACCAACAACTGGTTTGCATTTTCATGATATTGAAAAATTATTAAAATCGTTGCAAATGCTTATCGATAAAGGCAATTCGGTTTTAGTGATTGAGCATAATTTAGATGTTATAAAATGCGCCGATTGGTTAATTGATATGGGACCAGAAGGTGGAGAAAAAGGCGGCAACGTTGTATTTGAAGGCACGCCCGAGGATTTAGCAAACAACAAACAATCTTATACTGCTAAATATTTAAAGAAGAAATTGCAAAGCGAGAAAGTAACTTAACGATAATTTTTTGCCAACAAAGAATAATGTGCGGAATCTAAATACTCTCCATCAAAAAAGTAGTTTTCTTTAAAATGGGCTTCTTTTATAAAATGATTTTTCAATAATATATTTTCTGAAGCTGCATTTCGTGGGTCTATAACAGCGGCAATACTATGTGCTTTCATTTCTTTAAAACCGTAAGCAAGCACTACCTTTAAGGCTTCATGCATAATGCCTTGTCTGTGAAAATTTGGAAGTAACATATAACCAACTTCTGTGCGATAGTGTTCTTTTAGCATACGATAAAAACCTATCATACCCATTAATGAATCTTCTCCTTTTAAAGTAATTGCCCAGTTAATATGTTCCAATTTTTGTAGTCCATCCATAACCATTTTAATGTGCGCTTCTGCATCACTTAACGTTTTCATTACAGGTTTAGCAATGTAACGCATGGCTTCTTTATCAGAACGGAGCGCAAATAGTTGTTCAATATCTTTTGGATTAAGAGCCCTAAGATGCAAACGCTCTGTTTCTAAAACCGGGAAAGGATCAAAATTTAGTGTTAGCATTATATCTTTTTTTAGATGATAAAACTAAAAGAAAATAATTGCATTTTTGTAAGAGTATGTCAAAAAATAAAAACAGTTTTTTTAAAGATTTTAAAGTAGTAGAACTGGCAAGTGTTTTGGCAGGACCCTCAGTTGGTTTGTTTTTTGCTGAATTGGGTGCGGAAGTGATTAAAATTGAAAATAAAAAAACAGGCGGTGATGTTACCCGCAGTTGGAAACTTCCAAGTGAAGATAAAAATTCAGACGTGTCGGCTTATTTTATTGCCGTTAATTTTTTTAAAAAACATTTATTCTTAGATGTAAGCAATGAAGCAGATTATAAAAAATGTATCGCCCAAATTAAAAATGCGGATGTGGTTATTGTCAACTATAAAAAGGGCGACGATAAAAAATTAAAACTTGATTATGCAACGCTAAAAAAAATAAATTCAAAATTAATTTACGCACGCATACAAGGTTTTTCTAATACGGATGAACGGGTGGCGTATGATTTAATTCTTCAGGCAGAAAGCGGCTTTATGAGCATGAACGGCACTAAAGAAAGCGGACCTTTAAAAATGCCTGTTGCCATGATAGATGTTTTATCGGCGCATCATTTAAAAGAAGCCGTGTTACTTGCTTTATTAAAAAGAGAGAAAACAAAATTGGGTAGTCAGGTTTCGGTTTCCTTATTTGATGTAGCGGTTGCATCTTTAGCTAATCAAGCAACAAATTGGTTGGTGGCAAAACATTTACCGCAACCAACAGGTTCATTGCATCCTAATATTGCGCCTTACGGAGAGATTTTTACCACCAAAGATAATCACACCATAACCTTTGCTATTGGTAGCGACGGGCAATTTACAAAGTTGTGTGAGTTGTTACACATTGAAAAAATTACTTCTGATGAAAAGTATATACATAATCAACTACGTGTTGTAAATCGTAAAGCATTATTTACTATTTTAAATAAAGAAGTAAAAAAACAAACGCTTGCTTATCTTCAAAAAGAAACTATAAAACTTTGCATTCCCTTTGCAAAAATTAGAAACTTAAAAGAAGTTTTTGAATTACCTGAAGCTAAAAAATTGGTAAAAAACATTTCTTATAATAAGAAAAAGTATCAGGTTGTTACTTCATTTCCAGCTAAAATAAAATAGAAAATCATTTCTTCTGAAAAATTAATTACCCTAATTATCAATTAGTTAAATAAGTTATTAATACATCTAATACTTATGTATCTGAATATAATGTATTTTTGTCTTAAGTAAACTTAAAACTATGTTATTTTCATCCGAATTAATTAAAGGAACACTCAAAACAATCATACTAAAATTGCTTACCGAAAATAAGCGTATGTATGGTTACGAAATTACGCAGACTGTAAAAGATCTGACAGGCAATAAAATTCAGCTGACAGAAGGAGCACTTTATCCAACGCTGCACGCTTTAGAAGCCGAAGGATTATTGACAACCAAAACCGAATATATTGGTAAGCGCGTTAGAAAATATTATTCGTTAAGCAAAGAAGGCAAAGCAAGATCTAAAGAAAAAGTTAGTGAGTTTGCGGACTTTATAAATACTATGAAATTTTTATTAGACATTAAGACCAAACAGGCATAATGTACCAACTTAGTGAGAACAAATAGAATATATCCTCAACGATATTAGACGTAATGGCGTTGAGATGGAGGATTTGCAGTTAAACCTCCTTGATCATATTTGTTGTATTATTGAGCAAAACCTCAAAGAGGGAGATGACTTTGAGGACTTCTATCAAAAAACAGTAAAGCAATTTTGCAAGCACCAACTGTGGGAGATAGAAGAAGAAACCATCATTTTATTAACCATTAAAAATTATAACGTCATGAAAAAATAAATGTACATTACCAATTATTCTCGTAATCTCTTGTCAACGTTTTTTTTAGATTACGTTACGATTTAAAACATGTTATAAAAATCGAAAAAATTAAAACTCATATTCCAAAACAAAAAAGGCCTGCAATCTGCAAGCCTTTTGTTTTTTATATAAAAGAGTAGAATTAAGCTTCTGCTTTTTTAGTTGTACGCTTACGTTCGTTTTCGTCTAATACAATTTTACGAATACGTAAAGAAAGCGGTGTAATCTCCACATACTCATCAGCTGCAATATATTCCATAGATTCTTCTAAAGAGAATTTAATAGCAGGCACGATACGCATTTTTTCATCCGTACCGGATGCACGCATGTTGGTTAATTTTTTCTCACCACAAACGTTTACTACTAAATCATCAGGACGAATATGCTCACCGATAACCATACCCGGATAAACCTCTTCGCCGGCAGCAATAAAGAATTTACCACGATCTTGCAATTTATCAATACTGTATGCAACCGAAGTTCCTTTGTCTTTAGAAATCATAACACCTGCAATACGCTGTGTAATAGGGCCTTTCCATGGTTCGTAAGCTTTAAAGCGATGCGCCATAATGGCTTCTCCGGCAGTAGCCGTTAAAATATTGTTACGTAAACCGATAATACCACGAGAAGGAATTTCAAATTCCATGTGGATAAGATCTCCTTTTGGTTGCATGATTAACATATCTCCTTTACGTTGAGAAACTAAATCAATTACACGACTAGAAGTTTCTTGCGGTGTATCAACTGTTAAAACCTCAACCGGTTCGTGTTTACGTCCGTCAATTTCTTTAATAATTACTTGTGGCTGACCAACTTGTAATTCATACCCTTCACGACGCATAGTTTCAATTAAAACCGATAAGTGAAGAATACCACGTCCGAATACGATATAAGAATCAGGTGAAGTAGTTTCTTCTACACGAAGTGCTAAGTTTTTTTCAAGCTCTTTAAATAAACGATCGCGTAAGTGACGAGAGGTTACAAATTTACCATCTTTACCATAAAAAGGAGATGTGTTAATAGTAAATAACATACTCATAGTTGGCTCATCAATAGAGATAACTGGTAAACCTTCTGGTTTTTCAAAATCAGCAACGGTATCGCCAATTTCAAAACCTTCAATACCTGTAAATGCACAAATATCTCCGGCAATAACTTCAGTAACTTTTAATTTACCAAGTCCGTCAAAAATAAATAAATCTTTTACACGAGATTTTACAATGCTGCCATCGCGTTTAACAACCGAAACCGGCATGTTTTCTTTAATTACACCACGATAAACACGTCCTACGGCAATACGGCCAATGAACGAAGAATAATCTAAAGAAGTAATTTGTACTTGTAAACTTCCCTCGCGAATGGGTGCTTCGGGAATGTTGGCAACGATACAATCTAATAAAGGCGTAACAGAATCGGTAACTACTTTATAATCTGTGCTCATCCAACCTTGTTTAGACGAACCGTAAATAGTTGGAAAATTTAATTGATCTTCTGATGCTTCTAAGTTGAAGAATAAATCGAAAACCATATCGTGTACTTCATCCGGACGACAATTTGGTTTATCAACTTTATTAATAACTAAAATAGCTTTTTTACCAGCCGCGATAGCTTTTTGTAATACAAAACGCGTTTGAGGCATTGGGCCTTCAAAAGCATCTACCAATAAAACTACGCCATCAGCCATGTTTAACACACGCTCAACTTCTCCGCCAAAATCGGCGTGACCAGGTGTATCAATAATATTAATTTTGGTGTCTTTATACATAACACTCACGTTTTTAGCCAAAATGGTAATACCACGTTCGCGCTCTAAATCGTTGTTATCTAAGATAAGTTCGCCTGTTTCTTGGTTATCTCTAAACAATTTACAGGTGTGAAGAATTTTGTCGACCAAGGTAGTTTTTCCATGATCTACGTGGGCAATAATAGCTACGTTACGAATGTTCATTTTTGATATTTTTTAAATAGGGCGCAAAGGTACTAAAAATTGGCTGAAAGGCAATAAACTAAGCTATTAAATTATGGTTACGAAAAATGCTTTTGGGGCGTTCCGCTGATTTCAGCGGCGGGCTTTGCGCAGTAAAGCTTTTTAAGATGTAGCACCTTGTTATAGTATTTTTAATTGATTCGCATAATGTTGAAATGCATTTCTTAAAAAGGCTTTCTTGCTGCAATCCCTAACGCAAACACAATAACTAAAAACAACTGGTTATGGTCACATGGCCCCAGCCGTGGTCTATGCCTTTATAAAATTCCCCTGATACATAAACTTTTGTATATTCTAAGCTAAAACGTTTAAAGGCAGCAACTACACCTGCGCTAGCCATAAATACATCGCGTTGAACTTTTTTTGCCGGAATGATATATACGCTATTTGTTTCAAACAAGCCACCTTGCATAGTAGCATTGTAAACAACCGCAGTTATTTTTGCATGGGCAAAAACATATAACTGAAACTTTTTATTAAACGAATTTTTGGTAAGACCAATGTTTTTAAAATAACCATTCATAAAACCTAAACGAAACAGTACACCTGCAGAAACATCATCATAAAGTGTACCAACCCTCGCTTCGGTCGCTCCAACAAATTCAAAATGATTGGAAGTATAAATTCCTTGCTCAAACTTAGCGCGGTAATTAATAATATAATCGGTTGCTATTTGATATTGCCAGCCCAAAGGTTTAATATTATGTAAAGCTTTATGTATGCCCTTCTGTTCTTCTTCGCAAACTGCGCATGGGCCCATAACGCCCAGATCTAAAGAAGTTGTTAAACGTTGCTTTTTTTCCTGACTCATACTTACCAAAAAATTAGAAAGAAACATAGTGGCAGCAAAAGGTCTCTCCCCATAGTAAATAGTATTATGTTGTATACTTACGGGCGTAAAACAATCTTGCTCAAAACCCAAGCCATAATAATTTTGAGAAAAATTTTTAAGTTTAATAAGTATGTGTGAGATCGGGTTTTTTCGTAAACCAGGCAAAATAAGTTCGGCTAAAATACCTTGTGTGTAGTATCTATCTGTAGCAGAAAAAAAATCGTTATCATAATTAAGTTTGAAGTAATGATCTTTTTTTAAACTATCAGCTTGTTGCGCTTTTATAGCAAACGAAAGAAAAAGAAATAAATAAATAATTTTAAATTTCATCTAATTAATATACGAGTTTAATTGTGTTATGGATGCAGCAAGAAAGTAGTTTTTTGTGATTGAAAAAAGCTTTGCGCCTCCCGGGCCCACGCTGCTATCATGAGAAAGCCCAAATAAAAAACCGCTCCATTTTACTGAAGCGGTTTCTTGATTTTTTTGTCATGCTGAACACGTTTCAGCATCTGTTTCTTTTTTGTGAGATTCCGAAACAAGTTCGGAATAACGATAACGGCTAAGCTTTTACACTGGCACGAATAATATTTAAAGCACCACCAGCCTTAAACCATTCTATTTGCTGTGCGTTGTAGCTGTGTTTTGCACTAACAGCATCTTTGGTGCCATCTTTATGGTTGAACATAACCGTTAAAGGTACACCTGGCGCAAAAGTGGTTAATCCAATAATATCAATAGTATCGTCTTCCTGTATTTTGTTATAATCTTCTTTATCTGCAAAGGTAAGACCTAGCATACCTTGTTTTTTTAAATTTGTTTCGTGTATACGCGCAAATGATTTAACCATAACGGCACGTACACCTAAGAAACGAGGCTCCATAGCCGCATGTTCACGAGATGAACCTTCGCCATAGTTTTCATCGCCAATAACCACCGAACCTATACCTGCTGCTTTATAAGCACGTTGTACTTTCGGCACTTCGCCATAGGTGCCGTCTAACTGGTTTTTTACGCTGTTTGCTTTATCGTTGTATGAATTGATGGCACCAATAAGCATGTTGTTAGAAATATTATCTAAATGCCCGCGGTATTTTAACCACGGACCAGCCATAGAAATATGATCGGTTGTACATTTACCTTTTACACGAATTAATAATTTTAATTCATGCAGGTCGGTGCCCTCCCACGGTTTAAACGGCGCTAATAATTGTAAACGGTCACTATCGGGGTTAACTTTTATCTCAACACCTTTTCCATCAATAGCAGGTGCTTGGAAACCCGGGTCATCTACTGCAAATCCTTTGGTTGGCAATTCTTCGCCGGTTGGTGGGTCTAATTTTACCGCCACACCCTCCTCGTTTATTAGTGTATCTGTTAAGGGGTTAAAACCTAAATTACCGGCAATGGCAAGTGCTGTAACAATTTCTGGTGATGCTACAAAGGCGTGTGTATTTGTATTACCATCTTGTCTTGCAGCAAAATTCCTGTTGAAGGAATGTACAATGGTATTTCTTTCTTTTTTATCAGCACCCGGCCTGTCCCACATACCAATACAAGGGCCACAGGCATTAGAAAATACTTCAGCGCCAATTTTATTAAAGGTATCAATAAAGCCATCACGTTCAATAGTATAACGTACTTGTTGAGAACCCGGTGTAATGGTAAATTCTGCTTTGGCTTTTAAATGTTTATCAGAAGCCTGTTTGGCTAAAGAGGCCGCACGAGAAATATCTTCGTAAGATGAGTTGGTGCAAGAACCTATCAAACCAACCTGTACATTCATTGGCCAGCCTTTTTCAGTTGCCACTGCTTTTAATTGAGAGATAGGCGTTGCTAGATCTGGCGTAAAAGGTCCGTTTACATACGGCTCTAATTCGGATAAATTAATTTCAATTACTTCATCAAAAAATTTTGCAGGCTCATCGTAAACTTCTTTATCACCTGTTAAATGTTCTCTAATAGTATTTGCTAAGTCAGCCACATCCGTACGGCCGGTAGCGCGTAAGTAACGCTCCATGCTATCATCATACCCAAAGGTAGAGGTTGTAGCGCCAATTTCAGCGCCCATATTAGCAATGGTTCCTTTACCGGTACAGCTAAGGCTTTTTGTTCCTTCGCCAAAATATTCTACAATTTTATCGGTTCCACCTTTTACAGTAAGTATACCGGCTACTTTTAAAATAATGTCTTTAGATGAGCACCAGCCGCTAAGTTTACCGGTTAATTTAATACCAATCAATTTAGGCCACTTTAACTCCCAGGCTAATCCTGCCATTACATCGCATGCATCAGCTCCGCCAACGCCAATAGCAATCATACCTAAGCCACCACCGTTTACGGTATGGCTATCAGTACCAATCATCATTCCACCGGGAAAAGCATAATTCTCTAACATTACCTGGTGGATGATACCTGCGCCTGGTTTCCAAAAACCGATACCGTATTTATTAGTTACTGATGAAAGGAAATCATATACTTCTTTATTAACTTGTATAGCCCTGTCAAGATCCGGCTTTGCATTATCTTTTGCGGTAATTAAATGATCGCAATGAACTGTGCTTGGCACCGCTACTTTTGGGCGACCGGCTTGCAT
This sequence comes from Bacteroidia bacterium, assembly GCA_038206945.1. Lineage (GTDB taxonomy): Bacteria > Bacteroidota > Bacteroidia > B-17B0 > Aurantibacillaceae > PALSA-968. The sequence goes on along the minus strand of JBBRAG010000027.1, from coordinate 13,036 downwards.
AAACTGTAATAAAGCCATTTGGGCCGTTGCATCCTGCATGGTAACTCTATCCGGCGCAAAATCTACATAAGAATTTCCGCGCTCGTAATTGGCAAATTTTTGATCTTTATGTAAGTGCGAGAATAAAATTTTCTCTGCCAACGTTAAAGGTCTGCCCAACGCTTTGCGGGCAGCTTCAATACGTGCAGGCATTGCAGCATACACTTTTTTAATCATTTCTATATCAAAAGCCATAGTAGTGTTTTTTATTTAGCGCCTCAAATTTAAGTATTATACCACAAATAAGGTAGTAAAATATAAGAAATTATTCAGGTTAGGGCGTTTCGGCGATTACACCACCGGGCTTTGCGGTATAATCTTTTATTGAAATGCTTTTTTAGTTTTTTTAATTGCTTCGCAGCAATACTAAAAAAGCATTTCAATAAAAGGATTTCCCCTACAATCCCTAACGTAAATACAAATTCTAATTAATAAAAGTTTTAGCCTTTGCAATAGCGGCCTGCAAGCCTTCTGATCTACTGCCGCCTGCTTGTGCGTAAAAAATTTGTCCGCCGCCGCCGCCGTTAATTTCTTTGGCAACTTCGCGCACAATTTTACCGGCATCTAAGTTTTTATCTTTTACTAAATTATCTGAAATTATGATAGAAATACTTGGCTTGCCTTTTACTTCGGCACCTACTACGCAATATAAATTATCTACTTGCGTGCGTAGATCAAACAACAGGTTTTTAATTTCTTCTGCACTATCTAATTCAATTTTTTCTGCAATAAAATTAATACCGTTAACAGTTTGCTTTTTAGTGAGTAGGTCTTTTTTAAGCAGGTAAGATTTTTCTCTCATAAAATGCTGCAACTGTTTTTGCAGATTATGATTTTCTTCTACCAAAGAAGTTACGCTTTTTATAACATCTGCCGGATTTTTAAGCAAGGTTTTAACCTGATTCAATTGTTGTGCTTGTTGTTCAAAAAACTCTTCCGACTTAACCGAAGTGATAGCTTCTATACGCCTAATGCCTGCTGCTACGGCACTTTCTGAAAGGATCTTAAAATAACCTATTTGCCCAGTAGCTTTAACGTGTATGCCGCCACAAAGCTCTACCGAATAATTCCTATCGAAAGTTACCACGCGCACTATGTCACCGTATTTTTCTCCAAACAGAGCCATGGCACCTGTTTTTTTAGCATCTTCCAAAGCAACCAATTGTATATCAGAAATAATGTTCTCTCTTATTTTTTGGTTTACAATATGTTCTATCTGTTTAATTTCTTCTTCACTTATTTTAGAAAAGTGAGAGAAATCAAAACGCAAATAATTTTCATTTACCAAACTTCCTTTTTGTTCTACGTGCGTGCCTAAAACTTTACGCAACGCAGCGTGCAGCAAGTGCGTGGCACTGTGGTTATTGGCAATTAACGTACGCCTTGTTTTATCTACATGCGCTACAAAAGATGATGAAATATTTTCCGGCAGCTTATCTGTAAAATGAATAATAATGCCATTCTCTTTCTTCGTATCTGTAATATTTAACTTTTCATTCGCACTTATTAAAATTCCTGTATCGCCAATCTGCCCACCACTCTCTGCATAAAAGGGGGTAACATCAAGCACTAATTGATATTGTTCTTTATTTTTAGATTTTACTTTTCTATAACGTGTAATGTAACACTCAGCATCTGTTTCATCATACCCCACAAATTTAATTTGGCGGCCTTTATCGGTATTCCATTGCACGGCGGTATAAAACCAATCATCTGTATTTGTTTGCGTTGCCGCACGAGAACGATTTTTTTGTTCATCCAGGCAAGCGTCAAATTCATTTTCGTTGATAGATAATCCATAACCACGCACAATTAATGAAGTAAGATCTAAAGGAAAACCAAATGTATCATACAATTCAAAAACAATTTTACCATCAATCTCTTTGTTTTTATTTGTATTGATAATGTCCAAACAAATATTATCTATACGGCGAAGGCCTATCTCCAACGTTTTATAAAAAGACGTTTCCTCTTCTTTAATTACTTTTTCTATCAATAGTTTTTGAGATACCAATTCGGGAAAAGCTTGTCCCAGTTGGTTTGCCAACACAGGTACTAAACGGTACATAAACGGTTCTTTCAACCCTAAAGATTGGTAACCATAACGAATAGCACGGCGCAATATCCTGCGAATAACATAACCCGCACCTGTATTACTTGGCAACTGGCCATCAGCAATAGAAAAAGATATAGCGCGTATATGATCTACAATTACACGCATAGCAATATTAATAACGCGCATGTTCTTGTGGTTATTTTCATCGCGTGGTTTGTAATGATAACCGCAAAGGCTTTCTACTTTTTCAATTAGTGGCGTAAATACATCCGTATCATAATTACTTTGTTTGCCTTGCAAAACACGCACTAAACGCTCAAAGCCCATACCGGTATCTACATGTTGTTTAGGCAATTTATGTAAAGAACCGTCGGCCTTGCGCTCAAACTCCATAAATACATTATTCCATATTTCTATAACTTGAGGATCATCGTTATTTACCAAAGTAGCGCCGGCTATTTTTTTCCGTTCTTCATCGCTTCGGCCATCGTAATGTATTTCGCTGCAAGGACCGCACGGACCCTGATCTCCCATTTCCCAAAAATTATCTTTTTTGTTTCCGCGAAGTATGCGGTCTTCAGCAACAAACTGTTTCCAAAAATCATACGACTCCTGATCGAAGGCTAAATTTTCTTTTGCATCGCCTTCAAAAACAGTAACGTATAAACGATCTTTGTCAATTTTATAAACATCAGTTAAAAGTTCCCAAGCCCAGGCAATCGCTTCTTTTTTAAAGTAATCTCCAAAGCTCCAATTACCAAGCATTTCGAACATAGTATGGTGATAGGTATCCACACCAACTTCTTCTAAATCATTATGTTTACCACTTACGCGTAAACATTTCTGCGTATCGGCAATACGTGGAAATTTTATAGGAGCATTCCCTAAAAAAAGATCTTTAAAAGGAGCCATGCCGCTGTTATTAAACATAAGTGTAGGATCGTTTTTAACAACCATAGGGGCAGAGGGTACAATATGGTGCCCTTTCGATTCGAAAAAATCTAAAAAAGCTTGGCGTATTTGATTAGCGTTCATCATAGTAAAATTATTTTTTTGCGCACACGAAGATAACAGTAAAATAGATGATTAAAAAACCTCGCTTAAATTTAATGACCTATATGCTTTCAATCGTATTAAGGTCTAATTCTCGTATCTCACTATCTCACATCTTTACTTCTCACATCTCCATTCTCATTAAAATTTACTTATTTTTAGCCATTATATTCAGCACCTAAACAAACATGGAAAACACATTGGCCTACGCGCAAGAACAAGATAAAAATGATGAGCTAAAAAGCTTTAGAAACAAGTTTTATTTCCCAAGGTTACAGGGTAAAGGCGTTATATACTTTACGGGTAATTCATTAGGCCTTCAACCAAAAACCACGCAAGATTATGTGCTTAATGAGTTAGAAGACTGGGCAAGTTTTGGTGTAGAAGGGCACTTTCATGCACGCAACCCCTGGTTCTCGTACCACGAAATACTAAGCGAAAAAACAGCTAAGATAGTCGGCGCGCTTCCTAAGGAAGTCGTGATGATGAATCAGCTTACCGTTAACTTACATTTGTTGTTGGTCTCGTTTTACCGCCCTACTAAACAACGCTATAAAATTATTTGCGAGGCAAAAGCTTTTCCGTCCGATTTGTATGCTTTGCAATCTCAAACTAAGTTTCATGGGTACGATTATAAAGATGCGCTGATAGAAATTGAACCCCGCGAGGGAGAAAAAAGCCTGCGCACCGAAGATATTTTAAAAGCCATTGAAGCTAATAAAGATGAATTAGCGCTGGTGTTATTTGGTGGTGTAAACTATTATAGCGGCCATGTGTTAGATATGAAAACCATTACCGCAGCCGCACATAAAGTAAATGCGTATTGTGGTTTTGATCTGGCACACGCTGCCGGAAACATACAATTAGCCTTGCACGATTGGCAAGTTGACTTTGCTTGTTGGTGCAGTTATAAATATTTAAACGCAGGCCCGGGTAGTGTGGCCGGTGCTTTTGTACACGAAAAACATTTGTCTAATTTTGATTTGCCTTTGTTTGCCGGTTGGTGGGGGCATGATAAAGAAACCCGTTTTAAAATGGAGCCTACTTTTAGGCCTACGCCTACGGCAGAACGTTGGCAATTGAGTAACGCGCCTATTTTATCTATGGCGGCATACAAAGCATCGTTAGATATTTTTGATGAAGCAGGTATGGATAAGTTAACCGCTAAAAGCAAAAAGCTGACAGGCTATTTAGAGTTTGTCATTAACCACGTTAACTCCTTAACCCACACACCCGACAAATATTTTGAAGTGATAACACCGGCAGATAGAAGTTGTCAATTGTCAGTAGTGCCACACGGACGTGGAAAAGAATTGTTTACCGAGTTAACCAAACACGGCGTTATTGCAGATTGGCGCGAGCCTGATGTGATACGCATGGCACCCGTGCCTTTGTATAATTCGTTTGAAGATGTGTTTCAATTCGGGCAAATTTTGTTGCATCTTTGTGCTAAATAAAATATATAATCATGAAAAATTTTATGAGTTATCAGTTAAGAGTTAATAGTTATCAGGTGTTTGTTTGGTTATTTACTATTAACTATGGCCTATTAACTATTGGCTGTTCCGATCATAAAGAACCTGCAAAAGACCCAGGTGTTATTGAAACGCACCCTGTGCATGGCGCCATTACACAAGTCAGTTTTAAAGTATTGGGCAATTGCGAAACCTGTAAAGATAATATTGAAACAGCAGCACGTTTTAAAGGCGTTACTTTTTGTGCCTGGGATACAGATACTAAAGTTTGCACCGTAACCTACGATACCCGCGAAACAAATGTTGATGCTATTGAAAAAGCCATTGCAGCCGTTGGTTATGATACCGATGCCTATAAAGGTGATGATAAGGCTTATGCAGATTTGGCGCCTTGTTGCCAATACGATAGGAAGAAATAAACCTTAAAAATAAAGGCAAAATTAATTTGTAATACTCTTTTATAAAATTGAAAAGAGCGCACCCAAATTATTACTGAGTTTTTTTAGTGCGATAAATGCTTTTAACCAACAGGTAACTTTGCTAATAGAAACAATACCACTTTTTACAACAATTTTTTATTAAACAAATCCTTATCAGATATTCTTAATTTACAGAAGAATGATTCTTAGAATTTGAGTTTGAGATTTAAGTATGCAATTTATAAAAAATAGGGTGTTTTAATTTGGGTTAGAACACTCGTGTAATAAAATATAAAGTGATCAACAGCATACACTAATCGATCACTTTATAGATGAGTATTTTAGACTAACTAAGCGTTGCCGGTAGTAGTAACAACTATTTTTTCTTCAGTAGAAGAAGTTTCTCCATTACCGGAAGAAGCATCTTTAAATTCTTTCATACCTTTTCCAAGGCCTTTCATCATTTCAGGTATTTTTTTACCGCCAAACATCAGTAACACTACTAAAGCTACTAATATTATTTCGGATGTACCAAACATACCAAGTATAATTAAATTGATCATTTTTTTAGTTTTAAAGGGTTATTAAAATAAAACTACCCTGCTTAAGGGCAGGATAGTTTATTATTGATTAATGATAAAATGGAGTAACTAATGTAGTTACAGTAGTTGAATCCAAAGGCTCATCAAATGATTCGGTTGCTGCATCAGATGTAATACCTAAACTTGCAAAAGTACCTGCTGATACATCAATACCTCCTTGTATGGTATTATTTTCTGCAGGGAAATTAGCAGATGGATTGCCTGCACCGTAGTTAGGACCTGCAATAGAAATATCTGTTGTGGCTTGTGTGATCCATCCTTTTTGACCACGAATTCTACGAACTTCGCACGCATGCCTTGCTTCTACCGAATGAATTTGCAAAGCAGTAGTTAATACTGAACTTCCTTGTAGGGTACCTGCCTGGCCTTTATATGCACGAACTCCGGTATCTTCAAACGCCTGAGATAATGCAAGAAATACACCATAATTTAATGTTAAAAATGGATCCGGAACGGCTCCATGTCCTGTCCAGTCGTAAGCAGAAGCTACCGGCCTTGGAGGAACATTAGATGCACCATAAAGACTGGTAATTGCACCTGCCAATAATGTTACGTGTGCATCTTCATGTTTTCTTATCTGGCTAAAAACAGCTTGGTCAGTTCCCATAAGGGCTGTAAAACCTGTTGTAGTCATAGCAGTATCATAAAAGGTTGCTTCTAAATACTCTAAGCCTAATGCAAATTGCAATACACCCAAAACAGCATCTGCTCCGCGAGCTACTGTTTGTCCGTTTGCTTTTGATGACATTAACACACCCGCGGGTAATGCTGCAGCCAAAATTACTTTACCAGATTTGGTAACGGCGTTGTAAATAGTTTCGCGCCTGCTGGTAGTGGCAGAAAAATTAATTTCTTCCTTACCTAAATTTTCTAATATATTTAAAATTTTCATATATGTTTTTTTATGGATTAATACTATTAACGAGGTAAAGCAGTTGCATCAATTTTACCACTAGCCACTAAGTATGTGTTAGCTGTAGGAATAACATTTTTAGGATCATTAGCCAGATCTAAACCTGTAGAGCCGTTAACTACATCATCGCCTGCAAAATCTGCTGTGTGTGGGTTTAATAAATCTCTTATAGCAGCCGCGTGGCGTGCTTCGATAGATACTATTTTACCTGCTAAACCTAAATAAGCTACACCACCTGTTGAAAACAACCTGCCTGCGCCATTGTAAGCCGATACTCCCAAATCTTCAAACGCTTTTGCAGCGCCTAAAACAGATAATCTGCTACTAAAGTTAATAGAAGAAAAATCAACCTGCGAGGCCATTAAAGTAACTGATGTTGCATTAGATCCTAAGGCTTCGTAAAAAAATTCGCGGTGGCAAACTTCATGTAATTTAATGTCAGCTAAAACAGCTTGCTCAGCCGAACTGAAGATGCTTCCAAAAGAAGCATTGGCTACCACTGTGGTATAAAAAGCTGCTTCTAATTGTTCTAACGCGTAAGCATATTGCAGGATACCTAAATCTCCACTCATTAATTTAACCGGATTACCCGATCCTAATTTTTGATCGTCGGTAGGGCCTGAAGATGGTGGAGGCGTAACTACAGCATCTTTCTTTTTACAGCCTGCAATTACCAAACCTGTGGTTGCAATAGCCGCACCGGCATACTTTAAGAAACCAAGCCTTCCAATAGGCTGATTTACAAAGCCGAATTCTTTTCCAGATTCATTTTCTTTCATAAATGTTATTTTAAATTATTAATTATTTGTTTATACGCACTTACCGTTTCTGGATAAAATACATCATATATACGCTATATTAAACCTGGGGGGTTTGCACTCTTTCTGTTAAGTACTGTTAACTTAAAATATCTAAATCAACGTTATAGATATCATCATTTAAGATTAAAAAGCAAATCTTAACATTTAGGTAAAAACACTTATAATAGTTTTGTGCCATGCAGTTTTTAAATAAATACATGAGTGACTATACAAAAAGCAAAAGATGGGAATTTTTAATGTATGGTGTTTTAGCAGGCTTGGTAGCCGCAATAATAATAGGAAAAATTTTTTAAAATGGAAACAAGAAAACATAAAAGTAATTTGTGGGAATGGGCCACAACCTTATTAGTAGTTTCTGTGATTGCAGCACGTGTGTTTATCAAAATATAAATACTTGCTACAAGTTTTCTTTTATTTAACTTTCTTTCAAAAAATTATTCGTTGTAAATTTGATGCTTACTTTTGATAGATGATTTTAATTAAAGATGTGCTTAATTGTATAGAAAATTTTGCACCACCTACCCTACAAGAAAGCTATGATAATAGTGGCGTGCAATGCGGCAATATAAACGAGGCTGCAACAGGTGCTTTGCTTTGTTTAGATATTACCATTGGCGTTATTGACGAGGCTATACAAAAAAAATGTAATCTTATTATAGCTCATCATCCGCTTATATTTTCTCCGTTAAAAAAATTAACGGGCGCAAATTACGTGGAGCAACTTATTATTAAAGCCATAAAAAACGATATTACATTATATGCCTGCCATACCAATGCCGATAATGTATCTACGGGCGTTAATCATAAAATAGCACAAAAATTAGGTTTACTAAATACACAGGTGCTTCAACCAAAAAAAGGTTTACTAAAGAAGCTTGTAACTTTTTGTCCGGATAAAAACGCGGAAACTGTTAGAGAAGCCTTATTTAATGCCGGTTGTGGCAATATTGGAAATTACACCAATTGCAGTTTTAATGCAAGCGGAACAGGCACTTTTAAAGCAAACTCAACCTCAAAGCCTTTTGTGGGAGAAAAAAATAAATTGCATAAGGAGGCTGAAATTAGAATTGAAACTATTTTTGAATCATATAAAGAAAAGCTGGTTATTGAAGCACTTTTAAACGCACATCCATATGAAGAGGTGGCTTATGATATTTATTTTTTAGAAAATAAACATCCGCAAATAGGTTCCGGTATTATTGGTGAACTTCCTACTGAAATAGATGAAAAAGAGTTTTTACTATCCTTAAAAGATATTTTTAAAGCAAGTTGCATTCGTTACACTCAATTTCTACATAAAAAAATAAAAAAAGTAGCATTGTGCGGTGGTTCGGGCAGTTTTTTGCTAAAAGATGCTATTTATGCTAAAGCTGATGTTTTTATTACCGGAGATTATAAGTATCACCAGTTCTTTGAAGCTGATAACAAACTACTTATAGCCGATATTGGGCATTATGAAAGTGAACAGTTTACCCCCGAAATATTTTATGAGGTAATTTCTAAAAAATTGCCTACATTTGCCGCCTATTTGTCGCACCTAAACACAAATCCTATAAATTATTTGTAAACATGGCCAAAGCAACTATCAAAGAAAAAATTGATGCCTCTGTAGAGGGAAAACTACGTTCTTTATATGAACTGCAACTTATTGACAGCAAAACCGACAGGTTGCGCATTATTCGCGGAGAGCTTCCGCTTGAAGTACAGGATTTAGAAGATACAGTTGCCCAACTTGAAACTCGTTTTGATAATTACAGCAAAGAAAACGCTGAATATGAAAATCAGGTGGAAGAAAAGCAACAGGCAATTAAAGATCATAAAGGCAATATTAAAAAATACGAAGCGCAACTTGGTAAAGTAAAAAACAATCGTGAATACGATGCTATTACTAAGGAAGTTGAATTTCAAAATTTGGAAATTCAATTGTGCGAAAAACGTATTAAAGAATACAAAGCTTTAATTGCTCAAAAAGAAGATTTTTTAGTAAGTGCTGAAAAAGACCTTAAAGACAAGAAAAAAGACCTTAAAGCTAAAAAAGCTGAACTAGAAGAAATTATTCAAGAAACTGAAAAGGAAGAAACTGATTTGGTTAAACAATCTGAAAAAAAATCAAAAGAAATTGAAGCCCGTTTATTAAATGCCTATACGCGTGTGCGTAGCAATATGATAAATGGTTTAGCAGTTGTGCCTGTAGAACGTGATGCCTGTGGCGGTTGCTTTAGCAAAATACCGCCACAACGCCAGTTAGATATTAAAACACACAAAAAAGTTATTGTGTGCGAACATTGCGGAAGAATTTTAGTAGACCCGGATTTAGTTGCTGACGAACAACCAATCTAACACATAAAAGTCCCGCTAAAACGGGACTTTTTAATTTACAATATATTATTAATAGATGTCAACCTTTGATTGGTATAACTGGGTATTGCTGCCAATACTTATTTTTGTTTCGCGCCTTGGCGATGTTAGCCTGGGCACATTACGGCATTTATTTTTATCAAAAGGATTAAAAAAAGTAGTTCCCATCATTGGCTTTGTTGAAGTTATGATTTGGCTGATAGCCATCAGGCAAGTATTTAATAACTTAAATAATATTGCTTGTTTTATGGCCTGGGCAGGTGGGTTTTCTTTTGGCACATACGTTGGCATGATCATAGAAGAAAAAATTGCTTACGGCATGCAGGTCATTCGCATAATAAGCAACGCTAATAATGAGAATCTTAAAACCGAATTTAAAAAAATTAACCAAGGCTATACCATTGTTGATGGCGAAGGCGCGCAAGGCTCGGTTAAATTAATTTACGTTATAGTAAAAAGAAAAACCAAAGCCGACGTTATTAAATTAATACACGCGCATTTACCCGATTCTTTTTATAGTATTGAAGATGTAAAAAATTCAAGCATGGGTATGTTTTTAGAGCCTCGCAAGAGCTCATTTAAAAATATGCTATTTTTAAAAAATAAATAGCCGTATGCCTCGCGTATTATTTTTAGCCCCACATCGTTTAAATCGCTCTCCCAGTCAGCGTTACAGGTTTGAGCAATACATTTCATTTCTAGAAAAAAATAATTTTCAGTGCGAGCTTTCTTATCTTATTTCTGAAAAAGACGATAAAATATTTTATGCGGAAGGAAACACCTTTAAAAAACTTTGGATATTAATTAAAGCTATTTTAATTCGGATAAAAGATACATTTCAATATAAAAACTACGACATCGTTTTTGTGCAACGAGAAGCTATTATGATTGGCTCTTCTTTTTTTGAAAAACAAGTTAAAAGAAGTTGTGCAAAATATATTTTTGATTTTGATGATTCTATCTGGTTGATGGATACATCGGATGGAAATAAAAAATATGAGTGGTTAAAAAACCCCGAGAAAACAGTGCGTAACATTCGTTATGCCGATATGGTTTTTGCCGGAAACGCTTATCTGGCAAGCTATGCACGTAGGTGTAACAATCACATAAAAATAATACCAACCACTATTGATACCGATTTTCATAAGCCACTTGCCAAACAAAATGATAAAATTATTATTGGGTGGATTGGAAGCCATACAACTATTAAACACTTTGAATACGCATTAGAATTTTTAGCCGCTATAAAAAATAAATACCCGCAAGTAGAAATAAGAGTTGTTGGCGATGAAGATTATGTAAACGAAAGTTTAAACATTAAAGGCATTGCTTGGAGCTCTGCTAGCGAAGTTGAAATGATAAATTCTTTTTCTATTGGCATTATGCCTTTACCTAATGATGAATGGGCAAAAGGTAAGTGTGGCTTAAAAGGCTTGTCGTATATGGCTTGCGAGGTGCCGACTATCATGTCACCAGTGGGTGTAAATACCGAAATTATACAACACTGTAAAAACGGATTTCTGGCATCAACCACTGAGGAATGGATTAATTCTTTATCTAAATTAATTGAAAATGCTACTTTACGTAAAGAAATTGGTAAAGCAGGGCGAAAAACTGTTTTAGAAAACTATTCGGTAGTTTCGCAACAACAAAATTATTTGAATTCATTTAAAGAGATTTTAAAATAAACATGAACACAAATTTTATAAAAGAACTTAAATGGCGCGGTTTATTACACGATGTAATGCCCGGTACCGAAGAACAATTGCAAAAAGAAATTACCAGCGCCTATATTGGCTTCGATCCTACAGCAGATTCTTTACACATTGGCAGCTTATCGCAAATTATGACCTTGCTTCGTTTTCAAAAAGCAGGGCATAAGCCATTCGCTCTTGTGGGTGGTGCAACCGGCATGGTTGGCGACCCATCAGGTAAATCGGCTGAAAGAAATTTATTAGATGAGAAAACACTCAGCCATAATATTAACGGCATACAAAAACAATTAGAAAAATTTTTAGATTTTAATTGCGGTCTCAACAGCGCAGAAATCGTTAATAATTATGATTGGTTTAAAAATTATTCTTTCCTCGATTTTATCCGTGATGCAGGAAAACACATAACCGTAAACTACATGATGGCCAAAGATTCTGTAAAGAAACGTTTGGAGGCTGAAGGAAGCGGCATGTCGTTTACAGAATTTAGTTACCAACTTATACAAGGCTTTGATTTTTATCATTTATATAAAGAGAAAAATTGTTTACTGCAAATGGGCGGTTCCGATCAATGGGGAAACATAACCACGGGCACAGAATTTATTCGTCGTAAAGCAAGTGGTCAAGCATTTGCCTTAACTACTAAATTAATTACCAAAGCAGATGGCGGTAAGTTTGGCAAAACAGAAACCGGCAACATTTGGCTTGATCCTGCAAAAACATCTCCCTATAAATTTTACCAATTTTGGTTAAACGTAAGTGATGAAGATGCTAAAAATTATATTCGATTTTTTACCTTGCTAGACAAAAAAACTATTGAAGACTTAGAAGCAGCACATATTATAGCTCCGCATGAACGTATCTTACAAAAAGCTTTGGCAAAAGATGTTACAATTCGTGTACACGCCGAAACTGATTACAATGCTGCCGTTGAAGCCTCAGATATTTTATTTAAAGGAACGGTTGGCGATTTAGAAAAATTAAACGAAAAGATATTTCTCGAAATTTTTGAAGGAGTACCTCAATTTGAAGTTGAAAAACACCTGATTGAAGGCGGAGTTCAGTTAATAGATTTAATGTCAGTGCATACATCTATTTTTTCAAGCAAAGGCGAAGCGCGTAAAATGCTGCAAGCCGGGGGAGTTTCTATCAATAAAGAAAAAGTAATGGTTGTAGAAACAGCTACGGATAAAAATCAATTGATTAACAATAAATATATCTTAATACAAAAAGGTAAGAAAAATTACTTTTTGATTAAGACTGTTTAACAAATTAGAAATAACCGTACATTCATCAACCTTTATTTTTGAAATGTTTTTATTTTATACTTTACCATCTTTTGTTGAGTACACAAAAGGATTTTCTCTTCAATCTCTAACGCAAATACAGTAACCGGGTATCAGGTAACGCGTATCAAGTAACCTAGCTCCAACCTATGTGGGGAGGCTTTTGGTCAAAAAAAAACCCTTCAACATTTCTGTGAAGGGTTTTTAAAATTGGCATCGACTTACTCTTGCGGGCTTTAGGCCAACTACCATCAGCTCTATCGGGCTTAACTGCTCTGTTCGGAATGGGAAAAGGTGAACCC
>JBBRAG010000026.1:0-34514 GCA_038206945.1 Bacteroidia bacterium | reverse complement strand
CATTTTTTTAGCGAAAAGTGCCGAAAATGTTCGAATTTTCGAACAGTCGTTAAAAATCATAATAAATTGATTTTTTAGAAGTATAAAAGTTAGAAAAACAAGAAAATCATTGGGAGTTTAATTTTTTTAATTTTTCAAACATACACACTTCGCCCATCAATTTCAGATTTCAAAAAAAGACATCAACACCATTATATAAACAGTAAAGATGCTTTTTGCAAACATGATAGCTTAAATTATAATATGTTTGATGTTTTAAGAAAGGATTTTTTCATGAACACTTTGATTTAAAAACACGATAGTTTAGTAAAATTGAATTGGAAAATAATTTATGACGGAAAATAATTAAACAATCTTTATTTGTAGCTGTTAAGAGTTACCGTAAAATACGCTATATTATCGTATTTTACGGTAACTAAGATAAATAGTTTAGCACTTTCTTCTACTTTATTAAAAATCGAATAAATTCCTCAGCCTAACTATTTGCAACATATTTTCGTATAATTCATTTCGACATTTAGTTCCTTTGCCTGACATTAAGTTGTCATGCTGAACTTGTTTCAGCATCTCATGAGATTCCGAAACAAGTACGGAATGAATTAGACATTTTGATGCTTTGTCCTGCCTGAACAAAGGCACCGTAACGCCCAAAACTAAAGTACGTTAAGTGTTTGCTCTTTAATTTTTTCAATTTCGTCTTTCATTAAAACAACTAACTGTTGGATGTCGGCATCGTTTGCTTTAGAGCCAATGGTGTTTACTTCGCGCCCCATTTCTTGGGCTATAAAGTTTAGTTTTCGTCCGCCGGCAGGCTCTTTAGCGGTATCCATAAAATGTTTTATGTGTGTGCGCAAACGAGTTTTCTCTTCGGTAACATCCATTTTTTCCAAATAATAAATCAATTCTTGCTCAAAACGATTTTTATCTATGCTTTCGGCAGCCACAAATTCGGCAATGTTTTTATGTATGCGTGTTTTAATTTTTTCTATGCGAAGCGGATCTGTAATTTCAATTTTACCTAGGTATCCTAACAGTAAATTGGTACGCTTGGTAAACTCTGCCAATAAAGATTTGCCTTCTGTCTTTCTAAAGGTAATGGTTCCTTCGGCTGCTTTTTTAAAGGTTTCTAAAAATTGTTTATACTCGCTTTCGGTTAAAGTGCTAGTGGCCGATTTGGTAACATCGGGCATACGTAGAACCAATTCTAATATATTAGAAAATGGGGCATTTACTTTTTTTGCAAAGTTTTTTAGTTGGTTATAGTAAGCCTCGGCAAGTGGTTCGTTTATTTGGGAGGTTGGTTGCTCGCTTCTATAATCTACAGATACAGAAACATCTACTTTGCCACGTTCAAATAATTTGGCAAGTTCGGTACGTAGTTCAATTTCTTTTTCACGATACAAACTTGGCATACGTAATGATGCGTCTAAGCCTTTGCTGTTAAGCGATTTAATTTCGATGGTTATGGTTTTATCTTCAAAATCTACCGAGGCTTTTCCATAGCCCGTCATTGATTGCAACATATCTTTATTTTTTGCAAATGTATGCTTAAAAGTACAATACTAACTTTTTGTTGTTAAAAACAAATGCCGGTCACTTTAAAAAAGGATTATGCTTTCTTTATTTTAGCAACAAATAATTTTTGTTTACATGGAGTATATTGACTTAAAAGAAAAATTAGAAAAGCTTTTAACCGAAGACCTTTCTAACCGCAATAGCCTGCAAGATACACGCCGTAACTTGTTTTTAAACTCAGAAGGCGCTAAAACTCAGCAACAACTTGTATCGCAAAAAGATATTGAAATAAACAGCTTAAATCTTTTGGTTGAGAAAAAGAAAAACATTCTTCAACTGAAAGATGATGAAATTGAAGTTTTAAAAAATCAACTACACGACGCTAACCAAAAGTTGGTTGATGCAGAAGCGGTGCATCAAGTAGAGAAAGAAAAAATATCTTCTAAACTTCAAAACACGGAAGAATTTACTAAACTTAGCATTGCAAACGAAGAATATACAGCCAAAATACGCGAACTTATTTATTTTGTAGATAAGCAAAACACAGAGATTGAAGCACTTAAAACTGAATTAGCTTCTACAACTGAAGTTGCAGATAATTCAATTGAATTAGAACGTTTATTGGAAAAACTGAATTTAATTGCAAATTCAGAACGCACCTTAAAGCAATTAGTAGCCTCTCAAAATTTAGAGATACAAAATCATCATACAGCTTTATCGTCTTTAAAAAATGAAGCAGAAGAAATTACCATTGGCTGGCAACAACAACAAGAACAACTTATTTTAGACAACGCCACTTTACAGGCTGATTTTTCTTTATTAAATCAGCAATACTTAGATTTGCAGTTGGAAGTTCAAACTAAATCTGAAATTAAAGCAGAAGATGAAACAGAGATTGAGTTTACGTTTGAAAATTTAATTAAGAGCGTTGAAATAGAAAACAAACATCAATCGTACGAAGTGGAAGCGGTAAAACACGAGTTAGAAGTAATTTTTCAGCAACGTGATGAAAAAATGATGTTGCTTCAATCTGAAATTAGCTCATTACAAGCTCAAATTGCATCCTTACAGGAAGTTATTTTAACAGAAACAGAAGAAAAACATAGTCTTAGTTCACAATTATCAGAATTAACATCTATCGTTTCTCAAAAAGAAAACCAGTTAAATTCTCCGTTAGATGAAACCGTTTATCAAAGTAATGAAACATTAACAAACCTTACTCAAGTAGTTGAAAATCAAAAAAATGCAATTTCTAATTTGGAGCATACCAATAAAAACATTAAATTAGCGCAAACATTAATGTTGCAGTTAAAAGATAAAACTGCGGCAAAACAGGCTATAAACGAACTGATACGTGAAATAGAAAAGTGCATAGCGTTGTTAAGCGAATAAAAAAATAGTAAATGATGAGCGATACTTCGGTAACCATAACAATAGCAGGCTTAAATTACCAGCTTAAGTTAAACGCAGCAGACCACGATGCGGTTCAGCAGGCGTCTTCATTTATTAATGATCATATTTCTGAATTTGAAAAAAAATATCCCGTTAAAGAAAAACGTGACTTACTTGCCATGGTTAGCCTACAAATGGTAACCGAATTGCTAAAAAACAAGCAACAGCAAGCCTCAGAAATACATCGCTTACAAACGCTGTTAGACGAACTTAACAGCATGGTAGAAAACCACGCTAAAAAAGTGCAGGCTTAACACATTTCATTCTGTATGGTTTGGTTTGTAGCCACAAACTAAATATATATGAACATAATTATAGCAATCATTATTATATCAGTAGCCTTGGTTGGCGGACTGATTGTTGGGTTTATTCTGGCAAACTCTCGTCTTAATAAAGGCGGTGTACAGGAAAAAGAAAACCTTATTAAAGAAGCCGAATTAAAGAACGAAGCCATTAAACAGGAAAAAATACTGCAGGCAAAAGAGAAATTCCACCAATTAAAAACGCAGCACGATAAACAGGTGGCCGATAAAAACATCGAAATTCAAAAAAGAGAAAACGGAATCAAACAAAAAGAAACCGACGTTCAAAAAAAGAATGAAGAAGCGGTTCGTAAACAACAGGAAGCCGATCGTAAACAACAAGAGGTGGAAAAAATTAAAGCTCAGGTTACACAACAATTAGAAGCTATCAGCAAAAAGCAGGAAGAAGTTGATAAAGCGCATGTAAAACAAGTACAGCAATTGGAAACAATTTCGGGCTTACGTGCTGCCGATGCTAAAGAACAGCTAATTGAAACCATTAAAGGCGAAGCTAAAACGGAGGCAATGAGTTTTGTAAAAGACATTATGGACGAAGCTAAAATTAACGCTAACAAAGAAGCTAAAAAGATTGTAATTCAAGCATTGCAACGTGTTGGAGCAGAACATGCCGTAGAAAATTCGGTTACTGTTTTTCATATTGAAGGCGATGAAATGAAAGGCCGTATTATCGGTCGTGAAGGTCGTAATATTCGTGCTTTTGAAGCTGCCACAGGTGTTGAAGTTATTATTGACGATACCCCGGAAGCTATTATTTTTAGTTGTTTTGATCCAATTCGTCGTGAAATTGCACGTTTAGCCATGCATCAATTGGCTTTAGATGGACGTATTCACCCCGCTCGTATTGAAGAGGTGGTTGAAAAAGTAAAGAAACAAATTGAAGACGAAATTATTGAAACAGGTAAACGTACTTGTATTGATTTAGGTATACATGCCTTGCCTGCTGAGTTATTGCGCCACGTTGGTAAAATGAAATACCGTTCGTCTTACGGACAAAATTTATTGCAACATAGCAGAGAGGTAGCAAACCTTTGTGCGGTTATGGCTGCCGAAATGGGCTTAGATCCTAAAATGGCTAAACGTGCCGGTTTATTGCACGATATTGGTAAAGTAGCTGATGATGAATTAGAACTTCCACATGCTATTTACGGTATGAAATTGGCCGAAAAATATAAAGAGAAACCAGAGATTTGTAATGCCATTGGAGCTCACCACGATGAGATAGAAATGACATCGATGCTTTCTCCAATTGTTCAAATTTGTGATGCTATAAGCGGTGCTCGTCCGGGTGCACGCAGAGAGATGGCAGAGCAATACATTAAACGTTTAAAAGATTTAGAAAGTGTTGCTTTATCCTATCCGGGTGTTGAAAAAACGTATGCTATTCAAGCAGGAAGAGAATTACGTGTATTGGTTACAGCCGATAAAGTAAGCGATCAACAATCTGAGAAATTAGCGTTTGAAATTTCTCAAAAAATACAAACAGAAATGACGTATCCTGGGCAGGTTAAAGTTACGGTTATTAGAGAAACAAGATCTACTGCTTACGCTAAGTAAGTGAACCTCATGCTGAGCTTGTTTAAGCATCTGAACTCAGATTAAAATATTAAATCCTCCTTCAAAAAGGGGGATTTTTTATATAATAGAAAATGATGAAAAAAGAATTACTTATTTTATTTTTGGCAATTTCGTTTCAATTATTTTCTCAAGATATAGAAACAGAAATAAAAAACATTCATACAAAAAGGGAACTCATAAACTATTGGAAAACTATATTTAATACAGACCAAAAATACAGAGGGCTAAATTCGGTTGATTCTATTGATAATTTGAATTTTAAAAAGTTATTCTTTTAATAAAGTACCATGGTTATCCAAGTGCTAAAGACAATGATTTTAAGGATACTATAACAATAACACCAAATATTGTTTTTACACATCAGCCGTCTCTGTACGTGTTAGAATATTATTTTCCAATTTATTACAATACTTTTAAAACCGAAGTTGCAGATACTTTTATGTTTTTACATAATGTAAAAGGTGTTTTTAGGATGAGATATGCAAGAGATTTATATTATGAAAAAGATTTAAAAACTACAGATATTAAATCTGTTTTAAAGCCACAAAAGCGATACATAAATAAAAAAGTCAACTACAATGTTTCGCTAATTGATTCGCTTTATGAAAAGTATATAACCGAAGTAAATACAATAATATATAGCAAAATTCTTTATAGATTTAGAACAGTAAACAACGATTATTATTCTATCTATAATTATACTGGCAAATTATTTATTCATAAAATGTGGCGAGACAGTAGTTCTGCGATACCGCAGCAAATAAAATACAATAAACAAACCAAACAATATAAATACGTAAGGAAGTTTAATGACGATTATTTTATAATGGATGAAAAAAATTTAATTATTTATAAAAATGCAAAAGAAGTAGATAAAGTGCGTAAAATCATTCTCAAATAGATTGAATCAACTTAAGTATTGGCCTCGCTTATAAAATTTAATCGGACTGATATTTCCTCTAAATCATCAATAAATAAACTTATAAAATCCAAGCCTTTATAATTACTATCTTCGCCGAAAATTATACGTTAGTTAATGAATTATTTATCAGTTGAAAATCTCTCTAAATCTTACGGAGATAAAATTTTGTTTCAAAAAATTACTTTTGGTATTAGCCGTGGCGATAAAGTTGCCTTGGTTGCTAAAAACGGAACCGGAAAAACTACCTTATTAAATATTTTACAAGGTAAAGAAATTGCTGATGAAGGTCGTATTTCGTGGAGAAAAGAATTGACGGTTGAGTTTTTATCGCAAGAACCTACGTTTGATGAAGAGATGACGGTTATTGATACCTTATTGAATTCTAAAAATAAATTTACCGATGTTATAAAGCGTTATAACCTGGCCATAGCAGGCGACCCGAGTGTAGATATGGATGCCGTTATTATGGAAATGACCGACCTAAATGCCTGGGATTATGAAAACAAGGTGGAAGAAATTTTATCTCGTTTGCAAATTGTGCAGCTAAAACAAGCCATAAAAACCTTGAGTGGTGGTCAGCGTAAACGTGTGGCTTTGGCGCGTGTTATTTTAAATAAACCCGATTTGTTAGTGCTTGATGAGCCAACCAATCACTTGGATATTGAGATGATTGAGTGGCTAGAGAATTATTTAGACGATAACGATTTTACCCTACTAATTGTTACCCACGATAGGTACTTTTTAAACAACGTTTGTAATCACGTAATTGAAATTGAAGACAGCAAACTGTTTACCTACAAAGGAAATTTTGAATATTATTTAGAAAAGAAAGCCGAGCGCCAAATTGCTAATGCTTCCGAACTTGATAAAGCGAAGAACTTATATAAAAGAGAATTAGAGTGGGTGCGTAAAATGCCCAGAGCGCGTGGTACTAAATCAAAATCGCGTGTAGATGCGTTTTATGATGTAGAAGATAAAGTGAAACAGAAAAAGGAAGATGATGGTGTAGAAATGTCGGTAAAGATGAGTCGTTTAGGTAGCAAAATTTTAGAACTTCATAAAATATCTAAAGCCTATGGCGAGCGAAAACTTATAGATCAATTTGATTACGTTTTTAAAAAAGGAGAAAAGATTGGTATTTCGGGCGCTAACGGTTCGGGTAAAACAACGTTGCTAAACATCGTTCAAGGTTTTGAAGAAGCCGATAGCGGTAAAATTCAAACCGGAGAAACGGTGGTGTGGGGTTATTATTCTCAAAAAGGAATGTTGCCTAAAGAAGATAAACGCATTATTGAAACCATTAGTGATATTGCCGAATATATCCCCTTGGCAGATGGCACAACCCTTAGCGCTGGCAAGCTTTTGGCTAAGTTTAACTTTCCGCCGCACATGCAATACCAAAATGTTTCTTCATTAAGCGGAGGAGAAAAACGCCGATTGTTTTTGCTGACTATTTTAATGAAGAATCCTAACTTCTTGATACTGGATGAACCAACTAACGATTTAGATATTGCAACCTTACAAACCTTAGAAGATTTTTTAACCGAATTTGGTGGTTGTGTATTAATTGTATCTCACGATAGATATTTTATGGATAAATTGATCGACCATCTTTTTGTGTTTGAAGGTAACGGTTATATTCGCGATTTTCCGGGTACATACACGCAATACCGTATTTGGAAAGATAATCAAAAGCAGGAAGAAAAAGCTAAAGAAAAGATAGAGGCTAAGGCCGAGGTTAAGGTTGAGCCAAAGAAGGAGCTTAAAACTGAAGAAGCAAAACCAGTTTCTACCACTAAAAAATCGTATAAGGTTGTAAAAGAAATTGAAAACCTTGAAAAAGAAATTGCTGAATTAGAAAGCAAAAAATTAGAATTAGAAACTGCCCTTACAAGTGGAGAAACCGATCATCTCATCCTTCAAAAAACGGGCGATGAATTAGCTAAAACCATAAAAATCTTAGATGATAAAAGCTTTAAGTGGCTTGAATTGCAGGGGTAATAAAATGTTAAAAATAGTTTGGTCTTTGTAATGGATAAATACCTTAATTTTGCGTAAACAAAAACAAATTAATATGACATCATTAGTAGGAAAAAAAGCACCAACCTTTAAAGCAGCAGCCGTTGTAAAAGGTGGAGAAATGGTTAACGATTTTTCGTTAGAGCAATATATCGGTAAGAAATATGTGGTATTTTTCTTTTACCCAAAAGATTTTACGTTTGTATGCCCAACCGAATTACACGCGTTCCAGGAACAATTGGGAGAATTTGAAAGTCGCGATTGCGCTGTGGTTGCCTGCAGCACAGATACAGAGCAAAGCCACTGGGGTTGGTTACAATTAGATAAAGCGCAAGGCGGCATTAAAGGCGTTACATACCCTATAGTTGCGGATACTACCAAAATTATTTCATTAAACTATGGTACACTTAAAGGAGATTATGATGTAAATGAAGATGGTGATTTAATTGCAACAGATGAGATGATAGCTTTCCGTGGCTTGTATTTGATTGATAAAAAAGGTGTGGTTCGTCATTTGTTAATCAACGATCTTCCATTAGGTAGAAATGTTGATGAAGCTTTACGTATGGTTGATGCGTTAACTTTTAACGAAGAGAATGGCGAAGTTTGCCCTGCCAACTGGTCAAAAGGGAAAGAAGCCATGAAAGCAAGTCATAAAGGTGTGGCTGAATATTTAGCTAAAAATTAAACTACGTTTTTAGTCGTAAAAAAAGCAGGAAGATCATTCCTGCTTTTTTTATTTGAGCTATTTTAAAGTCTTAAATAAATAAAAATTTATTGGTATATAAACGCTTTGAGAAGTTTATATCCTAAAATTACAAACTAGCCTTTACTAAAAACTTACCTTCAAGCACGGGCACAACCGGCGCAGAGTTTGGCAGTAGACAATAACGAATATCTTTTTTTAAATTAAGCTTGGCAAAACGTTGTCGGTGCATAGAGTAATTTAAAAATTTGGTTGGTTTTTCTTTGCCAATTTCATATAAATATTTAAGAGCCAAACAACCATCGCCTAAGCTATAATTTTTACTCTTTTCAAGTATTTGAGTAGTTACAGCGCCTGCAAAAAGTGAATCTTCTAAATTAAATTTGTTCTTCCAACCCGAACATAAAAGCAACACGTTTCTATCTTGTTTAATTAGCCAATCGCAAAGCACATCTATATTTAAAAAAGAACCTATCACAACTTTATAAGCATTTCGTGCAGCTTCAATGGCTTGTGTGCCGTTGGTTGTGGTAAGTGCAATGGTTTTACCTTTTACGTGTTCGCCCATATAATCATACGGAGAGTTACCAAAATCAAAGCCATCTAACTTAACGGCATCACGTTCAGCCCCCGCTAACATACCTTGTTGTTTGTATTGCAAGGCTTCTTCTACACTTGCCACCGGAATTATTTTATCGGCACCATTAGCAAAAGCAACGCATATAGCTGAGGTAGCTCTAAAGACATCGATAACAACTACAATACTATCTGCATCGGCATACACGGGGTACAGATACGGAGAAAAACAGGCGTCTATTTTTAATTTTGACATATAAAGAAATTAAGCGCGCTCAATAATAACTGCATAGCCCTGCCCTACTCCAATGCACATAGTAACCAAAGCGTATTTTTTATTTTGTTTGTGCAACTCCATAGCGGCGGTATTTAAAATACGTGCGCCACTCATACCTAATGGGTGCCCAATGGCAATAGCGCCTCCGTTTGGATTGATGCGAACATCATCGTCTGCTAAGCCCCAAGCACGAATGCAGGCTAAACTCTGTGCCGCAAAGGCTTCGTTAAGCTCAATAATATCCATATCTTTCATGGTAAGGTTGGCACGTTTTAAGGCTTTATTAGCGGCTTCTATAGGGCCTATGCCCATAATGCGAGGCTCTACTCCGGCAACGCCCATAGATACTACACGCGCTAAAGGTTTTAAGCCAAATTGTTTTATGCCTTCGGCAGAGGCCAATAGTAAAGCAGCTGCGCCATCATTTAAACCAGATGCGTTTCCGGCGGTAACGGTGCCGTCTTTTTTAAAGGCTGGTTTTAGCTTAGCTAAGGTTTCTATGGTTGAGTGTGGTTTTATAAACTCGTCTTTATCAAATATTTTAGCATCGCCCTTTTTTTGTGGGATGCTAACGGCAATAATTTCTTGGGCTAAACGACCAGCCTCTTGTGCTTTTGCGGCTTTTAGTTGGGAGTGTAAAGCAAAGTTATCCTGATCTTCTCTATTTATTTTATATTGTTCGGCCACGTTTTCGGCGGTATCGCCCATGCTATCAACGGCATACATTTCTTTTAATTTAGGGTTGATAAAACGCCAACCAAAACTGCTATCAAACATTTGTGCATCTCTGCCAAAGGCTGTACTTGTTTTGCTGATAACCCAGGGGCCACGCGTCATGTTTTCTACACCACCTGCTACGTAAAGCATTCCATCGCCACACATTAAGCCGCGAGATGCCTCTAAACAAGCATTTAAGCCCGAAGCGCATAAACGGTTAACGGTTTGTCCGGATACGGTGATAGGATAACCCGCCATAAGCAAAGCCATACGAGCCACGTTGCGATTATCTTCTCCGGCTTGGTTAGCGCAACCTAAAATAACGTCTTCAATTACAGAAGGATCTATTTTAGGGTTTCTGTTTAAAAGTTCTTTTAAAACGATGGTGGCTAAATCATCCGTGCGAACTTCGCTTAATGTGCCGCCAAAATTGCCAATGGGTGTGCGTATGCCGTCTATTATAAATGCTTCGTGTTTCATACTTTTAATTGTTTTTTGAAGTCTTTTGCGTTAATACAATATAGTTTTCCATCTTTATCAACCAAAACAATGTCTTGATTAAGCAGTACTTTTTTATCAATCATTTTTTGGATTGCTTTTTTAATTCCTTTTAATATATAACCATTATTAACTAAATGTGACATTAACTTTTTGTGTTGCAAATTTAGCCATTATTTTTTGGCTTGGCTTTTAAAAAAATTATGTTATTTTGGTTTATGCCGTATTTCAGTTTTCAATTAACAGGTAACGGGAAGCAATTAACATGCTACGGGTATTAGGTAATAATAAACAGTTCTCTAGGAACTGTTTTAGTTTTCCTTTCTTTTTATTGCCTCCTTAAGAACTGCCACCTGAAGATTTGCGTTTAAAGATTTTACCTAGCTCTGCCATTGCTTCTCGTTCGCTCATCATGCCCATTAAATCTTCGGCATCTTTGCTTTTGTAACTTTCGCTGTAATTGCTTCGGTCGCTGACCGTGCCGTTTAAATATTCTAAATCCATAGGTGTATCTTTTTTTTCTGTATAAGGCTCTTCGTAATCAAAGGATTTAACCACACAATCAATCGTTATGTATTTGCCATTACCAATCGGTACAATGGGGTAGATGTGTTGAAAGTGGTCTTCTCCGTATTTGGTTATTCTCAGAACGTGTTTAATTTTTAGATTGCATAAAATACTTGAGATAAAAACGTTGTAGCACAGCCGCTAACCATCAAAAAACGTCATAATTATTGCTTTAAAGCAACATATTACGAAATAACCCCGCTCCGCTGCCGTGTGCCGTGAAACATTAACAGTTGTAGGTTAATGTATGTTGTATAAAAGATGGTAGTAGGTCTACCAGTATCGCTGTGCAAGCGGAGGTACTAAACCGCCTCTCGGTGCTAAAGGAGTAATTCGATGGTATTGAACGGAAAGAGGAAAAGGCTAACTAGATTAGTCAGGTACGAATAAGAGAGTTGAATGCAAATGAACCATTGATGAAATTGTGAGATAGCGGTACCCATTGACAAAAGCTAACTCTTGCAGCGGTTAGTGAATAATTATAACGGCAACTTGCATACTGGTTATAGGTCAATCGCAATAAAGATGGCAAGACTCTTATTTAGGCTTTTATATAGAACTCGGGAAGTTCTTGTTATATGTTAAGTGAAAGGCACAAGATGGAAGTACCATTGAGGCTGAATAGCGATGATGACAAGGATGTCGGATGATGTAATAGTAGTGACGATAGCTTTGTAATGAAGAAGGAGCGAAGGACATCAGTTATACAGTTTTAAATATATTAACAACTTGTAAAAGAAGGATTAAGATGTTTGAAACAAAATCAACAACAGTACCTATAACCAAAGAAATGGTAAAGGCAGCCTATCGGAAAGTAAAGGCGAATCAAGGTAGTGCAGGTGTTGATAATGAAAGTTTGGAAATGTACCAAACTGATTTACTCAATAATTTGTACGGGCTCTGGAATCGTTTAAGTTCGGGTAGTTATTTTCCTAAGCCGGTAAAAGAGGTTATGATACCAAAAGCAAATGGTAGCAAACGAATACTTGGCATACCAACGGTAAGCGACCGTATTGCGCAACAAGTTATCAAGTCGTATTTAGAACCAAGATTAGAAACAGAGTTTCACGATAATTCGTATGGTTATCGTCCACTAAAAAGTGCCCATCAAGCAATAAGTGCAGTACAAGAAAATGTACGACAGTATGCTTGGGTAATTGATATGGACATCAAAAGTTTTTTTGATGAAGTTAATCACGAGTTATTATTGAAAGCTTTGGATTGTCACGTAGAAGAAAACTGGATAAAGATGTACATTAAGCGATGGCTTGAGAGTTCGAGCCAACAAGCAGATGGCACATTGCTATTAAAGAACGGAAACGGAACACCACAAGGAGGTGTAATTAGCCCGCTGTTATCTAATTTATTTTTACATTATGTACTTGATAAATGGCTTTCAAAACATTATCCACACATAGCATTTGTGCGCTATGCGGATGATATTGTGATTCATTGTAATACTGAATTAGAAGCCAAACAAACGTTGGAGGCAGTACGTCAAAGATTAGCAGAATGCAAGTTACGTTTAAATGAAGAGAAGACTAAAATAGTGTATTGCCAAGATTATCGAAGAAAGAAAAATGATTACAAAAAGAAATTCGATTTTTTGGGTTTTACATTTAAGCCACAATCAACATTTTCCAATAGAGGATGTATGTTTTTAGGTTATGGATGTTCAATAAGTCAATCAGCTCAAACGCGAATAGTAACAGGGTGGAAGAAACAAAATTTTCACAATCAAAGCGTACTAACGATACAAGAAATAGCAACAAGAATAAATCCACAAATGCGTGGAGTTATTCGTTACTATGGGAGGTATAAAATGTGGGCGTTACAAAAGTTAATTAGGCATTTTCATTACCGTTTAGCAAAATGGGTATTAAATAAGTACAAAGGTTTAAAAGGTAGTTTAAAGAAAGCGCATCAATGGATAGAAGAAATTAGAGTAAGTTACCCAACTATGTTTTATCATTGGACTATTTTTAAACATAGTTGATTGTATAACAAGAGCCGTATGAATCGAGAGGTTCACGTACGGTTCTGTGAGAGGCTTGGGCTGTAATGCCCTTGCCTACTTGACTTTGCAATGCTGCCGCTGCATTTGCGTTAGGGATGCGGCAGTAAAGCTTTTGTGTACCCACAAAAGCTTTACTGCGTAAAGCCCGCCGGCTGAAATGCTTTTTCAGCATTTATTAATTCCTTTTTAAAACAATAAAAACGAATTAATAAATCTGCGGAACGCCCTAAACCAGATCGAACAGATTATTTACGCCTAGGTAACGTGCTGTGGTAAAGCCTTCGGCATAACGGGTGCCAATTGTACGACCCCACAAACTCATTTTTGCGTTAATGGTTTCTAAAAATTCTGGACTAGAAATAGGTGTTTGCGCTTCTTTAGAATTTGGATTATAGAACTGAGAGGAAAATGCCATAATGGCTTCGTTTTTTTTAGCGGCAAAATCGGTAACATCCACCACAAAATGCGGATGTATATAATTATCTTGTATGTAATGATATACGGCTTTTGGTCGCCAAGCAGGTTGTTGAGTATCAATCTTAACCAAGCCGCTGTAAAAGCAGGCATCGGCTATTAATTTTGCCGCACGGCCATGATCGGGATGCCTGTCGGATATAGCGTTACACAAAATTAGTTGTGGTTTGCAATCGCGGATAATTTTAATTATTTCTATAATTTGTGGTTGTGTATTATCAAAAAAGCAATCGGCAAAATGTAACTGTTTACGAAAAGATGCGCCTAATATGGTGGCAGATTTCATCGCTTCTTTTGTGCGAATTTCAGCACTTCCGCGTGTACCCATTTCGCCAAGGGTTAAATCTAATAAGCCAAAGGTTTTCCCTAAAGAAGCATGTTTTAATAGCGTGCCTGCGCAACTAAGTTCAACATCATCGGGGTGCACGCCAATGGCTAAAATATCTACTTGCATTTTTTATAAAATAAGATTTATCGACTTAGCTCGAAATGACAAAAGCGATTATTTACCTTCTATCCAGTTAGTAATTTCCGGATCTTCGGGTTTTGTTTTAGAGCCTAAATGTTTTACAAAATGGCCATTCTCATCAATTAAATACTTGTTGAAATTCCAGCTTACTTTATTGTCTTCTACACCATTTTGATCTTTATGCTTTAACCATTGATAAACTGGACTAGTAGAAATGCTTATTTTTTCCATAATAGGAAAAGTAACACCATAATTTTTAGTGCAAAACTCTCTAATTTCACCCGTAGTACCGGGTTCTTGGCTCATAAAATCATTGCATGGGAAACCAATAATAACAAAATTTTTGTCTTTATATTTTTTATACAAACGCTCCAAATCTTCATATTGAGGCGTAAATCCACATTTGCTGGCTGTATTAACAATCATTACTTTTTTACCTTTTAAGGATGCAAAATCAAAATCCTGACCTTCTAAAGTTTTAACTTTAAATTGATGAATAGACTTTGTGTCTGTTCCTATAAATGCGCTCATGGCTAATAGGGTTATGGCTAAAATTGTTTTCATACTTGGGTTTTAATAGGTACGAAATTAGCTATAAATTGGTTTTAAAAGCCTAAAATCTTTAGCTATTTTTGCAATAGATTTTGAACAGCGCCAACATCATAGCTTTATTAAAGAAAGAATTTCTTTTAGAATTCAGACAAAAAACCTCTTTAGCAAGTATTTTATTATACGTGTTAAGCATTGTATTTATTAGCTTTTTAAGTTTTAAAAACGGCATAAAACCCGATGTTTGGTGCGCTTTATTTTGGATTGTTTTATTTTTTGCAGCTATTAATGCAGCTTCTAAAAGCTTTTTTACGGAGAGTAAAGCTCGTAGTATTTATAATTACTCACTTTATCACCCAACTGAATTTGTTATCTCTAAAATAATTTACAACATTATTTTGCTTTGGGTGGTTTGTCTTTGTAGTGTTTTATGTTTTAGTTGGCTGATAAATTATCCGGTACAAAACAGCTTATTGTTTTTGGCTGTTTTATTGCTGGGAAGCACTGCTTTGGCAGGTTCTTTAACACTTATGAGTTGTATTGCATCAAAAACGGGTAATAGTTATTCGGTTATGAGTTTGTTAAGTATGCCAGTTTGTATTCCCGTCATGCTGCTTTCTTTGCGTTTAACAAAAAATTCAATCGACGGATTGGAGATGTCAGTCAGCTATAAATATTTAGGTGGATTGTTTTTTATTGATGTGATAATTATCACATTGTCGCTTTTTTTATTTAGGTATCTTTGGAAGGAATAAAAACGATGAAAAACTGGTGGTGGAAAATATTGGCAATTGTTATGGTGTTATATTCCATTGGCATGGGTTTTTTAGGTAACGTACCTCGCTTGAATATCTTAAACGAAACCATTCGTAACCTTTATTTTCATGTGCCGTTGTGGTTTGCCATGTTGGTGCAAATGGGTATCTCTTGGGTTTTTGCTTTGATGTATTTAAACGGATATAAAATTAAGTACGATATTCTTTCCTCGCGTGCGGCTATTGTGGGTGGTATGTTTGCACTGCCCGGTGTAATTACGGGTTCTATTTGGGCTACTTATACATGGGGTAAACCTTGGGTGGCGGATGACCCAAAACTACAAGGGGTTATGGCTGCCATGATTGTTTATTTTGTGTATTATTTATTGCGGGCTTTAATTCCGGATACACAAACAAAGGCGCGTATTTCGGCCGTGTATAATATTTTTGCCTTCATCATGACCTTCGTTTTTATTATGATTTATCCGCGTTTAGCACCAAATTCGCTGCATCCGGGTAATGGTGGCAACCCTGCGTTTGGTAAATACGATATGGATAATGGTATGCGAATGGTTTTTTATCCGGCGTGTATAGGTTGGATTTTAATGAGCGTTTGGTTATTAAATGTTTTAAACAGAATGAAAAAATTACAATACAAACTTGATAACGATGAAGAAATTAATTAGTCTGGCATTTTTACTATTGCTTACTGTTTCCGGATTTGCCCAAACAGAAGAACCTAAAATGGCCGATACTATGCGTAGTGAAGGAAAAATTTATGTAGTGGTGCTTGTTCTTTCAGTTGTGTTTGCTTGTTTGGCAACTTATTTAATTATTATAGATCGAAAATTAAAGAAATTAGAAGATAAGAAATAAACATCGTCTTGCTGAACTTGTTTCCGCAGCGCAGATGCCGAAACAAGTTCGGAATGACAACAAAAATAAATAATCATGAAAAAAACACACATAGCTATTATTGTAATTGTTGCTGTTGCTATTGGTGCATTGGTTGCCACTTTAGGTATGAGCGGAGATGAATACGCTAATTTTAATAAAGCCGAAGCAAACGCAGATACCGAATTTCACGTAGTAGGCAAATGCGATAGAGAAAAACCAACAGAATATAACCCGGCGGTTGATACAGATGCTTTTACTTTTTACATGGTTGATAAAGATAATGTAGAGAAAAAAGTTGTGTTACACAAAAGTAAACCCCAAGACTTTGAACGTGCAGAACAGATTGTAATTATTGGTAAAATGCAAGGCGGCGAGTTTCATGCTAAAGATATTTTAATGAAATGCCCTTCTAAATATAATAACGAAAAACCGACTGAAACGGCTGCTAACAAAGGGTAATTAATCTTCCGTTTCTGAAAGATCGGGTAAAAAGAAAATAATAAATATTGAAATTGCCGGAAGGAACATTCCCAGGACAAACCAAAATACAGGATTTCTACCCATTCTTTTGGCAAAAAGAGCCGTAATTAAAGGAATACTAAATAAAAAAGCTAACCCAATAGAAAAAAAAGCTGCTGCCCCCATTATTAGTTTAATTGTACAACAAAATTACCATCAAATAAGTTTACTGCCAATTTTTAATTCGATTTAACCCTATCTTTGCGCGGCTAATGGAAAATGAGATAACATATGTAGGAGAACGCTTGTGGGCAGGCCATGTTGGTAATTTTTTTATTATCCTTTCCTTTGTCGCATCTTTATTAGCCGCTATTTCCTATTTTTTTGCCGAAAAAAATCCCTTAGAAACAAGTTGGCTTAAACTCGCTCGTATATCTTTTCAAGCGCACGTTTTTGGCGTTTTAGGTATTATGGGGACTTTATTTTTCCTGCTTTACAATCACTATTACGAGTATTCTTATATATGGCAGCACTCAAGTAATATCATGCCTATGCGTTATATTTTTTCCTGCTTTTGGGAAGGGCAGGAGGGTAGCTTCTTATTATGGACGGTTTGGCATGCCATTATTGGCTTGATTTTACAGCGCACGGCTAAAAATTACGAAGCCAGTGTAATGAGTATTATTTCTTTAGTGCAGGCGTTTTTGGCAACGATGTTATTAGGTGTTATTATTTTCGGGACAAAAATTGGAAGCAATCCTTTTATTTTATTGAGAGAAAATCCTGAGTTCAGCAATATCCCTTTATTTAAAAGTGCAAATTATTTAGCCAAAATAGATGGCAGGGGATTAAATCCTTTATTACAAAATTATTGGATGACCATACATCCGCCCACTTTATTTTTAGGCTTTGCATTAACCATTGTGCCGTTTGCTTATGCGCTGGCCGGTTTATGGAAAAAAGATTTTATCTGTTGGCAAAAACCTGCCTTGCCTTGGGCATTTATAGCTGTAATGATTTTAGGTTTAGGTGTATTAATGGGTGGTGCCTGGGCTTACGAAGCTCTTAGCTTTGGCGGTTTTTGGGCTTGGGATCCTGTAGAAAACGCCTCTTTGGTACCTTGGCTAACATTAGTAGGAGCAGCACATTTAATGTTGGTAAATAAAAACAAGGGTAACTCTATTTTTTCAGGATTATTATTAGCGCTTGTTTCTTTTATACTGGTGCTTTATTCTACCTTTTTAACCCGAAGCGGTGTTTTAGGTGCCTCATCTGTACATGCTTTTACCGATTTAGGAATGCAAAAACAATTGTTGCTTTATCTTTTAACTTTTGTTTTTTTAAGTATTTATTTATTACAGCAGCATAAACTTATTTCGTTTGTTTACCTGTGTATTACGGTTACAATTTTCTTATTAGTTTTTGCGTTTAATATTTGGCCAAGCATTTTACTTACCGTTTGGGGCAGTATATCGCTTGTATTATTATTTACCGCTTATTTTATAGATTTCCCTAAAGATGAAAAAGAAGAAAGTGTTTACAGTAGAGAGTTTTGGTTATTCGTAGCCTCGTTTATCTTGTTTTTATCAGCTGTAACCATTAGCATTTTTACTTCTATTCCTATTTTCAATAAAATGTTTGGGATGAACAAAGCGCCTTTTACTATTGTAAAGTATAACGCATGGCAAATTCCGTTTGCTATTATTGTGGCATTTTTATTAGCTATTGGCCAGTTCTTTAAATATAAAGATACCGATAAAAAAGAATTCTTTAAAAATTTACGCATCTCTGCTTTATTAGCGGTTTGCTTTGGTGGCGTGGCTTCTGCAGCTTTGTATTTTTCGCATGGATGGAATGAAGCAACTTCTACACAAAAAATAAATTACATAACCTATACGGCACTAATGATCACGTCGGCGTTTGCGCTGTTTGCAAACACTACGTATTGGGTACGTATTTTAAAAGGAAATATTAAACACATTGGTTCATCGTTAGCGCACGTTGGTTTTGCTTTGTTGTTAATTGGCGCTTTAATTTCAACTTCAAAAAAAGCAACCTTATCTAAAAATACATCCGCAAAAAGTGTTTCTTCATTAGGAAAAGATTTTGATGACAAGAAAAACATTTTGCTTGTTAAAGGAGATACGCTTCCAATGGGGCCCTATTATGTATGTTATTCTTCTAAAGAAAAAACAGGTGTTAACATGAATTTTAAAGTAGAATACTTTACACGCGAAGCCAATAAATATAGTAAACAATTTGAATTATTTCCATTCGTGCAAATGAATGCACGCATGGGTAACGTGGCAGAGCCTGATACGCGTCATTTTACTGCCTATGATATTTACACACATGTAACTTATGCGGATTTAAGTAATTTAGAAGAGAAACAAACAGTAAACGATTTTTCTGAACCGCAGGATAATATTATTCATTTACACGATACTATTTACTCGTCAAATGCCATTATTATTTTAGATTCTTTACAAACCAATATGACTAAAGAGCAGTATCAAAAAAATGATTCTTCTATTTGGGTAACAGCTGTTTTTCATGCGTATGATATTAATAAAAAAGTACACCGTGCTTATCCAAAATATCATTTAATAAAAGATAGAATAGAACCCGTTTCAGATTCTATACCCGAACTTGGTTTGCGCTTAACTTTTTGGAAAATTAATCCGGAAGATGGTTCTGTAGAAATTATGTTAAGTGAACGTAAAACAAACCAGAAAGATTTTATTGTGATGCAAGCTTATATGTTTCCATATATTAATATACTTTGGTTAGGCTGTTTGCTAATGGTAATTGGTACAGGTTTAGCTGTTTGGCAACGTGTACGCGTAAACATGAGTTTATCTCCTGTAAAACATCCGCAATAAATTTAAACTTATATTATTTAATTACCTCACGGCCAATGCTGCAATAGTAATAATTAAGCTTTTTCATTTGCTCTAAGCTGTAAAGATTTCTTCCATCAAAAATTACTTTGTTTTTTAAGGTAGCGGTTACTTTATCAAAATCAGGCGTTCTAAACAAACTCCACTCAGTCGCAATAATTAAAGCATCGGCATTTTGAAGTGCTTCGTATTGATTTCCGGCAAATTTAATTTTATCGCCAAACACTTTTTTTACGTTTTCTATGGCTTCGGGGTCGTAAGCGGTAACAGTTGCTCCTGCTGCCAACAATTCTTCAATAACATATAAAGCTGGTGCTTCGCGAATATCATCGGTATCAGGTTTAAAGGCTAAACCCCAAAGGGCAAAATGTTTTCCTTTTAAATTATCTTTAAAATATGTTTTAATTTTTGGAATGATAATGGTTTTTTGCTTTTCGTTAACTTCCATTACAGAAGTCAGCATACTGAAATTGTAATTAACCTCTGCGGCCGATTTTGCAAGCGCTTGCACATCTTTAGGAAAACAGCTTCCGCCATAACCAATGCCGGGGAATAAGAAACGTTTGCCAATACGATCATCACTACCAATACCAATACGAACCATATCAACATCTGCACCTACTTTTTCGCATAGGTTAGCAATTTCGTTCATAAACGTAATTTTTGTAGCAAGAAAAGCGTTAGCTGCGTACTTGGTTAATTCAGCAGATTTTTCATCCATAAAAATAATTGGATTACCCTGGCGAACATAGGGTTTGTAAAGCTCTTCCATTGTTTTGCGCGCTTTATCTGAGCTTGCCCCAATTACCACGCGATCGGGTTTTAAGAAATCATCTACGGCATAACCTTCACGTAAAAATTCAGGGTTGGAAACAATATCAAATTCTACTTTTGCGTTTTTAGCCACAGCTTCACGCACTTTATCGGCTGTGCCAACAGGTACGGTACTTTTATCTACAATTACTTTATAATCTTTTATTATTTTACCTAAATTGGTAGCAACGCCTAAAATATAGCTTAAATCTGCACTGCCGTCTTCGCCCGGAGGGGTTGGTAATGCTAAGAAAATGATACTTGCTTTTTCAATAGCATCAGCAAGATTAGTGGTAAAACTTAAACGGCCTGCTTTAATGTTACGGTGAAACAAAACATCTAAATGTGGTTCGTAAATTGGCACCACACCTTCTTTCATTTTCTTTACTTTTTCTTCGTTAATATCAACACAAATTACGGTATTGCCCGTTTCTGCCAAGCATGTGCCTGTAACTAAACCTACGTATCCGGTGCCTACTACTGCTATATTCATACTTATTTTTTAAAGATTATCAATTTCTTGTTTTGATTTACAACGAGTTATCCCGGTTTTATAAAGGTCGATATTTTTCATGTCTAACGAATTTCTTACGGCCTCTTTATAAGATGCAATAGCCAAATCGTATTTGCCCATAAGTTCATGCATAATTCCAAATTCATTTTGAATAGTAGATATATTTATGGCTTGTACCTGTAAGGCATCTGTCAATAATTTTTCTAAATCATCCCAACGTTTTTG
This sequence comes from Bacteroidia bacterium, assembly GCA_038206945.1. GTDB lineage: Bacteria > Bacteroidota > Bacteroidia > B-17B0 > Aurantibacillaceae > PALSA-968. Next base: position 13,295 of record JBBRAG010000026.1, on the reverse strand, counting down.
AGTAGATAGAACGGCTGCGTAATTATAATAAACCGGACAATAATCGGGTGTAAAAGTTAAAGCCATTCGGTAATGTTGTTCGGCATTTTGGTAATCTCTCAATTTAGTTTCGTATATCCAACCTAAGTGATTGTGCGCCCTTCCAAAGCTAGGATCTTCAGCAATAATGGCTTCTAATAGACTTTGTGCTTCGCCAATTTTACTTTGGCCAATTAAGCTATCAGCCTCCATAAACATACCATTTAGTTTAATATCGTCTATCATTTTAGGCGTTTATTAATTCAAGCAAAGAAGTAGAAATATGTTTTAAAGTTTCTTCATCTAACTCGGTGTGCATGGGTAATGATAACACGCACGTTGCTAAATGTTCTGTTATTGGAAAATTTGCCGATATATTTCTTTCACTTTGATAAGCCTTTTGTTTATGTACCGGAATTGGGTAATAAATCATACTCGGAATATCTTTTGCAGCTAATTGCTCTCGAATTTTGTTTCTGTCAACGCCTACTAATTGCAAAGTATATTGATGAAAAACATGTGTTGAGTTTTTTGAACGAACAGGTATTTTAATTTTTGGATTGCTTGCAAAAGCCTTGTCGTAATAAGCCGCAGCTTTATTTCGCGCAGCAGAATATTCATCCAAATGCGCTAATTTTATTTTTAAAATAGCTGCCTGAATGGTATCTAAACGAGAATTCACACCTAAAACATCATGCACATATTGTACGCTTTGGCCGTGGTGAGCTGTCATTCTTAATTTTTTAGCAAGCTCATCGTCATTGGTGTAAATAGCTCCACCATCGCCATAACAGCCTAAATTTTTACTTGGGAAAAACGAGGTACAACCCACGGTTCCCATAGTTCCGGCTTTATGTTTTGTTCTGTCGGCAAAAGTATAATCAGCACCAATAGCTTGCGCCACATCTTCTATCACAAATAAATTATTTTTTTTTGCGAGTGCTAAAATGGGTTCCATATCAGCGCATTGTCCGTATAAATGCACGGGCACAATGGCTTTAGTTTTTGGTGTGATTGCTTTTTCGATAGAAGCTACATCAATACAAAAGGTATCAGGATGCACTTCAACCAAAATAGGGGTAAGTCCTAATAAGCCAATTACTTCGGCAGTTGCTACATACGTATGACTGGCTGTAATAACTTCATCGCCGGGTTTTAAACCCAAAGCCATCATGGCTATTTGCAAAGCATCTGTGCCATTGGCGCAAGGAATTACGTGTTTAACGTTAAGATATTTTTCAAGGTCGGCCTGAAACTCTTTAACAGCAGGACCATTAATAAAGGCCGTGTTATCAATAACGTTTTGAATGGCGGTATCTACCTCTGCTTTAATTTTTTGGTACTGACCTTTAAGGTCTACCATTTGTATTTTTTTTGTTGTAGCTGTTCTCATAGTTTTTCAACTGCGAATATACGTATTTGCTAAAGAAAAACTATTCCAATTTAAAGGTATTATAACGAAATTGTCTTCAGTATTTTACGCACTTCGCTTAACATATCATCTGTAAAATCTAAATGTGTTACCAAACGAATAGTATTTTTTCCAAAAGCAACGGCTTTAATATCCTGTTTCTGTAAAGTCTTAATAAAATTTTGTGCACCAACTTTTTCAGCTACATCAAAAATTATAATATTAGTATCAACCGGCAAAATATTTTCTATAAAAGGTAAAGTTCGCAACATACTTTCTATTTGTCTGGCGCGCTCATGATCATCTTTTAAGCGCGTAATATTATTTTCTATAGCGTATAAACCCGCCGCAGCTAATATTCCGGCCTGGCGCATACCGCCACCAAAAACTTTTCGTATTCTGCGTGCTTGCTTTATAAAAACTTTATCGCCCAATAAAACAGAACCTACGGGCGCACCTAATCCTTTTGACAAACAAACCGAAATACTATCAAACAAATTACCGTGTTGTTGAGTGGTTTCGTTAGCGGCAACAAGCGCATTAAAAATTCGAGCCCCATCTAAATGCAAAGGCAGTTTTTTTTCTTTACAACGTTGGGTAATAGGTTCAATTTCTTTGGCTGTGTAAAAACTTCCGCCGGCTTTATTTATGGTGTTTTCAAGGCTTACCAAACTTGTTCTTGGCAACCAGTCAAAATCTCCATTAATATTTTCTTCTACTTGCTTTGAGGTAATTCTGCCCCTGTTGCCATCCAATAATCTAGCTTGTGCGCCACTATTTAAAGCCATTCCGCCACCTTCATTGATATATATGTGAGAGTTTAAATCGCATATAACTTCCTCTCCGGGTTGTGTATGTACTTTAATGGCAATTTGATTGGTCATTGTACCGCTTGGGCAAAACAAACCTGCCTGCTTATTAAACATAACAGCCAGTTTTTCTTCTAACTTAATAATAGTTGGGTCTTCGTTAAATACATCATCTCCAACTTGCGCATGTAACATGGTTTCTAACATGTCTGGGGATGGTTTTGTAACCGTATCGCTTCTTAAATCAATAATCATAGTACATTTGTTTGCACAAGTTTAAAGGTTTTTTTGCTACTAATGGCACTAATTTTCACGAACATAAAAAATACAGAATTACTATTTGCATTCGTTCTCGTCAATAAAAATTGAAAATTATTTGTATTAATTTGTGTAATCATGGCTAATAAATAAAGTAGTTGAAAAAAATAGATTTTATAATAGTAGGGCAGGGGTTGGCAGGTAGTATTCTGGCACTTGAGTTATTAGTACAAGGCAAAACTGTATTGGTAATTGATAATGCGGATATGAGTCATTGTTCTAAAGCGGCAGCAGGCATATACAATCCTGTTATATTTAAGCGATTAACGCAAAGTTGGATGGTTGATAAAACTTTGCCCGCTATGTTTGATTTTTTTATGGAGGCTGAAAAACTATTTAAAATAAAGCTCATTCATCAAACAAAAATTGCGCGTGTTTTTGCCAATGAACAGGATGAAATTTTATGGAAAAAAAAATCGGCAAATGAATTAAGTGATTTTATAGATACTGAAATTAATCATCCACAAAACGAAAATGCTTTTTTAAATAATAATTACGGCTTGGTAACCGAAGCAGGCTTTATTGATGTACCAAGCTTTTTAGAAGAAACCGCATCCTATTTAAAACAAAATAATTTATGGTTACATGAAACATTTAATTACCAAGATGTTATTATTACCGAAACAGAAATTAAGTATAAAAATTTTAGTTGTGATAAACTTATTTTTTGCGAAGGATATTTAGCCATGAATAATCCATTTTTTAAAGAAATTAAATTTAAACCGGTTAAAGGCGAAGTGCTTACTATCTATTGCGAAGAATTAAAAATTAAATCGATCATTAATAAAGATTTTTTTATCCTTCCTTTGCCCGAAACACATTTTTTTAAAGTGGGCGCAACTTACAATTGGCTTAATTTTACAGATGATATAAGCGAGGAAGCTAAAAAAATGTTGATAAAAAAAATTAATACAGTTATACCATTTTCTTATAAAATTATAAAACAGCAAGCAGGGGTAAGGCCGGCTACTATTGATAGACGACCGGTTATAGGCGTGCTTAAATCCAATAAAAATATAGGAATATTTAACGGCTTTGGCACCAAATCTGTAATGCTGGCACCTTATTTTGCCAAACATTTTTGTAGTTTTATGTTTTTAAATAAAGAATTGTTTTTAGATGTGGATGTGAAAAGATTTTATGCTTAAAACAAAAGATATAAAACAAATTGGCAGGCGAGAGTACGTAAGTTTCCCGGAGTTGGATATTTTTAAAGTAGAAGCCAAAATAGATACCGGCGCTTATACATCTGCCTTGCATTGCAAAGATATTTCCATTAAAGAAATTGAAGGCAGGCAAATGCTTTGCTTTAAATTATTGGATGATTCGCATCCTGAATATAATGAGCAAGAACATTGCTTTCAATATTTTGATCAAAAAAGTATTAAAAGCTCCTCAGGCGAAAAAGAACTGCGCTATATTATTAAAACGTTAATAATTATAGGGCGTAAAAAAATAAGAACCGCTGTATCCCTAACTGATAGAGGAAATATGCGCTACCCTGTATTAATAGGTCGTAAAATGATCAAAAATAAATTTATCATTGATGTAGCTAAAATACATACCGGCGGACTTTTACTTACAAAATTATAGTATCTTTAAAAAAATCAAACACTTAAAATAGGTATATGAAACTGGCTATTCTTTCTCGGGGAAAAACAATTTACTCAACTAAACGTTTAATAGAAGCTGCCGAAAAACGCGGACATGAAGTTTTGCAACTCGATCACATGAAATGCGTATTGGGTATTGAAAAATCTAAACCTTATGTGTATTATGGTGGTAAAGAAGTAACAGGTATAAATGCCGTTATTCCGCGTATTGGGGCTTCGGTTACATTTTATGGCGCCGCTGTTTTACGCCAGTTTGAAATGATGAAAATTTTTACCGCTGTAGAATCACAAGCCTTAGTACGTTCTCGCGATAAGTTGCGAAGCCTACAAATATTGGCACGTGCCGGTATGGGTATGCCTAAAACAACGTTTGCCAACAAAACAAAAGAAATTGATCAAATGATCGAATCGGTTGGTGGTACCCCTTGTATTATAAAGTTATTAGAGGGTACACAAGGCATTGGTGTTATCTTAGCTGAAAATCATAAAGCGGCAAAATCGGTAATAGAAGCTTTTATGAAAATTGATGCGCCTATGCTTGTACAAGAATTTATTAAAGAAGCCAAAGGCGCTGATATCAGGGCTTTTGTGGTTGATGGACAAGTTGTAGGTGCCATGAAAAGACAGGCTAAAGAAGGCGAGTTTCGTTCTAATTTGCATCAGGGCGGTGCTGCTTCTGTTATTGAATTATCAGACGAAGAACGCTCTACAGCTATAAAAGCGGCTAAAAAATTGGGCTTAGGCATTGCCGGTGTTGATATGCTGCAAAGCGAAAGAGGATCGTTAGTGATGGAAGTAAATTCTTCTCCCGGGCTTGAAGGTATTGAAAAAGCGACCGGTTTAGATATTGCCGGAAAAATTATAGAGTACGTAGAGCGTAATGAATTTAATGGAAACGAAGGATAAATAGTGAACACATCAATAAAAATTCACAAAGAAATAATTGCACCCGGCGAAAATAAAATTGTAACGTTAAATACATACGAACTTCCTACAAAAACAAAAATCGAAATTCCTATTCATGTGTTTCGCTCAAAAAAAGTAGGGCCTACAGTTTTATTTAGTGCAGGTATGCACGGCGATGAAATAAACGGCATAGAAGTGCTACGCAAAATAATTAACCGAAATGAAATACAAAGTTTATTGTGCGGAACGTTGATTGCCATTCCGGTCATGAATCCTATTTCTTTCTTGTATCAAAAAAGAGATCTACCCGATGGGAGAGATCTAAACAGGTGTTTTCCCGGTACAAAAAATGGTTCGCTGGGCGGAAGAATTGCTTACGATCTAATGAAAGAAATTATTCCGTTAATTGATGTTGGCATTGATTTTCATACAGGTGGTGCAAAAATCAGTAATTACCCGCAGCTTCGTTGCACGTTTGATGATGAAGCCAGCCTGCATGTGGCCAAAATGTTTTCGCCGCCGTTAATTGTAAACAGCGTATATCGTGAAGGTACTTTTCGTAAAGAAGCCTTTAAAAAAAATAAACCTATTTTGGTTTTTGAAGGAGGAGAGAGCCTGCGTTTTGATTATCAATCTATCAACGAGGGTGTAAATGGTTGTCTACGCTTATTGAATCATTATAAAATGGTGGATGATATTGTTCCTCCAAATCCGCATGTTAAACTTAAAAAAAGCGTATGGGTGCGAGCCAAACAATCGGGCTTATTTCACATAGCAAAAACCAATGGCGCTTATGTTTATAAAGAAGAAGTGCTGGGTGCTATTTGCAATCCCTTCGGACAAGTAGAAGCGCAAATAGTTTCGCCCTTTGATGGCTATATTGTAGGTGTTAACAATCACCCTGTTGTAAATATGGGCGATGCGTTGATACATATCGGCACAGAAGATTAACTTCGTGCTGTAATTAAGAGTAGATGAAAAAAGTAAAAGATGCCGATGATTTTAAAATGATTGCCACAACCACTTTAGGCTTAGAGGAGGTATTGGTAACAGAACTTGCAAAATTAGGAGCAAAAAATATAGAGCAGCATAACCGTGCGGTTAGTTTTTATGGCGATGAAGGCTTTATGTATAAAGCAAATATATGCTTGCGTACTGCCATACGCGTATTAAAACCTCTTACAAGCGGTAAAGCACAAAACGAACATCAACTCTACGATTTGATTGATACTATAAGTTGGGATAAATTTTTGCGTATAGATCAAACACTTGCTGTTACGGCTGCTTTAAACACCGAGTATTTTAATCACAGCCAATACGTAGCGCAAAAATGCAAAGATGCTATTGTTGACCAATTTAGAGCTAAAACAGGTCAACGTCCGTCGGTTGACCGGGAGAATCCCGATTTTAGTTTATACATCTATATTTTTAATGATGAAGTAAATATTATGCTAGATAGTTCTGGCACTCCTTTATATAAACGTGGTTACCGTATTGATACCAATTTAGCGCCTATAAACGAAGCCTTGGCTGCAGGTTTGGTATTGCTTAGTGGCTGGGATGGCCGTTTACCTTTATACGACCCCATGTGTGGCTCGGGCACTATTTTAATTGAGGCCGCATTAATTTCGGCCAACGTACCGCCGGGTTATTTTAGACAAAGTTATGGCTTTAAAAATTGGCCCGATTTTGATCAAGAGTTATTCGACAAAATTTATGAAAGCGCTATCAGTAAAATAAATGATAACAAACCTATTTTATTAGGCACAGATATATCTCCTAACGTGCTTAAAAAAGCCAAAGCAAATGCGGCTTCTGCCAATGTAAATGAAATGATAACGTTTAAACAAGCAGATTTTTTGGAAACCGCTTTTGGCGAAGAAAGAAAGTATACCATTATTATGAATCCTCCTTACGGAGAGCGCATGAATAAAGACGATATAAAAACTTTATACAAAACAATTGGTGATACGTTTAAGCATAAATACAAAGGCTCTTCTGCTTGGATAATCAGTTCAAACCTCGATGCATTAAAAAGTGTGGGCTTAAAAACATCACGTAAGCTACACCTTTATAATGGCGGCTTACCTTGTAAGTACCATAAGTTCGAGATGTATTAGTTGTTGAAAATGTAAATATCAATACCAACGTAATCTTTATTCAAAGTCTTCTTTTTATAGATAGAAGATAAGCGGCATAAAAGCATCTCATTTTCTTTTTTTTGTTGCACAAAGGTTTGCGTTAATATTAGTTTATCATATCTTTCAAAATCTATACCTTGCAAATCCTGCATGCCGGATATTAAATGTATATTATTTTCATTTAATCGTGTTTTTAAATTTTTATAATCTAAAAATATTTCTTTATCATAATAATAAGCGAACAAAGATTCCATATCTTTTGTTTCAACTAAGGTAAGTGTGGAAGGTGTTTTTTCTTTTTTTATAAGTACCATAGAATCTCTATAATTCATTGGCTTAGGTGTTTTAAAATCTATCTTATTAAAAGAATATAAACTTAAAAGGCAAATTAAACTTGTGACCACATATTTAAATTTATTATTGTTTATTCTACTTATAATAATTCCTATTAAGAGACATATAAAAGGGAGTGCATACACTACATACCTTTTTGTGAAAACGGGAGATATAGAACTTAAAGCATAACAAATAATTATAGTGCCCACGCCGCAAAAAGCTATGTAGGTTGTTTTAATTGTAAATAGGTTTTTAAAGGCTTTGAACTTATTAGTTGCATAAATTATAATCAACGTTATTATGATTATTCCCACGTAAATAAAGAAAATCTCTTTTTCATTAAAAAAATCATAAACAGTATTTATTAAATCATTATAAGTTGGTTTGCTTAACCAAAATTTTTTTTCATGATTAAAAATAAGTAAAATAGTCTTTTTTGTAAAACGCCAAAAAGCTAATACCAACGTTATAAGAAATGCTATACTAACTTGTTTGAAAATAGTTTTATTAAAAAAGAGTAGTATTAATAGTCCCTGAAAAACTAAAACCAATCCCGTCAAATAATGGGTGTATATTAAAAGAAAATTAGTTAAACCTAATAAGATTATTGAGCTTATACTTTTCTTATTCAATAGATTAAAATAAAAATAAGAAGAGCATAAGGTTAGAAAAAACAACATAGAATAACATCTTGCTTCATGCGAATAAAAAAAAATCTCATTGGAAGAAGTGTAAATAAGTAGAGATATAAGTGCAGTTGTTTTATTAAAATACTTTATAGAAAAAATGTATATTATACCTGCTGACAAGGAACTAAAAAGCACACTTGAAAAGCGAATGGCAAATTCACTTATACCGAATAAATTTCTCCAAATCCATAAAAAATAATAGTATAAAGGTGGGTTCAAATCCCATTCTGACGTATGCTTAATCAATCCCCAATCTTGCAGAGAGTAATGCAAGCCAAATGTTTCATCATACCAAAAGCCTGAATAATTTATGAAGAATGATTTAAAGATAATGTGAAATATAACAATGAGAAGAAAAACAGCAACAAGTTTATTTTGTTGAGATATGTTTTTTAAAAAAGTCAATTACTTGTTAATAATAAATTTTATAACAGAAATATTTTGTCCATTCTCATCCTGGATTTTTAAAAAGTAGTTTCCGGCTGAAAACATTGAAAAATCTAAATTTTTAGAATAATTAGATAGAACTTTCTCATCCATTATTTCATATCCTAAAACAGAAAATACCTTTATAGTAAAGTTTTTTTGCTCAGTAGAGGTAATATTTAATTGGGCATAATTAGTAGTAGGATTAGGAAATAGTTTAGCGCTAAGGTTATTTACATAATTTTTAATTGCCGCCTGGGATAAATAAAGTGTATCTGCATAGCAATAACTTTTAGTATTGGGTACAAAATTGGATATAGAATCACTATTATATCTTACCAAAAACATATCTTCAAGTCCTAAATTATTACTGATACAATAATTAGCTGCCATTCCGTAAAATCCTTGTGTACTACCGATTCCAATAACTTTTTTACCAGATGTTAAAATGCCACTATAACCATATTCATTTAAAGTACCACCACAATGACGAGAATTGATATAAAACCACCCAAAAGTAGAATTTAAAGATTCAAAAAACATATTGGTTCCACCCAATCCACCAATGGCAGAGCCAATGAGGCAGATATTATTATAATCTATATTGATTGCTTTGTTAAAGGAAACAAAATAACCTCTTGTAGTATGAATTTGTAATTGTGTTCGAATAGTGATAGAATCAATAATAGCTAAGGTAGTATCATATCTTTCAACTAAACCTGTTGTTGCAGTACTGTCATTAAAAATATGTGTGTTTGCCCCACAGGTAATAAATGAATTAGTCGAAAATTTTGTTATCCCATTTAAAAATTCCTGTTGATGATGGCCGTAAGCAAGAAATGTTTCCTGCAATTTATTTCCATTCATATCTAATTTTAGAATCCATCCATCCGATGCGGTATCTGTAGGGTTTGAAGCATTACTTCCTACGGCATAAATTCTGTTGTTTATAACGCAAACACTTTTAAAAATATCATCTTGTAAACCGCCGTAGTGCTTTGTCCATAATGTATCTCCGTTCTTATTTAAGCGCATTATGTAGCCATCGGTTCCTCCATAAGAATTTGCATAAGTTTCTCCGCATAAAACATAGCCGCTGTCGGGCAAGGCACAACTTGCGTAAATAAAAGTATAAGAACCGGCGTCTATACTTTTTTGCCAAAGTAAATTACCGTTTTTATCTGTTTTAAAATAGTATGGCGAATAATATCCGTTTCCTACAAAAGAATTGCTGTAACCAGCCACAAAAAAACCGCTGTCTTTTGTTAACTCTACAGCATACCCATGATCATTTTGCGCGCTGCCTTGTACCGAACTCCATACATGATTACCCAGGCTATCTGTTTTTATCATATAAACCGATGCCGCACCCTGCCCGAAACTTCCTGTTGTACCCACTAAAATATAGCCTTTATCGGGCGTTTCTTTTATATCGCGGGCTTCATCAATATTTGTTCCTCCATAGGTATAAAAAAACTCGGTATCCGCAGGCATTTTGTGTATTTGGGCGTGTATGCTTAACGCAAAAAATACAAATAAATAAAGTAACTTTTTCATGTTATATTTTTTTTGTTAAACTTAAAAATAATCCTTGTCCTAAAGTGTATTTAGGTACTACATACCCTTGTATAGCATTACTGCCCAGGCGTATAAAAAATTTTTTTACTTTATATTGTAAAGTAACGCCCCCGCTAAGTTTGCCGTAACCACCATAGCCTATATTGGCTGTTGCCATAAAGTTTTTTGGCAACGTAAACTGGCCTTCGGCATATAGGTAAGGCTTATAATTAGCATTAAACAAATTTCTAAAGCCTGTATTAAGTGTAAATAATGTATTAAATTTTATGGTGTGAAGAAGAAATAACGATACCGGTAAATTGGTAGAAAAACTTTGCTTACCGTTTTTAGTAAGGTGTTTTACCAAAGAATCTTTACTTAGGTTTTTTACCGAAGCATCATTAAGCTGGAAAATATTATTGGAGGAAACTCCTTTAAAAGAATAATTAGTATCAGCCGAATAATTTACCGTGTTTTTATTCCACTTTATAAAACCTAAATTATTGATGGATACAAAAAATTTGCTTGCGCCAAGCGCAGAAGTATAAGGCACCGAAGCAAAAAGCTCAACCAATGCGCCATTGCCGTTAAAGGTTTTAAAACTGCTTTTACCCTTGCCCGTATCACTTAAAGCCATTGAGGAGCCATGCATATTAAAATCTATTTGTGAACCATCCGGCGCCGTATAAATAGAGGCGTTAACTGTATTTACCTGAAAAAAAGATTGACCCTTTAAATAAGAAACAGAACCTCCAAATTTTGTAGTAGTATCACTGTTATCATACACAAGCCCAAGTTTTATTTCCTGATATTTTAAATGATTTACATTGGTGTTACTTATGTTGGCTGTTTTACCTTCATATATTTTATTACCGTAAAAGACCAAATTAAAAACATCGCCGCTAAAAGAAGCGTTTACAAATTCTACCTGTTTTAAGCCTGCCATAATATGGTACTTACTGTCCTTTATACCAAAAAAAGCGGTCGCCCCGGTAGCGTAGCTGCCACCTATACGGTTTTGTGCTTTAAGTCTTTTTTGAGATCGTGCCTTGGTAATGCTATCTATATATCCGCCATAAATAAATTTATTAACCAAATCGTTTTGCACCGCGCTTGAATTTATTTCGTATTCGGTATTCAAATTTACGCTGTTTCCGTATTTTTCATAAAACAAAAAATCGTTATTAAACTGCGCTTTCAGTATATGTGCGCTTATCAATAGGCAAAATAAAAAAACAGACTTTAACCTCATTTTCCAATGGTATAATTAAAATCGGCTGTAAGCACTAAGCCCAGTGTATAATTGCTGTAAAATTTAACCTGGTTTGGTTGGTTGGCCGTATTAAACGTAGCCGTGTAAGAAACATATTTTGCCTTTTGCAAGTTATTTATTTTTTGATGTGTTAGCGGTATATACAATTTACTTTGTAGCGAATTAATAACTTTATTGTTAGCATCTAGCTGAGGCGCTTCTATCAGGCTTGGGTTGCTGAATAAATTATCTATCGGGTGTTTATGTTCATCTAATAAAACAGCCGTTAAATTCACACTAAACGGGTAAGAATTAGTAGCCATTAAAATTAAATTACCCTTGTTTATATTTTGAAGTTGGCTTACGGTAGATAAATTTAAGTCAACCGTGTCGGCTAGCATTAAATTACTGGCAGAAAAATATAAAGGCACATCCATGCTTAAGTTGGCGCTAAAACTGGTGCCGTAATAGCCAAAATCGTTATTAAAGCTTTGGTTACCAAACGGGTTTATTTGTGCCGTAAGCTTATAAGAAAGCCTATTGGGTAAATTACCTATAAAATCTTTTGCATTACTGTTGCTGTTGTTTAGGTTTATAATGGTTGGGTACACGGTTACCGGCGCGTTTTGCCCGTTGTTGGCTGCAGCGGCAACAATAACTGTATTAAGCGCAGGCGCATTTAAAATCACGGGCGGGTTATGCGCGTTAATAGAAGATACATTGCTAATGCCAGCCTTCATAGTTACCCCAAACTGATTTTTTATATTAACGCTAACATTGGCACTGTTTAAATTTAGCATGCCCTGCTTAATAGTATTAAAGGCCGTAAAAGCAGTGGTATCAGCCACCGTAATGGTTTGGTTGCCAAAATAACCCAAGGCGTATTGAGGTACGATATTTTCGAATGTAAATTGTGCATTAAATCCCTGTCCGATGTAAAGTGTTCCGGGTAATGCATTAGGTGCTATATGTACTGAATCAATTTCTACTGTTTTGTTATAGCTATTATGGTTTATCCCTGTAAAATCAACTGTATATCCCGCTAAATCGATAGTACCTGGTAGTGTTCCAACTATACCTGATGAAGAATCAGCAGCAGGTATATTAAAAATAGTATCCAATATATGATTGTTTTTGGTGGCCGATAATAATTGATAATGATATATTAATGGCCTATACACAGTATTTTTCATTATAAAATGAATTTTTCCTTGCTTAATTATTGCCTTTCTTAACTGGATTCCTGATGGTAAATTATATGGATTTTCTAATGGATAAGATCCACATGGAATATCTACACCTGGTAAAATAGCATAATTATTGCCTGGAAAAACAAATGATATTGTAATAGTAGTATCTGGTATCTTAAGCAAACTATCAAGCTGGTAGTTAATTAAATTGGTTTCAAAAGCTATTTTTAAACTGTTGTCTGCATTGGCTTTTATAACCGTATCCGGAAACAAATTACCTAAAGATAAATTGCCCGTAGCCAATGGTACTACCACATCATCATCCCAACTGGTACTGTTTCTTTTGCAAAAACTTAACAGTCCGATACATAATAAACAAAAAATTATTTTTTTTAATTGGCTCATTATCAGTTGCAACAAATATAGTTTATGTAAATTCTATAAAAAAATTATTTTTTTTCTTGCAAGATCAAAAAACAATGTATATTTTTGCGCCCCCATAAGAGAATAACTTAAGGGGAAGTTCTTTAAGAGTGAATGAGATTAGTTGGGAGTCAAAAAATAAAATAAAATATTTTAATTATTTTTTGGTAGAGATGAAAAAAGGTATTACTTTTGCAGCCCGAATT
>JBBRAG010000025.1:0-36184 GCA_038206945.1 Bacteroidia bacterium | reverse complement strand
CCAACTATGTTTTATCATTGGACTATTTTTAAACATAGTTGATTGTATAACAAGAGCCGTATGAATCGAGAGGTTCACGTACGGTTCTGTGAGAGGCTTGGGCTGTAATGCCCTTGCCTACTTGACTTTGTAATGCTGCGGCGTGAAATAAAAACCGCTTTGTTCTCGACTACGCTCGAAAGACAAGGCGGTTTTTTATTTTTTGTATGTTTGTATAAGAAAAATAAATACAATGAAAGGCATTAGTTACATAACAGACAGCAAAAACCGAAAAAAATCGGTGGTAATAGATTTAAAATTATTTGAAGAATATAACGAACATATTGAAGATCTTTTCGATATTATTGTTGCAGAATCGCGCGAGGACGATGAGGACGTTCCTTTTGAAGAAGCCATAAAAGAACTAAAAAAAGCAGGCAAATGGTAAAATACACCATTACTTTTAAACGCGAAGCAATAAAGGAATTAAAGAGTATTCCTGCAAAAAATGCACACAAAATTGGTACAGCCATTACCGAGCTTGCCGTAAACCCTCGCCCTACGGGTTGCAAAAAATTAGTAGGTAAACAAGATAATTTTTGGCGCATACGCATCGGCGATTATCGTGTTTTATATGTTATTGACGAAGAAATTCGAATTATAAACATTAGAAAAGTAGGTCATAGAAAAGATATTTACGAATAGGTTTTACACCGTTTTGAAACAAGGCGGTTTTTTTATGCGGTGTATGTGCGTTAGGGATTGAAGCGGATAGCTTTTTTGAAATGCTTTTTCAGCATTCTGCGAAGCAATTAAAGAAACTAAAACAATGAGCAACATCGAAAAACTATGAGCGTAAAGCCCGACGGCGTGCTTAGACAGGCTCAGCATAACGCACGGCGGAACGCCCAAACCTTCGACAGGCTCAGGATGACAGATTAAAAATTACTTGCCTTTAAAAAGAGGCTTACGTTTTCCTAAAAATGCCTGTACGCCTTCGTTATAATCTTCTGTAGAAGCCGCGGCTATTTGTTCAAGTCCTTCAGCTTTTAACTGTTCTTCCAGTGAATTGAATATGCCTTGATTATATAATTTTTTGGTTAAGCCTAAAGCTTTTGTGGGCATATTGGCTAATGTTTCAGCTAATTGCATAGCTTCTGTTAGTAAAAATTCATCGGCGTAATCTTTATAGATCATACCCATTTGCAAGGCATCGGCAGCCGTTACCTTATCTCCTAATAAAGCCAAGGCTAATGCTTTTTGAAAACCTACTATACGAGGTAGGAAAAAAGTTCCGCCACTATCCGGTATCAAACCAATTTTACTAAATGCCTGTATGAATGAAGCGGAATGTGCCGCCACAATAACATCGCAGGCTAATGCAATATTGGCACCAGCACCGGCAGCCACGCCGTTAACAGCACAAACCACAGGTTTTTCTAAATTACGTATCTTTAAAATAATAGGGTTATAATGTTCTGTTACAATATTTTTAATACCCGGACCTTGCGGGTTAATTGCTTCCGATAGATCTTGCCCCGCACAAAAAGCTTTGCCTTCGCCCGTTAACAGTACGCAGCGTATATTTTCATCAGTAGATGCTTTGTCTAATTGTTGCTGCAACTCTAAAGCCATTTCGCGGTTAAAGCTATTAAATTTATCAGGCCGGTTTAGGCTAACCTTTAAAACACCGTTTGCTTGTTGAGCTATAATAGTCATTTGTAATTTTTCTGAAAAGTATAAAAATATAATTAATCGTACATAAACATTTTTTGTTGTTTATACTTTTCGAGAAAACACTCAAAATATTTATCTTCGCAAATAATTCAGTATCATGAAAAAAATTATAATTATTGCTTTAGCATTTTGTTTTATAAATGCCTTTGCGCAAAAAAAACAAATTACTCTTGAAGAGATTTGGAGAGATAAAACTTTTAAACCGGCTCAATTTAAAGGTTTTAACAGCATGAATGATGGGGTGCATTACACGCAATTGGATGAAAATAATGATTTAGCTAAGTATGAATTAAGCAGCGGAAAAAAAGTGGAGGTGCTTGTAAAAACAAATGAACTATTGCCAGAAGGAAAAACAGCTGTTATAAAAATGGATGATTATTCTTTCAGCGATGATGAAACAAAACTTTTAATTAAAAATGATTTTGAACCTATTTACAGACATTCCGGTACGGCTACGTATTATGTGTTTGATCTTAAAAGTAGAAAGCTAAAAAATCTATCCAATAACGGAAAGCCAATGTTCGCCACTATTGCACCTATAGGAAAAAAAGTAGCCTTTGTGAGAGATAATAATCTTTTTATAAACGATTTGGAAAAAAATACTGAAATACAAATTACTACTGACGGCGAAAAAAATAAAATTAAGAACGGTTGGGCAGATTGGGTTTATGAAGAAGAATTTAGCAAAGCCGAAACTTTTTTTTGGAATGCTGACGGAACAAAAATTGGGTACGTAAAATTTAATGAAACAAATGTAAAAGAATTTGAAATGACTATTTACAAAGGCTTGTATCCCGAAATATATAAATTCAAATATCCAAAGGCCGGCGAAGATAATTCTTTAGTAAGTGTTTTTATTTATGATTTAGCTTCTCAAAAAACTACGCAGGTTGATGTGGGTAAGGAAACTAACATTTATATTCCGCGTATTACCTGGACTAAAGACGCAAATATCCTTTCCATTCAACGCATGAATCGCTTACAAAATAAAATAGAATTATTATTTGCTAATGCAAATACAGGTTCCACTAAAGTTATTTTATTGGAAGAAAACACTACGTATATTGATATAACGGACGACTTAACCTTTCTTGATAAGAACAAAGGCTTTATATGGAGCAGTGAGAAAGATGGTTTCAATCAATTATATTATTATGATTTCACCGGTAGGCTAATCAATCAAATTACCAAAGGCAATTGGGATGTTATTGAGTTTAAAGGCTTTAATGAAACAAGTAAAATGTTGTTTTATACATCAAGCGAAAGTTCTGCTACTGAAAAGGATCTTTATTCAATTTCTTTAGATGGTAAAAAGAAAAATAAATTATCTCCGGAAAAAGGAATGACAGATGCTGACTTTAGTAAAAGTTTTAAATATTATGTAAGTAATTACAGCAATGCCAATACGCCAACTGTTTATGAACTGCATAGTGCAGATGGTAAATTGATAAAAGTATTGGAAGATAATAAAGCTTTGAAAGAAAAACTGGTTCAATATGATATCACAAAAAAAGAGTTCTTCACCTTTAAAACATCTGAAGGCATCGAACTAAATGGCTGGATGATGAAGCCAACTAATTTTGACGCATCAAAAAGGTATCCTGTATTTCAATACTCGTATGGCGGCTCGGGTTCTAACAAATGCAACAACCAATATGAAGCATACGATTATGTATGGCATCAATTGCTTTGCCAGCAAGATTACATAGTAGTTTGTGTTGATAATAGAGGCACGCAGTATCGTGGCAAAAAATTTAAGGATGCTACTTATATGCAATTAGGTAAGGTGGAAACTATCGATCAAATTGAAGTGGCAAAATATTTAGGTAATCAAACTTATGTAGATAAAAATCGTATTGGGTTTATGGGCTGGAGCTTTGGCGGTTACTTATCATCTTTATTAATTACCAAGGGTGCAGATTATTTTAAAGCCAATATTGCTGTAGCGCCGGTTACTAATTGGCGTTATTATGATAATATTTATACCGAACGTTTTTTACGTACGCCGCAAGAAAACCCTAAAGGGTATGATGAAAACTCGCCGGTAAATTATGCAAAAAATATTAAGGGAAAATATCTTTTAATACATGGCACGGCTGATGATAATGTGCATTTTCAAAACAGTATTGAAATGGAAAAAGCTTTGATAGATAATAATATTCAGTATGATTTTATGGCTTACCCAAACAAAAATCATGGCATAAGCGGCGGCAATACCCGATTGCATTTATATACTAAAATGCTTGAGTTTATTAAAAGAAACCTATAGGTTAAATTTGAGTACATTCACATACCTTTTTAACATGGAAAATATTATACAAGAAGATATAACAAAACTGATAGTCTCGTTAATTGCGGGCTCGGTAATTGGCGCAGAACGAGAGTACAATAATAAGAATGCGGGTTTTAGAACTGTAATTTTGGTTACCGTGGGCGCAACTTTATTCACTATTTTATCTGGCTTACTTACCGGAGGAAAAGATTTTCACGTAGCAGGTAATGTGGTGGTTGGTATTGGTTTTTTAGGGGCTGGTACTATTTTTAAAGAAGGGTCTGCCGTTAAAGGTATTACCACGGCGGCTACTATATGGATATCTGCTGCCATAGGCATGGCAATAGGCATTGGCGAGTTTACCATTGCCTTTGCTTCCCTTTTTATTGTAATGCTGGTACTTTTAGGTTTTATATGGCTGCAAAGCTTTATTGATCAATTTAACCGAGAAAAGACCTACAAAATTACGGTGCCTTGCCTTAAATTTACATTAGAAGAAATTAACTTGGTTTTAAAAGAATGCGGATTGAAAGGTTATTGCCTTAACCGCCATAAAATATTAGATAACATAACACTGACGCTAGTTATAAAAGGCCCACAAAAAAAACACGATTCATTAATTACAATACTTCAAAGTAATGAACATGTTTTAGAGTTTGAAGTGTAAGGGGTTAGGGATGCGGCAATAAAGCCTATATGAAATGCTTTTTCAGCATTCTGCGAAGCAAATAAAAAAATAAAAACCATTAGCTAAATCATAAAGCTTTACTGCGGGCAGCCTGACGGTTTAAAAATGCTTATTCAGCTTCATGCATTATATTTTAAAACAATAAAATAAAATGAATAACTCAACCGTAACGCCCAAATATACCCCGAATGAGGTATTTAAAAAGCCAGTCTTAAATTTTATCTTTGTAAGAGAAATGAAAGCTATATCAAAAACATTGGCGCAATTATTAAAAGGTGAATCGGCTACGATAAGTAGTTTCTCTGACGATCTGCTTGCGCTAAAGTTAATTGAAATGGGCTGCATACCCGGCGAAACAATAACGCTGCAACATGTGGCTCCGCTTGGTTGCCCGTATGCTTTTGAAGTAAACGGCATCTTAGTTAGCCTTCGTAAATCAGAGGCACAATTTGTACTTATCAGTAAATAATAAAGTGTCGGGCACTTCTTTATTTTTGAACTTACAACAAAAATTTTCTTCAAAAGAACCGCTTAAAATTGCTTTGGTGGGCAATCCTAATTGCGGCAAATCTACCTTGTTTAACGCGCTTACGGGGCTTCATCAAAAAACAGGTAATTATCCGGGTGTAACGGTAGATAAAAAAACAGGCGTTTGTAAAGCGCAAAATCCGATTACTAAACAAATACAATGGTTCAGATTAATTGATCTGCCGGGCACGTATAGTTTATTTCCAAAATCGTTAGATGAACAGGTTTCGTTTAGTGTTTTGATGGATGAAAAAAATGTTGATTACCCCGATATTATTTTAATTGTTGTGGATGCCTCAAACTTAAAACGCCACTTATTATTAGCCACACAATTAATAGATTTAGGTCGCCCATGTATACTTGTTTTAAACATGATAGATGCTGCCACAGAAAACGGCATCGAAATTGATTTAGATAGATTATCAGAACTTGTGCAAGTGCCGGTGGTTAGCTGTAATGCAAGGCAAAACGAAGGAATAGATGGCGTTAAGAAAACTTTTTTTGCATTTGAAAAAGATGTAAAATCGCAACAAGGTTTAATAAATATACAAGCCATTGTAAATAAAGATTATGCGGAAAGCGTGCATCGTTTTATAAGCCAAACAAGTACCTACGCATCTTTATTAAAGCAACGAAGCAATATTGAAAAAGACGAAAATTTAAATATTTACAACCAAAAATTCTTTACAGGTTTTGAAAGCCGTGATATGCTTTTTCGTTTTGAAAAGATAAAAAAAATATCGCTTGATTGTGTAAATTATACAACTGTTCGCAAAGACCTTAAAACAACTGATAGGCTGGACAGGGCCATCACGCATCCTTTTTGGGGATTTGTCATTTTTATTGGTGTATTGTTTCTGATCTTTCAAAGTATTTTTTATTTGGCAGAATTTCCTATGCAATGGATAGAGACAGGTTTCTCTTTCATTACACAAAAAGCAAAACAGTATCTGCCCAACAATTTTTTAACCAGTTTGTTTACTAACGGCATACTTGCGGGCTTAAGTGGCATCGTAGTTTTTGTACCACAAATTGCTTTGTTATTTGGCTTCATTAGCTTATTAGAAGATAGCGGTTACATGGCACGCGTAAGTTTTATTATGGATAAGCTGATGCGCAAAGTTGGCTTGAATGGTCGCTCAGTAATTCCTTTAATTAGCGGTATGGCTTGTGCGGTGCCCGCGATAATGAGTACACGAACCATCTCTAATAAAAAAGAAAGATTGGTAACTATTTTAATTACCCCATTAATGAGCTGCTCGGCCCGATTACCGGTATATACCTTGCTAATTGGTATTATGATCCCTTCAAGTTACCGCATAGGTTTTTTTGATGTAAAAGGCTTGTTGCTTACCGCACTATATCTTATGGGTATTGTTGTAGCTATTGCCGTTGCAGCGGTTTTAAAATATATTTTAAAAACAAAAGAACGCAGTTTTTTTATGATGGAATTGCCCGTATATCGCATTCCGCAATTAAAAACAGTATTACTAACCATGTTCGATAAAGTAAAAGTTTTTCTCTTAGATGCAGGCAAAGTTATTATGGTTATCTCTATTGTACTTTGGTTTTTAACCTCATACGGACCACCTAAAGAATTTGCCATCATCAATAAAAATTATACCGAAGCCATGGCGAAAGCAGATATAGATAGTTTAAAGAAAGAACTTACCATTGCCATGGAAACACAAAAATTACAAGCGTCTTACGCCGGGCATTTAGGTAAAATTATTGAGCCCGCTATTAAACCGCTTGGCTTCGATTGGAAAATCGGCATTTCATTAATAACATCCATTGCTGCGCGCGAAGTATTTGTAGGAACCATGGCTACGCTTTATCAAAGTGGCGATAAGGAAGATAACATTTCTATCCGTCAAAAAATGATGTGCGAAAAAAATCCCACAACCGGTAAGCTAGTTTACAACTTTGCTGTTTGCTTAAGCCTGCTTATGTTCTACGCTTTTGCCATGCAATGTATGAGTACGCTTGCCGTTGTAAAACGCGAAACTAATTCCTACAAATGGCCAATAATTCAATTTGTATATATGAGCATATTGGCTTATGCAGCAAGCCTGTTGGTATATCAGCTACTAAAATAAATTAATTCATTATATTGAGTTTGTTGAAGTATGGCGTTCCGCTGATTTATTCATTCGTTTTTATTTTTAATAGAATTCATAATGCTGAAAAAGCATTTCAGCGGCAGGCTTTTCGGTTCAATCTTTTGTGATTACACAAAAGGATTTACCCTGCAATCCTTAACGCAAAGCAAACTTAATTTGCTTCAATAATTCTTTGGCGTCTTCTTCATTTAATTGCATACCAACTCTATAAATTTTTGAGCCATACATAAACGAAATACTTTCGCCACCCATAACCCAAAAAGATTCATTCATAAAATGAAAAAAATCTCTTTTATTTTTTTCTATCAACTGAAGATCTTTCATTAGTTCTGCATCAAACTCAAGTTTTTTTCCTTTACCGGCAATATCTTTCCAATAATTAAGCGTGCGGTTCTTTACCCAAATTTTTTCTTTACCAAACTTTTTAAAAATAAAAGCACGGCCAATTTTAAACTCAAAATAAGCCCAAAAGCCAAGCCATATAAGCCACATAATTTTTTGATTGGCATTGGTAAGCGTAAAATAGTTAGCTGTTATAATAACCCCGCTAATGGTCCATAAAAAAAGCCACGCAAATAATATATATATTTTCCAGTTTGCGGCGGTTGGTATAATTACAAAGCTGCTAACTCCATCTGTTTTTAGCGTACTTATTCTTTTGCCTATAACTTCTATGTTATTCTCCTTCTTCACTTTCTTCTAAAGCTTTGTGCGTACTGTATTTACGCCACTTGTCTAACAAATTTTTCATATCCGTAGGCAATTCACTTTTAAATTTCATTATTTTTTTTGTGGCTGGGTGCTCTAGTTCTAAATATTTTGCATGTAGTGCCTGTCTCGGACAAAGCGCAAAACAATTTTCTACAAATTTTTTATACGTAGCTGTTTTAACTCCTTTTAAAACCTGATTGCCTCCATACTCGGCATCATTAAATAAACGGTGTCCTATAGATTTCATGTGTACGCGTATTTGGTGCGTGCGACCTGTTTCAAGCGTGCATTCTACCAGCGTAACATAGCCTAAGCGTTCTAAAACTTTATAATGTGTTACAGCGTGTTTGCCCTGTGTTTCATCCGTAAAAACATCCATAATTTTACGGTTATTTATATTTCTTCCAACATTACCGGTTATTGTTCCTTCATCATTTAAAACGTTACCCCAAACAAGTGCGTGGTATCTTCTAACCAAATCATGATCAAAAAACTTTTTAGCCAATTTGGTTAAGGTAATTTCATTTTTAGCTACAATTAGTATCCCCGATGTGTTTTTATCTATACGGTGTACTAAGCCCGGGCGTGGCGCATAAATATCTGTACCAACTTTGCTTTGGGCGGGCGGCAGGTTCTCAAAATGGTAAAGCAGCGCGTTAACCAAGGTGCCATCTGCATGGCCAAAAGCCGGGTGTACTACCATACCGGCAGGTTTATTAACGATCATAATATCCGCATCTTCATACATAATATCAAGCGGAATATTTTGCGGAATTAATTCAAAATTTTTAGGCGGGTGGGGCAGTAGTATGGTAACAACATCAAAGGGTTTTATTTTGTAGCTGGATTTTACGGGCTTGCCGTTTACCTGTATGTTACCACCATCGGCAGCAGCCTGTATTTTAGTGCGCGAAGAGTTGTGTAACTTATGCAATAGATATTTATCTATGCGTAAAAACGCCTGACCTTTATCGGCCTCTATGCGGTGGTGTTCGTAAAGTTCTTGTTCTTCTTCCAGTAAATTTTTCTCTTCTATCATTTAGCTATAATCAGTTTTTGGGTATCTGTAAAGCCTTTATTGGTAATGGCTTTTACAAGATATACACCGCTTTGCAAAGCTAGCGTATTTATATTTTTAATAGAGTCTGCCGTTTGTTGAAGAATACTATTTCCCAAAAGATCACTTACTACAATTTTAGAGATAGTATGATCGCATTGTATGGAAACATAATCCGATGCCGGGTTTGGGTATAATTTAATACTGGCCGTATTTTTAACTGTATAATCTTTGATGGATAAGGTTTCTAAAGAATCTCCAAAAACCGGATGTAGCATAACAGAACCACGGTAATCAACATCCAAATCACCCGGAAAAACATACCAGTTATTACCGTTAGAATTATAGAACATATTGCGGTGAAAATCTGTATTCATATCAAAGCCAATGGTTATTTGCGGGGCGGCATAAATTTGATTAATGCCTAAGTAAAAAGTAGTACCTCCATTTAAGTAAACCGGGTGTTTAAACTGGTAACGTAAAAAATTATTCTCTCGTTGCG
This sequence comes from Bacteroidia bacterium, assembly GCA_038206945.1. GTDB lineage: Bacteria > Bacteroidota > Bacteroidia > B-17B0 > Aurantibacillaceae > PALSA-968. The sequence continues at coordinate 26,587 of JBBRAG010000025.1, read as the reverse complement.
AAACACCTTGATTGGCCAAATCTGCCGGAAAGTACGGGTAATGCATACTATCCGTATATATCACTGAGCCCGGAAGACCTGCGTTATCAGACCAGACTAGTATATTAAAGGGGGCTCCTTTAATAAGATTTACATCCGTCATTGGGTCGAAAAAAATATCCATAGCTTGTAAAGTATCTGCATTGGTTAAGGTATAGCGCACAGCCATTTTATAATTACCGATCCCTGTAGAAGAACCAAAATTAAAGCCGGTTTCTGCACTGCCATCATCATACGAATAATAATTGCTAAATTTTTGTTGAAAGGAAATTGTATCGTTTGCTGGATGTTGATCTTGTTGGCCTAATAAATAAAATTTCATCGTAAATGTATTAGAATCTGCCATAGAAGGATAAGAGAAATTTAAAGATGGGTTAATTACACTAGGCGCTGTACAGTATCCATTGTTATAATAATAGCCAAGATTAGTTGCCGGAGGACTTGTGGTAGAAGTTGCATATAACAAATTTCCTGCCCGGTTATCATAGCAATTATATCCTGTACTTACGTTTTCGTGTAAAATATTATTATCATTATTTCTTAAAAAGGCATGAATATTTGTTTTCATATCGTTTGCGCCTGTATATTGCCTGAAGGGCATTTGCGTATAATTTTTAAGGGTACTTGGCAGGTCGTACACAAAACTGTGGTCAGGAAAAATGGTGTCTCTACCAAGCGGATAGGTTTTAAGTGATACCACATCAATATGCCAATGATCTACATCGCCCGAACCGGATGAAAGGTTACGAAACCTGAATTGGAAATTTTTTTTAAAATAATTAGGATCTAAAACAGGAATCGTAACAATATGCCAGGTACTATCAGGGTCATACTGATAGCCGCTATGGCTCCAAACCTGGCTCCAGGTAGTATCAACCGGGCTGTAAAAATCAAGCTGTAGTTCATCTCCGCTTTCAGGCTTATCCCAATAGCCGCGTGCTTCAAAATAAAAACTTAAAAATATACTGTCGGCAGGGCTAAACCCAATACCGCCCAAAGAATCTAAACGTATGGGCTGAGAAGTAAGTGTATCAGATGCTTGCCCGGGCTGATTTGCCTGGCCAGAGGTTACAGCCGAATTATATGGATACCCGTATTTATTTAAACCGTCAAAGGTAGCTACACCCAAGGTTGGCGGCGCAATGGCTTTGGTATGGTTTACATAAACAGATTGGGAATGCTGCCATTTGGTAGAATCGGGATAAGGCCCGGCATAAGAAAAATCATCATAAAAAGGCAAGGTAAGGCTAAGGGTTGAAGTGCTTTGCGTGCGGTTATTTAATTGTGTTTTATTTTGCTTAGGTAAATTTCTTCTGTATTCTATTATGTTGGAATTACTTTTTAAAGATTGCAAGTGTATATCTTGCGCACTTAACACTAAATTTAATAAACCGAAAACCAGAATAAGGCTAATTTTTTTGATCATTTTTATTATTTTAATTTATATAGCTAACGTAAAAAACTATGATTTATTTTATGAAATAAAACGGCTACTAATCTTCATCTAAAGTATCTGCGTTAGCTTTAGGCGTTTCAAGCACGGGATTAGTGTCTCCACCGCCATTGCCTTTGCCCACCAATAATTCTATAACCGAACCTTTTTTAACCCAAGTGCCTGCGGTAATTTCTTTGTCTTTGTAGAGCTGTTTAATAACGCAATTCTTACAGGCATCATACACATAGGTAATTTTTGCTTTTAAGCCGTAACTTTCTATCATGCCAATTGCCTGACGAGAAGACCTGTCAACCAATTTAGGCATAATTATTTGCGGCGGCAGCATAGAGGTAATATATAAATAAACTATCCTGTTTTCTTTTACTTCATTATCTTTTTCGGGGTCTTGCCTAAGTATGGTGCCGGGTGTTTGCTGCGGTGTGTAAATAGAATCTATAATTTCGTATCGTAGTTTTTTGTTTTTTATAAAATCAGGTAGTTCTGCAATATATTTACCTTTAAAATCGGGTACGGTAACCATTATACCGTGCTGCGTATAAGAAGCCACCATTTTAAAACTGCCCCAAAACAATAAAAAAGCTACCACCATGGCTATGCCCGCGTGAATTAAAAATTGCTTTGTCTTTATAAATTTAAAATAGCTCATATGTTATTTAAGGTATAAAGATAAGGTTTCTTGGATTAAAGAATGTAATGTCTTTTCTTTTTCCATGACGGAAAAGAAACAAAAAGTCAAGAAAGTTACGTTCTCCCACTCACAGGCTAAACTGCGCCGCGGACTTTCAGGATAGTTCTCTGTTCAAAAATAAATTTTTCTTACTTGTTAGATAGTTTCTATTAACTGTTCGCTACTAACTCCTATGAAAGCAATTCTTTCAAGCGTTTAATTTGTTCGGGCGTTCCTAGCACAAATATTTTTGCAGCAGGTATAATTTTAGTATCCGCATCAGGGTTAATAATGTATTCGCCGGTGGCAGTTTTAAAACCTATGATATTTGCGCCCGATTTATTTCTAACCTCTAAATCACGTAAAGTTTTATGACGAAGCTGTTCAGGAATATTTTCAAACGTAATTTCTTCCATGTTAACTGAATCACCCTCTTGACTAACAATATGATCTATAAATTCTACCACATCGGGTTTCATTACTAAAGATGCCATATGTGCGCCACCTACTTTATCAGGCATTATTACATTGTTAGCCCCTGCAATTTTTAATTTGGTATCTGAGTTATCTTCACTCGCACGACTAATAATAGTCAATTCCGGATTTAGGTTTCTTGCCGTAAGTACAATAAATAAATTATCTGCATCAACGGGTAAACTCGTTATCAAAGCTCTTGCACGCAATATGCCTGCTTTAATTAATGTTTCATCAAGTGTGGCATCGGCTGTCAATACCAAATCACTATATTGATGTTGCATATTATTGGTAAGCTCGGTATTTTTTTCTATTACCACATAACGTTGCTTGTGTTTTTTAAGTACCTGCGCTGCTTGCCTGCCATTACGCCCATAGCCACAAATAATTACATGCCCACTTAATTTTTCTATCGCTGCGTTCAATTTTCTGTTCTTAAATAACTGGTTAAATTCGCCATCAAACACAAAGCGTGTAACCGCACTAACCGAATAAGCAAATATACCAAAACTTACCATCACCAACAGCGCGGTAAATATTTTGCCATACATATTAAGCGGGTGTACCTCTTCAAAACCAACAGTAGCAATGGTTATAATGGTCATGTAAAACGCATCTACAAAATTGTAGTTGCAAATTACTTGATAACCCACCGTGCCAATAATAGTTATACCAATTAATAAATACAGTGGAAGAAGGATGCGTATGTATAATTTTAAGCCGCTAAACATTGCGTAAAGTTAACAGGGAATAGCGATTAGGCAATAGGCTTAATTTTACTTAATAAAAAAACCGCTCTGTTTAAAGAACGGTTTATGATACCTTTTAATTGATACTTGTAAACTTTTAGTGGTGATGCCCGCCCTCGCCATGCACGTGTCCGTGTTCAAGCTCTTCGGCTGTTGCATCGCGCACATCAATAACGTTGCCTACAAAATGAAGATCGTAACCTGCTAACGGATGGTTAAAATCCATTACCACATGCTCATTATTAACTTCAACAACTATACCTTGCATTTGATGGCCTTCGCTATCTAACATAGGCAATTCTTCCCCTTCTTTTACGCGTTCGGAATCAAATTTACCTTCTACATGAAAAGCCTCTTTCGGAATTTCAGCTACGTAATCTTGGTTATGATCGCCATATGCTTTATCAGCTTTTATATGAAAATCAAATGCATCTCCGGCTTTTTTACCAACCATATTTTTTTCAAAATCTTCAAGCATTCCGCCTGCTCCGTATAAAAACACAAAAGGTTCTTCGGTAGATGTTTGTTCAATTAACTCTTCCGGCTCATCTTGTAATTTTCCGGTTAAATGGTAGTTTACAGTAACTACTTTGTTTTTTTCAATCTTCATGCTTTTTATTTTTATATTAATTATTTTATTTGGGCGTTCCGCTGAAAATAGCGGCGGGCTTTCGTTTCAAGCTTTTGGATTACCAAAAAGCTTTCCACTACAATCCCTAACGCAAACTTAACTTACAATTCAAATTTAATGCCTTGTGCCAACGGTAACGTTGTGCCATAGTTAATAGTGTTTGTTTGACGGCGCATGTAAATTTTCCATGCATCCGATCCGCTTTCTCTACCACCACCGGTTTCTTTTTCACCACCAAAAGCACCACCAATCTCCGCACCCGACGTACCAATGTTTACATTCGCAATACCGCAATCAGAACCTGATACGGCTAAAAACTTTTCAGCTTCGTGTAAATCTCTGGTCATAATAGCACTTGATAATCCTTGCGGAACATCATTTTGCATGGCAATAGCTTCGTCTATTGTTTTATATTTCATAATATAAAGTATAGGTGCAAATGTTTCATGTTGCACAATGCTAAAACTGTTTTCAGCTTCAATAATACAAGGCTTAACATACGTACCATGTTCAAATCCTTTACCTTCTAATACGCCACCGGCCACTAATATTTTTCCGCCTTCGGCAATTGCGCGCTCAATACCAGTTAAATAATTTTTAACGGCATCTTTATCAATCAACGGACCAACGTGGTTGTTTTCATCCAACGGATTACCGATGCGTAATTGTTTGTATGCGTTAATTAGTTTTTGTTTTACATCGTTATAAATGCTTTCGTGTATAATTAAACGACGGGTAGTGGTACAACGTTGCCCGGCAGTACCCACAGCGCCAAACACAGCACCTGGCACACACATAGGTAGATCGGCTGTTTCAGAAATAATAATGGCATTGTTACCACCTAACTCTAATAATGATTTACCAAAACGTTCTGCCACTTTTACGCCAATAATTTTACCCATGCGGGTAGAGCCAGTAGCAGAAACTAAAGGCACACGTTTATCAGTCGTCATAAATTCGCCTACTTTATAATCGCCGTTTACTAAACAAGAAATACCTTCTGGCAAATTATTTTCTTTAGCCACTAAAGCCCAAATATTTTGACAAGCGATAGAACAAATAGGCGTTTTTTCAGAAGGTTTCCAAACGCAAACATCTCCACAAACCCAAGCTAAAGCCGTGTTCCAGCTCCATACCGCAACCGGGAAGTTAAATGCAGAAATAATACCAACCACTCCTAACGGATGATATTGCTCGTACATACGATGCAAAGGGCGCTCGCTATGCATGGTTAATCCATTAAGCTGACGAGATAAACCAACAGCTAAATCGCAGATGTCAATCATTTCTTGTACTTCCCCTAAACCTTCTTGCAAAGATTTACCCATTTCGTAAGAAACCAATTCTCCTAAATGATGTTTGTGCAAACGTAATTTATCGCCAAACTGACGGACAATTTCTCCGCGTTTTGGAGAAGGAATAGTGCGCCAATGTGTAAATGCCTCAGTAGCAGCTTTCATTACTTTATCGTAATCGGCTTGTGAAGCCGTTTTTACAGTGGCAATTAATTTTCCATCAGCCGGACTATACGATTCTAAATTTTCGCCTGAAGCAAAAAAGTTAGCACCGGTAGAGCAACCCAAGTTGGTTTGCTTAATACCTAAAGCCTGTAATGTTTTTGAAATATCTATTGTTTTTTTTGGAGCCAGTGTTTCCATTATTTTAAATTTTTGAGCATCAAATATACGCTTTTATAAGCTATTTACAGGCTTTTAATTCAACAAAAAAGCAGGCTATTAAAGGTGTAAAAAGTGCGTTAGTGATGCAGCAAGAAAGCCTTTTTAAGTAATCTTAAAAGCTTTACTGCAGGCAGCCCGACGCTGTAATCAGCGGAACGCCCAAATTTTTAAATATTAAAATTATATATTACTCGTTAACCTCGTTGCCCATGGTATCGCAATGATAGAGTTTTGGTTTTTTAGGAGAAACTTTTTGTGTGGGCTCGCCACCTTTTTTAGCCGCTATCATTTTTTGAATAATACGCGCGCGTTCTTTAGCCACTTCATCTCGTAATTTAAGATCCTCATCGGCATCATAATAAATAATTCCATCTACAATTGTTTTATCAACTTTTGCATTTATAGACAAAGGATTATCTGTCCATAAAACAACATCGGCTACTTTACCTACTTTTATGCTGCCCACTTTATCATCAATATGTAAAATTTTAGCGGGGTTAAGGGTTACCAATTTTAAAGCTTCAATTTCGGTTAAGCCACCATATTTTATGCACTTGGCGGCCTCTTGGTTTAAACGACGACCCATTTCGGCATCATCACTATTTATACCGGTTAAAACGCCCATTTTTGAAAGTATGGCAGCGTTGTAAGGTATGGCATCCATTACTTCATATTTATATGCCCACCAATCTGCAAAAGTTGAGGCGGCAATGGTATGCGCTTTCATTTTATCGGCCACTTTGTAACCTTCTAATATATGGGTAAAGGTGTTTATTTTAAAGTGCATACTGTCTGAAACGTCCATCAGCATGTTTAATTCTGACTGCACATACGAGTGGCATGTAATATGTCTTTTATCATGTAAAATTTCTACCAAAGCATCCATTTCTAAATCTCTGCGGGGTGCGACTGCATTTTTATTTTTAGCAAGAGAAAAAGCGGTCATGGTTTTTTCGTATTCTTTGGCACGTATAAAATGATCGTAATAAACCTGCTCTACACCCATACGTGTTTGTGGAAAACGAATGGTATGAAGATCGCCCCAGTTACTTTGTTTTACATTTTCGCCTAAGGCAAATTTTATAAACTGCGGGGCTTTTTCGTATTTCATATCTTCTGGAGATTGCCCCCAGCGAAGTTTAATGATTTGTGATTGTCCACCAATTGGATTAGCTGAGCCATGCAGTAATTGCGCTGTTGTAACACCGCCCGCAAGCTGCCGATAAATATTTACGTCTTCGCTATTTACAACGTCGCCAATTCTTACTTCTGCAGTTGATGCCTGCGCACCTTCGTTAACACCTTCGCTAATAGCAATATGGCTATGCTCATCTATAATACCGGCAGTTAAGTGTTTACCTTTTGCATCTATTGTTTTTGAGAAAGCAAGTTTTGGGGCATCAATATTGGGCGCAATTCGAACAATTTTTCCTTCTACGATATATACATCGGTTTCCAATAGGATAGAATCTGCTTCATTTGTCCATACGGTTGCATTTTTAATTAAGATGGCATCTAATCTATTCTTAAATTTTTTGATAATGTTCTCATGTTCTTCCGGTTGGCCAAAAGAAGTGAAAGGATAATACACTTGGCCTATATGCAGCTCTTCGGTTTTTTTATCTTTCTTATTTTTTGTGCTGTCTTTGGCTGTAACTTTTAAGGAATCGGTTCTTTGCAAAATGGCATCATACCAAATGCCTGTTGAAGATTGTGTTTTACCCGTAAAAGAAGAATCGGTATAGTTAAGATCAAACCTATCAAGTGTAGCCGTATCTTTATTAAAATGAAAAACCAGGTTGTTGTTTTTAAAATTGATAACGAATGTTGTTTTGGTAGTATCTTTTAAAACGATGGTAGCGGTTGGTTTATCTACCTCTATACCTGCAATTTCCACTTTAAATTTATTGTTGTTGTAGGATAATAAATATTCTCCGCGAATATCAGGCATGTTGTAATCGCTGTAATGATAAGGTGTGCCACCAACCCAGTTCTCATAAATAACGGCATCTTCTTCAAAAATATTTTTAGAGGTAATGATAAAATCAGCCATCATTCCTTTTTTAAGGCTCCCTACTTTATCTGCCATATCAAGCATTTGGGCAGGTATGGAGGTTAAACTTTTAAAAGCCACTTTTTCGTTTAAACCATATTTAATGGCTTTGCGTAAATTTTTTAAGAACTTGGTTTTATCTTTTAAGTCGGCCGATGTTATGGCAAAAGTTACGCCCGCTTCCTGTAAAAATTTAGCGTTGGCAGGCGCCATTTCCCAATGTTTTAATTCGGGCATGGTAATATTTTCTGCTTCGTAAGGGTTTTCTACTTCGTAAGCATCGGGGTAGTTAAGTGGAATGATGTATTTGCAAAATGTTTGCTGAATATCGTCTACACGCTGGTATTCATCTCCTTTACCTTTAATGATATATTTTGTTTTAAATTCATCGCCTACTTTGTCGGCACGCAGCGCATTTAATTTATCGCTCACTTCAAATATAGAAGGCAGCGTTTGAAGATTATTAAACCCTTGTAAGGAAATGTTATATTCTGTTTTAGTTTTGTTGGCTGCGTACCATTGCGCATCTAAATAAGTTTGGCGAAGCAAAGCAATAGCGCCCATTAACGAAGAAGGATAATCTTGCATTGATGTACCTTTACTGAACGAATAAAAACCGGCGGCTTTATCTTTTACGATAATTTCATTTTCTTTTTTTTGCGTGTTTAGAAGAACCACTGCGCCGCTTCCTCTAACAATGCCATCTTTAGGCGATGTTAATACAAGACCAAATCCAAGTTTGCGTAACTCATCTGCTTTGGCATCGTTATTGGTAAAAAATTTATAGCCTTCAATATCTGATTTTATGGCTTGGTTCCAGCCAAAAGCGCCTTTAACATTGCTTTCTATTTGTGGTGGGCCAAACTTATGCGGTGTAGTGTGCACCTCAGGCATACCGTAATCGCTGTACATTTCAATAAAAGAAGGATAGATGTGTTTTCCTTTAAGGTCGTAAACAACAGCGCCGTTTGGTAGGCTGATTTTTTCTGCGGCATCAATAATTAAGCCATCTTTAATAATTAAAACAGCGTTGTTTATAGTGGTAGATTCATCTATATGCAGCGTACAGTTTTTAAACGCGTAGTAACTATGTATATTGTTAGGCGCACCATTAATGGGATATGTTTGAATTTGCGCGTGTAAATTAAAAATAAGGAAGTTTAAAATTAAAAGTAAGGTACCTGATTTTTTAAATAACATCATAAAAAGTTTAAGTGGCTAAAATAACTAAAAAGAGGGTTGAAAATAATAATTGCATTAACAAATATCTGTCGAAAAAATGGACTGCTTACGTGATATTTTTTTATCTTCGTTGTAAATAAAAACGAGTATGCGCGAAAAAATAGAAAAAGCTTTAGAAAGTATTCGTCCTTATTTGTTAGCCGATGGCGGAGATGTGGAACTAGTTGAAATTACAGATGATCTAATTGTTCGGGTGGAGCTGAAAGGTGCTTGCCAATCTTGCGGAATGAGTAAAATGACCATGAAAGCAGGTATTGAAGAAACTATTAAACGTGCTGTACCGGAAATAAAAGGTGTAGAAGCTGTAACCAGCGATATATTAGATAATGCGTAACTTTTTTATTGTATTTATTGCGCTTTCTTTCTCACTTACAGCGCAAACCAAACGTGTTGAATTACAAATTAAAACCGATGATAAAATTTCTGTTCATGGATTTAGTTATTGGAAAGAATTAAAAATCACTTCAGCCGATACTACTTTTACGTACTCTTTACACACCAAAAACCCCGATGTTATTTCAAACCTTAAACAAGGCAGTTATACCATTAGGGTTAGTTCTGTTTTTAATACGCATGTAAGCAAGAAAACGAATCTTCAAAAAAAAATAACGCTGGTTAATTTTTGCGGTTTGCCTAAAGTTTATCATCAACCTGCAAATAATGTTAACCTTACCGAAAAAATAAAATTGCATGATACGCTTTACATTTTATTTAGTACAAACCGAGATAACATTAATGCTGAAAAAATAGGTATTACCAAAACTGGTATTGGCTTTACAGCTATTTTATATGAAGGAATTACAAACAACGTGTTTACATACATGCAATGTCCTAACGATCTATATAAATTTGTGACCGAATTTGAGGCTTCTTTAAAAAAAGCAAATTCACCAAAAGCTGAAACAGCGCCTACCAAAGAGGTTTATAGCATTGAATTAAATAAAGAAGTAAGCTCATTTATTATACCCGAAAACATGAATGGTTTAGATAGGTTGAAAGCAATTTTATTTGCCGTACAAAGATAAATGCATAGAAAAGAAGAACTTTCTATAGAGGAAAGGCTTGAACGCAGTCGCGAGCTTTTTTTACGCAAGCAGCTACAAAAAGAAAAAGAAATTTCTAAACTTTACAGTACTAAAATTTATAAGCTGGCTAAAAAAAGCTGCATTATTTTTTTGTGGCTTGCGCAATTAATACTAATTGATTGGATTTTACCTTACCGGCAAACACCGGATAAAATTACCGGCGGTTGTAAGTTGCATGATGAACGATATAACAGAAAACACAGTGCTAAAGAAGTTAATATGCCCATAAGTACGGTAGATTATAAACGAGTAGAAATATTGCTTTTTAGCGAACGATTAGAACCTGAAGTTGGAGATAGTGTTGTTGTTTTAAAATCTTTATTGTTGCAGGAAACAAAAAAAGTAAATGATGTAAGTAACGCGCAGATTTATACAGTTACCACATCGCTTACCTATTATATGTTGCCTATACTTATTATGTGCTCTCTGCTTTCTGTTTTATTTCTTTTTATTAAAAATATAGAAGTAAAGGCATTTTTTTATTTTATTTTTTTTATAAACGTAGGCGCGGTTATTGCTTTGATAAGTTATTTTGTAACGATGCAAATGCGTTAGAATTTTATTTGGTGATCAATTTAAGGCAGTTGAGATGCTGAAACAAGTTCAGCATGACGACAGTGCGTTTGCGTTAGGGATGCCGCAAGAAAGCCTTTTTAAGAAATGCTTCTTCAGCATTTTGCGAAGCAATTAAAAAAAACTAAACAATGAGCTAAATCTTAAAAAGCTTTACTGCGGGCAGCGCGACGGCGCAAAAAATTATCGACTAATATAAAATGTAAACGCGCCGGAACGCCCTATTCATTCAATTTTTTCTTTGCTTTTTTATGAAGAAAGCGGCGATACAAATCTGCCAGGTTATCGAAATCCTGCCGGTAAAAAATACCTGCTCCTTGGGTAAACTGCCCGCCCAAGGTTGCTATTTGAAAATTATCGTTACTACGGTTAAACGCTTTTACGTGCACTTTGCTATCTTTAGTTAACCGATAATCTACGTTAAGATCACCAATTAGCGTGCTACTTTTTGTAACTGCGCTGTTGTTAACACCTAAGTTACCATCTACAGTTAGTTTATCACTAAATAATTGTGTTGATAAAGCGACATCTATTTCTTCGTTACTAAGTGCTGAGCTTGGGCGATAATTGAAACCTAGGTTAAAGGCTTTGGTAAATTTAGAAAGCATACCGTTTAATTGATTAGAAAGCATTTCGGTAGCATTGTTACCTGCGGCATTACCGGCATTACCAGAACTTACGCCACCAACACTTTGCAACTGCAATGGGGTTACAAAAGTGCGCAACAATAAAAGAGAAAAAACCTGGCGGTTAAGTTCTTGCTCGTTATTTATATAGCCCATTACCTGCGAACGTATAACCTCGCTAACGGTTGGCAATTCTATACCGAAAGAAATATCGGGGGCGGTTAATTTATCCTTTAAAAAGAGTTTACAGTTAACGGGATAACGTTTGTTATTATCTGAACCACCTGAATTGTTTTCTGTGGCATTTTCAGGAAAGAAAGGCGCGAGCGAGGTACGTTGTTTGTAGGTAGCGGTTACATTAATATCGGCTGTATATGGGTCGCCACTCCAACGTATGTTGCTGCCATCATCAATATCAAAACGTTTATTAATAATATTTTGAAGCGTAAATAAATAGCTTCCATCTGTAATGGTATAAACACCGTACATTTCAAAATTGCCATTGGTATTTACGTTCATGTTTATGTTTCCTTTACCGCGCGCTTTAATGCCATCACCACCTTTTGAATCTAAAATTATCTGCACTTCAGCATCCGGAGTGGCCTCTAAATTGAAGTTAAGTTTCATACCTGCTAATACGTTTTTAGCTGTATCGTTTTGATTAGTACTATCTAGTTTCACAAATCGTATAAAACCATTATCGCTTACTTCGCCGGGTCCAGCCAACGGAATTATAAACTGAGTACCTTTTTCTGTTTTAGCGTTTATATCAAAAGTTAGTGCATTTACCTGACCGTATAAGCCAACATTGCCGGTGCAAAATGCTTTACCATAAAACAAATCATTTTGAATGGCGGTTGTATTAAGTGCCATAAATTTTTTAAAGTTTATATCAAAATCCAACTTCATGTTAGAAAAATTTTCGTGAAATATATTGCCTGTTAGTATTGCTTTATTCCTGTAAATATCAGTTAAAACCATATTTTGAAATTCTATCTGGCCAGGGTATAATTGTATTTTACCTGTAACATCATAGGATGTATTTAAATAATCTATTTTAAAATTATGCACACCTTCAAGCTCTACAATACCTGATATAGCTGGCTTTTTAAGATTTCCTTTCAGGTTAAGGTTGCCGGTAGCAGTACCTTTATCAAGGGTAAAAATGCCTTTTAATAAAGGTTGTAAAGCGTTTATGGCAAATTGATACAAGTGTACATCAATATTTATGCTGGTATCTTTTATAGAGGGATAATAATAACCATCAAAGCGAATGTTGTTATAACTATCCTCGCTTATCTTACCAAAATCTCGTTTAAAAAAACCGTTTAAAGAAACCATGTTTTTATTTTTGTCGAAGAAACTATTTATCTCTCCTGCACCAATTTGCGTGGTATTTATTTGCAGTTTTTTAAACTCTAAGGCGGTTGTAAAAACAAGTTGATGGTATAAGTCAGAGAAATTGGCTGAGCCTGTTAATGTGCCCTGCAAATTAGCGTCGGCGCGAACTAACAAAGTATTAAGCTGGTTTAGTTTAAAATTTTGAAAATTTAAAAGTAACTGGTCTTTCGGATTCTTAGAAATTTTACCTTCTATTTTTACTTGCTGGTTAAAATTGGTAAAAACCAAATCATGAAAATTAACCGTGCCGCTTGAATCAAAACTTATCTCATCATTACCCGTCATTTGCCAAAGGCTATCTTGGGCGTAAATTAAAAACTTGCCCAGGTTAAGGTCTAAACTGTTTTTTGAAAAGAGAAGATCGCCATCAATTTCACCGGAGTTTTTATGCTCTGAATTATTTTTCCAGGTAAGTAAAAAATCTGATTTGTTGTTAGTAGAATGCGCTTCAAAATTAAAATTGCCAATATTAATACTATCAGCCAAGTCGATCTGTTTAAAACCGGTATTCAAATAAACCTGGTTGTTGTTTGTGCTTATTGTTAAGAACCAATCTTTAATGGGTGTTTTATTATAGCTGATAACATCAGCTAGGCCGCTAACTTTTAATAAATTAGTTTGTGCGTTAAATGTTCCTTGTAAAATAGTGCCCTGACTTATTTCTAATGGAATTTTAAAAAAAGTAGCAACCGGTTTAAAATCTTTTACCCTAACTTTTAAGGTAAGATTATCTATGTTGGGTCTATTTTTCTTATTGAGGCTCTCTCCTTTAAAAAACAAAGGGTAATAATAGTGTAGAAAATCGTAGGTACTTTTTTTGAGAGTAGTGAATTTAAATTTACCGTCAATGTTTACATCTGCAATAGAAGATATTAAAGAAAGACTGTTATGCGTTTCGTTTTGTATGAGTTCTATATCGGCATTTTCTACTTTAACAATACCATTAGTTTTAATGAACTGTAATTTTTCGGTATGCAATGCACCGTTCATATCATCAAGACTATTTCCAGTTAAAGAAAGGGTAATATTACCCGAGGCAATATTGGTGGTATCAATTTTATAAAGATTGGTTTTGTAAAGATCTAATTTTACTAATTTTAAAGAGAGCGAGGCTTGTGGTATTTTTTTTGTAAAATCTAAATTTCCAATAAAATCGAAAGTAGCATTTGTATCTTTTGCGTTAAGGTTACCAACAAATTGTTTGTTTTTTACGATACCGTTTACATTTAGATTATGGTAGGTATATCCATTAAACTGAAAAGATTTTATGGTGCCGTTTATGTCTTCCTGCAAGGTTTTTAATTCAGATCCGCTACCGTTTATCTTCGCGTCTAAAGAAATTTCTCCAATGGTTGATACCTCTAAAAACTCGCCAATATTAAACCTGTCAGATTTAAAGTTTCCACTATATTTCATTTCTTTATTTTTCGGTATACTCATGGTAGCATATGTGCTAAAGTTGCCTAATGCAGTTTTAAAACTTCCTTCTAAAAAAAGATCAGATGTAAAACCCTCGCCTTTACCTTTAAAACTAATAGTGCCAAGTTTGGCTAAATTTTTGGGTATAGCAAGGCTATGTTTTTTTATAAACGGATAGGCAGGAATCTTTATTAAGTCGGCATAATTGGTAGTTAAACTTTTAGCTTCAATCGACATAAAAGTTGTATCTAAATTAGGTAAGCCTTTTATAATGATATGGCCGTTAAAGGAAGTATGTTTTAAAACTGCTACAGATAAATTATCTGAACTTAGATTATTAACGGTGCCTTTTATAAAGCCGTTAATTTTTATTTTTTGGTGCAAACCTTCTAAGTCCTCTGCAAAATAAGCTACATCAGCCATATCAATGTAACTGCTGTCTAAAAAAGTAGCGTTCATATCTACTGCTGTTAAATAATTATTATAATCTGCAAAAGATTCGGTAAACATGTAATAAGAGCCATGAATATAACTATTGTTAGTAATCAATAAAAGCTTATCGGCTTTAATCCCTTTGGAACCAAGGGTTGCATCGGCGTTTAATTTTTTGATACAAATGCCCGACCTTTCAATAGCTGATAGGTCATTAATCTGCACTTGGACAGAATCTTCGCTAATACGTATATTAGAAAATTTAGCGTAAATATTACTTACTTCAATATCCTCTACATCTATCCCATACTTGGGTATATCGGTATAATCCAAATCTTTATACACAAAGCGTACGTTGGTTAAATTTAAATTACCGTAACCTATTTTAAAAGTTGCCGAAGGTTTGGTAGTGGTATCTTTTTTTGTGGTGGGCGGCGCAAAATAATCGGCTATAAATTGAAAATTAAGATCTTTAGTGCCTTTGTAATAAATAAGTTTGCAGGTAATATTATCCAGTTCGGTTACATCAATCTCAATTTGTTTAGTTTTTATATTATACCATTTTATAGCGCAGCCAATTTTTCCTCCGTATAAAAGTGTATCGTGGCGCAGGTCTTCTACATACACACCTTCTAGGTTTATAGTTTTTAAAAAATCTATATTAATGGAAGCAATAGCAATTTTAGTTTTTAATTTTTTTGATAAATAAGAAGATGCTTCCTGTCCTAAATAAGTTTGCACTTTTGGCAGTTGTAGTAAAAAAAACAGACTAACCAGTAAAATAAGCACTACCACGAATGTAATTTTTACACTGCGCCAAATAAAACCACTAACTTTACGAAGCATTTGCACACATCAAATTTAATCATAAAATTGCAAGAACCTGTATATATACTTGGCATCGAGTCTAGCTGCGACGATACCTCTGCGGCCGTGTGTTGTAATCAAACCATCTTATCTAACATAGTTGCCACACAAGATATACATAAACAATATGGTGGCGTTGTGCCCGAGCTTGCCAGCCGTGATCATCAAAAAAATATAGTACCCGTGGTTGATGCAGCGTTAAAAAAGGCTAACATAACCTTAACACAAATTAACGCCATAGCTTTTACAAGGGGTCCGGGCTTAATGGGTTCTTTGCTTGTAGGTGCCTCTTTTGCAAAATCGTTATCGCTCGCTTTAAACATTTCGCTTATAGAAGTTAATCACATGCAAGCGCATATTTTAGCGCATTTTATTGATGATGAAAACGGTGTACCAGAGTTTCCTTTTTTGTGTTTAACCGTAAGTGGCGGCCATACACAAATTGTAAAAGTTACCGATCATTTAAATTTTGAATTAGTAGGCGAAACCCAGGATGATGCTGTGGGCGAAGCTTTTGATAAGGCTGCAAAAATTTTGGGCCTTCCTTATCCTGGCGGACCGTTGATAGATAAATATGCGCAACACGGCGATGAAAAAAAATATAAATTTCCTCTTAGTAACATGGCCGGTTTTAATTACAGTTTCAGCGGTATTAAAACAGCTTTTTTATATTTTATCCAAAAAGAAACCAAAAAAAACCCGAATTTTATAGAAGAAAATTTAGCCGATATATGCGCCTCGTATCAATCTTCTTTGGCAGATAGCTTGTTTAAAAAATTACTACAATCGGCACAGCAACACAACATCAAAACATTGGCTATAGCCGGGGGCGTTTCTGCCAACTCTTTATTGCGTAAGCGTTTGTTAGATTTACAAACGCAAAAACAATATAAAGCTTTTATCCCACCTTTTCAGTATTGTACCGATAATGCCGCCATGATCGCCATTACAGGTTATTTTAAATACCTTCAAAAAGATTTTTGCAACTTAACTACAACACCACAAGCCCGTTTAGCTATATAAAATTTGGGCAGTAAGGTTCCAAAATTTAACTTTTGAATTTTTTTTGATAAAACTAATTTTATTGCGGTAATTAATCATGAGAATTTTTTGTTTATCCTATGGGCTTTTAAAGAAAAATTACGCAAAATGAATGCGTATCATTTGTATAAGAATAGGTTATCTCTAAATGGTAATTAGTGGCGATGCTTTTTACTATGGCAAGACCAATGCCTAAAGATTCGTGAAGTTCACTATCTTTTTTAAAACGTTCAAATAATTCATCCTGTTTTATTTTTAAGGCCAATCCGGTATTAGATATGCTTAACGTATTATTATTTAATTCTATTTTAATAAATCCATTCTTAAAATTATGTCGAATAGCATTTTGTAATAAATTCGTGAGGAAAATTTCACAAAGTTCATTATCTATTTTAAACCATAAATCACTTTTATAAACTGTAGTTACTTGAATGTTTTTGTCGACGATCAAATCTTTGTAGTACAGTAAAACCTTTTCAATAGTATTTTTTATATTTAATTCTTTTATCTCTTTAAACTGATGATTTTCGATTTTAACCAGTAATAATAATGCTTTATTTAAAGAAGATAATTTGTTAGCAGCAGTTTCTATAGCTTGAACTTGTTGCATTTCGCTTTCCTTTAAATTTTCTGATTGAATGAGTAGTTCTATTTTTGATTTAATTACGGAAAGTGGTGTTTGTATTTCATGAGAGGCATTTTCTGTAAATTCTTTCTGCCGTAGAAAATCAGAATAAATTTTTCCGGTCATTTTTACCAACGCATCATTTAGTTCGTTAAATTCTTTAATTGTAGAAGGAGTAATGCGTAATGATCTATTTTTGTTTAATTCATAGTCTGTTAAGGCCGAAATTGTATTATAAAACGGTTTCCACAGCCACTTAGAAAGAATCCAATTTACAAACAAAAAGGATAAGATAAGAAAAGCAATTACTAAAAATAAGGAAAAAATTAGGCCTTCCATTAATTCATTTTCTTCTAATGTGGGTTTTAATATTGTAATATTATAAGTAGTATTATGGTAATTATAATAACTTTTGGATACCCTGTAATTTATAAATTCTGCCTCAATTTTATCAAAGATAATTGAGTCTGAAAATAAATTACCATTCTTATGAAAGGGTACTTGTTTGATGGTAAAGAGACTATCTAAAAATAAAAAATTGGATTTTAAGTTTGGAGAAGATTTTATAAAACGTTCTGCACTGTGTTTTTCGCGTTCAAGTATTTCATCCGTACCATCATGAAGTTCTCCTTTTATTAAATAGTAGGAAAACAAACTGGCCATTACTAACAAAGGAATACTTAGAATGAGATAATATAAAATACTCTTGCTAATTAATTTCATTTTAATCTGTAATTTTAAATCTATACCCTATTCCATATATCGTATGAATATAATCATTAGAGCCTTTTTCTTCCAGTTTTTTTCGTAAGTTTTTTAAGTGCGTATAAACAAAATTATGGTTATCTATTTGCTCCATATCATCATCATCTAATAAGTGTTGCGAAATAGAGTTTTTAGAAACAACTCTGTTTTTATTTGCAATTAAATACAAAAGTAACCTAAACTCAGTTGCGGTAAAATCAACTTCCTGTTCATTAACCAATACTCGTCGATCATCCGGATAAATAGTTATTTCATTTGCAACAATAGCTTTATTACCTTCAAAATTATTTCTTCTTACTAAGGCTTTAATGCGTGCGTTTAATTCGGATAAATGAAATGGCTTTGCCAAATAATCATCTGCGCCAATATCTAAACCGGCAATTTTATCATCTAAAGAGTTTTTTGCAGAAATAACAATAATACCTGCTTTCGATTTTATTTCTTTTAATTGTTTTATTAAATCAAGCCCGTTACCATTAGGAATATTTATATCAATCAAAATACAATCGTAATCAAAATCACATATTTTATCTCTCGCTTTTTTAAAATCGGAAACAGCTTCCACTATATTACCTGCGTAATCAAGATATTGAACAATCGAATTTCTTAACTCAGGTTCGTCTTCAACTAAAAGAATTCTCATGCTTTAAATTTAAAGATAAAAACAACGGTAAATCTGTAGCTAATCTGTAGAAGTTTCCCGTATTTAAGTAAGTTAGAAGTTAAGTTTAGAATAAATCCATACTTTTGAAAAAAAGCAGCATGAAAAAAATTGTTTTAATAGTTTCCTTTATCGCTTTAAGCAGTGTTAATATAGCTCAAACAAAATATAAAATAGCATCTAAAATAAAAGTTGAGGGTGATGGAGGCTGGGATTATCTTGTAACTGATGAATACGGCGATGATTTATTTGTTTCTCACGGAAGCGTAGTTCAGGTGATAGATTTGAAGCAAGGAAAAGTAATTCATTCAATTCCGGATACAAAAGGTGTACATGGTATTGCTTTGGCACACGATCTTAAAAAAGGATTTATTAGTTGTGGAAGAGATTCATCTATAATTGTATTTGATTATAAAACCCTAAAAACAATAAATAAAATTAAAATTAGTGGGGCAAATCCAGATGCAATTTTGTACGATGCTTTCTCTCACAAAGTTTTTGTTTATAATGGCAGGAGTAATAATGCAACAGTTATAGATGCAAAAACGGAAACGGAAATTGCAACAATTCCTTTAGAAGGAAAGCCTGAGTTTTCGGTAGCTAATGAAAAAGGAACTGTTTATGTAAACATTGAAGATAAAAACATAATAACCGTAATTAATGCTACCACGTTAAAGGTTGAAAAAACTTACGCTATTATAGGTGGAGAAGAACCAACAGGATTGGCTTTAGATAATGTAACACATCGTTTATTTACTGTTTGTGGCAATAAAAAAATGATTGTGATGGATGCGAACAACGGAAAAGTTATTGCCACTTTACCAATTGGCGATGGATGTGATGGAGTTGCATTTGACAAAGAATTAAAATGTATTTACGCATCTAATGGAGAAGGAAATATTACTGTTGTAAAGGAAGTAGATGCAAATACATTTAAGGTTATAGAAACTATTGAAACGCAGAAAGGTGCTCGCACTATTTCCGTTAATTCAAAAACACATCATATCTATACTCCAACCGCAGAATATGAAATAGCACCCACGGAAGCAACTAAAGATAATCCAAGAAAACGCCCTAAAATAAAGTCAGATAGTTTTGTAATTTTTGACATAGAGTTAATTAAATAATAACTGCTTGCAAATACTTATAGAAAGGCAATAGAAAGACACGATTAAGGTTGATAAAAAAAGGCTCTCATTAATTCTTTTCTTTCCTGTAAATCAATCTTAGCAAACTAGGAAGCACTAAAAGCAATAAAGGCAACCCGGCAGTAAACCCACCAATAACTGCTACTGCAAGAGGTTGTTGCATTTGCGCACCTAAACCAATGCCTAATGCTAAAGGCATTAAAGCCAATATGGCTCCTAATGCTGTCATTAATTTTGGACGGATTCGTAAAGCTATTGCGTAATTTATAGATTGGTCTATATCTCCTGTTTCTTTTAAATTGGTTTTAAATTGATTAACGGTAAATATGGCATTTTCGGCTATGATACCAACAATCATAATAATGCCGGTATAACTACTAACGTTTAATGGAATGTTGCAAATGTATAATCCTAAAATACAACCTGCAATTCCCAAAACTGAAATAAATAATACTAAAATAGATATTGCCCATTCTTTAAATAAAAACATTAAAACACCAAAAACAAACAACGAAGCCATTGCTAATATCATAAGTAATTCTTTAAACGATTGTTGTTGCTCGGCATAAGCACCGCCATAAGCAATACTATATCCCTGCGGCAATGCTAAATTTTGCTTAAATGATTTTTGTATAGCTTTAATGGCACTGCCTAAATCTATATTTTCCAAACGTGTAGTTAAAACTACTGCCGATTTTAAATCTTCTCTTCTGTATTCTATCTCGCCGGGAACAATAGTAACATCGCAGAAAAAGGATAATGGACGAGTACTTCCATCCGGAAGAAATATTAATTGCTTCTTTAAATTTTCTAAATCATTTGTTTTGTAGTTAGTAAAACGCAATAATATTCTTCGCATCTGTTCTCCATCTTGCAATTGACCAATCTGTAAGCCACCCGTCATTGCTGCTTGTGCTGTTGAAGGTACGGGCATATTCGAGTTAATTCCTAAAGGCACACCACCTGTATATGCTGTTAATTGTGTTTGAAAATCAATTAAAGAAATTTTATACAATCCCAACTTTTCTTGATTAGGAGTAAAAATAATAGTTGGCCCTGTTGGTACTAAACCGTTATTTATATCTACAATCCCTTTTATTTGCTGCAAAAGCGAATCGGCTTGTTTGGCGTAAACTTTCAATAAATTATAATCGTTACCGTAAATTTTTATTTGAATGGGAGAAGGCGTACTCATTAAATCTCCTAGTAAATCAGAAATACGCTGACCAAAAGAAATTTCTTCCATGGTTGTAACCGAACCTTCAATTTCTTTACGTAACTCATTAATTACTTCTTCGGTTGTTTTAGTTCTGTCTTTTTTTAATTGAATGGAGTAATCACCGATGTTAGGAGGGTCTGCCCTGAATGCCATGTGTGTACCTGTACGCCTTGAATACGATTCCACTTCTGGATTCTTCATGATTATTTTTTCCATTTCCATGCACATAGCATCCGTTTCTTCAATTGAAGTTCCGGAAGGAGAAATGTAATCCAAAACAATACTACCTTCGTCTAAGTCAGGTAAAAAACCTGTTTGTAATTTACCTGAAGCCCAATAAGCAGATATACTAAGTAACAAAACCAAGGAAATAGCAATCATCGGTTTATTGAAAAACCATGTTAACCATCTTAATTTATTTATTGCATGTTCAGCACTATGATCTTTAGGTTTTAAGCTATGCTTATATCCTATTAGTAAATGTAAAACAGGAAGCAACAACCAGGTTACTAAAAAAGAAGTAATCATCGTTATTTGCATAGTATCAGAAAGCTCCTTAAAAAAACTACCTGCTAAACCACTCATTAAACGAAACGGAAAGTGAATAACAATTGTTGCTAATGATGAGCCAACCATTGCCGGAAATAAGCCCTTTATAGCTTCCTTTACAATTGTAAATTTATCTTTCTCAGGATGGTCTTCGTGTCCTCTATAAATTTGCTCAATAATAACTATGGCATCATCAATTATTAAACCTATTGAAGCTGCTATTGCTCCGAGTGACATAATGTTAATTGTAATTCCTACTAAATACAACACCAATATTGTAAAAGCTAACGTTACGGGTATTGTAATCATTACTACTAAACTTGCGCGCCATGATTTTAAAAAAAGAATCATAACAATAATTGCTAAGAATAAGCCTTCATAAATAGTTTTAACAACACTATGAATACTATCTCCAACAAAAGCACTTTGGTCGTAGTAAGGTTTTAAAATATATCCTTTAGGTAAAGCTTTTCTTGCGTCAACTAATTTTTCCTCAGCATCTTTTGCAAAATCAATTAAATTAACCCCGGGTTGCTTTACAAGATCTATTTGTACCGCATTACTTCCGTTAGCATTAATAATTAAAAACTCTTGTTGTTCTTGTATTTCTACTTTAGCAACCTCCTTTAATTTTACAATTCTGTTACCATCATCTTTTACAATTAAATTTTCGAGCCCATCCACCTCATTTATGCGTGTGTCTGTAATTGATAAATACAATCTTCGGTAATCATTCAAATAACCATTTGATAAAACAAAATTATTATTATTGAATGCTGTTATTAAAGAATTAGGGCTTAGACCTAAAGAAGACAGCTTAACTGCGTCAGGAATAATAACAAAATCTTTTGCTTTGCCTCCACGAACAACAACGTTTGAAATTCCTTTAACTTGTGAGAAAATTGGCCGCAATAATAAATTTGCTTCATCTCTTAATGCTACTTGACTGTGATTTGGGCCTTCTAATGTTAATCCATATACAGGGAATAACGATTGATTCATTGCCTCAATGGAAAGATTTACTCCCGGCGGTAAAAAGTTTTTTATTTCATTGATTCTGCTTTCTATTTGTGTTTTTTGAGCGTAGGTATCTAATCCCCATTCAAAATAAACATCAATAGTTGAAGTTCCTCTACCGGTGGTGCTTCTTACAATGGTAACTCCCTTTACACGTTTAACCGCACTCTCTAACGGTTTGGTAATTGTAATCATCATCCTGTCAACAGGTATCTGTCCCGCATCCACTAAAATTGTTATGCGAGGAAACAAGACTTCAGGAAACAAATTAGTTTGCATACGGGTATATGCAACACCACCTGCTACCAATAATAAAATGCCAATAAAAATAATGGGCTTTGCAAAAATTTGAAAATAGTTTTTAGAATTTAGCATCGTACTTATTTAGTGATTTTTACGTAAGCGGTATCTGCTAAACCGTAATTACCGCTTATAATAATTCTATCATTTTTTTTAAACTTAGGCGAATTTATTTCAACTTCAGTTTCACTTTTATTCCCAATAATAATTGGCACTTTAACTGCTGTAGTATCATTAATTAATTTCATTAACCAAAATTCTTGCATCATTTCATCGCTTAGAACGCAAGGTTTAGATACAATCTGTTTATCACCCTTATCAGTTTTAGAAACCTGTACCTTCACTATTAGATTTTCAGGCAAAAAAAGAATCTCGGTAGTCTTGGCCAAAATTGTTTGAGTTTGAGCCAAGGCATTCATAGCAGTTAAAGGTGTTGTAATTATTGCTTGGTGGGTAGTATTATCCGGCAAGGTAATTATACATGTACTACCTACATTTGTAAATTGACGAAATTCGTATGGAACATTTATTTGAAAAGCTAAATCGCTACTTTCGGCAATGGTACATAATTGCGTTCCTTCTAAAATATAATCGCCGGTTTGTTGTTTATCAAAAGTGCTTATGATACCGGAAGCGGGAGAGTGTATTTTTATAGTACCAAAATGTGCTAAAGATGTATCTGCATTAATAATTTGTTTTCCTAATGCTTTACTTTCTTTTGTTTGAAGTTCGTATAATATCTGTCCTTTTGTAACCCTTTCTCCTAAATGTATATTTACTTTTGTAATGAAGGCAGGGATTTCGGCGGTAATTACATTTCGCTTTAAGTAAATTGTGGTTGCAGATAAAGTTAGCTTATCATCAATCGATCCCATACGAATACTTGAAATTTGCACGGGTGATTTAGGGACAACAAGTTTTTCATCCACCGGCTGTGTATTCTTGCAAGCAGCAAATGCAGCCGACAAAAGAAGAATATATACGTGTTTTTTATTTATCATAATCTACCAATTCCAATAATTGTATGCATTTATTAATAACTGTTTGCTGGTTTGCATCATTACATAATCTCTTTGCATGATTGCCAAATTTTTAACGGTGGTAATATAAGTCATTACAGACTGTTGACCTGTTATGACCTCCTTTTTATAATAATCTAATAACTGTTTGTAATCTTTTAATTGATTACTTGAAATGGAAATTCGTTCATTAAGAGAATTTATTTCGGTGAGTATTTTAATTTTGCGAATACTGTTTTGAGTAATAAAATTTGACTTGTAGGACTGTGTAGATTTAATTAATACCTCGGTTCTTTTTCTGTTCAGGCTTTTTTGCTTTCCATCAAAAATATATGCCGAAAAATTTAAACCTGCACTTATGCCAAATCTGTTCGGCAATGTCGGAACATATACTCCATTCAATCCGGCGTTAGCAAACGAATTTAATTGAGGTTTATACTTTAATTCAAAAATCTTTTGAGTGGCTAATAAATTTAAACTATCTAAACGAAATTTTTCCGCAAAATTAGATTGAGTTATTGCCGGATTTAAAATTAGATCAAGATCTTTTAATGCAACTAAATTAGTATCGTTTATACCGCATAGAATATTTAAATCCATTAAATCTCTTCGATATATTGAATTAAACATGGATAAAGTATTTAATTGCGTTAGTTGTTCAATGCTTACAAGTAAGAAGTCAGATTGCTTTAACAAACCGCTTTCAACCAATTTATTTACAATTAATTTTTGTTCGCTGATTAATTGATTAAGTTGTTGGACGTAGTTTGTTTGCTTTACATCTTGCAGGCAGAGAATATACTGGTCTCCTATTATTTTTTCTATATCATGCTCACTTAATTTAATCGTGTTTTGATTTATTTGCCCGGCAACCATAATTTGTTCGGAAGCCATTTTTAATTTAGAAGCGTTAAACAAAGGTTGATTAATATTTAGCATTCCTTGATAAATACCACCATTACTTGCTGCAATATCATAACCTGTGTAATTGGCCGCACCGTTTGGACTAAGCTGAAACTTGGAACTACCATTATCTCTATTAATAATTGGAGATACCGCAACGCCAGCATTAAAAGTAACTTGTGGTTTAGTGTATAAAGCCTTTAATCTTTCTGCTTCAATTTTATAGGCTTCGGTTTGATTTTTGTTATCCTGAATTAGCGGGCTATTTATTTTAGCTTGGCTTATATAATAACTAAGATCATTCTGTCCATAAACAAATCCTTGAATAAAGGTAAGTGCTACAATATTTAAAAGAAATTTTTTCATTCTTGAGGTAAATGTGCTTAGATATTATTAAAACTCATTTGGTGTTATATTAAAAGAATTCTAAGGTTTTAAAATTAAATATAAAAACAAAGCAAAATCTGTAGGTAATTTGTAGGTACTTTCTATCTAATTAATTTGGTTTGTTTTTATAATTTCGGCAGTAGATATGCGTATAAAAAAGTGCAAATTTTGGGTGTTTGGTTTTTAAGCACAAAATCTAAACAGAATTGTAATTTATCTTGCGAAAAAATAAAAAACATGAAAAAAATAATTTTAATGGTAGTATTAGGCATAACCTCAAACATTACTTATGCGCAAAAATTAAAAACAGAAAAAGTCCCTTCTGTTGTAAAAGATGGATTTAACGCAAGTTTTCCAAATACGCAAGTTAAATCGTGGGAAAAAGAAAATGGAAAATATGAAGCTGCTTTTGAAGTAAATAAAGTAGAAACTTCAGCTTTGCTAGATGTAGATGGGAAATTAGTTGAAACAGAATCTGCCATTAATGTTTCAGAATTGCCTAAAGCCGCTATTGATTACTTGTCAAAAACATATAAAGGAGTAAAAATAAAAGAAGCCGCAAAAATTATTGAGTCTACTGGTAAAATAAAATATGAGGCAGAAATTAAAGGCAAAGATATTCTGTTTGATGAAAAAGGTAATTTAATTTAAAAACTTTAGCGTAGTTTCATTTATATATTCAAAAACATAATACAGTATTTATAAATAGAAGTTTACCACGCGAAAAAAGTTAGCAATGTTTTTAAATATTATTTAGAACCTATTAGTAGAGGCAAAAAAAAATGATTGTTATTGAAACGCAATTAGATTTGGTTAATGAAATTCTTGATGGAAAAGAAAAAACAAGAACCCACTATTTAAAAATAATTGAATATATAAAGGAAAATTCAAGTGATAGTGGAAATTCATTTAATGAGTTGTTAGATGCTGAACATGAAATTAGACATATGAAGAAATTAAATGATCAACGAGATTTCCTTTTAAATTTCTATATTTTACATACAGATCTAAGTAAAAACTGATTACCAAGCCCTTCTATTAATAAATAACCCAAATTTGCAACTAATCATGTATAAAATGGAATAAGTGTTTGGATATTATAATACCTCATTGGATTATAAGATGGCTATGCTTAACAAGGTTACAAGCAAATATAAATAGCTGATTTAAAAATATACCAAAAAAAATTTGCTTGTTTTTAAAAAGTAACTACATTTGCAACCTCAAAAGCGAAAGTAGCTCAGTTGGTAGAGCGTAACCTTGCCAAGGTTAAGGTCGCGGGTTCGAGACCCGTCTTTCGCTCAAAAAAGCCCGCAAAGGCTTTTTTTATTGGTATAACCATCTATTTGCTTGGGTGGTGGAATTGGTAGACACGCAGGACTTAAAATCCTGTATCCTTAACAGATGTACGGGTTCAAGTCCCGTCCCGAGTACTAAGCCGGACTTCTCTGACAAATTCAGAAAGTCCGGCTTTTTTATTTCTTCTAACGCCCTTGATGTGTGGGCAACACAGCCAATCACATCATTTACAATCGGGGTTCGATAATGCTCTATTTTTGA
>JBBRAG010000024.1:0-44843 GCA_038206945.1 Bacteroidia bacterium | reverse complement strand
GGCAGTAACCGAACCGATAGATACTTCTAATGCGAGTGGCGTTTTATTTCACGATATGCAACTTTTGTTCGGGCGTTGGGATAATGATCAACGCAAACAAGTTGCAATGGCAGGAATGAAAGCCAAGTTTGAAAAAGGAATCTGGGTTGTGAAACCACCGCAGGGTTATGATATTGTGAGGACAAGTGGTGAACGCAAAATTGTTGTGAATGCTGATGGAAAGAAAATAAAAAAAGCGTGGGAATGGAAACTAATGGGTATGAAGAATGAAGAAATTGTTTTGAAGCTTCAGGCTATTGGTGTAAAAATGTACAAACAGCAATTGCATAAAATATTCATTAACCCTTTTTACTGCGGATTGGTATCGCACGGAATGCTGAATGGAAAAGTTGTTGAAGGAGTGCATGAAAAAATGATTACAAAAGAAACTTTTATGAAAGTGAATGAAGTGATTTCTTCTTCGCCTAAATTTGGAGTACCGCATAAAGCAGAGGATGTAAATATTCCCCTTAAGGTTTTCATTAAATGTTCAGATTGTAATCAGCCCTTTACGGGCTACATTGTGAAGAAGAAGAATTTGTACTACTACAAATGCAGAACAAACGGCTGTAAGTGCAATAAAAGCGCAAAAGAAATGCATCGTTTGTTTTCAGAGGAACTTGAGAAATACGAAGTAAAGGAGGATTTAACTGATGCCCTAAAAATTGAATTAGAAAGCACCTATCATGAACTGAATAAGGATTCGGTTGAAAAGGAAGTGATCCTTAAGGCGAGAATTGTCGAACTAACCAAGGATATTGAAACGCTCGAAGAGAAACACTTCATAAAAGAGGAGATGCCCAAGGAAACCTACGACCGCTTTAGAGTAAAATACGCTAAGGAATTTGAGAATATTTGCAAAGAAATGGACACTTGCGGGATTTCCATTTCGAACCTAAAAGAAATGATAAATGAAGCCGTAATTCTTTGCCAAAACCTGCGCCAAATTTGGCAAGATGGCGGTATTGCAATGAAAGAAGGATTGCAAAACTTACTCTTTCCGAACGGTTTGGTATATGACAAGAAAAATGGGGTATTTCGAACCTCAGAAATTAATTTTATAATTGCACAAATCGCCCAACACACGGGCAATTTGGCTTTAATAAAAAAAGGACTTAGTTCTCTTTTTGAGCCTAAGTCCCTTTCAGCGGAGAAAGAGGGATTCGAACCCCCGGAAGTTTGACCTTCAACAGTTTTCAAGACTGCCGCAATCGACCACTCTGCCATTTCTCCGGCGCAAAAATACTATTTTTTTTTAAACTTGCTTAAACAATCCGCTTTCTTTAAAAAGATTTTTAAATTTCTTATATTTGTACTGCGCACCCCCTTTATAATAACATTAAAAATGAAGAAGTTTTTTTACCTTTTTGCTTTTGCAGTCTTTTCAGCATTAAACGGCTATAGCAACATTAAAGCATACCTAAATTACGCGGTATTTTATGCGCCCGGCAAGGGTACGTATATAGAAACCTATATGTCTGTAGATGGTTCGTCGGTTATATTTAAAAAAGAAAAACAAAAATTTCAGGGAAAAGTTCAGATAGAAATTGAATTTAAACAAGATGGAAAAACAGTAACTGGTAATAAATATAATTTGCTTAGTCCGGAAATTGTTGATACTACCCACAAACCTGATTTTATTGACCTGCAACGCTATCAATTAAAACCAGGTACTTACCAGATCGAAATTAAACTAGCTGATGCTAATAATGATAAAACAGAACCTGCCACTGCATTAACCATCATCATACCTGAGCAAACTACCAACATAAATATCTCGGATATAGAATTGGCAGAATCATTTCAAAAATCAATTAAACCTACGGCTGTTACCAAAAGTGGTTATGATATAATTCCTTATCCGTTTACTTCTTTTCCTGAAAAAATTAACAAGCTTAATTTTTATGTGGAAGGTTATAATACATCAAAAGAGTTGGGTGCAGAGTCAAAATTTTTATACAGTTATTATATCGAAGCTGCTGAAACAAAAGTTACTATGAATGGCTACTCAAATTTTTCCAAACAAACTACAAAAGAAGTTGCACCACTTATTGGCCAGTTTGATATAACTGATCTTAGCGGCGGCAAATATAACCTGGTGGTTGAAATACGTAATAATGCCAATGATCTTAAAGCGCAAAAAAAACTTTCTTTTACACGTATGGCACCGCACGTAAAAATTGCTTTAAATAATTTAAAAGCGGTTGATACTACCGGTGGTTTTATTAATCACGTTACCAACCCAGATACTTTAAGGGATTATATTGCTTGCTTATGGCCTATATCAAGCACCAGCGAAAGAGATTGGCAAGCCAACCAAATAAAAAGTAATAATGTAAAATTAATGCAGCAATATATTTACGCATTTTGGGAAAATAGAAATCCTTCAAACCCGCAAGCATCTTGGGATGTTTATATGAACGAAGTAAGAAAAGTAAATAAAGTTTATAAATGTGGCGGACAACCAGGTTACATGAGCGATAGAGGTAGGGTTTATTTACAATACGGGGCTATGGATGCTGCGCAACAAGTGCCTAGTGAACCTGATTCTTATCCCTACGAAGTTTGGCAGTATTACCGACTTAAAAACCCGGTAACCGGCCAGTTTCAAACCAATAAAAAATTTATTTTTTATAATCCTATTTTAGATGGTAAATGTTTTACTTTATTACATAGCGATGCACGGGGGGAGATAAGAGATGACAGGTGGCAAATTAAATTAAAGCTGCGTAATAACCAGATTATGGATCTCGATCAAACAACCCCACAAGGTAGTTATGGCGATGGAGCCAGCGATTTATTTAATAATCCGCGTTAACTATGTATAACCCAATAGTAGCGGTTGTAATTTTAAATTTTAACGGAAAAAAATTACTTAAACAATTTCTTCCAGCCGTTATTTTACATAGTGAGAAAGCTGTGGTTTATGTAGCTGATAACGCTTCCGCAGATGATTCTGTATCGTTTTTAAAAAAAGAATTTCCGCTTGTTAAACTTATTGAATTAAAAACAAATTACGGCTTTGCCAAAGGATACAACGAAGCTTTAAAGCAAGTTGATGCCGATTATTTTATTTTATTAAACTCGGATGTAGAGGTTACTGCCAATTGGATAGATCCTATTATTAATTTAATGGAAGCTGATAAAACTATTGCGGCTGCGCAACCAAAAATCCTTTCTTATAATTCTAAACATACGTTTGAGTATGCCGGTGCCTGCGGTGGCTTTATTGATAAATATGGATACCCGTTTTGCAGGGGAAGAATGTTTGATACGTTAGAAGAAGATAACAATCAATATGATAAACCGATAGAAATTTTTTGGGCAACAGGTGCCTGCTTGTTTATGAAAGCTGCTGTATTTAATGAAATGAAAGGTTTTGATGGTTTTTATTTTGCGCACATGGAAGAAATAGATCTTTGCTGGCGTATTAAAAACACAGGCCATAAAATTATGGCAGTTCCTGCATCGGTTGTATTTCATGTTGGCGGCGGCACGCTTAATAAATTGAGTCCGCAAAAAACTTTTTTAAACTTCAGAAATAGTTTGATCTCAATTACCAAAAATAACACAAGCGGCAATTTATTTTTTAAAATAATAATAAGATTGATATTAGATGGCGTAGCAGGCGTAAAGTTTTTTATAGAAGGAAATCCTAAACATACATGGGCTATTGTACGAGCACATTTTTCTTTTTATAATCATTTAAAAAATAGTTTAGAATTACGAAAGCAGATTAAGTCAGGTAAAAATTATAACCCCTGCAATTCACAAATTTACAAAGGCAGTATTGTATTTGATTATTATTTGAAAAAGAAAAAATATTTTTCTGATCTTAAAAAAGAAATGTTTACTGCCTAACAGGCTGCCACACACTGCTAGTAACGCCTTTACAATAACGTATAAAACCAACAAACAAAGCTACGTTCATTATCACAAAGTGTGAAATAGATATGAATGGTTTTATTTTAATACCGATCTTTTGCAGTAGAACATTTACTAATGGAGTTAATACAAAAACCAATTCTATAATAAGAATATATATAAAAGTATGTTGGTAATAAATTAAAGAAGCACAACATATTAAATTCAATAAAAAGAAAAACGGACTAAGCCATCTAATCACTTTATGTGATAAAAAAGCAAAACCAGTTTTAGAAAAAGGATTTTTTATTAAACTTTTAAAATATGCTAAATTTTGAAAGTTACCGGTGGCAATGCGTGCTTTACGCCTAAACTCGCCGGCTGTTTCTGCGGCGGCATCTTCTAACCCGATAGCCTTTTCTTCAAATAAAATCTTTCCTTTTTCTTTTAAAACCTGGCAGGTAATAAAAAAATCATCGGCAATAAAATGCGGTGGAATTACTTTGTAATTTTCTTTGCGAAGTGCGTAACAGCCGCCTTCTGCGCCAATGACGATATCCCATAATTTACTTTCAGAAGTCTTTAAAAAGTTTTCAAAATTCAAATATTGTAATTCGTTTTTTGTAACTGTTTCTTTATTTAATGCCAACTTATGTATGTTGCCGCAAACCAATTTCACTTCCTCATTTTTAAAATGCTTGACTAATTCAAATAAAGTATCTTCTTTAAAAAACACATTTGCATCCGTCATAATAAAAATCGGTGTTTGTGCTAGTTCGCTTAATTTATTTATGATATTTATTTTTCCTGTCCGCTGGGTAAATTCAAGTAGTATCAGACCGTTGTATTTTTTTTGTTGCGCTTTAATAATACTAACGGTCTTATCACTACAAGCATCGGTTCCAATAAAAAAAGTAATTTTTTCTTTTGGGTAAAACGAATTAAAAACGCTTTCTATTTTTTTCTCTATTACACTCGCTTCATTATATGCAGCGCAAATTACGGCTACCTGTGGTAAAATATCATGGATATTGAATTGTAAATTAGTTGTATTTGTTTTGTTTTTTGAAAGAAAATAAAGCAATGCCGGATATGCTACATAGGTGTGAAAGATAGCGTAAGCAGACAAAAAAAATATTATTTCTAAAAATAAAAACACGTTAAAGGGTTTTATAAAAATCTACCAGTTGTTTTACCAAACTGTTATTTTCAAAATTATTTTCAATAAAATTTCGCGCTTCTTTTTGTAATGAGTTTCTTTTTTCAGTATCCAATAATATTTCAATAACAGCCGATGCAAAATCATCGGGCGTATCAGCTAATAAACAATCTTTACCTTGCGTTACAGCTATACCTTCAGCACCAATGCCGGTAGAAATAATGGGCTTTGCATAAGCCATACCTTCAATCATTTTAATGCGCATACCACTACCTGCCAACAATGGCACAACCATAGCGGTGTAATGATGATATACTTTTTGCGCGTTTTGAATTTTGCCTATTATAACTACATTCGGCTTGTTAAGCGCCAATATTTTTGCACTCATGCCACGGCCAATTACATAAAATTTTGCGTGCGGTATTTTAACTAAAACTTTATCCCATACATTATTTATAAACCATAATACGGCTTCTTCGTTCGGCATCCAATCCATGCTTCCAAAATGAAAAACACTATCGGGTAATTCACTTGCATGATTCACTTCATATTGCTGCAACTGTATGCCGGTGGGCGAAACATGATAAAGGGTATGAATGCCCCAATTTTCAAAATATTGCTTGTCAATATCCGTTATAGGAATAATAGCATCTGCTTTTTTAAGTATTTCTTTTTCAAAATTTTTTAAACGCGTATTTTGCAGTGATAGGTATTTTTTCTTTATATAATTATTTTCATTGGAAATCATTCGTTCCCATATTAAATGCTCGGCATTATGGGTGCGAATAGTTATTTTAGCTTTACTATATTTTTTAATGGTAGAAATATAATTTCCTAAAAAAATACTTTCAAGCTGAATAACATCAAACTCTTTCTCTTTTAAAAGAGTAATTAATTTCTGTTTAAAAGCAGCGAAATAAAAACGCGAAACAAAATAAGATTGGTTTGAAAATAAGTTTAGAAATGCGCCTAATGCTGTAACATCTGTATCTTTATAAACAGAATGATAGTTACTTTTCTTTCTAAAATCTGCTTCAACTTCTTCATCTGCTTTAAAATGTTTTTTGGTGTTTATGCAAAGTAAAGTTACGTCTACGTGGTTGTTCAACAAGCCACAAGTCATGTTATAAACAGCTATAGAACTGCCGTCGTTTGGTGGATAAGGCGGTTTATTAGTTAGCTGTAGCAGGCGCATGTACTTTTCTTTTAAATATTTTTTTGAAGAAATCCGAATAAACTACCATATCAAATAAGGGCGAATCGTTGGCAGCTTTATATGATAGCCAAAAGCCTAAAGGTAAAAATATACCGGAGCTAACCCACATACCCGATATAATATCCAGCTTGGCTTCTAAAACCATTTTTTGGCTGCTAAAGGTTATTACATAATATATAATAAATAAAAAAACAGAAATAACCACAGGCATGCCAAAACCACCTTTACGTACTATAGCTCCTAAAGGAGCACCTACAAAAAATAAAAGAATACAGCTAAATGAAGTAGTAAATTTTTTATGCCATTCAACCTCTAAACGCGCTTCTTCTCTTATATGACTATCATCTTCACTTACTTTTGTTTCCAAAAAAGAATCTGCACTGCGTGCTAAATTTAACGCCGCTTCCAGTAAATTTTTACGGGCTGTGGCAGTCATATTAGTTGTGTATTTATTTACAGCCTTTACGGGGTTTATTTTTAAAGAATCATTTAATTTTATTTGATTAAAACTTTTTTGAAAATAATATGTATTTGTAAACTGCTTATAAGTAAGCGCATAATTTGCCATGCGGTATTTATGTGCAGTATCCATGTAGTTTCTTAATAAATGCAGGTCCATCATTTCAGCATTTGTTTTAAATAAAGCTTCATCCGTTTGCTGCGTTTTAATTTTACTAAGATCTATTTTAACTTCCTGTTCTTTAAAATGCATAATCATGTTGGGGCGTGTTTTTTCTTCGCGCGCGTCTTTAATGGGTTGCTCATAATGCGTACCGTTAAAAAGTTTCAGGTTTAAAAATTTTTTGTCGGCCGACATAGATATTTCTCCATCCTTGGCATACATTTGTACGGTATTACCATTGCCCGCCGTATGATCGTATATAAAAACATTATGCACCCCAATACCATCGTTATCCTTGCGTCCAATTCGTATGCTGTAGCCCACAATTTGGTTATAAAAAACACTTTCTTTAATGTTTATGGCAGGCTTAGAACCTCTAACATCATATAACAAATGGGTGGCTTTTAAGGTTATGAACGGTAAGGTGTAATTGCAAAACAAAAAGCAGCAAAAAGCCAATCCTAAAATAAAAACTAACAAGGGGCGCATAATAGCTAATAAAGATAATCCAGCAGATTTCATGGCAGCCAATTCATAATTTTCACCCAAATTACCAAACGTCATAATAGAAGATAACAGCACCGCCAAGGGCATAGAGATAGGCAGATTAGTTATAAAAATATAGAAGAACATTTTTGCAAGCGTTATATAATCAATACCCTTGCCCGCAATTTCATCTATGTAAGTAAAAATAAAGATCATAAAAAAAATAAACATCGCAATAAAAAGCGTGGCCATAAAAGGCGGTATATACTTTTTAATTAAATAAATATGAAGCGTTTTTATTTGCATCTTAACGCTGCAAAGGTATCATTATACACGTTTACTTATTGGTAGTGTTATAAAATTATACGGGCGTTACGGCGCGCGTCATTTCTTTCTAAATCTAAATAAATAAGCGCCGCCAGGCTTTACGGTGCAATCTTTTATCGAAATAATAAAAGGATTTCCCCTACAATCCCTAACGTAGGCCTTATACGTTTTAAACTAATTTTTTTACATTTGCACACTTAATACCCTTTTATGCTAAACGGAAAAAAAATAGTGGTTGTACTACCTGCTTATAATGCGGCTAAAACATTAAAGCGCACTTACGACGAAATACCTTTTGATATTGTAGATGAGGTTGTTTTAGTCGACGATCACAGTAAAGATAATACCAGCGAGGTAGGCAGAGAAATCGGTATAAAACACGTTATTCGTCACGAAAAAAACAAAGGTTATGGGGGTAATCAAAAAACATGTTATGACAAAGCATTGGAGCTGGGTGCCGATATTGTTATTATGTTACATCCTGATTATCAATACACTCCTTTATTAATACCATCTATGGCGCATTTAATGGCTAATGATCTTTATCCGGCTGTATTGGGCTCTCGTATATTGGGCAAAGGCGCTTTAAAAGGCGGTATGCCCATGTATAAATACATTTTTAACCGTTGTTTAACGCTTTCTCAAAACATTTTAATTAATCAAAAATTATCTGAGTATCACACCGGTTATCGGGCATTTAATGCAGAAATATTAAAAACTATTAATTACCACGCCAACAGCGATGATTTTGTGTTTGATAACCAAATGCTATCTCAGGTATTTTACGCCGGTTTTGAAATAGCTGAAATAACCTGTCCAACAAAATATTTTGATGATGCGTCTTCTATTAATTTCAGACGAAGCGCAACATATGGTATGGGTGTTTTAGGTACCTCATTTATTCATTTATTTAATAAAATAGGTATCTTAAAATCAGAAATTTACAAAACTAAAAAGTAGATCTACTAGTTTATTAAAGAGTACATTTGCACGTTCTTATAATTTTTTTGGGGGATTAGCTCAGTTGGCTAGAGCGCTTGCATGGCATGCAAGAGGTCGTCGGTTCGACTCCGATATTCTCCACAACAGCGGAATTCTGATAGTATCAGGTTCCGCTTTTTAATAAGGAATATCATTATTCATAAAATTACACGCATATTATTTTTAGCCTTTATTATATGGTTAGTTGTACGCGTGTTTTTTTTTCAGGTATTTTTAATTCCATCAGCATCTATGCACGGTACTTTGTGGGAAGGTGATTATGTGCTAGTAAACAAACTTGCTTATGGGCCAAGATTGCCAATAACGCCACTTGCTATTAATAAAAATTATATAGATTGGCATCTGTCTTACCGGCGATTGCCCGGCTACAGCCACATAAAAAAAAACGATGTGCTTGTTTTTAATTATCCACCGGAAGAAGATAGTTTGCCCATAGATTTAAAACAAGAGTATGTAAAACGCTGTGTAGCCATAGCAGGAGATTCTTTAAAAATTGTAAACGGGCAGGTTTTTGTAAATAATTTAAAAGCCGAAGCAATTAATAATTTATTTTATTCTTATAACGTTACATCTACCGCGCCGCTTGATAGTATAGATCTGAAAAACATCGGCTTATCGAACGAAAAAAATATGTTAAATGGGCTGCATTATACATTTGATGCAAACGAAGAACAAACTACCGAATTGATGAAATTAAAAAATATAACAGCGGTCGGAATTAATTTTTCACCACCCCATTTTTACAACCCATCTATATTTCCAAATAATTCTTCCATAAAATGGAACTTGGATTTTTTCGGTCCTTTATACATTCCTAAAAAAGGAGATAGCATTTTGCTTGATCGGACTAATTTTCTTTTTTATCAAAGAATAATACAAAGATATGAAGGAAATAAAATTTTAATTAAAAATGATTCAGCGTATTTAAATGAAAAATACATATCATATTATTCATTTAAAATGAATTATTACTTCGTTTTAGGCGATAACAGGCATAATTCTATTGATTCGCGCATTTGGGGTTTTGTACCAGAAAGTTACATTATAGGCAAGGCTTCGCTTATTTTAATTTCTTCTAAAAATAAATTTCTTCCAAAAAACAGGCAGTTTTCTATCATCCATTAGTTAAGTTCTGTTAATCTTCTGTTTATTTCAATCCTCACCCGAATTTCTCTCGTATCTAATATTGAGAAAAATTGGGCAACAGCATACTGAAGGAATAATAAATTAATCCTGTTTAATAAAATGAGAAAATCTACTAAAACAATCCTGGGTGTATCGGGGGTCATAGCGGCAGCGCTGACTTTTGGTGTTCTGGATTCGCAAAAACAGTACCTACAGGCCTCTAGCCACAGGGAAGCGCCATTGATCGCAAATGATCCTTTGGCAGATAATACGGATCTCTATGCATTTAGAAGTCCGGATGACACAAATACAGTAACCATTATTGCTAATTACGTACCCTTGCAATTACCGCAGGGAGGCCCTAATTACGCGTCTTTTGGCGAAAATATTCGGTATGAAATTCACATAAAAAATGATGCTACAACAGGCGGAGACGATATTACCTATCGTTTTACATTTTCAAAAACAAATCAAGATCCTACCACATTTTTTAATATTCGTTTAGGTCAACAAAATTTAAAAACAACTTACGTGGCAGAAAAAAGCGTAGGTGGAGGCGCCTTTACTACTATAGTACCAACGGGTATTGTACCTCCTCCAAATATTGGACCTCGCTCAATTAGTAACGCAGTAGTTGGTTTAGGTGCTTCAAGTTATGATGCATTAATTACCTCGGCTGTTGTAAGCGCAACAGGTGGTGGTGGAGAAACTATTTATTGCGGTCCTTCAGATGATCCTTTCTTTGTAGATCTTGGCGGTATATTTGATTTAGGTCAAACTCGCGCAGGTGCAGGTGCAAGAGATGGTTTAGGGCACAAAAACATTCATAGCATAGCTATTAAAGTTCCTATCAGTAGTTTACAAAAAACAGGGTTATCTGTTAGCTCTGCAACATCATTTTTAGATGCTAGTTTTGTTATTGGTGTTTGGGCTTCTGCCAGTCGCCTTTCAACCCGTACTTTAAGTAACACGGGTGCATCTCCGGCTGATAATGGGACTTGGGTGCAGGTATCGCGAATTGGTATGCCTTTAACTAACGAAGCTATTAACCCAATAGGATCAAAAGATCGTTGGAATTCATTAACTCCTTATACAGAAGATACCGCAATGGATAAATTTTTCTGTAATCCGGAGTTAGCTTTATATGAAGGTAACGGTGCTTATAGCGCATCGGTTCCTGCATTAGCAGCACTTAAAATTCAAACAAACTCTTTACAAACTTATAATTTTACAAACGGTAATCAGGGTTTATATCCAATACATGGAAGTGCTGGACTAACGGGTACGGCTTTTGACCCTGCTACTTTTGGTCCTTATTTACTTCGCGCAGGTAAGCCTCGTTCTGTAGATATATTACCTATCTTCCATACAGGTGTTCCTAATTTAATACCTTATCAATTGGCAACCGGTAAAAACGGTAATCCATTAGCGGCAGGTAAGCCTTTTATAAACAACTTTCTTCCTATTATTGGAGATATGTTACGTTTAAACATGGCAGTGCCGGTTACACCGCGTAATAGTGCAGATTTTAGTTCTTTAGGAATTATTAAAGCGGCTGTATTAGGTTTAACGGATGCTCGATTTAATACAACTACCACTCTTCAAAACATTCCTAATATGGATGGTTTTCCTAACGGAAGAAGATTAGAAGATGATGTAACAACTATTGAATTACAAGCGGTAGGCGGTGTAGCATTAGCAGCCATAGGTTTATGGTATGATGATTATACAGTGGGTAGTAGCCCATCGCCGGTTACTCCTGATTTAATAGGTGTAATAGGTTACTCGGCCGGTGTGTCTAAAAACGACACTACTTTTAAAGCTGCTTTTCCTTACGTACAGGCTCCATGGAGCGGGTATGCAAATCATAGCGGACAATAATCTTATTTAAGAACCATATAAAATTAAAATCATGAACAGAAAATTAACTGCAAAAATTCTTGGTGTTACGGGCGTTGTGGCGGCAGCCTTAACGTTTGGCATCCTGGATTCTCAGAAACAAACCCTGCAGGCTTCAAGTCACAGGGAGGCGCCATTGATCTCTAACGATCCGTTGGCAGATAATACAGATTTGTATGCTTTCCGTAGTCCGGATGATACAAATTTTGTAACCATTATTGCTAATTACGTACCTTTTGAATTACCACAAGGTGGGCCTAACTACGCCTCTTTTGGTGAGAATATTCGTTATGAAATACATATCGAAAATAATGGCGTATCAGGTGATGATATAACGTATCGTTTTACTTTTAGCAAAACAAATCAAGATACTACTACTTTCTTTAACATTCGCTTAGGAAAACAAAATCTAAAAACAACATATCTTGCCGAGAAAAGTATAAATGGTGGAGCGTTTGCAACTATTATTTCTAATGGCATTGTGCCGCCTCCAAATATCGGGCCTCGCTCAATTAGCAGTACGGCAGGTTTAAATGCAGTAGATTATAATGCGTTAATGACGGCTGCAATAACTCCAGCTACCGGTAGTGGCGGAGAAACAATTTATTGCGGCCCTTCTGATGATCCATTCTTTGTTGATTTAGGCGGTATTTTTGACTTAGGTGCAACCCGTGCGGGTGGTACAGGAGTTAATAAGCCGGAAGATGGCGTTGCTTGTAAAAACGTACATTCTATTGCCCTTAAAATTCCTATTGCTACTTTGCAAAAAACAGGTCAGCCGGTTAGTGCTGCAACAAACATTTTAGATGGCAATTATGTTATTGGTGTTTGGGCATCGGCCAGCAGGTTATCTGTTAGAACGTTAAATACAAACGGTACAACATCTTACTCCGGTACATGGATACAGGTTTCACGTTTAGGTATGCCTTTAACTAACGAGGCCGTTAATCCAATAGGCGCTAAAGACAAATGGAATGCTTTAACTCCATATAACGAAGACCCTACTATGGAAAATTATTTCTGTAACCCAGAATTAGCTTTGTATATGGACAATTCTCAATTTGGTGCAGCCGTACCGGGTTTAGCTGCTTTGCGTGTTCAAAGAAACTCTTTACAAACGTTTGATTTTGGTAACACACATGATGGTTTATGGCCCCTGCGTGCAACTAACGCAGGCGCGGGTACAGCATTAGATACCAACTTATTTGGTAACTATCTATTACGTCAGGGTAAACCACGTTCTGTAGATCTATTACCTATATTTCACACAGGCGTTCCAAACTTAGCTCCGTACCACTTGGCAACGGGTAAGAATGGTAATCCATTAGCAAATGGTAAACCGTTTATCAATAACTTTTTACCAACTTTTGGCGATATGTTACGCTTAAATATGGCAGTACCGGTAACTCCACGTAATAGCCCTGATTTTAGTTCTTTAGGACTTGTTCAGGCGGCAGTTCTTGGCTTAACTGATTCTCGTTTTAATACATCAACAGCTCTTCAACGTATTCCTAATATGGATGGTTTTCCTAACGGACGCCGTTTAGAAGATGATGTTACGCGTATTGAATTACAAGCTGTAAGTGGAGTAGTATTAGCAGCTATAGGTTTATGGTATGATGATTATACTTCTGGTAGCCCTTTAACGCCTGATTTATTAAACGTATTAGGTTACACAACAGGTGTAGAAAAAAACGACACTACTTTTAAAACCGGTTTTCCTTATGTGCAAGCACCTTGGAGTGGATTTGGAAAATGTGGCGGTACACTTACTACTAATTCTACAACAGGTATTGGTTCTATCAACGTAGGTATTGCCGCTCCGGTTGCCGCTATGATGCAAAACTATCCTAACCCTTTTAAAGATCAAACAACGTTTAAATTTCGTACAACACAAGATGGTTTAGTAGATATTTCTATCTATGATCTTAACGGACGAAAAGTTGCCAACGTAATGAATCAACAAAAACAAACCGGTACTTATGAAGTTAATTTTAACTCGGTAGGTTTAAGCACAGGTGTTTATATTGCAACATTATCGGGTACTGCGGGTGTTATTCAATCAATGAGAATAAGTGTAGTGAAATAATCAATAATTGTGCTAAGTAAAACATAATAAAGAATCGGGGTAACGCCCGATTCTTTATTTTATATTTGCTATATAAAATAAAATATGCGTAAAAATTTATATACCATTTTAATCAGCGTAACCATAGTAATACTTATTTGTATTTTTGTCTTCGCTAAAAAACCAAAACAAACTATTCCCGCCTTTAAAGATAGAACAGGAAGTATTGCCTTATCAGCAGAATGGCTCGATACAAAAAAAGCCATACA
Organism: Bacteroidia bacterium; assembly: GCA_038206945.1. GTDB lineage: Bacteria > Bacteroidota > Bacteroidia > B-17B0 > Aurantibacillaceae > PALSA-968. The sequence goes on along the minus strand of JBBRAG010000024.1, from coordinate 30,767 downwards.
AAATTTGTTAGCTAACATCGAAGCTAATCCCAACGATTATAAATCTATGCTGGCACTGGCACAAGCTTACATACAAGAAAGCCGTGTAACCGGCGATCATGCCTACTATGATAAAGCCGCATTAGATGTTTTAAATAATGTTATTGATAACGAGCCAAAAAATTTTGAAGCGCTTTGCTGTAAAGCAACCGTTTTACTATCTCAGCATCACTTTGCGGAAGGACTTGAAGTAGCCAATATTGCACTACCCATTAATCGTGATAATGCTTTTATCTATGGCATTATGTGCGATGCAAATGTAGAATTAGGAAAATATGAGGAAGCTGTTAAAATGGTTGATAAAATGATAAACATTAGGCCCGATAACCGATCTTATGCACGCGTTTCATACCTGAGAGAAATTTATGGCGATATGGCCGGTTCTATAGCGGTGATGAAACTGGCTGTAGCAGCTGGCTATCCAGGGTTAGAACAAACCGTATGGACTAGAAATATTTTAGCGCATCTCTATGAAAACATAGGAAGTATTGATAGTGCAGAAAACCAATACCATATTGCTTTGCAGGAAAGACCTGATTATGCTTTTGCCATTGCCGGTTTAGGCCGCATAGCTAAAGATAAAGGTAACTATAAAGAAGCCATTGCAGATTATGAAAAAGCAAAAGGAATGATAAACGAATATTCTTTTGCTGATGAACTTACAGATCTATATCGTTTAAATAATGAACCCGAAAAATCAGATAAAAATGCGGAAGAAGTAATAAAAATGCTTGGTCCTAATACAGATGTAGAAGGGCAGAACGGTCATGGCCATTATGCTGATAAGGAATTGGCTTATGCTTATTTAAAAGTAAACGACACAGAAAACGCGCTGAAGCACGCGATGATAGAATATGAAAGACGTCCTGATAATATTGATGTTTGCGAAACAGTTGCCTGGGTAAATTATAAAAAAGGCGTTTTTGCACAAGCAAATAAAATGATAAATAAAGCGTTAAGAACAAACAGCAAAAATCCGGTGTTGCTTTGTCGTGCTGGTTTAATAAAAATTAAAGCAGGCGAAACTGATAAAGGCAAAGCACTTGTAAAACAAGCTTTAGAAACTAATCAGTTTATAGATATTGATCTTAAAAAAGAAGCAAGTCCGTATTTAGCTTCTAAGTAATTTTATGATTATTTCTTCTAAGCAAAAAGCATATATAGTATTTGGTTTACTTTTTTGTTTTTGCTTATTTTTTCCGTCGCTTGCACAGGCGCATGCCTCTAAAATTGATATGGAAAAACTATCGCGAGGTGATGTTGCTTTAATTTATTTACAGCTTGGGTTTACGCACATCATTCCGCTTGGTTTAGATCATATATTATTTGTATTGAGTCTGTTTTTATTAAGTACAAAACTTAAAACAATCATCTGGCAGGCAACGGCTTTTACAGTAGCGCATTCTATAACGCTTGGACTGGCCATGTATAACGTTATATCAACACCTTCTTATATAATCGAGCCTGTAATAGCCCTATCTATTATGTTTGTAGCGATAGAAAATATTATAACCGATAAATTAAAACCAACACGCGTACTTATTGTTTTTGCTTTTGGATTGATACACGGCCTTGGCTTTGCAAGCGTATTAACCGAATTAGGTTTACCTAAAAGAGAATTTTTAAATGCTTTGATAACCTTTAATATTGGTGTTGAATTAGGTCAGATTTCTATTATACTCGTTGCATGGCTTTTAATTGGAAAGTGGTTCAATAAAAAACCCTGGTATAGAAATGTTATTGTTATTCCGCTATCAAGTATAATTGCGGCCATTGCTTTATTCTGGACTATCCAACGAACTTTTTTTCCTTAATTAAATCCAAAAGTATACTAATTTCGTACCTACAAGTGGTGAAAAAAGCATTTATCTATATAACTCTGTTTTTCTATGTACTGGTTCAATTAAAACCATTTGTAGTTATAGTAGAAGATATTGTAGCGCATACCTTTAATAAAGTGCAGCACATGGCTACAGTCCATTACGAAAATGGCCAATATCACTTACACGCTGAATTAAATACCATTGCTAAAGATGACGAAAAAAAATCTCATCAAAATGCACCGTCTTCTGTAAAAGCAGATGAAACCATTTCGGCACACATTAAAGAAGAATTTAATTTCAATGTTTTAGATAATCAATCTGCTTTATTAATTGTGTTTTCTCAAAAAAAGGATATTATTTCGCCCTTTATAAAAAAGAGCAGCCCCCCTCCACGAGCCTAAGTCCTATTTAGGATATTATTCATTTTTCTCAAAAAAATGATGAACCGGACAGGAATAAAACATTTCGTTAAAAGTAATTTAGATAACACATACACGTATGCAGTGTAAGAATATTCATGATTTTCTTTGGGTATTTATTTTACAGGAGCTTTTAGTAACCTATTTTTCTCATACCTGTCCGGCTTCATTTTAAAAATTAATTTAAAATAAACAGCTTAAATTTTTATATGGACTTCATTAATACGCAAGTAAAAAAATATTTTTTTCTCTTAGTTACAATTTTTACGCTATCAAATATTTACGCCCACGAAGGAATTTTAAAAGGATCTATAACAGATTCGATCTCTAACAAACCCATTCCTTTTGTAAGTGTTCTATTAGAGGGAGACGGCAAAAAACAAAGCATTATAACAAATGAATTAGGGCATTTTAAATTTGAAGAGTTGGAAGAAGGTTTATATACACTTACCCTTTTCAACTTAGGGCACGAGCGTAAAACAATTTCTGTCGAGATAAAAGATGATGAGGTAAAAGTAGTTTCTATCTCTATTAAACTTACGCGCAACGCATTAAAGCTTTCAGAAATTACAGTCTCTTCCTCAAGAGATCTTGGTCAAACCATGAATACCATTACCGGCATAGATATATTGTTACGACCCGTAAATTCAGCCCAAGACCTTATGCGCTTGGTACCCGGTTTATTTATTGCCCAACACCAGGGTGGAGGTAAAGCAGAACAAATTTTTTTACGGGGCTTTGATGCAGATCATGGAACAGATTTTGCCGTTTTTTGGGATGGAATACCTGTTAACATGCCCTCGCACGCACACGGACAAGGATACGCTGATTCTCATTTTATGATACCCGAATCTATTGAGCAACTTGATGTTTATAAAGGAACTTATGCAACTCAATATGGAGATTTTGCAACCGCTGGTGCCGCTAGCTTTAGCACTAAAAATTTTGTAGATAATATGATAAAAGTGGAAGCCGGCAATTATGGTATGAATAGGATAATGGGTATGTTAAACCTGTTAGGCAAAGACCAACATATTTTTTCAAAGAATAAAGAAAGTTTATACATCACGGCTGAAAACATGTACAATTCAGCTTCTTATTTTGATAATCATCAAAACTATAAACGCTTTAGTGCGTTTATGAAATATTACGGACAAATCTCCGAAAAAAATGTACTAACCATAGAAGGTTCTACTTTTAATGCTACCTGGAATGGATCTGGTCAAGTACCGGAAAGAGCAATAACAGAGGGTATTATTACAAGATTTGGCGCTATAGATCCAAGCGAAGGCGGACAAACATCTCGTACAAATGCCAACGTAATTTTAAAAACATTTTTAAATAACGACGCTGTGTTTAAAAATCAGGCTTATTACTCTTATTACAAACTTAATTTGTTTACAGATTTTACATTTCTTTTGGTTGATTCCGTTCACGGGGATGGAATAAATCAACGCGATAACGGAAGAAATATTTTTGGCTATAACGGCTCTTATGATATTACAAATAAAGTTGCCGGAAAAGATCTTAGAACAATTATTGGAATAACCACCAAGGGCGATATGGGACAAATATCTTTAAGGCATCAGCAAAAAAGAACTATTTTAGATACGGTTGGCATAGGTAATCTGTACGAACAAAATATCAGCGCTTACCTGGATGAAACGTATCATCTTACAGATAAATTTTATATTAATGCCGGTGTTAGAGTCGATGCTTTTTATATGAACTACCGGGATATACGCGGCCCAAAATATGACTCCCTATCTGGGAAAAATTTACAAGCAAAGGTTAGCCCTAAATTAAATTTGTATTATAACGTCACACCGCAGGTTCAAGTATTTGCACGCTCTGGTTATGGTTTTCACTCGAACGATGCAAGGGTTGTTGTTACAAATCCTAACGTAACAACGTTGCCTTACGCCTTGGGATATGAAATAGGAAGTACGTTTAAACCCATTAAAAACATGGTTGTTAACGCTGTTTTATGGGGAATACATCTTAAAAACGAATTGGTTTTTAGCGCAGACGCAGCCCAGACAGAAATTAACGGCGCCACGCAAAGAATAGGTGCTGATCTTTCTATACGGTATCAACTAACAAATTATTTATTTTTTGATCTGGATGTAAATTATAGCCATGGCAGATATACAGATTTGCCTACCGGTCAAAACTACATTCCTTTAGCCCCAACCTTAACCAGTGTGGCCGGTATTACCGTAAAAGCAGCTAAGGGTTTAACAGGTAGTTTTAGATATCGTTTAATTAACGATAGGCCTGCCAATAACGATAACTCAGTAGTGGCAAAAGGATATTTTTTATTAGATGCGGTAGTTAGATATCGCATAAAAAATTACCAAATAGGTTTAACGGTAGAAAATATTTTAAATGTAAACTGGAACGAGGCGCAGTTTGATACCCAAACCAGGTTACGCGGAGAAAGCGCAGCTGGTGTAGATCAACTTTGCTTTACGCCTGGGGCGCCACGATTAATAAGAGGAAGTGTAAGTTTTTACTTTTAAAAAAAATTATTTAAAAAAACAACTGTTTTATTCGCATGGTGCCTTGCGTATCTTGAATTATTTCATTGCATTTAACGCAGGTATAAAACTCGGTATGAAAACCACTTGTAGTAAGCGTGGGATGCAACATAGGATGATTACAAAAATCTTTTACTGCATCAAACTGTATGTTTTCCGTATTAAATCTTGCTTCAGTTTCCATGATTTTTAATTTGGTCTTATAAATTTACTTTATTTAAAATCAAATTAAAACTTAAAAAATCATAAACCGTATTATTGTTTATAATTTCTTACTACTAAAATTGTCATTCGTACATCATCCAATGGTCTATCATGTGTATCGGTATTAACAATAGAAATTTTATCTACTACATCCATACCTTGTAAAACTTCTCCAAAAACAGTATAGTTTCCGTCTAAATGAGGTGTACCACCAACTTTTTCGTACGCATTTATTTGCTGAGGGGTAAACGTATAGTGATTAGTGGTTGCATATATAGCATTAATTTTTTCTTCCATTTTTTTATCTAATAATTGCAGGCTATCAGTTAATTTATTGGCTTTAAAATACTGGTATTTTTCTGAAGTTATTTTATAAGTAGCTGTTTGAAGCAAACTATCTTTTATATGTACCCTTAATTTTTTATTGATACGATATTCAAACAGAAGAAGATCTTTTTGAGTTAAAGGACCGCGACCTTGTGTTATATAAAACTGACAACCGGATGAGGCATGCAGCGGGTTTACATCATCGCCATCTCTGGCGGCACAAAGCATACCTCTTTTATGAAATAGATTAGGAGTAATTTCTGCAGGAATGGTATAATGTATGTCACTATCGCCCAATAAAACAAAACGTTTGGCGTGTTTAGAGTAAGGATCTCCGGCTTGTATCATAAAACCGGCAATAATACGGTGAAACAGCAGGCTATCGTAAAAATGCTGCTGCGCAAGTTTTAAAAAATTATTGCGGTGTAAAGGCGTTTCATTGCTTAGGCGTATTTTAATAGACCCAAAATCGGTTTTAATGAGAATAATGGCTTCTTTGCTTGTATCAACTTGGTTTTGCTGGGTTTGAGAAAGTAGATTTTCGTAAAAAAACACCACAAAACCCACGAAAAAAACAAAACTTTTTATTTTTATTAAAATTTTCATAACTTTGTTTTAAAGAGATACAAATATGAAGATTTTTTATTCAACTATATTTATTGCATTACTTGCAATAATCGTATTTCAGGGAAGCGCTTGCAAAGGCCCTCAACCTTGTAAAGCACTTATTACTGTTATGGATAGCGTAGGCGCACATCCGCAACAGGGCGTTGCTGTGCATTTGTACGCTAAAGTTACTTATAATGGAATGAACTACCCGGGAGATCTTGTGGCAGATGCTACTACGGATGCAAACGGACAAGCAAGTTTTACCATTAAAAACCCATGTATTTTAGATATACGGGCTACGGTACCCAGCTGCACTGTTAGTGCAAATAACCATAAATATTGTTTGGGTACGGGTATTATTAGGTTTGATGCTGGCTTAACCAATACTAAAACGGTTAATATTAATCAATAATCACACCAGCCATTTTATTTTATCGGATAATGGTTTATATAAGAGTAAACCAGCTATTGCTCCGGTTGAGTTAGCAATAAAATCAAGGATATCGCCGCTTCGTTCAGAAAAAATGTAATACTGCATTAATTCTAAAAATCCGCCATAAGCCATACAAAACAAAACAGAAGTCCATTTATAATTTTTATGGAAGAAACTATTTTGCGAAAGATTAAGAAGCGTGCGCATTAACAATAATTGCTCTATAAAAAAGAGGCCTGCATGTACAAATTTATCAAAGGATAAAAGTTCGAGCCAATTTATTTTAGGAATAGATTTGCCTGGCATGCTGCACAAAATAAAGATCACTATTGTCCAGCCAAAAAAGGGAATTGATTTTTTCACTAAAGAAAATTGAAATTATGCCTTAGCGTAAAGCTCGTTAACTTTATTCCAGTTTATAATACTCCAAAAAGCATTAATATAATCTGCACGTTTGTTTTGATACTTTAAATAGTAAGCGTGTTCCCACACATCAAGTGCTAAAACAGGTATGCCTTTAATTTCGGCCACCGGCATTAAAGGATTATCCTGATTAGGCGTGCTGCTTATTTTTAATTTTTTATTTTCCACTATAAGCCATGCCCAGCCACTGCCAAAACGCTTGGTAGCAGCCTCGCTAAATTGTTTTTTAAATTCTTCTGTAGATCCAAATGAACTTTTTATGGCTTCTGCTATTTTACCTTCGGGATTGTTAGGCTTGTTATCTTTATTTTCTTTTAGTAAGGTCCAAAATAAAGAGTGGTTGTAATGGCCGCCGGCATTGTTGCGTACCGCCATATCGTATTGATTAATGTCTTTACAAATTTCTTCTAAGTAAGCAGGATGTTTTTTATCAGCCAACGCTTTATTCAAATTAGTTACATAGCCTTGGTGATGCTTATCATGATGCAATTCCATTGTTTGCTTATCAATAAAAGGTTCTAACGCATCGTAAGCGTAGGTAAGGGGAGGTAATGTAAATTCACCTGCCGGGGAATGTGTGTTGGTTAAAGTTTCTAAGGTTTCTAATTTTTTTGCTGAAACTATGGAGGTGGCTAAAGTACCAAGCGATAGTAAGGCTGATTTTTTTAGGAAGTCTCTGCGTTGTGTCATGGTTTAATTTTTAGGTAAGAGATTTTTAACTCTTTCAAATTTAGGGATTATTTGATGTGCAGGTGAAATTAATGTTAATGATTTATGACTGAACTATTTTAGACTTTACACTTGTTATATATAGCTATCTTGAACATATGTTTTGCATTTGTTAGAGAAATAAAAATATTTTATTAATCTGCTTTTTTCGGTAAAAAAAAGATGAGATGAATTATAAAATTGAAACAACCGTAAATAAAAAACACTTAGCCTATAAAAATAAGTTAAGTGTTTTTGAATATGCTTTGTAAAAATTACTCGGCTACTTGTACCATTTTAAATGGTACGCTTATAATTGCTTGGTAATCTTCGCCAGCCTCTAACATATCTTCATCATCTTCTTCGTAATGCCAGTTAATAGTTACAGAGCTGCCGCCTTTGTGGATGGCTTCTAATTTTTTAAATACATCTAAAATACATTTAGAAGAACTTGTGTTGAAATACTCAAGCTGTACGTTAACGGTTGTTGTTGGTTTTGGGCTGGCCGAATATTTATCAAGGTTATCTACCAATGGTTTATAAAACTCAATAGAGTTTTCAGGTATCGAGCGACCTTTAATTTCTAATACGCCACCGTTTAAATCAAAATTAATAGTGGGTGTTTTTGGTGTTCCGTCAATGGTGAATTTTTCCATAGCTGCTGTGTTATTGGTTTAGTGTTACTTTTATGTTTAAACTAAAAAATGAAACTCTCTCATCGATTGGCTGAAAAGAATAATGTAGTTTTTGCCCTGTTTTGCGGGCAATATCAACCATTCCTAATCCGCCTCCGCCTTTAAGCGACATTTCTCCGTTGTTTAATATCTGTTTATAATATTCTTTTAATTCTTCTTTTGTAAGTGAGTTTACTTCATCTAACCTTCCTTTTAAGCCAGATACATTTTCGTTTAAAATGTAGTTGCCGGTTATTACGTTATAAGCGCCATCTAATTTACCAATCATAAAAATAGCCGATCGTGCGTGCTCTCCGCCATCAATAGGAGCTTCATCCATGTGGTGATAAAGATTTTGAAGGCATTCTACTAGTACATTGTAAACTTTTTTCTTTGTTTTAGGCTCTTCCTGAAAATTATCCATTTTGCTTTCCATAATCTGCAAAATAGAGGTGAGTAGATCAGACGTTATGTCCCCTTTAAATGAAAGCAATATATTATTGCGCTCCATTTTGTCGTAAAAATCAAAGAGGTCTAACATCATAAGCTTAAAACTTCTCAACAAAAATAATAATTAGTTTAAATAATGCAACATTTATTTTTGCGCGCCCTTTTCATCCTCTTTAAAGGGGTTTCGGGGTATCCAATGCGTTGGTTGTAAAAAACTAATAAAGGGTTTTAAGATTGCTTTGCTTAATGAGTTTTGCGGTTTTATGTAACAAACCAATTCATGCGCTTTAGCACCAACCGTGCTTTTAATTTCAGAAGCGGTACGACCTAAATTGATATACTTTTTTTTGTGAATGATGGCAAGCTCTATAAAATGATATAAAATATTTTGGTAAAGTTCATGCTCTTTATTGATGTTATAATCTATACCTATATAGTGCGCCTCTAAGGTATTATCCTGTAAATAGTAACCTGAATCAAAACCAACTAATTTATTTTCTAAAAAATATCCGGTCACAAAAAAAGTTTCGGCAAAAGTTTTTTTCATTTCGTAAAAATAGTTGGAAGCCAGTTTTACTAATTTAAATTTAGCGTGTTCAAACACATTTTCGTACAGTTTGTAAATCTCTTTTTCATAACATCTTATTTCTTGGGCCGATAGATCTTTCAAGATGATTTGCGCACCGGCTTTAAAAATGCTTTTTGCACGGTTGCGGTATTTTTTAGAATATAAAGCCGTATAATCGTTTAAACTGTTTGTGTTTGCAGGTATTTCAATGATCATGTTTGGTTCAACCGTAAACTCAATAAATTTATTTTCTTCCAATATTTTTTCTTTAGGAAGATGGTTGGTATAAAAATCTTTTATCAGCGTAGCCGAAATAGTGCCGCGCAATTTTTCTTCTTTTGAAACTACATTACTGATTTTCTCTAGAATAAAAAAAGCATCTTCTCTTTTTATTTTATCCGAATAGGCAAAGCAATGCTCGCCACTTACAAAATTATTGCCGCAGGTAACCAGGCGCATAATTACATGATCTTTATACTTATCAATATACTTATCGAACAACTTTATACGTTTGGCAGCCATTTCGCTTATTTGTGATTCCATTAACCCACCAAACACATCGGCCGTAAAATCTATCACTTCAAAATAACTTATAAAAACCGGTTTTTTATCTTTGTAAACAATAACGTATCGGTTAGTTATTTGAGGCTTGTGCAGGTTTTCAATTAATTGTAAGTAATCAATCTCTAAAAAAAAATTAGTACTTGCCAGCACATCATTCCAAGTAGGTTTATCTACTTCTGTAATGCTTTCATAAAAGGTAAACGCATAATTACCCGTCAGTTTTCGCTGAGGTTTTTTACGCATTTTATCTTTATGTTTTTCGCAAAAAGTAATCAAGGCTTAAAGGTATACAAAAAATGAAGTTAAAAAATAGAAACGCAGATAGGGCAGATTGCTATGATTAATATAGATTATTTTTTGCGTAATCCGTAAAATCTATGGTCGGTATTTTAAAAATTTAAAGTGGAAATATTTTGTTGAACAATTTTAAAACTCTCAACTAATTCATTTATTATCTGTGCCGCCGGTTTTATTTCTTTTATAGCGCCACTAACCTGTCCAATTTCAAGCTCGCCTTCTTCCAAATCACCTTCAAACATGCCTTTTTTGGCGCGTGCACGGCCTAATAACAGCTCTAGCTCTTCAATAGTTGCAGCCCGTTTTTCGGCCGCATCAACCTCCTTAAAAAATTTATTTTTAATTAAACGTACCGGGGTAAGTTGCTTTAAGGTAAGCTGGGTATCGCCTTCGGCAGATCTTATAATGGCTTCTTTAAAATGTTGATGCGCAGATGATTCTTGCGTAGCAGCAAACAAACTACCAACTTGAACGCCATCGGCACCCAGACAAAAAGCCGCGGCCATGGCTTCGCCCGAGGCAATTCCTCCTGCCGCAATTAACGGAATATTTAACACTTTTTTCACCATTGGGATTAAAACCAAAGTTGTTGTTTCTTCCCTTCCGTTATGTCCGCCTGCCTCAAAACCCTCGGCAACAATGGCATCTACACCGGCTTCTTGGCATTTTAAAGCAAATTTTATATTAGAAACCGCATGAACCACAGTAATGCCTTGTTGTTTAAGGTGTTGTGTCCAAGTTTTTGGATTTCCAGCAGATGTAAATACAATTTTTACCCCTTCTTCTATAATAATCTTCATTAATTTGTCAATATTGGGATAAAGTAAAGGCACATTTACTCCAAAAGGTTTATCGGTAGCATTTTTGCATTTTTTAATATGTTCGCGTAACACTTCGGGGTACATGCTTCCGCTACCAATTAAGCCTACCCCCCCTGCGTTGCTAACCGCCGAAGCCAGCCTCCATCCGCTACACCAAATCATTCCGCCCTGAATTATGGGATATTTTATGTTAAAAAGTTTACAAATTACATTTTCCATTAAATTTAACAGTTAAATAGTTTTGTTGGCTAAAATAGAAATTTAATTATATTTGTAGACATTTTTAAATTCAATGAAGAATTATATTATTATATTTTCTATCTTTTTAAGTACTGCTTTATCAGCTCAGTACCAATGGGATTATGGTTTTCAATTAGGCGCCTCCAATTATTTAGGCGATATGGGCGGCAAGCAAGGCACGCGTAAAGATTTTGTGACTGATATGAAACTAGCGCAAACCCGCCTTGATGGCGCAGGTTTTATAAGGTATAAATTTAACAGGCGTTTAGCATTAAGAGCGCAATTTGCTTATATGCGTATTAAAGGTGCAGATTCTTTATCTACCAATCCGGCACGCCACGCTCGTAATCTTAACTTTAGAAATGATATTTTTGAATTAAGTCTTACACCTCAATTAACTATTTATGAAAATCAAGATCTTGGTTCAAGTTATCGCTCACGATTAGGGTTTAATTTTTATGTAATGGCAGGTATAGGTATTATGCACCATAACCCTAAGGCATTATACAATGGAGATTGGATTGCTTTACAACCTTTACATACCGAAGGCGTTAATTATAGCCTTTGGCAGGCCGTTATACCGTTGGGTACAGGTTTTTATTTTACGGTTAAAAAGAAACACCGTATAGGCTTTGAATTTAACTGGCGTGTAACCTTTACAGATTACTTAGATGATGTTAGCAAAAAGTATGTTGATCCTTCTACGTTAAGCCCACAGGCTGCCGCTTTGGCTAACCGTTCAACATTACACAGCGCTGGTGGAGATCCAAGCTTTCTGCAAAACTTTGGTTATAACCCAACTTCTAATCCTTCGGCCAAACGCGGAGATCCAACGCATAACGATACCTACATGACGATGACACTTAATTATAGTTATGTAATACGTGGGCATGGTAGTTTCTACAAAAGTCGTTATGGGTCGTTCTTCTTTAAAAAGAGTAAGAAAAAATCTCGTAAGGTAAGGGCTAAATTTTAGTCTTAACAACAACTTACCAGTATGCGCTTGCTTATTTTTTTACTGGCCGCTTCAATTTCTTTATTTGCACAGGAAAAAGAAGATTCTTTGAACATTAAGAAAATTTACACTTATCATTTAACGGAAAGTAATGCTTATGATAATCTGCGCAGCCTTTGTAAAGATGTGGGTGGTCGATTAAGCGGAAGTAAAGAAGCTGACAAAGCCGTTGAGTGGGCAAAACTAGCTATGCTAAAGGCAGGGGCAGATACCGTATATTTAGTGCCGTGCATGGTGCCGCATTGGGTGCGAGGCGCAAAAGAAATATGTAATTTAGTTGATAATAATGGTAAAAGAGAAAAACTTTCTGTTTGTGCTTTGGGAAGTTCTATGGCAACACCTACCGCAGGCATTAAAGCAAAAGTTATAGAAGTTTCTTCTTTTGAAGAATTAGAAAAATTGGGTACCGAAAAAATTAAAGGCAATATTGTATTTTATAATGTATCCTTTGATCAATCATTTATTCATACCGGTAATGCGTATGGTAAAGCTGTTAAGTATAGAAGTGGCGCATCTATGGCTGCAAAATATGGAGCTGTGGCTTCGGTTACAAAATCCATGACAACAAGTGATAACGATTTTCCGCACACAGGTGTGATGCATTATGATGCATTAGTTAAACAAAAAATACCCGCGTTTGCTATTAGTGCCAAAGGAGCAGCAAAACTAAATACTGCCCTATCTAAAAATAAAAATACAGAAATATTTTTGTTTAGTGATTGTAAAACCTTAGCCGATGAATCTTCTTTTAACGTTGTTGGAGAAATTAAAGGGAATGAATTACCAAACGAAATTATTGTTGTTGGCGGGCATTTAGATAGCTGGGATCTTGGCGAAGGCGCGCACGATGACGGGGCCGGCATTATGCAGAGTATTGAATTAATATCCGCATTAAAAAAAACAGGCATAAAAAATAAGCGCACTATACGTTGCATTGCTTTTATGAATGAAGAAAATGGCAGCCGCGGCGGTAAGGCTTATGAAAAAATGGCTGCTAAAGAAAGTAAAAAACATATTGCGGCTTTAGAAAGTGATATGGGTGGGTTTAGTCCGCGGGCTATTGGTATTGATGGCAATAAAGATACGTTAGCCTATTACAAAAAATGGCAGCCGTTGTTTGATCCTTACTTTATATTTATAAAACAGGGCGGCGGCGGAGAAGACATTAGCGAACTTAAAAAATTAGGCGTTCCGCAGTTTAGTTTAGACCCAGATTCTCAACGGTATTTTGATTTTCATCACGCAGCCGATGATGTTTTTGAGAATGTAAATAAGCGCGAGCTTGAATTAGGCGCAGCTGCCATCAATTCTTTTATTTACCTGATAGATAAATACGGCGCTTATAAAAAGTAATTTTAATTAATTTTTCTTAAAATGGGGCATACCCCCGCCGGGAAAATCTGGAGGTTTTTCTGTGAGTTCTGTTGGGGCTGTTGCGCCATATTTAAAATTTTTAATAGTATACGTAACCGTTAGCATGTAATAACACGTTAATGCCTGTGTGCGAGTATCTTCAATATACGTATCGGTTACATTACGGCTTATACTCTTGTTTTGTTTCAGCATATCAAAAACAGAAAGACGTACATCAAGCGCCTGGTTCTTTAAGAACTTATAGCCCAGTGCTACGTTCCATAATAAATATCTTTGGTTATAGCTTTGCGCCAAACCTGCAAATAAAGTATGCGTAAGGTTTGTATTAAAAATAATCCCTTTATACGGAAGCCAGTTAAATTTAAAACTTGTAACCTGGTTAAAGTAATTATTATCGGCTTGCTTTTGCAGTGAGTTTTTTACAATACTGTAATTACCTGTGTAAGATGATGTAAAATCAACCTTCTGACTAATGTTACTGCTTAGTACAATACCTTGGCTGAAATTATAATTGTTGGCTAAGTTTTTTTGATCGTTAATTAAATCAGGAATTAAATTATAAATAAACCCTGGTAATTTATATATCCCTGAAGCTGTGTTAAACTCAAAATTTCAGTTTATATCAACGGCAACTCCTGCTTGTTTGGTAGTATCGGCCTGGTTAATTAAAATAACAATAGCGCCTTATTAAAAGTGAGTTTTCTGTTGCGTCAATAAACTGCCCACTTACATTAATAATTTGAGAAAATACCTGTGTGCAATTCAAGTAAAAAAAAATGAAAAATACCTTTATGATTGATCGTATCTTAATTATTTAGCTGATAACCTTACTTTAACCCAAAAACTATTTGTTTCGAACATAGGGTTTACAGGACTTGATGAACCCATGGTACGAGATCCGGCTCCTCCGCCGGCCGCACCTGCCATGCCACCGCCGCGGTTACCCGCACCCATGCCGCTACTGCCTGGCATACCACCACCACCGCCCATTCCACCACCGCTACCCGAGTTATCATCTTTTTTATCAGGGGGCGGAAAGCCATGAATGGTCATAGAAAAATCAAAATTTTTCAAACTATCTTTTGCTACTAAACTTGGCTTATAAAAAGTTTTAAAAGGGATTACAGCTTCATATATCATAATATTATTTTTATCCCAATTGATGCTTACATTAATTCCATATTCATTATCAGGTGCTAAATAATCAGGTATTGTTTTTTTAAAACCCGTTAATTGCATTTGATTTGCCTGACGTAAGAATTTACTTTTTACAGCATCTACATCGCTGCCACGTTTATGAGAGCCGCTGACGGAAGAATTATCTGACTGATAATCTTCGCCGGTTTTGTCAGGAACGGGATATAAAATACCACATTGTTTATTTTTTCTTGCCAACGTATCAAACCAAATGTTTAATCCATTACGAATAACTTTTGCCTGCGATAATTCATCTACAATACGTACGCACAAATAAATTTTTTCATCATCGTTAGATAAAGTGTAATTAAGTTTTGTATCAGAATCATAGAAGCGAAGTGGGATGCGCCATTCGGATGCATTACCATCTGCAGTAACCGGAGTGCCTTGCCAGCCGCTTTGATACATAGCCTTTGGGGTGCAGGCAGAAAGAAAATAAATGATGCTAATGGAAAGAACTGCAATTATAGTTTTATACATAGGTTTTTTATAAAGGATAAATTTAATTTTTAAATCAGGGTTAAATCTACCTAAAAAGTTATTTTTACTTAAAAAAGAAATTGTTTATATTTTTGTGTAGTATGATTTTAATTGCAGATAGCGGAAGCACAAAAACCACTTGGGTTTTATTAATCGACAAAAAACAAATTGCCGGATGTACTACACAAGGGTTTAGTCCGTCGTTTCAAAATGCTGAAACCATCGCAACCATAATGCTTGCAGAGCTTGGCAAAGAAATTTTACAAAAGCAAAAAAACAAAACACTACAAATTTTTTATTATGGAACGGGCTGCTCGACAGTAGAAAAAAAACAAACGGTTAGCAATGCCTTATCTTCTATTTTTACTGAAGCTACGATAACTATTAACCACGATTTATTGGCAAGTGCGCTTGCCTTGTGCGGAAACAAACCTGGTATTGCCTGCATTTTAGGCACGGGTAGCAACAGTTGTTATTTTGATGGAAAAGAAATTAAAGAAAATGTAATGTCGTTAGGTTATTTTTTTGGAGATCATGGAAGTGGCGCCCACCTTGGGAAAACGCTGTTGCAGAATTATTTAGAAAACAATTTACCGGAAGATTTACAAACTCAATTCGCTGTTTTACCCGAATTTAATAAAGAATATATTTTACAAAATGTGTATCAAAAGCCAATGCCACAACGATTTTTGGCGGCTTATACCAAAATAATGGACGCTACCTTGCAACATACTTTTATAAATGAATTAGTGAAAAATTGCTTTGCCAAATTTTTTGTTCATCAAGTAGAAAAATACAAATTACACAAAGAAGTGAAAATAAATTTTGTAGGTTCGGTTGCCTTTTATTTTAAGGAGCAATTAAATCAAGTAATGGTTGAACGAGGCTTGCAACAAGGAATTATATTACAATCGCCCATGGAAGGATTGGTGAAATACCATTTAGAAAACAGTTAATAATTCGGGATTTGAATTTTTAGTTTACTATAAATTTCTTGTTGAGATAATTCTTTAACCTCGCCGGGTTTCATATCCAATAATAAAATATCTTCAATAGCTACCCTAATTAAGCGCATGGTTTGGTGCCCAACGGCAGCCGTCATTTTACGTATTTGATGAAATTTCCCTTCAATTAAAATTAATTCAACCCAAGTGGTAGTTTTATGTTCACTAACAGCATGTCCTCGTTCCGCTAAATTGCAGGGAGTATCTATTATACGTGCCTTGCAAGGCTTAGTATTATAATCTTCTTTGTGCATTCTAATAGAGATTCCGGCTTCTACTGTTTTTAGTGTTTCTTCTTTCACCACACCATGCACTTGTACCCAATACACACGCTGGTGCAGGTTTTCGGGCTTTAGCAACAAACCGGTAAGTTGTTTATCTGTACTTAAAATTAATAAGCCTTCGCTATTTTCATCTAATCTACCAAGGGCATTTGTGCCTTCGGGGAAATTATAATCTAAATCGCCCAAGACATTCTTTTTACGAATGCGCACAAATTGCGACAACATTTTATAGGGCTTGTAAATAATAAAATAGCTAAACATCGTCAACAAAAATATGTGAATAATTAAGACGCAACTTGACTAAATTGTTTTTTATTTAAAGCGTACTTAGAATAAATTATTTATAATGAAAATACATTTAATTGCTATTGGTGGAAGTGTGATGCACAACATGGCGTTGGCTATGAAAAACAAAGGTTATATAGTTACAGGTTCTGATGATGAAATCAATGAACCATCTCGTAGTCGCTTGCAAAAACAAGGTCTATTGCCTGAGCAAATGGGTTGGTTTCCTGAAAAATTAGATAAAGATTATGATGCCGTTATTTTGGGAATGCACGCGCGTATTGATAACCCGGAGATTTTACGTGCGCAAGAATTAGGCTTAAAAATATTTTCGTATCCCGAATATATGTACGAGCAAACCAAAGATAAAATACGTGTAGTAGTTGGTGGCAGTCATGGTAAAACAACCATTACATCTATGATTTTGCACGTATTAAAATATGCCGGTAAAGATTTTGATTATTTAGTGGGCGCTCAATTACAAGGTTTCGACACGATGGTAAAGCTTACGAAAGAAGCTGCCATTGCGGTTTTTGAAGGAGATGAGTATTTAGCTTCGCCTATTGATAAGCGACCAAAATTTCATTTGTACAAACCCAACATTGCTATCATAAGCGGCATTGCTTGGGATCATATAAATGTTTTTCCAACGTATAAAAATTATGTAGATCAGTTTGAAAAATTTATTCATTTGATAGAACCAAGCGGAAGCTTGATGTATTGCGCGGCTGATAGCGAATTAAAAAAATTAGTAGAAACAACCGAAGCGTCTATAACTAAAACGGCTTATGCTGTGCCTGCACACGTTATTGAAAACGGAACGACTTACCTACTTCACAATCATAAAAAAATTGCGTTAAAAATATTTGGCGATCATAATTTAATGAACCTTGAAGGAGCGCGTTTGGTTTGCGAAAAATTAGGTATAGATGAAAATACTTTTTACGAAGCCATACAAGATTTTACCGGCGCAGCTAAACGTTTAGAGTCTGTAAAAATTACACCTGACTTTGCTTTTTATAAAGATTTTGCACACTCGCCATCTAAGCTAAAAGCCACAATAGAAGCCATGAAACAGCAATATCCTAACCGACATTTAGTAGCTTGTATGGAGTTACATACCTTTAGTAGCTTGAATGAAAATTTCTTAAAAGAATATAAAAATTGCATGAACGATGCGGATGATGCTATTGTATATTTTAATCCACATACCATAGAACATAAAAAATTAAAACCAATTACAATAGAGCAAGTCAAGCAAGCTTTTGGCGATGATAAACTAAAAGTGTTTACAGAATCAAAACAAGTAAGCGATTATTTAAAAGCAATTACTTGGAAAGATAAAAACCTTTTAATGATGACTTCCGGAAATTTTGATGGCGTTGATTTTGTAAAACTGGGCGAAGAATTGGTGTAAATCTGTTGAAATCTTAGTCTTTTACAAAACCAAATAATAGCGAAATTAGCCGCACGAATGCTTAAAAAACTTCACATAAAAAATTACGCGCTTTTAGAAGAAGTAACCATTTCTTTTGATAAATCGCTTACAGTAATTACAGGCGAAACCGGTGCCGGCAAATCTATTATGCTTGGGGCGCTCGGACTTGTACTAGGCGAACGTGCAGATATGGCTGTGCTGCGCGATAAGCAGAAAAAATGTATTGTAGAGGCTACTTTTTTAATTAGGAATTATGCGTTGGAAAATTTCTTTACCGAAAACGAACTTGATTACGAAACTGAAACAACTATTAGAAGAGAAATTGCATCGGATGGAAAATCTCGTGCTTTTGTAAATGATACTCCAGTTACGCTACACGTATTGAAACAACTTTCGCAATATTTAATTGATGTCCACTCTCAACACGAAACATTGTTGCTTAATCAAGCATCGTTTCGTTTTAATATGGTTGATGCTTTTGCTAATTGTTTGGATGAACGAAAACAATACAACGGATTTTTTATTCAATTAAAAGAAAAAGAAAAAGAATTAAATGAACTTTTATCATTTGAGCAACAAGCCAAAAAAGATTTTGAT
Organism: Bacteroidia bacterium; assembly: GCA_038206945.1. Taxonomy (GTDB): domain Bacteria; phylum Bacteroidota; class Bacteroidia; order B-17B0; family Aurantibacillaceae; genus PALSA-968. Next base: position 11,954 of record JBBRAG010000024.1, on the reverse strand, counting down.
TATTACCAGTTTCAGTTTACCGAATTAGAACAAGCCACTTTAAAGCAAGGTTACTTGCAGCAATTAGAGCAAGAGTTTGATACGCATAATAACGCCGAATTTATTAAGCAAAATTTAGTAAAAGCATCGGTTAGTATTGATGGCGGCGAAGAAAATATTCTAACTCATTTAGTCGGTTTAAAAAGCACCTTAACGCAACTTGCTCGTTATGGAAAAACATATGAAGAACTGGCAGCACGTGTAAATTCAGCCTATTTAGAGATAAAAGATATTGCGACAGAAGTTGATGCAGTAAATGAAAATGTTGTTTTTGATACAAAAAAACTAGAAGATATTACCTCGCAGCTTGATCTGCTAAATCGTCTGTTAAAAAAACACGGTGTATCTGACGAACAAGAACTTTTAAAAATTAAATTAGAGCTGGAGGAAAAATTAAATAAGTTTAATTCTATCGAAGAAGAAATAAAAAAACTACAAGCTGAAATAAAAAAATTGACCGAAACTGTGTGGACAAAAGCTAAATCACTCTCCGATAAAAGAAAAAAAGTTATTCCAGCTATAGAAAAATCGGTTAAAGAAATGCTAGCCGATTTAAGTATGCAAAATGCGCAGTTGGTTATTAATTGCAACACCACGGAAAGCCTTACTAATTATGGAAGCGATGAGTTGCATTTTTTATTTTCAGCTAACAAAGGACTTTCATTAAGTGAGTTACATAAAGTTGCTTCAGGAGGAGAGTTATCTCGTTTAATGCTTTGTTTAAAATCTCATTTGGCAGAAAAAACTTCGTTGCCGACTATTATTTTTGATGAAATAGATACAGGTGTTTCTGGCGATGTGGCGCACAAAATTGGCACCATACTTTTACACATGGGCAAGAACATGCAAGTTATGGCCATTACACATTTGCCGCAATTAGCATCAAAAGGCAAGCAACATTTGTTCGTTTATAAGCAAGATATTAAAGAGCAAACGCAATCTGAAATTAAAATGCTTACCGCAGAAGAACGTGTTGTTGAAATTGCAAAAATGCTAAGCACAGGCAAACCCACCGAATCTGCCATTTTAAACGCAAAAGAACTTTTAAGTTTAAAGAACTAATTTTTTGATGCGTAAACTTCCTCCGTTTATCGCTGCATTATCAAAAATATTTTTGATTCATTTACTTCTTTTTTTTATCATACGAATTGCATTTGTTCTTTCTGCAATTGTTTTTATTCAAGGAAATGAGTTTCCAAAAGGACTAATTTTACAAGCATTTTTAATGGGCTTCCGTTTTGACGTAACGGTGCTTTGCTATGTTTTTATGCTGCCTTTTCTTCTTCTTTTTATAAAAGAATTATTTCAGATTACATTCTTAGAAAAAATTTCTACGCTGTATTTGCAACTAATTTTACCGGTTGCTTTATTTATTTCTTGCGCAGATATACCTTATTATATACAGTTTCAAAAACATATTAATCGCGAGGCTTTTGCTTGGCTTAATCAAGGTACATTATCTATAAAACTTGTCTTGTCAGATTTTTCTTATTGGGGATATTTATTTTTGTTTCTTCCGATAGTTTATGCTAGCATAAAAAGTATTAATGGTTCTTTAAAAAATAGAACCCCTTATTCAGAAAAGAAATACACCATTACTTTTTTTATGATTGGCGCATTATTTCTATTCGTTGGTGCCCGTGGGCGTATTGCAGGTAAAACGCCTATTCATAATGGGTTGGCATATATATCAGATAACACGCTAGTAAATCAAACAGGTTTAAATGCAAATTTTACTTTTATGACGAGCGTATTAAATGAAGATGAAAGTCAAAAATTATTTCTAACTGAAAATAATTTACAAACCATCAATCAGGCAAAAAAGTATTTGAAATTTACAGATACTTCTAATGTAGATTTATTTGTGAGGCATATCCAGCAATCCAACAATTTAAAAAAATTAAATGTAGTTGTTGTTTTAATGGAGGGTATGTGTGCGTCAAAAATGGGTGGATACAATCAAAAATCGCTAACACCAAATCTTATTGAATTTAGTAAACAAGGCTTGTATTTTTCTGATTTTTATTCGGCCGGCATTCATACATATAATGGGATTTTTAGTACAGTTACAGGTTTTCCCGCTCTTTTGCACCAACATTCTTTAGAAAAATATGTAGATAAAAAATTTAATTGTTTACCATCTACTTTAAAAAAAGAAGGTTATCAGACTATGTTTTTCACAACGCACGACGAGCAATTTGATAACATTGCGGGCTTTTTAAAATACAATGATGTAACTGAAATTTTTTCTGAAAAAGATTTTCCAAGCAATCAGTCTATAAGTACATTAGGCGTTCCAGATCATATAATGTTTGATTTTGCTATTGAAAAATTAAACAAACAACAACCATTTTTTGCCTTGATGCTTACTTCTTCAGATCATGGGCCCTGGGAAATACCGACTAATATTCCTTTTAAACCCAATGGTATTGATGAAAAAGAAAGAGCCTCGCAGTATGCAGATTGGAGTATAAATCATTTTATAGAAAATGCAAAAAAACAAAAATGGTTCGATAACACTTTATTTGTTTTTTTAGGAGATCATGGTGTTAGTTTAGGGCATACATATCAAATGCCACTTTCATTTCATCATGTGCCTTGTATTTTTTATTGTCCGAAATATATAACTCCACAAATAAATAATTTGTTAGGCGGACAAATAGATGTGTTCCCAACTATTATGGGATTGCTTGGTTACGAGTATGATAATGATAGTTTTGGCATTGATCTATTAAAAGAAAAAAGACCTTGCATTTATTTTTCGGCCGATAATAAAATTGGCTGCATTGGCCCTACATACTACTACTTTTACTTGTTGGATGCCAAGCAAGAATTTTTATACAAGTATGAAAATCTATCTGATAAAAATGAATTGAAAGAGAAAAAATTAACAGCAGATTCTTTAAAAAATTACGCTTTTACTATGTTGCAAACAGCCCATTATTTAATTACCAAAAAGAAATATTAATTTTTTGAAATGTTTTTCAGCGCTTCTTTAAATACTTTGTCGTCTTTTAAAATGACTGGGTAATAAGCATCGTTATCAAATAAATTACGACCAATTAGGGCTTTAATTTGCGTAACCAAATAAGTAGCCGATTTTTTTAATTGCACTTCGTTTTTTGGAATACCATTTTTTGCAGCAAACTCAACAAATTCATTTAATAATGCTTGAGAAGGCGTGTAATTTTTTACAAAATCGGCAGCCGTTTTATAGGATGAAAATGAAGCGCGATTTTTATCGGCGTAACTAAAAGCGAAATCATTAACGAGACCTTTGTAAAAAACTTTATTTAAATAAGATGAACGATAGCTTGTATCTATCGGAACAAAAATATCTGGAGTTATACCGCCCCCGCCATAAACCGTTCTGCCCGAAACGGTTTTAAATTTTAAACTATCTGCAAAATGTATGCTATCCTGATGCAGCATTTCTCCGTTATTATAACGGTCATATTCTTCGCTGTAATAGGCTTCCAGCCCTTTGTTATAAGGTTTTTGTATACACCTACCGCTTGGTGTATAATAGCGTGCAATGGTTAAACGTATAGCAGAACCATCCGGAATTTCAATTTGCTCTTGCACCAAGCCTTTGCCGAAGGAACGGCGACCAATAATAGTTGCTCTATCATTATCTTGCAAAGCGCCCGAAACAATTTCGCTGGCAGATGCAGAACCTTCATCAATTAAAACAACTAGTTTACTGGTTTCAAAACTTCCTTTTTCGGTGGCAAAATATTTTTTCTCAGGACTATTTCTTCCTTTAGTATAAACAATCAACATGCCTTTACTTAAAAATTCATCAGCAATATCAACGGCTGCATTTAAGTAACCGCCACCATTTCCACGCAAATCAACAATTATTTTTTTCATACCTTGTTTACTAAGTTTATTAAATCCTTTTCTAAACTCTTCATACGTTGATGCCGCAAAACGACTCACTTTTATATAACCAACACCTTGTTCGGCCATAAAAGAAACATCCACACTATAAATAGGAATCTCGCCGCGCGTAATTGTAAAATCAATCAATGGTTTTTGTCCTTCGCGCTTAATAGTAATATTTACTTTGGTATCTTTTTTACCTCTCAGCAATTCAAATACTTTTTTATTGGTAATTTTTAGGCTCGCTACATTTTTAGTATCAACCTTTACAATTCTGTCACCGGCTTTAACACCAAGTCTTTCAGAGGGGCCACCTTGTATAGGATGCACCACGCAAATAGTATCATTTACAATGTTAAATTCAATACCAATGCCATGAAAATTTCCTTGCAAAGGTTCGTTGGTTTCCTGTAATTCAGCTGCGGGAATATAATCTGAATGCGGGTCTAATTGTTTTAGCATAGCAGTTAGCGTGCCTTCTTCCAGCTTTTTTCTATTAAGCGTGTCTACATAATTTTCCTGAATAAAATCAAGCACATTATCAAGCTTGCCGCTTTGTTTATGCGTTGAAGAACTTACAACAGAAGTCTGCCGCTTGCTTGTTAAAACAGCGCCCATTATAATACCGGCAATAAGCAGGCAAGTGTATATTAATGGGTTAAGCCATTTGCGTGGCGAAGAATTGTTAATTGGATCATCCATATAGTACAGGCAAAAGTAATTGTTTAATTTTGTATCATGATACGTATTTTAAAATACCCTGTTTTTTTTGTTTTATTTACCATTTGGACGGGTTGTTTGTCCTGTAAAAAAAATTCTACACAGTCCGTCCAAACTAATGCCACTATTGTGCAGGCAAGCAACACCCCGGTTAACGTGCAGGTTTATTTGTCTGCCCATCCAAATTTAAACGCGGTTGAGGGAGTAGATACTGTTTCTAACGTTGGTATTCGTGGCCTTATTATTTACCATGGGTCATCAGCCTTTTACGCCTATGAACGGGCTTGCACCTATGATGGTACAACCAGTACGGCGGCAAAAATATTTTCTTATCAAACCTTTAGCGCGCGTTGTAATTTGTGTGGTTCCGCCTATCTTATTCAAGATGGAAGCGGTAGCGTAACACATAGGCCGGCTACTTTTGCGTTAAAACAGTATACCGTAAATTTTGATGCTTCATCAAACATATTGCATATAACAAATCCATAAATTTATTTTAAAGATGCTAGTTGTTGTTTGGCCTGCTGCGCGTAAAAACCTTGTGCATCTAAAATGTGCTGCAACAGGGTTTTTGCTTCCGTATTTTTTTGCAGATCTATGCAACAAAGCGCTTTGTACCAATAAGCTTCCTGTTTAAATATATTGTTTGATAAATTTTCTATCCTATTAAACATGATGATTGCTTGCGGGTAGTTTTTTTCATAATAATAGGCGGCGCCTATGTAAAACAAAGCGTTAGGATCGTTGTGATTTCTATTTAACAAAGGCTTTAAATATAAAATAGACTCATTAAACTTAGAAGCCATAAAATTTTTCATAGCCAGGTTAATTAGTTTTGGTGTGGCTGTATCGTTTATGGTTAGAGGATTACCGTCGGCCTTATAATATATTTTTTGATAATCAGTAAGTTTTAAATTATACATATAAATTACCGGTGCATCAGGTAAAAGCTCTATAAGTTTACGTTGTTTATCTGTTAGGTTGCCTTTTTCGAGCATGTTTTCTTCATCACGCATAAGTACAATCTCTTCGGCGTCTTTATCAATATGCTTGTAATGGTGCATTCTGTAAAAATGTTCTCCTTTAAAAATAGAAGTATCTTCAGTTTCTGTTAAAATTTTTTCAGTAGTAACGGTCAAATTTTTTGGTGAATGCGGCATGGCTAAATAGAACATTCCTAAAGCTAAAAGCACAATAAGCATACCGCCCGCAAAAGACCATGGCAAGAATTTTTTGTAAGTTGTTTTAGAAGAAGAAAATTGTTTTCTTTTATCGCCCGGAGTTTCTTTATTTATATCCATTATATATTTTATAGAATAAAGGTACTTAAATACATTTAAAATAATCAAAAGGTTCCAGACAGTCTTTACACTTATATAAAGCTTTACAAGCTGTAGAGCCAAATTGACTAACCATTTCTGTATGTAAAGATCCACACCGCGGACATTTAATTTGTTTTGTCTTTCCGGTAATAAAAGATTTATCGGTTGTGCTTTCTTGCGGTGGCGCAATACCATATTTTCTCAATTTCTCTTTGGCATCCGGGCTTATCCAATCGGTTGTCCATGCCGGTGTATACACAGTTTTTATTTTAACCTGTTCAATACCTTTAGCTTTAAGCGTATTAATAATATCATCTTCCATTTGTTTCATGGCGGGGCAACCGCTATAAGTGGGCGATAGTTCTACTTCCACAGCATTATCGGTAATATTTATTTTTCTTATAACGCCAAGCTCAACAATGGTAATTACCGGAATTTCAGGATCAGGAATTTCTTGTAAAAAAGATAAAATTTTTTCTTCGGTAAATTGCATATATAAAGATACGTACAAAAGTTACATTTTTAATTTAAATTATTAAGAGGTCGTCTTTAACTTATTTTACTTTTTTTATATGGCTGAAAGAAGGAAGTATTCTTAAAAATTTGTAAAAGTGATAGATCTTCACGGCTTTTATATGAAAACACGTAGTAATATGTTATCTTTATTTAAAATGCTTGTTTACTATAAAAAGATGTTGCAAACCATTAGTATTAATTTTTAAAAAAAAACTTTAAAAATGAAAAATTTTTCAAAACTTATTCTTTTATTTATAACCATTTCATTTGCATCCTGTAGTCCTAAGTATTATACACCTAATACTCAAAATGTTCCTTTAATTTCGAAAATGGGAGAAACAAACCTAACAGTTTCCGGCAATCGCAATCAAGTTGAATTTCAAGGCGCCTATGGAATTACCAAAAATATTGCTGTAAAAGCAAATGGAGGATTGTTTCTGCCTCCAAACCTTGATAATGGAAATGGAGGATCTGGTAAGTTTATTGAACTTGGAGGCGGATACTTTAAGCCTATTACCGAAAACTGGATTTTTGAAGTTTATGGAATAGTAGGTTATGGTAATTTTGAAAATCACCTTCCATCTACTAAAAATGACTATCCTCTAACCAATGGAAATATTTCTGCTAATCTTTTGCGAGTAGGAATTCAGCCAAATTTTGGATATAAATCAAAATATTTTTCTATCGCTATATCTTCAAGAATTGTTAACCTATCTTATAGTAATATAAAAGGAGATTTAATTTTTGAAAATGAACAGCAAACTAATTACTTAAAAAATAATTCATCCAATTATCTAGTAGAACCTGCGCTAACTATAAAAGGAGGATTAGAGAAAATTAAGCTTCAACTGCAATATGGATATAGCGTAAACCTTTCTAACAGTAATTTTAAGCAAGATAATTCGTTTCTAACTATAGGGCTAAACTTTAACTTTAATACAAAATAAGCTAAGTAAAGATTTATGCGCCTATTAATAAAATAAAAAGTGCTGGCTAATTTTTTAGCTGCAAATACCAATGTGTTTATAATTTAGCAATGCTACCTATCTAATAAAATCAATCACCGCATTATAAAAAGCTTCTGGTTGCTCCGCATGTACCCAATGTCCGGCATGTGTTATAGTCTCAAGTTTATAATTTGAGAAACGTTTTTCTATTTCAGGAATATCTTTATCGGTAATGTAATTAGATTTTTCTCCTCTTACAAATAAAGTATCTACATTACTTGTTTTTTGAGGAACGGCCGCTAAAATTTCCTTATAGTTTTTGGTAATGGCTGCCAGATTAAAACGCCAGTTCATTTTACTATTGGCCTCATCTTGCCAATAAATATTTTTTAGTAAAAATTGTTTTGTTCCAAAATCAAATAGGTGTTCGCTTAAAACAGCCTCGGCTTCTTTGCGTGTATTTATTTTAGAAAAATCTACCGCGTTAAGTGCATTCAACACATCATCATGATGCGGCGAATAAGCTCTTGGCGACATATCAGCTACTATTAATTTATCTAACACGCCATTATATTTCAAGGCAAAGAACATAGCGGTTTTTCCGCCCATAGAGTGCCCTAATAAAATAGAATTTTGTAAATGATGGGTTTCAATAAATTCATATATATCATCTGCCATCACTTCATAATTCCATTCGTTATGATGTGGAGATAAACCATGGTTACGCTGATCGATCGTATAAACTTCAAAGCCATTCTCGCCAAAGCGTTTGGCAAGTGTATTCCAGTTATCGCTTTGCCCAAATAAACCGTGTAAAATTAATAAGGGTTGTCCGCTGCCATATTTTCTATATGCTAATTCCATCTCTATTCTAAAAAATAAATATCCTCAAACGGTGAGTTAATAGGCGCACCCATGTTTACAGGCGCACCCCATGATTGTGTATCATCATTCCAAACACTTTTAAAAATATCATAGCTGCCCATATTTTCAAATCCTTTTGAAGAAAAATAAAGTGTTTTACCATCTTTAGATAAAGATGGAAATTCTTCATCTAAGGGGCTGTTAACTGAGGAAATATTAAGCGGTGTAGCCCATTTACCATTGCCTAATTTTTTTATCTGGTAAATATCTTTTCCGTTAGCATCATCTTCACCGTAGCTGGCATAAAGTACCGTGTTCTTATCTGTCGACAAAAATAAGAGCGATTTAAAATTTTTCTTTTTATCAATAGATGAACGCATATCATCGGTAATTACCAATACTTTACCACCCGATTCTATATGTGTAATGGCGTTTTGAATAGCATTTAAACTTACCGGTTTCTTTTCATAAACTTCCATTACTGTTGGATTATTTACCAGTTTTATGCCGTTGTTACAATAAATAATTTCGTTTTCAACGTTAAATTTTTGTACATCGGCAGGCTTGCCAACCAACATAAATTTTTTGTAGTAGTTAATAGCCGAAGTAAAACGATAATTCATATTATTTGCCTTGCCTAAGTAATAATACACATCAACCGGAATATTTTTGCCGGCAGAAGCAGTTTCTAATTCTCTAATACAAGTGGTTTTATCTTTTTTAGCATGATATAAACTAATGCCGTAATAGTATGAATTGATCGGGTCGAGATCAATACGACCTTCTATTTCCTGATAAAGCAAGGCAGCTAATTGATAGGTAGAATTATCATACAAACTTTTTGCCTGCTTTAAATCTTCCAAATCTTTTTGTGCTTCTTCGGGCGTACGTGCTGGTTTTTTTACTTTTGTCTCTTTTTTAAGTTCATGATCTCGCTTAGCTTTTTCTTTTGCAATTTCTAGTTGATTTGCTTTTTTAATTCCGGTGTCAAATACCGCGCGCATAGCTTCTTCTTCCGTAAAATAATTTTTAATAGTTGATATAGAATCTTTTCTCAATTTTATCATTTGCTTTAAAATAAAATCTCCTTTTTTATCAGGCACATCAAAGTTGGAAGTAAACTCCGCATGCCCTTCTGTCTCAATAGTTACATCATATTTTTGTCCGGATGTAAGCACCATTAAATATTGACCGGTAGATGAATTTGTTTTGTAAACACCGGCAATTTCGCCCGTGTTAGAGTTATAAACGGAGATAATAGCATCTCTGTTAGGAATAGAATCTAACGTTGTAAAACTTCCTTTTATAATTGAATTTGTTGCGGTGCGTTGTGGCACCTTAAGCTCTATATATTCATACCTATTATTTTTTCTGTTGGATGAATAAGAGGCCAGTTGATGCACTGTATCAGGAATAAAAAGCACATCATCATACGTAGAGTTTATGGGGTAACCCATATTAACCGGTTTAGACCAAGGGGCGGCACTATCTGCGCGCGTACATTTAAAAATATCATAACCACCCATGCTGTTGTGGCCTTTAGATGAAAAATAAAGTGTTTTACTATCGGGTGTTAAGTAAGGGTAGTTCTCGTCATAAGGTGTGTTTATGCCTAAATCAAGGGTTTGAGGTGTTCCTAATTTTCCGGTTGGATCGTACTTGTTTTTATAAAGGTCTAAACCGGTTAATTCTTTTTCTCCATAACTAACTTGTATATATTCTCGCTTGTTGGTGTTGCACATTAAAAGCTGTGCTTGTTTTTTTTTATCAATAGATGAATTAAAAAAATCTGTTTTTATGCGTACCTTATCATTTATCAACTCGGGATTATAAGCCGCTAAAATATTTTCTCCTTGTATAGAGGTACGTTTTATTACTTCAATATTTACTTGGTCGCCCAACAAGGAGTTGCCATTTCTGCAGTAGGAAAGCAGTTGCGCAACATTATTATTTATTAGCTCAGTTGGTTTGGCTCGTTTTTTATATTCTTCTAAAGCAAGTAAGGCATCATTAAATAAATAGGATAAATGGCAAGCCTTGCCTAAATAAAAATATACATCATAAGGCACTTCTTTAAATTTAGAAGCTATTTGAAATGAGTTGATGGCTTTGGCTTTAGAAACATCTAAATTTACCAAACAAACTCCGTAATAGTAATTCATAAATGGATCGGCGGGATCCTTCTTAAGCAAGTCAGAATATAAAAAAACAGCTTTTTGAAAATCATTGCTTTTAAAAGCGCTCAAGGCTTCCGCAGGTTTTTTCTTTTCCTCTTCCAGCTGTTTTTTTACTAACTCATCAATGGTAGAATATGGCTTTCCATTCTTTTTAGCAATCTTGTCTTTTTCTTCTTCGCTTATAGCATTCAAATCATCTCTTGTGTTTGAAGTATCAATGGTTGATCTTAAATAAAATACTTTTTCATTATCATCGGCAAAAAAACTAGCAATAGAAAGAATAGGCTTTTGCTTTTCGTTTAATTTAAGTTTTAAGTCTTGTCGGCAAATTTCGTAATCTACTTTCAGTGGCACTTCAATTATATCTTGTGTTGTTCCATAGCCACTAACTTCTACCTTAACTACATACTTAACGTTAGGTACCAACACTAAAATATAGTTGCCCGTGTACATGTTGGTGTTATAGATGCCCACTAATTCATTGTTTGACGCATTATAAAGCGTGATCTTTGCATGTTTTTCTCTAGGGTTTTCAAATATTTCTAAATGTCCGCGCACAATTGTAATACCTAAAGGTTGTGGTGTTGGAGTTATTTTAAAAATATCATATTTATCTTCTTCACTTGATCTGTCGGAAATAAAATACGTGAATTTTCTTTTTTTAGTAAGTAAGGCATCTTCTTTTATAACAGGAGTTTTAGTAGGAGCAAGGCTGTCTTTATTTTGCGCAGAAATAGAGAAGTAAATAAACTGAAATGCAATAAAAACGATAAGCCTAAAAAATAAAGATTTCATTCCGAGAGATAAGAAGTTTTAAATGTAGATATAATCAACAATAAAACAAATAGTATACCAACGAATACTTTTAAACAGTGCTTTTATCTGTGTTAAAAGTTTCTTTTAACGCGCCTATGATAAGCGCAAGCGCAACAAGTAATAAAATTATCATTAAGTAAATAGAATTATTCCAACCAGTACCTTCGTTGTTTATCATAGGCATTAACGCAATTACAACAACAGCCCCTGCATTGCCCGCCATCATTAATATACCGGTAGCTGCACCTGCTTTTTCACTACCTGCAATTTCTTCGCACATTGATAGTAAAAGCGCATATCCGGGCAGAAAAAAGAAACCCATTAAACCGCCAAGCAAATATAAAATAGATAAGGAATTAAATTTACATAAAGGATACACAATAGCCAGCGCCGCTAAACAACAAAGTGCTAAAAATGGTTTTCGTACTTTTAATTTATCTGAAATAGTTGGAATGATTAATGAACCCAAAATGCCGCCTATAATTAAAAAAGCACCAACAAGCCCGGCCTCTTCAGCATTAATGCCGTTTGGTTTTAAAATGGGTTCAAGCCAAGTAGTTAAGCCGTTAAAAACACCTAACGCAAAAAAAGTAACTACCGATAAATAAACTAAATTCTTACTTTTTAATAAAAATTTAATTTCGCCCATGGCACTAACCAAGGGCTTT